>DOKY01000029.1:17403-21021 GCA_003510135.1 Pseudothermotoga sp.
TTGCGCTCGAAGCTCAGCGTGAGCGAGCTTTTCACGATAAACAGAAGAGAGAGGACTGAACCGTTCTATTTCGTTCCCAGCTGGGACGTATCGAGCGTTTTGAAAGCGAATGCCGAGGCGCTCGCCGTGGACCTGGGCAAAGTGCTGTCCAACGATGTCTGGAACGCACTGTCGATACTACCGATCGGATCGAGCAACGTTGACGCGGTCAGGTACATGCGTGATGCCAAATACGAGAGGTTGCTCGCCGACGGCAGGGAGAGTTTCTTCGAATACTTCGGCGGTGTGATCGCCGAGCTGGGAGTTGAATCAGAAACGGCACAGAAGATGAGGGACAACAGTGAGGCGTTGAAGTTGGAGATAGATCAAGAGCGAGAGAGAGTCAAGGGTGTTTCGCTGGACGAAGAGATGGCCAACATGATAAAGTACCAGCACGCGTTCGCTGCGGCGGCGCGCGTGATCACGGCCGTTGACGAGATGATCGGCAGGGTGATCGACAAACTCGGCGTGGTGGGCAGGTGATCGTATGAGGGTTACCGACAGGATGACGAGCGAAAGAGTTCTGTACAACATTCAAAAAACCATTACACAAATCGCGAGGCTCCACGATCAGATATCTTCCGGTTCCAAGGTAAGATATCCAAGCGACGATGCGGTTCTGGCGACGAGAGCGTCGAACCTCGACAGCAGACTGCGTGAACTACAGCAGTACGAACGCAACGTGAACTACGTACAGAACCTGGTCAGGGGATACGATACATCAATCCAGCAGGTGAGCGAGCTTTATCAGAGGCTCAGAGAGTTGCTCGTTCAGGCATCGAACGGAACGCTAACCGCAGATCAGAGGCACGTCATTGCTGAAGAAATAGTAAAGATCAAACAGCAGCTGATTCAGATCGCGAACACGCAGGTCGGTTCGGATTACATCTTTGCGGGGCTGGATGGCAGCAACCCCCCTGTGAACGAAGAGGGAAACATCGTGGTGAAGCCGGAGGCTCTGAAGAGCAGAACGACGATGGTGCTCGGTTATCCCTTAGAGTTCGGAATCAACGTCAAGGATATCTTCGTGATCGATGGGAACCAGAGCGTGTTCAGCTTGATAGACATGACTTTGAAGGCGCTGGAGAGGAACGATTCAAAATTTCTGAGTAACGTGGCCCTCGCGGGGATGAACTATCTGGAAAAGTCCGTGTCCGAGAACCTCGCGAAGGTTGGTGCAGCACAGAGGATAATTGAAGCGGCGGCGAACAGGATCGTTGATCTGAACAACTTCATGACCGAACATTTGTCCGAGGAACGTGATGTGGACATCACCGAAGCGGTCACGGAACTTTCGATGAAGCAGGCCGCTCTCAACGCAGCGCTCAAGTCGGCGGCAAACCTTCTAAAGAGCACACTGGTGGACTACATATCTTAGAGGTGAGACGATGCTCTGTGAAACAAAGGTTGGAGAGGTTGAAGTTAGCGAATCGAAGATCTTGATCTTCGAAAGAGGTATCCCGGGCTTTGAGCACCTTCGAAAATTCGCCATCGTGGAACTGGAGCAGACCAGACCATTCCGCTGGCTCGTTTCGCTCGAAGACCCGAACGTGGCCTTGCCCATCGTCAATCCCTGGCTCGTGAGGGTGGACTATTCTTTCGACTTGAGTGAGGCAGACAGGGAAGAGCTCAAGCTCGAGAGTTCCGACGAGATAGAAGTCTGGGCGGTGGTCACGATACCCGCCGATGTGCCGGGCGAGGCAACCGTGAACCTCTTTGCCCCCATCGTGATCAACAAAGGCAGAAATCTGGCAAAACAGGTTCTTCTCGAGGGAAGCGAGTACAAACTCAGGCACAGAATCAGCGAGGAACTCAAAAGGAGCAATGAGATCCTCAAAAAGATGCAGAAGGAGTGAGCCTGCATGCTCGTTCTCACCAGAAAGGTGGGCGAAAGCTTTATAATCGGCGATGAGATCGAGGTTGTGGTGCTCAAGATAGAAGGTTCAGAGGTGAAGATAGGTATCTCCGCTCCCAGACATGTTAAAATATACAGGACGGAGATATACAAAAGGATCGTCGAGGAGAACCTGAGGGCGTCGAGCGTGAGCGTCGATTCGCTGAAGGGGGTCAAAGTGATTGATCAGGATAGACGAGGAATTGATCAGGCACCTTGAGAACCTTGCAAGATTGCAGCTGAGCGACGAGCAGCGCAGATCGATCGAGAAGGACATGCGTGAGATACTTTCTTACATGGAATTGCTCAACGAGGTGGAGGTGAGTGGTGTCGAGCCCATGTACACGCCCATAGAGTCGAACTGTGATCTCAGGGCGGACGAGATCAGACCTTTCGAAGATGTAGAGACCATAAAGATGAACTTTCCGAGGCAGAAAGACGGGCACATCGTTGTGCCGGGAATACATGCTTGAACTGGAAGGAAGCCGAAGAGGTTGCAGCGAAGTTCCTCAAGAGAAAGGGCTATAGGATAATCGCGCGCAATTATAGAACACGCTTCGGCGAGATAGACTTAGTGGCGAGGTACGATGGGTACCTCGTTTTTGTTGAAGTTAAGAGTGGAAAGAGTAAATACTTTCCACGAACACGTGTGGACCTTTCCAAAGTCAAAAGGATAGAGCTTGCGGCCAACGAATTTTTGCTCAAGCACAAAATCAGATACGAAGCTCTACGCATTGATGTCGTAGAAGTCAGCGAGAAAGGTATCGAGCACTTCGAAGGCGTCCAGTTCTGAGGAGGTTCTTCAGCATGGAAATCATCGCGGTTAACAAGAAGGCAAGAGATTACCACATAGTAGAGACCTACGAGGCGGGCATAGAGCTCAAGGGCACAGAGGTGAAATCTCTGAGGGAGAAAAACGTTTCCTTCAAAGACTCCTTCTGCCGGATAAAGGATGGCGAGGTGTATTTGTTGAACCTTCACATCAGCCCTTACAGACACGCGAGCCATTTCAACCATGATCCGGAAAGGCCTAGAAAGTTGTTACTGCATAAACGTGAGATAAAGAGGTTGGCAGGCAAACTGAGTGCCGGTGGTTTCACCCTGATACCCACAAAACTTTACTTCAACGATAAAGGCATCGCGAAGGTTGAGATAGCGCTTGCAAAGGGCAAGAGGAAGTACGATAAGCGTGAAGAGATAAAAGAGAGGGAACTTGAAAGAAAATTGAAGGAATACATGAAGTACAGGAGAAGATGAAAAATTGGAACTTTCAGTCAACAGGGAAAACGCGTACGGAAGGTTGGACAGGTTTTTAAGAAAACAACTCAGGAGCGTGCCTCTTTCGGAGATATACAAACTGTTGCGAACCGGAAAGGTCATCGTGAACGGAAAGATCATCAGAGATCCCGCCTATGAGCTCGAGCCGGGTGATAGCGTACGCATCGATGAAGATCTGTCGAGGTACTCACGACAAACGGTGTCGGTGAGGCCCGTTCCACTGAAACTGGACATCATCTACGAAGACGAAGACATACTCGCGCTCAACAAAAAAGCCGGCATCGCACTGCATCCCGGAGACAGGACCAAAGGTACCACACTCATACACGGCCTCATGTTCTACGGCAGGCAGAAGGGCTTCACACCGCATCTGGTGCACAGGCTCGATAGAGACACGTCCGGCGTCC
>DOKY01000029.1:21156-29074 GCA_003510135.1 Pseudothermotoga sp.
CTTGGTACGCGTGATTCTGCACACAGGAAGGACTCATCAGATCAGAAGGCATTTCGCCGCGCTGGGAAATCCCGTTGTTGGAGACACGATGTACGGAAACAGGAACGTGAACCGTCAGTTTCGTGAGACTTACGGTCTCAGAAGACAGTTCTTGCACTGCATAAGGATTAGTTTCATGCACCCGAGCAAGCCTGAGAAGGTCATACTGAAGGCACCGCTGCCGAAAGAGCTCGAAGCAGTACTCGAGAGGTTGAGAGCATGAGATTGTCATTGATTTTCCTGATTCTCTCGTGCCAGTGTTTGGCCGCAAAGTTGCTTATCAACACCTTTGACATGACAGCCTATCTGTTCACAGAAACTGGGCGAGAACAGTTCACGGCCCGGTGTCCTGCGGACATGAAGTTGATCGACGTGATCGTGGACCTTTACGAACCAGTCAATCTGATTGTCAACTACATCCCCATGCCCGACGTGCCATTGTTGATAAGCAATCAGGGCTTCACCGTTGGCACCAAGCTGGCGGACATCGTGGTACCCGAAGAGATGTTCCTGAAGCTCTCTGAGATGGTGAGATCGGGCGAGAAAGTGGAGCTCCTGGTGGATAGATACCCCATAGAGATCTATCCGGACAGGATAAAGGTAGTCGAGCCCGTCAGCAAAGAAAAGATCGAGTTCTTCTTGAGCCACTTTTTCGAAAAAGTTCCGAGAGTCTCGGGGATTGGAGAATACAGTTTGCAACGCACGGATAGCTATCAACTCGCCGTTTCATGTTTTCCCGGACTCGGTGGCGTCGTGATGGCGATCTTCCAAGACGAACCTTTCGAGCTCACGTTCACCGGGAACGATAAGCAAACGACGGGACTCTGCCTGGCTCTACCACCGGGGCAGCACACTCTTGAGATCGTCTCTCTCAACGACGCGACCCGCTTGACGTTGAACTTTCCAGAGTGGGAGATCCGGTTCGAAAGCAACGATGTTGAACTCGGAACGGTCTGTGAAGAAACTTTCCTCTTTCCTTCAGGTTTGCAATCTGACGAACGCTTCCTGTACCCGGGAAGGTGCGTCGCTCTGCACTTTTCTGACAAACAGCTCGTCGTCCATGATCTCCACGTGAAAGACACGATGCCACCGAAACTGACAATGAACGTCAGATGGCTGGACTCGATGTGCCAGATTCAGATGGACGCAGAGGACTTTTCAGCCTTCGAGAACTTTCTGTACGTGGACGGACAGAAGATGAACATGCAGAGAGGCGTGTTGACGCTCTCTTCTAAGAGACACCTCTTGATCGGAGTGGCTGAGGATGTGTTTGGAAACGTTGCCTATACCGTCAGAGTCCTGGAGAGACTGACGGGGATCGCTGTTTTTCCACAAGAGAGAGTCATAAACATTGGGGGTTTCAGATTTTTCTCGCCGTATTTGAGATGGCAACTTTTCGATGCTCCATCCTTTGAGGTGAAGGTGAATGAAAGAACCCTCCAGATTGAAAAAAGTCGCTGAAATTGGCTTCTTCGTTTCGACACTGGTGTGCCTGGTGATCTTCGTGCCGAGCAGGTTCGTGACCGACATGAAAGATCTTGCCTACACGGTGGGAATCTCGATCGACGATGACAGGATCTTGCTGCCATCTGGAAAGATCGTTCACATCATAGATCCGTCAGAACAGATCGAGCCCGGCATGGAGTACGTGACGTTCAGGGGCGACTTCAGCGGTTACGACCCGAAAGCGTACGCGCATCGGGCAGACCTGTTCGGTGTCTGGATCGGTATGCTCGAGTTCAACGACAGCACCAGTTTCGTGAAAAAGATAGAGTCTATCAGGAAGCAACCTGAAAGGTTCTTCAGGATACACACCGTTAGACAGGAAGAAGTCGAGAAGATGAGACTCACCGAGTCAATGATCTATTACAGGTTCAGAAGGGCGATACTGGAGCGAAGTATCGACATGATCTGGATCCAGCCACTTGAAAACGTGAACGTGCAACGAATACTCGAAAGTATAGAACGTCAGTTTGGAAAACCAAAACCAGCCCCTTCGCCGAACAGCAGTCCGTTCAAGTTCCAGTGGCTCGCCTTTCTGTCAATGGTTTTGCTTTTATCCTCACAAAAGCCCCTGATCGGGATACTCACCGCACCACTCTGGTTTTGGAACCGCTCGATAGCCATCTCGGTCGTTTCCATACTCGCAACCGTTCTTCTGTACTCGCACAGGAAAAAGTATCTTCTGCCCATGCTCTATCTGATCCTTGGCCTGCTCACCAACGCGGCACTCTGGAATTTCTGGTACGCGAACGACCTTGACGTTTACAGAGGCGTGAAGCTTTCTCTCTCGCTTCTTCCGCTCTTCGTCATCGTTAAGAGCGTGGTGAGAGAATGGAAGTGGTTGAAAAAATACTGGTTAGCAGGGATCACAGTGGTGGCAGTCGCAGGCTTTTACTATCTGTCGCGCTCCGGGAACACGGCCTTCGTTGCTTACTTCGAAAGGCAGTTCCGCGATGTGCTCGAAGGATTGTTCTGGGTGAGACCAAGGTTCAAAGAGATCGTGGGCTATCCTGCCTTCGCTCTGTGGTTGAGCTTTTCAAACCTCAAATGGTCCTTCGTTTTCGAATTGTTCACAAGCGTTGCGCTGGTTTCCACCTTCAACACCTTCTGTCACATAAAAACCCCACTGATGGTTTCCCTCTACAGATCCATGTTCTCCATAGCGGTAGGATACGCAACGCTGTTCGTGATTCGAAAGGTGAAGCAGCGTGCAGCTCAACGTTTATGATCCAGGCTTTCTCACAAGGCTCAGAGTATTGCAAATCAAAAGAAAGAACCAGCTGGAGTACCTGCGCCGGCTTCGTGACGAAGATGGGGCAGGAATATTGTTCTTACAGAACTCACTGGGACCAATCAGAACCGCGCAAGCTTCCGAGAAACTTTTAAAGTCGCTGCGATCTCTCGTGTACGGTTCCGGAACAATGATTGAGAAACTGAGAAAATTCGCGAAGATCAACGCCTCGATTGAAATCGCTGGACTGGAACCCTTCTTCTGGTTGAGACCAAGGCAGTTTCCTCCCCCATCGTACGAGCTGATGGAATTGATAAACGACAGAGACGTTCTGAACTTTGTGAAGCACGCCAGGCAACTGCTCGCAGAGTCGAAATTGGATGATTTTCTCGAGCTTCAAGCCGCTCTCATGAGAGGTGGAAACGAAGGTGTTGGCTGGCTTGTCGAGCAGATCAATTCTATTCGGATCACACACATGAGTGAACTGGAAACGCTCATCGAACTCTTCAAAGAACTTGACGAGTTTTCCAGAGCGGATGTCCTGTCCAGGTTGAAGTGTCACGCCTACGTCAGGGCGGCGCTTTTGAAAAGACCTGTTCGAGCTGTGGTTCTGGACGGAAGCAACATTGCAAGGTTGAGAGGCAAGCTCTCAGACATAGATTTCGTTCTGGAAAGGCTTGCAAACTTTGAAGAGTTCTACTATCCTTACTATCTGGTGTTCGACAGGAATATCAAACATATCTTCGCTGAAGATAGCGAATGGTTCTACGCAGAGAGAACGTACTTTCACTCTCCAGCGGACGAACTCATCATATCCATTGCGCTTGAAAAGAACGCCGTGGTCGTTAGTAACGACAAATTCGATGAGTGGAACAGTGAGATAGAGCGACTGGATCTCAGGAGGTTGTTCGAATGAAGGTGTCCGACTTCGATTACGAACTCCCAAAAGAACTGATCGCCCAAACGCCCATTGAACCCCGTGACAGCTCACGATTGATGGTTGTTCACAGGGCCTCGGGCTCTATAGAGCACAGGATTTTCCGGGAGATTCTCGAGTATCTGACCAGCAACGATGTGCTGGTGTTGAACAACAGCAAAGTGATCCCCGCAAGACTTTTCGGTCAGCTTGAGAACAGGCAGGTTGAGATATTGCTGGTGCAGAAAGTGAATGAAAGAATCTGGAAATGCCTGGTGAGGCCCGGCAGAAAAATCAAACCGGAGGTTGTGGTACACCTGAGCGGAGGCATCGTGGCAAGATGCCTGGACAAGTGTGAAGAAGGGATGAGACTGATCGAATTCAACGTGAACGACGAGGAACTGTTGAAAGTGGGAGAGGCACCCATCCCACCCTATGTTCGAACGAAGATACCGCTCGAAAGATACCAGACAGTCTACGCCAAAGTGGCTGGTTCTGTGGCTGCCCCCACAGCCGGTTTTCACTTCACAGAAACTCTTCTGGCGAAGATCCGTTCGCTTGGCGTGAAAATAGTGGAGATCACACTCCATGTGGGCGTCGGCACCTTCAGACCTGTGAAGGCAGAGAGCGTGGAGGGGCACAGAATGCACGCTGAGCGTTACTCAATACCTTTGGATGTGGTCGAAACCATAGAGAGAATGAAATCAAAAGGTGGCAGGATCATCGCGGTGGGAACGACGGTGGTGAGGACACTCGAAACCTTCGCTCGCACGAATCTCAGAGAGGGTGAGACGGATCTGTTCATCTACCCTCCGTTTGAATTCAAGATTGTGGACGCTCTCATCACGAATTTTCATCTGCCACGATCCACCCTTCTGATGCTCGTGGCTGCTTTCGCCGGTTATGAACTCACGATGAAGGCTTACAGAGAGGCTGTGGAAAAGCGATACAGATTCTACTCCTTCGGAGACGCCATGCTTATCCTCTGAGTGTATAGTAATGGGGGAGTGAGAACGATGAGGCTGGAACTCGATCTGAGCAGAGAATTCTCCAACAGAGAGATCTTCTTCAAGTTCGTCGAGTTTCCAACGAGAGAACTTCTCGAGTTCCTCAAAGACAGTTTCCCGCACGTGAGTCTCGATGTGGAAGACGAAGAGACTGGACTTTCAGGGATAAACCGTTTGCGAAGCGTCGAAAAATCTCTTCAGGAAGAGCTGATGGAGCTCATTGCTTTGCTTCGGCTGGATGAGAAAGAGGAGCACATCGCAGAGTACATCATTTACAACCTTGACGATTCTGGAAAGCTTCTGGTGGAAAAAAGCGAAATTTGCGAAAAATTCTCCATAACGCAGGAGAAACTGGAAGAGTTGATCGACGCAATCAAAAGTGTTGGACCCGATGGTCTGTTCGAAGGCTGTGTTTCGGGTTTTGGGGAAAGTGCATCGTACGTGAGACCGGATGTGGTGATTCGAGACGATCTGTCTGTGCAGGTCAGAGATATCGTTGTCTACTCCGGTGGTTTTAACAAGAAGATGGAAAGGATCTTTCTTTATCTCAACGAATTGCTGAAGCGTAGAAAGGAGATACTGTTCTCTCTGGGAAACATGATCGTCAGAAAGAACGTGAATTTCCTGCTTGGAAAATCAGTCTACCCTAACAAGATCAAACTCGTCGATGCCGCGGATGAGCTGGAACTGCACGTTTCCACCGTTTCGAGGGCCGTTTCTGCCAAGTACGTTAAAACGCCTGTGGGTACCTTTCCTATGCGCGTTTTTTTCGGCCGGAACGTTGAGCTGAAATTCCTGTTACCTCTGCTCTGCGAACTACTGAGAAATAATCCTAGCGCGACAGACGAGGAATTGAGACGTTTACTCAGAGAACGTGGTGTCGAGCTGAGCAGACGCACCGTGAACAAGTACAGGAACCTGATCGGAGGCATCCTCCATGAGGAGCGCACTGTTTTTGAACGGTGACTGCGAGGACTTTGAGGGCGTAGACCTGGAAGACTACGACCTCGTCATAGCGGTGGACGGAGGGGCAAAGAGATTCCTAAAGGCCGGTCTGGTGCCGGATCTGTTCGTTGGAGACGGCGACTCGCTGGACGAGTCCGATCTGAACGAACTGAGAGCGCTGGGCTGTGAGGTGCTCCTCTTTCCAAAAGAAAAGGATGAGATTGATACCGAGCTCGCACTCAGAAAGGCGATCGAAAGAGGGGCAAAGGAAATAGACATTTTCTGCTGGACGGGAGAGAGGCTGGACATGCTCCTTGCGCTGATGTACCTGATGGGTTCTCTCAACATCAAGGTCACCGCAAAGAGTCAGAAATTGATCGTGGGTGTCGTTTCCAGAGAAGCCGAACTCGAAGCGAATCCGAATGAAAAGTGGTCCATCATCCCAATCGCTGGAGATGCATACGGAGTCACACTGAAGGGGTTCAGGTACGAGATCGCTCACAGGGACATGCCGTGTGAACATCCGTATGGGGTCAGCAACATCGCGATCTCCTCGCGAGTCAAAATATCTGTCGAACGGGGAAAGGTGGCGTACTTCAGATGGTTGAAAAAACCGTCGTGATCGTGGGCATGACGGGCTCTATAGGCACCCAGGCGCTGGAAGTGATCAACAAAATCGGATCTTTCCGAATCATGGCGGGAACGTACCACTCCAGTTTCGAGAAGGCCCAGAGGCTCGCGAAAGAATACGGGGTTGAAAAGCTCATCTGCACCAAAGATGGTTACGAAGAACTCGAGGTCTTTCTTGAGCATCGCGGACCAGACATCGTGCTGGTTTGCATCCCGGGCTTTGTCAGTCTTCCCGTCACGCTCAAGGCGTTGCGAACATCGAGGAGGGTTCTGCTCGCAAGCAAAGAGGCCCTCGTGTGCGGTGGTTGGCTCGTCAAAGAGACGATGAAGGAAACGTCCTGTGAGTTGATCCCACTCGACAGCGAGCACAGCGCCGTGATGCAGCTCTACGAGCCCTCGGTGGAGAAGATCTTGCTGACATCCTCTGGCGGTGCGCTGAGAGACTGGAAACTGGACGATCTGGATGAAGCGAGACCCGAAGACGTTCTGAGACATCCTGTCTGGAAGATGGGCAGGAGGGTTACCATAGATTCTGCGACCATGGTGAATAAAGGTTTCGAAGTTCTGGAAGCGTGTGAGCTGTTTCAGTTGCGTGCGAACCAGGTGGAGGTGCTCATACACAGAGAAGGCTTGGTCCATGCCGCGGTGTTTTTGAAGGATGGGACGGTCAAGATGCATCTGGGTTTTCCGGACATGAGAGTTCCCATCGCCTACGGACTCACATATCCAAACAGACGGTACGAACACAAAAACTGGCCGAATTTCGGTGAAACACAGCTCAGGTTTCAGCAAGTCGAAAAGAGTCGCTATCCTGCTTTTTATCTTGCTTACGAAATCGAGAACGATTATGCTAAAAGAACTGCGTACAACGCCGCTGATGAGGTGTGCGTAGAGGCGTTCCTTCAGCGTCGAATCAGGTTCACGGACATTGCCAGAGTCGTTGCGAAGGTCGTTGAAAAGGTCGAGGGTACTCCGAGGGACTTGCAGGATCTGAAGGACGTGGATGAAGAGAGCAGAAAGCTCGCAGAAGAGGTGATCGAATGGCTGTAGTGTACTTCTTGATCGTGTTCATGGCCGTAGTGGTCGTACACGAGCTCGGTCACTTTGTGTTCGCGAAACTGTTCAGGGTGGACGTGCATGAGTTTGCGATAGGTTTTGGCCCGAAGATCTATCAGAAAAAGTTCAGGAAAACGCTTTTCAGGATAAACGTCTTCCCGCTCGGTGGTTACGTGAAGCTTGCTGGTGAAGACCCAACAGAAGCGCAGAGCCCGCAGAGCTTGTACTCAAAACCGGCGTGGCAAAGACTTCTCATTTTCCTCGCCGGGCCACTCTTCTCCATACTGGCAGGCTACATGCTCTTTGTTTTGATAGTTTCAGTGTGGGGTGTACCCACAATATCTGTGGCTTACGTTGAACCGGGAAAACCTGCGTACGAAGCTGGCCTCAGGGATGGAGACATAATCTTGAAGATCAACGGCAAAAGGGTCTATGACAGTTACACCGTCAGCCAGACGATAAGGAAGGGTAAATCGGTGGAACTGACGGTGCTCAGGAACGGAGAAAAGATCGTTATAAACGCTGCGCCAAGGTTGTTCGAGGAGTCGCATTTCATGTTGCTGAAAGACGTGGTCGGAGACGTTCGGGTGG
>DOKY01000002.1:0-206485 GCA_003510135.1 Pseudothermotoga sp.
CTCTTCCGATCTATTACCCTTTCTCTTATCTTTTCGCTCTTTTCCGAGGAATTCTTCGAAAAATATTCCTCGGGTTCGAGCCTCGGAAGCTGAACGAGAATGTCTATCCTGTCGAGTATCGGACCGGAGACCTTCTTGTTGTACCTCACAATGTCGTAGGGCGAACAGTTGCACACTGCCTTCGGATCACCATAATTTCCGCACGGACAGGGGTTCATAGCAGCAACGAGCATGAACCTGGCGGGATAGCTCACCGTCGCCTTCGCTCTGGCGACCGTGACAAAACCTTCTTCCAGAGGTTGTCTGAGTGCCTCGATCACGTCACGTCGAAACTCGGGAAATTCGTCCAAAAACAGAACGCCGTTGTGGGCCAGACTGATCTCTCCAGGTCTCGCATCGTTTCCTCCACCTATGATGGCAACGGTTGAAGCCGTGTGGTGTGGTGCGCGGAACGGTCTCGACAACTTTTTGATATCCGCCTGTCCAACGGCACTGTAAACTGTCAGAACTTCCAAAGCTTCCTCGTCCGAGAGTGGAGGAAGAATCGTGCAGATGCGTCTGGCGAGCATCGTTTTTCCCGCACCGGGGCTTCCTTTCATGAGTACGTTGTGTGCTCCGGCGGCTGCGACTTCGAGCGCCCTCTTTGCCAGTGTTTGACCTTTCACGTCGGCGAAATCTATATCCTCGTCGTAGGAGAACGGTGGCAGACCTTCGAACTTCACAGGTTCGTACTTGACGAGTCCGTTTATGAACTCAACAAGCTGCTTAATGTGTTCAAAGCAGAACACCTTAAGGTTTTTCACCATCTTGGCTTCCGTCTCGTTCTCCTTCGGAACGACAATCGGTTTCGAGAAACCTTCTTTCGACAGCTGTGCGAGGATTGTGAGAACACCTTTGACCTTCCTGATACGGCCATCCAGAGACAGCTCACCCACACACAGAAAATCGCATTTGTTCAGATGGCCACAGGCTTGAAGTACTCCCATAGCTATTGGAAGATCCAACAGAGATCCTTCCTTCTTCAAATCGGCTGGTGCCAAGTTCACCACAATTTTGCCGTGAGGAAAGTCGAAACCGGAATTTTTCAGTGCGCTCTTGATTCTCTTTTTACTCTCCTTGACGGCCGTGTCCCCCAGACCGACGATATCGACATCGTGTATCACGCTCTTTCTGTCGATGTCGACTTCAACCTCGACTAAAGACACGTTCAGTCCTACGAGTGTCGCAGAGGAAAGCTTTGCAGGCATCCCTATCCTCCTTCACCAGAGTGGAATCCTTGCAGGCAAAAGGTGTGAAACGAGGAAACCGACACCGATCCCAGCGAGGGCTTCGAGCCAGCTGTGCCCCAGATCTTCACGAACGTACGGCCTCAGATTGACCGCATCTGAAACCACGACCATGAGTAAAGCAACGGCAACTGCGGTGACGGGTGATGCGTATCCGACACACCTGCCAAGCGTGAAAGCCAGCCCCGACATCGCTGCGGCGTGACCTGAAGGCATTCCACCGTACTTCTTGAAGGCTTTCAAGCTGCGGTGGGTGATGATCTTTATGACTTGAGCGGTCAGAAAAGAAAGCACAGTAGCTACAAGTGGTGTGTTCTTGAACAGATCAAGCATGGAACAGAAAATGGACAACGTCTCCCTCCCTGATCACGTAATCTTTGCCATGAGATTTGACAGCGCCAGCCTCGCGTGCTTCTTTGAAGGAAGCATAGCGAAGAAGATCTTCGAAGGCGATGACCTCAGCTTTTATGAAGCCCTTTTGGATGTCCGAGTGTATCAAACCAGCAGCGTCGTACGCTGTGGTGCCCTCGGGTATCAACCAGCTTCGAGCTTCGTTCTTGGTTGCCGTGAGGAAACAGATGAGCCTTAGAGCTCGCTTGATGTGATCGAGAAATCTCTTTTTGAGACCCTCTTCGAAACCGTACGCCGAAAGCAACTCTTTCGCCTCTTCGACGGAAAGTTCTCTCACCTCACACTCTATCTGCGCGTTCACAACGATAGCTTCAGAAGATCTTTCTTTTGCCATCTTCTCGACGACTTTGTCCAGTTCTTGTTCCAGGCCCCATTCGTCCACGTTCGCAACGTATATGACGGGTTTTTCTGACAGCAAAAAAAGCGAATCGAGAATATTCTGTTCCTGCTCGCTTCTTTCGAAAGTTCTTGCGGGTTTCCCAGATTCCAGATGCTTCTTCAAGCGCTCAAGAAAATGCAGCTCGAACCGAGCGCTTTCATCGCCCGTTTTCGCCTGTTTCGCGATCTTCTCGATTCTCCTGTTCACCGTCTCGAGATCCTTCAGTATCAGCTCGATCTCAACAATTTCAATGTCCCTCGCGGGATCGACATTGCCCATGGGATGAGAGACATCATCGATCTTGAAACATCTCACCACATGGAAGATCATGTCAACCTTGCTTATGTGGTCCAAAAACTGATTTCCCAGACCCTCACCTTTGCTCGCACCTTTCACCAGACCTGCAATGTCCACGATGTGGAAAAAGGGATGAACCTGATCCTTTGAACCTTCCATTTTTGCGAGTCTGGTGAGCCTCTCATCCTCAACAACGAGCACGCCCACATTCGGATCTATGGTGCAGAACGGATACTTCTCGGCGGGCACGTTCTGGTTCGTGAGCGCATTGAAGAGAGTCGATTTTCCACTGTTTGGAAGCCCAACAATGCCCGCCTTTTTCATGATTTCGCCTCTTTCGATTTGTTGTACTGGTTGACGTAGTTCAGCTTCAGGTTCGCCACAACGCCCTCGAGCTCCCTCTTGATTTCGTCGTCCAGCTCATCCTCCATTGCTTTCAACACGGCGTCCAGCACGTCGATTCCCAGACGAGCTTCCTTCAAGTCCTGCCTGAGTTCTCCATACTCGTCCCTCGTGAGACCAAGTCTTGCCCAGCAACGCGCCGCAATCGTGTTGAAGAAAAGGATTATGAGCTGTTCCATTGAGAGTTTCACCGTTTCCTTTTCTTCCTCCTGCACCCTCTCACCTCCAGTACTTCTCAAAAACCGACAGGAAAATCCTGCTCGTTTCTTCGTCTATGTTGCAAAGCCGTATGAGTTTCAAAGATGTTTCTGGATGTTCTTTGAGAAAATCCGAGATTGCTCTGTAGAAGATCTCCGCGCACTGATCTTTTGGGAAACCGAAGATACCACTGCTTATGGCTGGAATGCTGATCGAACTCAGCGATAGCTCTTCGGCTTTTCTGAGAACGTTTTGCACTGCCCTGTAGAGCTTTTCGTGCTCGTTTCCTTCACCCCATCGCGGCCCGACGACGTGCAGCACATACCTTGCCTTCAATTTTCCGGCGCCCGTGACGGCAACCTGTGAAACGGGAACTGGCCCATACCTCTTCACGTATTCGTCACTTTCTCTCTGGATCTCTCCGCCTCCCGCTCGCACGATGGCTGCCGCCACGCCTCCACCGTGCTTCAAGTAAGAATTGGCAGCGTTCACTATCGCATCGGTGTCCTGTCTGGTTATGTCGTCCTGAACGATCTCAACGACCGCGCCCTGAAAAGTGAAACTTTTCAGGAGCATCGCACCACCTACTCGTAAACGATTTCGTAGGTCAGTTCGGCAGCCTTTTTTAACATCCCAGCAACACTGCAGTACTTTTCTTGCGACAGCTGAACGGCCTTTTCAACCTGCTCCTTGAAGGGCTGGCCTCTGAACTTGAAGATGTACTTGAGGTGGATCTTCGTGTACACCTTCGGATGATCCTGAGCGCGCTCGTAAGAGACTTCCATCCTGAAGCTTTCGACCTCATCAAGCACCTTCATTTTCGAAAGGATCGAGACAACGTCCATGCCGGTGCAACCTGTGAGTGCGACAAGGACAAGTTCCATCGGGCTGGGACCGGTACCGAGCCCTCCACTCTCCTTTTTCGCATCCATCAGGACCTGCCTTCCCGAATCGGTGTGTGCCAGAAAGGCCATCTTGCCGAGCCATTCGGTTTGCAAAGTTGAACACCTCCACTTATAATAATAACAGACAAATCCTGTGAGGGGGGACGCGTGATGAGGAGATTTCTGTTTCTCACCCTGGTTCTTATGATTTCCACGTTTGTTTTTTCCTCGCAGCTGAACGTCGCTGTCCTCGGAGAAGTGAGATCTCTTAACCCCTTCCTGGTGAAATCCGCTGCCGAACGTATCGTCGTGGGCTATCTCTACGAAACGTTGCTCACCGAAAGAGCGGGACAAGTTGTTGGCGCGCTCGCGGAGGACTTTCAGGTTGACTTTTCGGACAACAGCCTGATTCTCAAGCTGAGGGACCGAAAGTTTCACGATGGTTCTCCACTGACCGCGGACGATGTGGTGTTCTCGTTCAACTACATACTTCAGAAAAGACTCCCGCTCGGACCCATCTTGGCCTATTTCACTGGCGCTGAGAAAATCGACGAAAGAACTGTCAAGCTCAAGTTCCGAACGATGAACGTGTCGATGCTCTCCTTCGCACCCATGGCGATACCCATAATTCCAAAGGCAGTGTGGGAGAAAGTTGAAAAACCACTCGAATTTCCGAACATCGAAAATCCTGTTGGCAGTGGCGTACTCATGTTCGAAAAGCTGACACCTCAGAGCGTTGTCATGAAATTTTTCAAGGGTCATCCCGACGCTCCACAAGGGCTGGACAGCATGGTGTTTCACATCGTTCAGGACGAAACGATGGGGTTCCTCGGCCTTGTGAAGGGAGATTACGATTACGTGTTCTGGAACCTCGATCCAGAGCTTGCGAAACAAGTTATGGAGAATCCGAACAAATACCCGAACGTCAAGGTGGCCCTCATCGAAGGTGGAGTCGTGAACGTGATTCTGTTCAACCACAGAAAGTCGCCCATGAACGATCTGAATTTTAGAAAGGCCGTGCTGCACGCGTTGAATTACCGGGAACTGGTTGAGAAGGTCTACAGCGGGCTTGCAGAGGTTGCCTCGCTCGGCCTGATCCCGAAGAAGGCTAAGGCAGTGTACGACGAAAGCGTTGGTGTTGTTCAGCAGAACGTTTCTCTGGCCAAGGAGCTTTTGAAGAACAGCAGCTACGATGGCAGAAAGCTGACACTCTTGGTGTCTTCGGACAGGAAAGCCATGGACATGGCGGAGTACATAAAACTCTATCTGAAGAACATTGGCGTTCAGGTTGAGCTTGACGTGCAGGGTCCAGAAGGTCTCACCACCAGGTTGAAGAAGGCAGATTTCGATCTCGCATTGTACTCTTACAGCCTGGGAAGCCACTCGGAGATGGTGTTTTACCATCTGCACTCCTCCAGAGGTGAAATGAGGAACGGTCAGGTGGTTGGGTTCAACTACGGTGGGGTGAACATTCCAGAGCTGGACCAAGCCCTTCAGGCGATATGGATAGCCTTCTCTGAGAAGGAGCGAGTCGAGGCTTTCGCGAGGTTACAGAAACTGCTCGCTGAAGTTGTGCCTGTTGTTCCCCTGCTTGTGCCTGTGGACATCGAGGCTTACAGTGTGAAGAACTTCACGGGTTGGGTTGTTTCACCAACTGAGGGTGTCATGAACGTTGAGACGTTGAAATCGTTGAAGCCCGCAAGGTGATCACATGAGCTTTTCGTACCTCGTCAAGAGAATAGTTCAGATGATCCTGACCATCCTCGTAGCGGTCACAGTGAGTTTTGTTCTCATAAGGGCTCTGCCGGGAGACCCGGCAGAGCGTTTCTATGGCGATCCCCGGATTCCGGAAGAAGTCAAACAGGAGATAAAATCGGCGTTCGGTTTGGATAAACCCGTCCTGATACAGTATCTGAGCTTTCTGAAACAGTTCTTCAAGGGTGATCTTGGAGTTTCCTACACTTACAACAGGCGCGTGGTGGGTGTGGTTCTGGAAAGACTCCCCTGGACTCTTCTTCTCACTGCGGTGCCAACGATTCTGGGAATGATCACATCGCTGAGCTTGGGCGTGTACATCGGTTGCAACAGGAATTCTTTTGTCGACAAGCTGGTACGTTACGTTGCGTTCGCACTTCATTCTGTTCCAACTTTTTGGTTTGCGCTCTTGCTCGTCTTGCTGTTCTCCTTCAAACTCGAGTGGTTCCCGCTTCAGGGTATGATTGATCCTTCTGCAAGGGGCTTCTCAAGTTTCGTCAGTTTGTTGAGACACGCGTTCTTGCCCTGGCTGGTCATCTTCGTCGTGAACGTGCCTGGTTTTGCAGTGTATGTCCGAAACATGGTGATTCTGATCCTGAACGAAGAATTCGTTTTGACAGCGAAAGCGAAGGGATTGACTGAAAGACAGATAAGAAAGAGGCACATCCTGAGGAACGTTCTTGGACCTCTCTTTTCGATGCTCACACTGCGCATCGCGGGGATGCTCGGCGGAGCTGTGCTGATCGAAACCATCTTTTCCTGGAAGGGCATGGGTCTGCTTGTGCTGGAAGCTTCGAGAAATTCGGACTATCCGCTGTTGCAGGCAACGATCATCATAACGATCGTTTCAATCATAGTTGCAAACTTTCTTGCTGACGTGCTCCAGGCAGCCTTTGATCCGAGGGTGAGATTTGAATGAAGAAACGAAAACCTAACTTCTTCCGTGAATTGTTTCGATCCTTCGAAGGCACTGTTGGTTTCGTGATTCTCTGTGTGATGGTTTTCTGTGCTGTCTTTGCTCCCCTGATAGCTCCCTACGATCCTTACGACATCACGCAGAGGGGCCGAAAGTTGCAACCGCCTTCTCCGCAGCACATCATGGGCACGGACTGGTACGGTGTGGACATATTCAGCCAGATCGTCTACGGTGCCAGAACGTCCCTCACCGTCGGAGCACTCACGGCAATTGGTGTGAGCGTCATAGGAGGCTTCCTGGGGGTCACCGCTGCGACCTTTGGTAAAGGAGTCGATGTTTTGATCATGAGAATCGTCGACTTCGTGATGGTACTGCCGGGTTTACCCATCATGATTATGATCATGACCTATCTTGGGAGCAGCTTCTGGACGCTTGTGTTTGTGCTCGTCGTCTTCGGCTGGGCAGGCATTTCAAGGGTCGTCCGCGCGATCGTACTCTCTGAGAAGAAGAGAGGTTACGTCGAGGCCGCCGTCTGTGCCGGAGCCAGTAAGTGGTACATCCTGAAGAAGCACCTCTTGCCGGCGGCTTATTCGGTGCTCGTAGTGAACGCCGCCTTCTCAGCCGCCGGCGCAATGCTCGCAGAGGCGGGGCTTTCGTTCCTAGGTTTTTCCGATCCACGCGTCGTGTCCTGGGGAAAGATGCTCAGTCTGGCGAGGACCTGCAACGCGCTCGTTCTTGGCGCCTGGTGGTGGATTCTTTTCCCTGGTCTGGCCATCTTTCTGGCGTCTTTTTCGATAATGTCTCTGGGTGTGGCGAGCGAGAGGATACTCAATCCGAAAATCTCTGACAGGAGGGAATAGTGTGAGAATTGAAAACGGCGTGGTTCACTTGACTGTTCGAGGACAGGAGAAGACTTACAGACTGCACGAGCTGGACGAAGCGTTTTTCAACTGGCAGATCCAGACTCGAGCAAAAAGCTTGAAGGTGTTTCTCGGTTTAGAGAAGGGTGTGCCCAACTTTTCACCACACACTGTGGTCATGTCAACATTTTCTGATGAAGAAGAGTTTCCAATCAACAGTTGCATCAAAGGCCTTGGCCTGGTACCAAAAGAAGAGCATCTTGATAGGCTCGCAAGCAGGGCTATGGAACTCATAGATCTCGCAAAACAAAAAGGCACCAACGAGACGTTCAGAGAAAGGATACAGTTCCTTCTGGAACTCTACGAAAATCCTGACCTTTTCGATAGAAACGTTCTCTCCAGCATAGAGATGTTTTACAAGAGAAGCTACAGGAACGTTCTGAAAGATCCGCGCGCAACACTGCTTTTCTACGACCAGATGAGTGGATACAGCATCATGTTCAACGTGGTTGTTGAACTGGTGCCGAAAGGAAATGATTTCTACAGGTACGTCACGGCTGTGCACGATCTTTTCCACGTGCCCAGAGATCCAAGCGTAAAAACAGACAGGTACGAGTACGTCTACAGGTTCTGGCCCATTGAGGCGTACGATAAAACTCCCGGTCCGAGGGCGAGTCAGAGATTGTTTTGAAAAGACTGTGTCTGAAACAGTCCGAGCCGCAAAGTTCACAGTGCGGCTCGGATCATATGAGCACGTGGAGGAAAGTCAGTTTTTGGGCTGGGACTGCGAAGGTCTATAGTAGCTCAGATAATAAAAGACTGTCAGAAAGATGCCAGGTCCAACAATGTTTCCCAGCGTAACTGCGAAGATGTTTTTCCAGAAGCTCATCCAGTTCAATGTCTCTGGACCGTAATTCGAGGCCGCCTTTATGAAAAGGCCTATCGGAATCAGGGACATGTTGGCCACACTGTGCTCGAAGCCTATGGCAACGAAGGTCATGATGGGGAAAAAGATGCCGAGGATCCTACCTTCGACACTGTCTGCGGCAAGTGCGAGTATGACGGCCAGATCCACAAGAATGTTGCAGAGCATTCCTCGGAAAAACGCCTGACTGAAAGTGAGCGTTGCCTTCGCATTCGCAACAGCGACCGCGGCTTTGCCGAAGTCGTTGATGGCTTCTTTGTTACCCCACAGACCTGTTTTGAGGAGCATCCAGGCTATCAGGAGTGAGCCAATCAAGTTGAACACGTAAACGACGATCCAGTTTCTGAGCAGCTGCTTGACGGTTATCTTCCTCGCATAGACCGACGTCAGCATCAGCACGTTCCCAGTGAACAGTTCTGCACCCGCTATGACCACGAGCATGAGTCCCACGGTGAACACTGCCCCACCGAGGACCTTCTTCAGTCCGTAGGGTTCAACTTGTGTCATGGCGGTGAGTGCCATGATGCCACCAAAACCGATGTACATACCCGCGAGAATGGCCAATAGCGTCATCGGCAGGAGACCGAGTTTCGCTTTCTTTACCGAAACCTCTTCAACGATAATCTTTTGAATCTCTTGTGGTGATTTCACGATCGCACCTCCTTTGACCCGTTGGGAAGCAGTCCACCGCAAAGCAGGATCTCGCAGTATGGATTGATCGCACAACACTCTCACATCTCGCCAGGTTTGCTCTATTTGTGTAGAATCCAACAAGACAAACAGTCCCGTTGGACTCTGTCTCACAGCATGCTTTCCAGACTCAGCTGATACCTTTTCTTAAGTTCCACGTACACTTCATTGTCAGCCAACGACCAAAAAAGAAGAAAGTCACCACGCCACTTTTGATGTCTCTGAACATGGGTCTGCCAGAACAAGCACTCCGAAATCTTATTGGAGACAATGGGACTGCTTAGCGAACTTTGAAATCCAATTTTGTGTGTATGCTGGCAAAATCCTATCTGCCAAGTATCAAGAATTTTCATTGAACCAGACGGTTCCGCAGGTCAAGTGAGGTTTTAATCCAGATGACACGTGTCGTTCAGGTAAACCAGTCTCACCCTGTCTTGGATCTCGATCAAGCTTATCGAAGCGTTGTCGAGCTTGAAGTTTTTGTGCTCGGTCAAGGATAGTTTCAGAACCCAACAGATCAGTGTGCGCAATGATAGCGCATGAGACACCACAACAACCGACTCGAAGGAGTTCTGCAGTAATTCATTGAAGAACAGAACGATGCGATTTTGAACGTTCTGCAGAGATTCGACTCCGTCTATCTGAGCAACAGGGTCGGTAGACCAAATTCGATACTCTCTTTCGTATCTCTGCAGCGTTTCTTGCATCGTCAGACCGTTCCACAGGGATATTTCGCACTCCTTCAATCTTTCGTCCAGAACGACGGGAACTTTAAGCTCCTCACCGATGACTTTCGCGGTTTGATGAGCCCTCGACAGTGGGCTTGAATAGATGATCTGTACGTTCTGTTTCGAAAGTCTCTCGGCGATCTTTTGAGCCTCTTCAAAACCCGCCTGGTTCAGCGGAACGTCACAGTTACCCTGCCACAGTCCCAGATCGTTCCAGTCCGTCCTGGCATGCCGAACGAGAAAAATTCTCAGGGTTACCACCGTCCTGTACGCTGATACACGATCACGCTAGCTACATTATATTCAGAGAAGGGTTCTTGGTTGTTTCGCAGTCCGAGTTTTGTGTTACATTCTTTATCGAGAAAGGCTTTGGTTTGAGGAGGGCCGACGTTGCTTATCATTGGCATAGGTGGTGGAACAGGTTCGGGAAAGACAACCGTCGCGAAAAGGATAGTGCAGTCTCTAACTGAAGAAAGGTGCGCGATCTTGCCTATGGACAACTATTACAAGGACATGAGCCATCTAACGATAGAAGAGCGGAGGCTGCTGAACTACGATCATCCGGACATGATAGAACATCAGTTGATGGTCGAACATCTTCGAAAGTTGCTCCGTGGCGAGGCCGTTCGGATCCCAACGTACGATTTCGTCACATACACCAGAAAGGTTGAAACGTTGGATTTTGTTCCCAAGAGAGTGATCCTGGTTGAAGGTATTTTCGCGCTGTATTATGAGGAGCTCAGGGAACTTTATGAGCTTTCTCTGTACGTCGAAGCGGAGAGTGATATCAGGTTTATACGCAGGTTGATGCGCGACATGAATGAGAGAGGAAGGAGTGTCGAGAGCGTCGTGAACCAGTACCTGCGAACCGTCAAGCCCATGCACGATGCGTACGTTGAGCCAACGAAACGCTACGCGGATATCATAGTGCCGAAGGGTGGTCACAACGACAGGGCGATCGAAGTAGTTGTGAACTACATCACCAAGAGGCTGGAAAAAGAAGTATGAAGAAATTGATCTTGCTGATTCTCGTTGTGTGCTCGACGTTGTGGGCGGCGGGCAGTTTCAACATGCTATCGACCAGACACTTGGATATACTCTACGACAATGGTTTAGAACTGGCGGCGTACAGACTCTACCGGGTAGCTGACGGGATCTTTGAGCGCTTCATGCTGGAGTTCAAAAGCCCGCCACGTACGAGACCAAAGGTCTATCTACTCAAGTCTGACTTTTCCAACGGTTACGCAAACATCGTTAACAACGTGATCGTTATCTATGTGAGCGATATGAGCCCTTATCAGTTCACTCCCAAATATGAAGATTGGGTCGTCTTTTGCTTCGTTCACGAACTCGCACACATCTTTCTGGCAAGCCAGTTCTCCCCGTACATCGGTTGGTTGAGGATCTTCGGCCATGCTGTGCCCGCGGCGGTTCAATCGGTCTTGACGCCTTTGTACCTGCACGAAGGTGTGGCGATCATGCATGAATCCAGGGAAGGTGAGGGTAGGGCGAATGATGTGCTGTTCGAGCTCTACCGGAAAAACGCGTTGGCCAGCGATATAGGTCTGAAGTTCGCTTCTTCCATCAACACGGTTCGCTTCACGCCAGGCGGGGCGAGTTACACGCTGGGATACACGCTCTTGAAGTCGCTCGAGAACAAAAGACAGGGTACTGTGAACGAACTGATCGAAGTTTTTTCGAACGATCCACTTGCAACTTTTCACAGAAGTCTGAGACGGTTCGCTTCCTCTGAGGAAGTTCGAAGTTGGCTGACCGCCGAAGTTAATGTGCGAGGGGAGATGTTGACGGGTCTGTCTCTCATCCCGAGCAAGCTGAATGTGGAGCTCTGGAGAGTGTACTACGCTTTCAGTGGGTATGACGAGGCGGGTGCGATTTACTTCTACGACATCTTTGAGGGCAGGAACCACAAACTCGTTGAGGTTTCCAGCATCGTGAGTTTTGCGGTCAATTCGAAGCGACAGCTGGCGATCGTCAGAAGAACCGTGAAAGATGGCAGGTACGTCAACAGGTTGTACTTGTGGAAAGGTGCTCTGAGAGAAACGAGCGTCGAGCACGTCATCGATGTGGCTTGGATGGACGACGACAAGCTAGCGCTGATCGTTCAGCACAACGATGTCAGAAAGATCGAGATCTTCAACACTGAGACATCCTCAACGCAAGAGCTTCGAATTCCCCAGGAGCTCGTTCCACTACAAATTGCGGCGTCCAGAAACTGTGTCGTGCTCACGGCCAAACAGGAAAGCAGCATCGATCTCTATCTGCTCAGAAATGGCACTGTGGCAAGGCTGACGAAGGATGGGAAGGCGAAGCTCTCACCAGTCATTGTTAACGACACACTCTATTTTGTGGCTGAAAAAGACGATGAACTTCGCGCTTGTAAACTCGATCTCTCCACGAATCAGGTTTACGAACTCGGAGTGAGAGACTGTGTAGCAGCGGTGGAGTGGGAAGACAGAATCTTTTCCATCAAGCCTCTACCGGGTGGGTATGCACTCTTTTTTGAGCCCGGGCGAACGATCCTTCGAAGCGCCGTTGTGGCTGAAGTGCTGAACGCGATTGGTTCAAGGCCCGAGGAGATGACGCTGGTTCCAAAGAGAGTCTACGATTCAATGAAACTCAGATTCGTTCTGCCTTTTCCCTACATCGATCCAGTTGAGAACGACTGGGGTGTCGGCACGTACGTGGGCTTTTGGGACGATCTGATCGAAAACGTTGCGACACTGGATCTTCTGAAGACATCGAGATCTTTTCGGGCAAATCTGTCGTTCACCTCTTCAGGTCGTTTGGCGATATCTCTCACGGGAACGAACGAATCCGTTACTTTCGACATGATCGTGTCTGATTCGAACTATCGTGCACTGAGGAACGATGTGCTCTTCTCAAAGCTGGGTCTTGTCATCGAACCCGGTGGGCTGACGCCGAAGTTCGCACTCGGGTACGCCTGTGGAACCGTCGGTGGTCCGATACATCTGCACAGGTTCGCGGATTTTTCCTTCACGGTTCAACTGTTGCCCGACATGTATTTCGAACTTTCGAAAGCGTTCGCGTTCAGGCAACTGTTGTTCGAGCTGCGTGGGAAGGTGAGTTCCTCGGGACTGGATTTTTCTACACGAATGGTTCTACCTGCGGCCAAAACGGATCTGGGAAGCTTCGATGGCTTTTTGGGTCTGGACAGTTTTGCGGTGAGCTTCGGCATGGTTCAGGGTGAAACTGAAGAGTACTGGGCGAGGGTCGATTTCAACGGTCATGTTTCCTACCAGCTTCCGTTGAGACCTTATGTGAAGTTTGGATTAAGAAACGAAGAATTCTTTGTCCAGCTCGGTTTTGAGGATCTTATCAGCGGCTTTTTCAGGGTCAAACAGGACTATGCTATAATCTCGACAGCGAGGTGAACACCGTGAAGGTTGCGATGATCGCTTACGAGGTCTATCCTTTCGCCAAGGTGGGAGGCCTTGCGGACGTGCTCGGTGCTCTACCTAAGGCCTTAGACAGAAGTGGGGCGAAGGTGACGATATTCATGCCGTTACACAAGATCGTACTGAAGAATAGTCAAAAGTTCGGCTACCAGCTGAGCGAAGTTGCCAAATCCATTCCTGTGGAGAACGTTCAGACCAAGGAAACTTTCGACCTCTACAAATCGCAGCTTCCGGGCTCCGGCGTGACGGTCTACTTCATCGCAAACGAGTATTACTTTTCCGCAGAGAACGTCTACGAAGGCCCCGATCTGGCTGAACAGGCGATATTCTTCTCGGCCGCAGCGATTCAGGCCATGAGACATTTGTCTGAACGGTTCGACGTGGTGCACGCACACGATTGGCAGACTGGGCTGGTGCCCGTCTATCTCAAGACACTCTACAGGATGGATCCGTTCTTCAGTCGCACGGCGATCATCTTCACGATTCACAACCTCGGCTATCAAGGCATCTTCAGTCCGAGCTACATGAAATTCGCTGGCTTGCCCGGTTATCTGTTCAACATAGATGGGCTTGAGTTCTACGGAAAGATCAACTTCCTCAAGGGTGGGATTCTCTTCAGTGATATCGTTACAACGGTGAGCCCCACTTATGCTCAGGAGATACAGACGGAAGAGTACGGAGAGAAACTCGACGGTGTTCTGAGGCTCAGATCGGAAGACCTTTACGGAATACTGAATGGGATAGACTACGAGGAGTTCAACCCTGCCACGGACAAGAGGATATACGTCAACTACGACATCAACAGCATAGAGAAGAAGTATGAAAACAAGAAGATGCTGCAGAAAGATCTGAACCTTCCGGTCAGGGAAGATGTACCGTTGATTGGAATGATAAACAGGCTGGTTGATCAGAAAGGGCTGGATCTCATCGAGAAAATCGCTGATTATATGTTTCTCTTCGATGTGCAATTCGTTGTGCTCGGTACGGGTGAGAAAAAGTACGAAGAGATGTTCCAGCAGCTTCAGAAAAAGTACCCAAGCAAAGTTTCCAGCAACATAAAGTTCGACACAGAACTTGCGCAGAGGATCTACGCAGGCTGTGACATGTTCCTGATGCCTTCTCGCTACGAGCCGTGCGGACTGGGTCAAATGTACAGTCTGAGGTACGGTACCATCCCGATAGTCCGCTACACCGGCGGTCTGGCTGACACCGTGAAAGAATACGATCCGGAAACTGGCCTGGGCAACGGCTTCGGATTCAGAGAGTACGATCCCGCACATCTGTTCATAACCATTGCCAGGGCAGTTCATTTCTACAGCAACGAAAAACAGCACTGGAAGAAAATCGTTCAGAACGCGATGCAGACGGACGTGTCCTGGGAGCGGTCGGCGAAGCAGTACATGAGAATCTACCAGGAAGCTTTGAAAAAGAGAAGGGTGTGAGGAGGAAAAGGAATGCCTGAGTTCAGGAAAGATCCTGTGCTGAAAAGGTGGGTCATCATCGCTACGGAGCGAGCCAAAAGGCCGCACGATTTCGCCCGCCCAAAGGTTGAAGAGAAACCCGCGTTCTGTCCGTTCGATTACGGTAACGAACACACCACGCCCCCTGAAGTCCTCGCGTTCAGGCCTCCAGACACCGCACCCAACACGCCCGGCTGGTGGGTGAGGGTCGTGCCCAACAAATTTGGAGCGGTGAATCCCAACCTTTCACCCAGAAGGTACGGTGTGGGTATGTTCGACGCGATGGACGGCTTTGGCTATCACGAAGTGATCGTTGAAACGCCCGATCACAACACACACCTTGCCCTCATGGATTACAAACAAGTGGAGGAAGTGGTGTGGGCTTACAAGCAGCGCTATGACAGCATCTCGGCGGACAAGAGGGTTGAATACATTTTGATCTTCAAGAACCACGGTCGTGATGCTGGAGCGTCTCTACAGCATCCGCACAGTCAGCTCATAGCACTGCCGATAGTTCCGAAAAGAGTCCAGGAAGAGCTTTCTGGTTCCAGGGAGTACTACTCTTACAAGGAAAGGTGCGTTTTCTGTGACATTGTCAGTCAAGAACTGGAGAGAAAAGAGCGGATCGTTGAAGAAAACGAGGACTTCGTTTCGCTGGAACCTTTCGCAGCAAGATTCCCTTGCGAGACCTGGATAATACCGAAGCGTCACGCGCACAGTTTTGGCGACATAAACGAGAGAGAAGTGAACAATTTTGCGAAGATCTTGAAGAACACATTGTATCGTATCTTTGTTGCTCTGGATAACCCACCGTACAATTTCATGTTACACACGGCACCGACCAACAACGAGGGAGAGGAATACTATCACTGGCATTTAGAGATTGTTCCCCGTCTGACAAACGTCGCGGGATTCGAGTGGGGATCAGGGTTTTATATAAATCCTATGCCACCGGAAGAGGCAGCTAAATATTTGCGTGCGGTTGAAATAACATAAATATGTGGTAAAATCACTCGTAGCACAGCACCAAAAGGTACTGTGCACGAGATTTTTTACAGATCAAGGAGGATTGGTCGAATGGAGATTTTGAAAGTCAGTTCGAGTTCGAACCCTAACAAAGTTGCAGGAGCCATAGCAGGCGCTTTGTCGAAGGCCGACAGAGTTGAGATCCAAGCGATAGGTGCGGGGGCCGTGAACCAGGCTGTCAAGGCGATCGCCGTGGCCAGGAGATTTCTCAACGAGAACGATAAGGATATCTACATGGTACCCGGTTTCATGGAAGCCAAGATCGAAAACGAAACACGCACGGGTATATCCTTCAAGGTGTTCGTGACGACCAAGCAGAGCTGATGGATGGAAGATGTACTCCTGCAGATCGCAAATGCTTGTGCGCAGGATGCCTCGCTGCTTGAGATCGTCAGGCACGTTGCTTCGATGTCCGATGAGGAAAAAGCGCTCTTCAAGACAAAGGTCAAAGTGTACTTTCTGAACAGAACGGGCGAGATTGATCTGCAGGCGTACGAGTTCTTCAGATTGATCTTAGAGGACAAAAACGCGGAACGAGTCCTCCAAATGCTCGAAGAAGGATCTAACCAGATCTGAAAGTTTTGGTATGAAAAAGTGAAGAGGAAGTATTCACAGTCCGCCAATCGGTGATATAATTGATTTTGGTGAGCGGGCGTAGCTCAGTGGTAGAGCATCAGCTTCCCAAGCTGAGGGCCGCGGGTTCGACCCCCGTCGCCCGCTCCAGACCTCGGCTCGGATGTGGGTGCAGTCCCCTTCTGGGCTGAAGGCTGAGCAGATGGAGGTGTGCTTGTGGACAAGGAGCAGAAGCAACAGATCATCGAGCGGTTCAGGATCAACGAGAAGGACACGGGCTCAGTGGAGGTCCAGATCGCGTTGCTCACAGCAAGGATCAACCATTTGACCGAGCATTTGAAGGTCCATCCGAAGGACTTCCATTCCAGAAGAGGCCTGATGAAGATGGTTGGAAGAAGAAGGAAGATGTTGAGGTATTTGAAGCGAGTGAATCCCGAGTCCTACAGGAATTTGATCGAGAAGTTGAACCTGAGGAAATGAAAAAGCAGAGCGAAACGAGGGCGGGCGCTGGCCCGCTTTTAGTTTCATCTTGAGAGGTGATGGTTTTGAAGTACTGGCGACGTGTCATTCTGGGCAGGGAATTCTATGTAGAACACGGGAGAGTGGCTAAACAGGCCAACGGTGCCGTCTTGGCACGAGTTGGGGACAGCACCGTGCTTGCAACTGCGGTCATGTCAGATCAAGCTGTGGAGGGCATCGATTTCGTGCCGCTCACGGTTGAATTCCAGGAGCGTTTCTACGCGGCTGGCAAGATACCCGGTGGGTTCGTGAAGCGTGAGGGAAAGCCGAGTGAAACAGCGATCCTCTCAGCACGGACGATTGATAGACCTATAAGGCCACTTTTCCCAAAACATCTGCGCAACGAAGTTCAGGTCGTTGTGACTGTTCTCTCCGCTGACCCCGGCAACCCACCGGATGTCGTGGGCGTGATGGCGGCCTCTTTGGCGTTGAACTTGTCGGACATACCCTTCAACGGCGTGGTCGCCGCAGTGAGGGTAGGTCTCGTCGACGGACAGGTTGTCTTCTTCCCCAGCGAGGAAGAGCTCGAGAGAAGTTCTCTGGACATCGTTGTTGCGGGTACAGCGGATGCCATAACCATGGTGGAAGGTGAGGCGAAAGAGGTCAGCGAAGAGCAAATGGTTGAAGTGCTCTTCAAAGCTCACGATGCGATCAGGCAGATCGTCGAATTCGAACAGGATATTCTCAGCGAGTTCAACGTGACCAAGGCACAGATCGAGGAAGTGAAGTTGCCGGAGGACATCGAAGGAGATTTCCGCGCACTCGTGGATACGAATGAGCTACGCAACAGATTGCTCACGCAGGGCAAAAAGGCCAGAGCACAAGCCGTAGGCGAGTACTACGAATCGATCCTTGAGAAGTTGAAGCAGAAGTATTCCGAAGAAATTTTGAATCAGTACGCAGCTCAGCTCAAGGATCTGTACGAAGATTTGATGAAGCACAGGATGAGGAGAATAATCGTTGAGGAGGGTATAAGACTGGATCTCAGAGGGCCGAAGGACATAAGACCCATAACCTGTGAGATCGGTCTGCTTCCGAGAGTTCACGGATCGGCACTGTTCACCAGAGGTGAAACGCAGAGTCTCGGCATTGTGACGCTCGGAGCGCCCATGGACGAACAGATTGTCGACACGATCCTCGAAGAGGGCACGAAGCGTTTCATGCTGCATTACAACTTTCCACCTTTCTGCACCGGTGAGGTTAAACCTTTGAGAGGACCGAGCAGAAGAGAGATCGGCCATGGACATCTGGCGGAGCGTGCCCTCAAGTTCGTTCTGCCAGGCGAGGACGAGTTTCCATACACGATAAGGGTTGTCTCCGAAATCTTGGAGTCCAACGGTTCCTCTTCCATGGCGACCGTGTGTTCGGGTTCGCTGGCTCTCATGGACGCGGGGGTTCCTGTGAAAAAGCACGTTGCCGGTGTGGCGATGGGATTGATCTTGGAACCGGATGCTGTGGTCGTGTTGACCGACATCATGGGCGCAGAGGACCACTGGGGAGACATGGACTTCAAAGTTGCCGGAACGCGTGACGGCATCACGGCATTCCAGATGGACTGCAAAGTTTCCGGAGTTTCGAGAGAACTTTTGTACAGAGCTCTCATGCAGGCGAAAGAGGCGAGGATGTTCGTGCTCGATAAGATGTACAGCACGATCGACAGGCCAAGATCGAGTCTCTCGAGCTATGCACCCGTCATCAAGACCACTATCATCGATCCAATGAAAGTCGGTGAGGTCATCGGCCCTGGGGGACGAATAATAAAGGGTATCATCAAGGAGTTCGACGTCCAGATATCGGTGGACGACGAGACAGGGCGCGTGAGCGTGATCGGTAGCAGCGAGGAAAAGGTCGACGCGGCTATCAAAAGGATAAATGAAATAGTCAAAGAGATAGCGGTTGGCGACGTCTTTGAAGGTAAGATAACACGCATAGAACCATTCGGCGTGTTTCTCGAAGTTGGAGCTGGAAAGATCGGACTGCTGCATCAAAGTAAGCTCTTGAGCAATCTGAAGACGCTCAAGATTGGTGACACGCTGAAAGTCAAGGTGTCCAACATAGATAACCTTGGGAGGCTCCAGTTCGAGGAGGTGGCATCGGGCCAGTCAGGAGAGAGAAGGAGTTCTCAGACGAGAACGGAAAGATTCCGCCAAGACGAGAGAAGGCCTACCCGAAGCAGGAGGAATCCGAAATCAGGGTCAGACTGAGACGGAGGTATGTCACTTGAGAATTGAAACGCTGCCAGTTCGGAATGGGCACTTTTATTTCGTGCCCATTCCATCCGTCAAAACTCTGTCACTTGCGTTCGTTGTACCGGCCGGCTCCGCGAGCGAATCACCAGATGAGGCTGGTGTTGCCCATCTCATTGAACACGTTGCGTTCAAGGGAACGAAGAAGTTCGACGAATTCACGCTGAAATTCAGTCTCGAGGTCGTGGGTGGCAGTCTCAATGCTTTCACAACCAAAGATTTCACAGTGTATCTTGCGAAGGTGCCCTACAGCCATCACGAGAGAGCGATCGAAGTACTCTCTCAAATTGTCTTCTATCCCCTTTTCGAAGAGAGATCAATCGAACTTGAAAAATCCGTCATCGTGGAGGAAATAAAGACTTACGATGAGGACTACGAGAGCAGAGTTCAGGACCTTTTCGCCAGGACGTACCTCGAGGAACCTTATTCGAGGCCGGTGAGTGGTTACAAAGAAACTGTTGAGAAACTCACGAGGCAGAGAGTACTCAATTTTCATTCTACGCACTATGGAAATATCGAAATAGTCGCGGTTGGAAAGATCACGAAGAGTGTTTTGCAAAAGTTAACACAGATCCTCGAGCGGCACAACAGAGAAGTGGATCCTCCGGACGTGAGCCCCTGTTTCAAACCGGAAGGGATCAGTTGTGAGGCCAAGAACGATCTGTCACAGATTCATATAATCGGTGGCACACGTTTGGACTTCGGAGTCATGAGTGAGCGTTACCCTGCCTTCATGGTTTTGAGCACTTTACTGGGAAGCGGGATGAGCTCGGTCCTTTTCACAAGGATCAGGGAACAACTTGGACTCGTCTACGACGTGGAACTTGTGAACACGCTTTGGAACGATGGGGGAATCTTCGGAGTGTACGCGTGTGCAAGCCCCGACAAGCTTGAAAGGTACGTCGAAGAGCTGAGGAAGATAATGAAAGAGGATATCTCGAAAGATCAGTTCGATTACGGCAAACAGCGATTGATCGGCAAGCTTCAGATGATTACAGAGAGCGTCTCGGGCATCTTCGGCTACGTCATCGAATCCATCATCTCCAGAGGTAGACCCGTGCCACTGGATGAAATGCTGAAGAGAGTAGACGCGGTGACCTTGAGACAGGTCAGGAGTCTTTGGAGAGAAATTTCTGAGAGGGCGTGGCACTGGTCGTGTGTGGTACCTGTAGGAAGTGAGGATCAGGTGGTGAAAGTTCTTGGATCTTGAGCCTATGCAAGCCATATTGAAGAGTGTTGAATCGCTTGCAGGTGTGGAGATATCGCTCGAGACCGTACGTAATCCGGATGGCACGGTTTTGATCAAAGCTGGGGACAAGATCACGCTGGACAAGATTGAACAACTAAAAGACAACGGTTTGAACAGAATCTGGGTGAAGGTCGAAGAAGTTGTTCCGCCGCTGGTAGAACCTGAGAAAATAGAGCAGGCGAAGCAGGAAATACAACGGGTGTTCAGGTCCGCCGTTGAAAAGTTCAAGATAGAGAGTGAACAGGTCTGGAGAGTTTCACAAACTGTGCTGAGCGACATCATGAGTAACTATGGTGAGAAGATTTCGCTGGTTTTTCTCGTTCAGCAGACCGACGAGGACTACACCTACACGCACGAGGTACACGTCAGTATGATAAGCTCTCTGGTCGGAATGGAGCTGGGTTTGAGGGTGGAACAACTATCACATCTGGCTTTCGCTGCGATGGTTCACGATGTGGGAAAGGTCTTGATTCCCAGAGAGATACTGCTTGCGCCGCGCAGGCTGACCCCAGAAGAATTTGAGGTGATGAAGAAGCACGTTGCGTTCGGTGAGCGGATAGTTCGAAAATCTGGCTTGAACGACGATCGTGTCGTGAGTGCCGTGAGGGATCATCACGAAAAGCTCGATGGAAGGTGGTTATCTCGCAGGTTTAATTGATGAACAGATAAGTTTGTTCGCGCGCATCGTGAGCGTTGTAGACATCTACGACGCACTCATCTCGAACAGGTCTTACAAGCCTTCCTGGACCCCCTACAAGGCCATGACCGAGGTCATAAAACTGGCCTCTCTTGACAAGCTTGATTCGAAGGTCGTTCAGGCTTTGGTTTCGGTCCTGGGGCTGTATCCAATAGGCACCACCGTTGTTCTGAACGATGGAAGAAAGGGCGTCGTGGTCGGGGTGAACAGGAAAAATCCGTTGAGACCCATTCTGAGAATTGAGAGTGGTGAGACGATAGACCTCTTGGGAGAAAAAGGTCTCAGAGTAGTTTCGGTCATAGAGTAATGGAGGTGGTTTCGTGGATCTGAAAAGCAGGCTGAATCAAGATCTAAAGGAAGCACTGAAAGCGAAAGACGAAGTAAAACTCAGAACGGTGAGGATGCTTCTGGCAGCCATCAAGAACTTCGAGGTTGAGAAGATGACTCCGGTGACAGACGAGGATATTTTTCAGATCATGTCTAAGGAAATAAAGAAAAGACAGGAAGCCATTGAGATGTACGAGAAGGGCGGCAGACAGGATCTGGCTCAGGCAGAAAGACAGGAAATCGAGGTGATCCAGTCTTACATGCCAAAACAGTTGAGCGAGGAGGAAATAAAGGAGATTGCGAAGAAAGTCATCTCAGAGCTGAATCTGAAGGGCCCTAAGGATGTGGGCGTTGCCATGAAGGCGATCATGCCCCAAGTGAAGGGCAGAGCGGACGGAAAACTCGTGAACAGGATTGTCTCTGAACTTCTCAGCGGGAGCTGAGAGTTTGTTCGACACAATTGTTGCCATAGCGAGTCCCAGAGGCATCGGAGCGATTTCGATCGTCCGTCTGAGTGGGCCAGATTCCTGGAAGATCTGTCTTGAATCCCTGAGGAAGAGACTCAGTTCCGTTGAGCCACGCAGAATTTATCACAACTTCATCGTGGACGACGACGGTCAACCCATCGACGAAGTAGTCTTAGTGTTCTACAGCTCACCCCACTCTTATACAGGCGAGGACATGGTTGAAGTTATGTGTCACGGTGGTCCCATCGTGACGCAGATGGTTCTGGAGAGGTTTCTCAAGTTGGGCGCAAGGCTCGCAGAACCCGGCGAGTTCACGAAAAGGGCCTTCTTCAATGGGAAAATTGATCTGACGAAGGCCGAGTCTGTGAAACAGATCGTGGAAGCCACGTCGAAGAGTGCGGTAAAAATGGCTGCAGCAAATTTGTCCGGAAGGTTGGCAAATTTTGTCGAGCGTTTGCGGCAAGACGTGCTCGGTGTGCTTGCCCGGATTGAGGTGGAGTTCGACTATCCAGACGAAGTTTTCACAACGCCGGAAGAGCTGAAAAACGAATTGTCAGGTTTGCTAGATCGGGTGAACGAGTCTTTGAAGAACGTCGATGACAGGCTCGCTCTGTCAAGGGGTTTGAGGATTGTGATCGTCGGTAAACCGAACGTTGGTAAATCCACGCTTCTGAACGCACTGCTTAACGAAGAGAGAGCAATCGTGACGGAGTTGCCAGGTACGACGAGGGACACCATAGAAGCGTTCGTGACGATCAAAGGCGTGACGTTCACGCTGATAGACACCGCAGGTATAAGGGAAACGCACGACAAGGTGGAGAGAATGGGTGTTGAGAGAGCCATAAACACCGCGAGCAAAGCCGATTTGATCCTCTTCGTTCTCGATGCCAGTGTGCCGGTCGACGAAGACGATTTCAGGATACTACAGCTCATCAGGAACAAGAGATATCTCGTCGTGGTCAACAAGGTCGATGTCATCAACAACGTGGATCCTGAGAGTCTGAAGAGGGCGCTTGGCACGGATACGCACGTTTTGGTCATATCTGCTCTGAAGAGGGAAGGTATCGAGAAGCTCGAAGAGGAAATCGTCAGGCAGGTTCAGGATGTGTTCGAGAGCGTGGAAGGCTACGTGACCACGACCAGGCAGTACGAACTTCTGCTGTCCTGTAAGTCGAATCTTGAAAATGCAATCAAAGAAGTGGATGAGGGAAGGCTTGATGCCGCAGCCGAAAGACTGAGGAACTGTCTTGAGGCACTGGATGCTCTGCTTGGAAGGCAGTACAGGATCGATCTGATTGATCGGATGTTCAAAGATTTCTGTGTTGGCAAATGAAAGGGGGCTCGCGCCCCCTTCTTTCACTTGACCTTTTCCTTCAGAACTTTGCCAGGTCTGAATTTCGGAACTTTCCTGGCAGGAATCGTGATAGGCTTCTTGGTCTGCGGGTTCACACCTTTCCTCTGCGCCGCCTTGCGAACTTCGAAGCTTCCGAAGCCGACGAGCTGGACCTTTTCGCCCTTTGCCAGAGCTTCGGTGATGGACTCCAGCATCGTGTCGACGACCTTCTTGACGTCTTTCTTCTTCAGGCCAGCCTTCTTCGCGACCTTGTCGACGAGTTCTTTCTTGTTCATCCTTCAACCCCCCTCCTTACAGCAGTTTTGGGAGATCAGATCTCCCTCTTGCTTGTATAATAACACTTTGGGGCCACTCATTTCAAGTGGGTACTGAATTGTACGGGGAAAATGACGGGTAAAGTTATGAGAAATGCGATGGAAAAAGGAATCCAGAAGAGGTACCGAAAGTTTTTGGCTATCTTTTTGGTTTAGCTGCGATTCTGAGCCGATATCGGCCAATTTTATGGTATTATTAGGTGAAAAATGTACGAGGAGGTATCGGGATGAGAAAACTGATACTCTTGTTATTGCTGGTGAGCACGCTGTTGCTGGGGCTCACCCAGTTTGTTCCGCAGAATTACGATTTCCTTTTGTTGAGCAGAGACAACGCGAAATACTATGAGCAGATGAAAAAGGTGGCTCTGTTCGACACGCTCATCAACGGTCTTGGGATCGAGTCCATGATTCAGGGTGTCATAGCCAGTCAGCTCGTGAAATACGGGGCGAAAATTGACCAGTTCAACGAGCTCCTATCAGGTCAAATTCTGTTGATTCAAAAGGATCAGGATTTCTTCCTGGCAATGGGCCCGGGAAAAGAAACGGAGAAACTGGCCAAAGCCATCGCAGATTTTCTGGGCAAAGAGATCTGGGTGAGCGCCCAGAAATCTTACGTCGTGGTTTCGAACAACAAAGATTTCGCCAACCTGTGCCTGAAAGGTGGAGGCACAGTTCCACCCGAAGTGTACAAGCGTTTCGAGGATCCGTCCGTTTGGGCAGTCGGTTATTCACCCGAGCTTGCCTATGATGAAGCTGAGTTTGAATCATCGCTTGTGATCAAGGTTGAATCAGACAGAGTGAGTGGTTTTCTGCAGTGGAAGGCCAGGAACGATGCTGCGAAGGCGATACTTTCCGAAACGAGACCAGATACATCTTACCAATTGCACAGAGATCCAAACCTCTCGGGTGAGATTTTCGTCTTTTCTAACGTCCAGAACGCGAGGGCTGTGAAGACTATCCTGGAGCAGGTTTCGAGTGATCTGGCAGGTAACGTGCTCGGCTCACTTGGGCAGGTCTTTGGGATTTCCGGTGATTTCGGCAGTACCACTGAGCAGATCCTGGTTCTCTCTGAGAAAGCCTCAGGCAAGATGGCAATGTCTTTTGGTTTCAGCCAGTTCGTGCAGAGTCTGTTTGAAACGCAATCTAGCACTGAGACTGTTGAGCCATCGTTCTATGCGGTTATGGAAGCTCACGTAACACCGCAGGAGATAGCAGAAGCCCTGGGACGTGGAGAGGTTTCAGGAGACGAACTGAGAATTGACAACTTCACTGTGAAATGCGATGGAAGCCACGTCAGGATCTTCAGTAACCAGAAGAGTAGCGAAAAGGCTTCTCTGGATAAAGCTCTGAAACTTTTCGATCCCAGCAGGCATTCGCTGTTCGTATTCGTTGACTTTGCTCCCATCATCGAGAAGCTCCTCGGGGTGACTTCACAATCGGCTTTCGTAGCTGTTGGTACGGTCAGCAACGATGCTTACATAACAGAGTGGAACATCAAGTGAGGGAGGTGTGTTAATGAACAAGAAACTCGTGTACTTTTTCGCAAACGGCGTGGCAGAAGGGAACGCCGAAATGAAGGATATTCTCGGTGGTAAAGGTGCAAACCTCGCCGAGATGACGAACCTCGGTATACCTGTTCCGCCCGGGTTCACCATTTCTGCTGAGGTGTGCAGGTATTATTATCAGCATGGTCGTACGTATCCTGAGGGACTCAAGGAAGAAGTCGAGCGCGCAATGAAGCGGCTCGAGGAGGTCACAAAGAAGGGCTTCGGAGATCCCGAAAGACCGCTGCTCGTTTCGGTGAGGTCGGGAGCGGCGATCTCCATGCCCGGCATGATGGACACGATACTCAATTTGGGTTTGAACGACGAGACTGTCAAGGGCCTCATCAAGATGACGAACAATCCGAGGTTCGCCTACGATGCTTACAGAAGGTTTTTACAGATGTTCGGCGACACCGCGTTGGGTATTGCCAGAAGCAAGTTTGAGAACGCGCTCGAGGAGATGAAGAAACAGAAAGGTGTGAAGCTGGACATCGAGCTGGACGCGAACGACCTCATGAACCTCGTTGAGATCTACAAGAAAATCTATGAAGAAGAGGGCAAGAAGTTTCCACAGGACGTATATGAGCAGTTGTGGCTCGCCATCGACGCGGTCTTCGGAAGCTGGATGAGCGAGAGGGCAGTGAAGTACAGAGAGATCAACAACATAAGGGAAGACGAACTGCTCGGTACGGCTGTGAACGTGGTGGCAATGGTTTTCGGGAACATGGGAGAACGTTCCGGAACCGGTGTGGCCTTCACGCGCAACCCGAATACCGGCGAGAAAGAAGTTTATGGAGAGTTCTTGCAAAACGCTCAGGGTGAAGACGTCGTTGCAGGTATCAGAACACCGGTCCCACTGGCAGAGTTGAAGCGGCTGATGCCTGAGGTGTACGACGAACTGATGAAAATCATGGACAAGCTCGAAAGGCACTACAGGGACATGCAAGATATAGAGTTCACGGTCGAAGAGGGTAAACTGTACATGCTCCAGACCAGAAGCGGTAAGAGAACCTCGAAGGCGGCCATCAAGATCGCCGTGGACATGGCCAAGGAGGGCATAATCACTAAAGAAGAAGCGGTGCTGCGAGTCAAACCGGAAGATATAGAGAGAGTCTTGCACCCACGTTTCGACGATAAAGCTCGCGCAAAGGCGAAGGTCATAGCCAAGGGCTTGCCCGCTTCCCCGGGTGCGGCAACGGGTGTCGTAGTCTTCAATTCCAAGAAAGCTGAAGAAATGGGAAGAAGTGGTGAGAAGGTCATACTTGTAAGGCCAGAGACCAGCCCTGAAGACGTCGGAGGGATGGCTTTCGCACAGGGTATTCTCACCTCGAGGGGCGGAATGACCTCTCACGCGGCCGTCGTGGCCAGAGGCATGGGTAAGCCTGCTGTTGTCGGCGCGGAGACGATTGAGGTCAAAGAAGAAGAGGGCTTCTTCAGAGTGAACGATGTTCTGGTAAAAGAGGGAGAATGGATCTCCATAGATGGTGCCACTGGTGAAGTCTTGCTCGGCAAAGTTGATACGATCAAGCCTGTCGGTCTTGAGGGCGAAGTGGCTGAGCTCCTCAAGTGGGCGGACGAGATCAGAAGACTCGGTGTGCGCGCCAACGCTGACATACCGAGGGATGCTGAGATTGCAAGGAAGTTTGGTGCCGAAGGTATAGGTCTGTGCAGGACGGAGCACATGTTCTTCGAAGCGGACAGAATACCCAAGATGCGCAGGATGATCGTGGCGAAGACCAAAGAAGACAGGGAAAAGGCCCTGAACGAGCTCTTGCCTTTGCAAAAAGAAGACTTCAAGGGCTTGTTCAAGGCGATGGCCGGTTATCCCGTTACGATAAGGCTCATAGACCCACCCTTGCACGAGTTCTTGCCGCACGACGATGAACAGATTGAGGAGACTGCGAGGGAGCTTGGTATATCACCGAAGGAACTGAAGGATATCGTCAGGTCCCTCAGTGAGCTGAACCCAATGTTGGGCCATCGTGGATGCAGACTCACGATAACGTACCCCGAAATAGCGATCATGCAGGCGAAGGCAATTATCGGAGCAGCCATAGAGCTGAAGAAGGAGACCGGCATGGATGTGATTCCGGAGATCATGATACCCCTTGTAGGTCATGTGAACGAGATCGCTTTCCTGAGGAAGATCATCGCGGAAGTTGCCGACAAGATGATAGAAGAATCCGGCGTGAAGATAGAGTACAAGATAGGTACCATGATCGAGGTTCCCCGCGCGGCCGTCACAGCGGATGAGATAGCTAAAGAGGCTGAGTTCTTCAGTTTTGGAACGAACGATTTGACGCAGATGACATTTGCGTTCAGCCGTGACGACGTTGGCAAGTTCCTGCCCGAGTATCTGGAAAAGGGTATACTCGAACATGATCCGTTCAAGACGCTGGATTACGACGGTGTGGGTGCGCTTGTTGAAATGGGAACGAAAAAAGGAAAACAGGCCAGGCCGAACCTCAAAGTGGGCGTTTGCGGTGAACATGGAGGCGATCCACGCTCGATCCACTTCTTCCACAAGGCCGGTCTCGATTATGTGAGCTGCTCACCGTACAGGGTACCTGTGGCAAGGCTCGCCGCCGCACAGGCCGCCCTTGTTCACGACAAGAAAGCTAGCTGAAAAGTGGGGGGCCGCCTGTGGCCCCCTTCTGCTTCCATGGAGCACTATTACACGGAAAAACCAAAGAGTGAACTAAGGGTTAAAACGGCCATACTGAAATTGAAGAACGGAAGGGTCTATCAGTTCCAGACACCGTCTGGCGTTTTCAGTTTTGGAGCGATTGACAAGGCGACGCGCATCCTCATAGAGCACTGCGAAGTGTACGGCAGGAAGGTGCTCGACCTTGGCTGTGGATACGGTGTGATAGGTATCGTGTTGAAAGGTGAATATCCCGATCTGGAGGTCTGCATGAGTGATATCAACGAGCGAGCGGTGGAGTTTGCAAAAATAAACGCAAGGAAAAACAACGTGGATGTCACGATAAAGTTGGGAGCGTTCTTTGAACCCTGGAAGGATGAAAAGTTCGACCTGGTTTTAATGAATCCACCCCTGGCAGCCGGCAAGAACGTGGTGCTCAGATTGATAAGAGAATCGTGTGAACATCTGAACAACGGAGGTTCACTGCAACTCGTCGCCTATCACAACAAAGGTGGTTCGTACATAAAACGGGCGATGAAGGAGATCTTTGGAAACGTCGAAGATCTCTACAAGGAGGGCGGCATCAGAATTTACAAGTCTCTGAAGGTGGGATCGTGCTCGAACTGAGCGATGTCTGCTTCAGTTATGGTGACGGTTTTAGCTTGAGAAACATCTGTTTGAGAATAGAAAAAGGTTCGTTTGTGCTGCTCGTAGGTGCGAACGGTTCTGGAAAGACAACACTGTTGAAGATCCTGGCCGGACTGCTTTCCATTCATTCGGGTTCCATACGTCTGGATGGAAAACTCGTTGGCAGCAAAGAGTTGCGAGAACTGTGTTGCTACGTGTTTCACAATCCCTTCGATCAAATTGTTGGTTCGACGGTCGAGGAGGACATCGCTTTCGGCTTGGAGAACCTCGGTCTGAACAGAAACTGTATTCGAAACAAGGTCGATCGAGCCCTGAGAATGTTCAATCTTCTGGAGAAGAGTTCTGCGAATCCTCTCACGCTTTCGGGTGGAACCGCTCAGAAACTCGCCATCGCATCGATGTACGCGCTTGAGCCGGAAGTGTTCCTTCTGGATGAACCTACATCGATGCTGGACGACCTTGGTGTGGAGGAACTGAAGGAAGCGCTGAGTGAACTCAAAGAGCTCGGCAAAACGACAATAATTTCGACGCACGAACCAAGAGTGTTCTTTGAGCTGGCAACTTCCGTGGTCCACATGGTCGACGGCAGTGTGGATTTTCACGGTAGCGTGAACGAATTTATCGAGCGACAGTTTGGCGATGTCGAATCCTGAGTTGACCCTGCAGAATGTGGTCTTTGGCTACAAGAACGGTGGAAGGTTGTTCAACGGTTTGAACGTGACCGTGCGAGGCGGTCAACTGCTGCTTGTGTATGGACCAAACGGAAGCGGTAAGTCTACTTTGCTCAAACTTATGGCAGGTTTGCTCAAGCCTCAGGCTGGTGCTGTCCTGTTGAACGGAACATTCGTTAGCAATCGCCATTTTAGCAAGATTGGTTATGTGATGCAAAGGGCTGAGGATCAATTCTTCTGTGAAACCGTTTTCGATGAGGTTGCCTTCTCTGCGAAGAATTTTGGCTTTCACGATGTGGACGAACTGGTAAAGGAGGCACTCGCTGAGGTAGGTCTCAGGGATGACGTGCTCGACAGGAGTCCGTTTCAACTGTCGGAAGGGGAAGCGAGGCGTGTTGCGATTGCCTGTGCTCTGGTGCACAAACCTTTACTTTTACTCCTCGATGAGCCCCTGATCGGGCTCGACAGAATTGGTAGGCAGATGGTGCAAGATATTCTGAAGAGGCAGAAACAAGCTGGAAAGATCATCGTGGTCACGAGCCACCGTTCAGATAATCTTCGAGATCTGGCAGACGTCTTTCTCACACTTTGATCTTGCGCGTGAATGGAGTATAATTGTTGTGCAATACACTCGTTTGGGGGGTTGAGAAGATGAGAAGATTCTGGGTCATCGCTATCTTAGCTCTGGCGGCACTGATCTTTGCAGAAGTCAAAAACCCTGACACCATCATCACCGTCACAATTGGTGAGCCAGACACACTCGATCCGCACTTTGCGTACGACACGGCGAGCGGTGAGGTTCTGAACCAGATCTACGAATGTCTGCTCGAGTACGTTGGCGACAGCGTCATCCAGATGGCACCGAGACTGGCCACGGCTGTGCCGAGCCTTGAAAACGGACTCATCAAAGATGATGGCAAGACTTACGTGTTCCCGATCAGGAAGGGCGTAAAGTTCCACAACGGTGCGGAGTTGACACCCGAGGATGTCGAGTACAGTTTCGAGCGTGGCTTGTTGTTTGACCCGGCCGGTGGACCGATGTGGATGCTCTGGGAGGCCATGTTTGAAGTCTATTCGCTGGACGAGTTCGTAGAAAAGATCGTTGGTAAACCCCTCGGTGAAATCCTCGACCCAGCCACGAAGGAACCACTCCCGGAATACCGCGACGCACTGATCAAGGTCTACACGGACTACATCGACCCGGCTATAGAAGTGGACGGAGACAGCGTGGTGTTCAAACTCTCAAGGCCCTTCGGTCCGTTCCTTTCGATCCTCTGTGGCTATTCAACATGGAGTATGATCCTGAACAAGCAGTGGGCAATCGAACAGGGCTGCTGGGATGGCAAGCCCGACACCTGGTGGAAGTACTGGGATCTTCCAAAAGAAGAGTCACCGCTGTACGCGAAGGCAATGGGAACCGGTCCGTTCAGACTCGTAGAATGGGATAGGACGCAGATGAGGGTCACTCTGGAAAGATTTGACAACTATTGGAGAGGCCCCGCGAAGATCAAGAAAGTCATCATCTGGGCGATCGAAGAATGGTCCACGAGAAGGGCAATGCTCGAGAAAGGTGACGCAGACTTTGCTGCAGTACCGGCACAATATTTGCCCCAGGTTGAGAACATGCCGGGCGTCGTCATAACCAAGGGACTTCCGATCATAAGTATCACATCGCTGCACTTCAACTGGAACGTGAAGCCAGACAGCAAGTACATCGGCTCTGGAAAGCTCGATGGTAACGGAATACCACCGGATTTCTTCAGCGATGAGCACGTGAGAAGGGCGTTCGCCTACGTTATAAACTACGATGCTGTGATCAAGGACGTCTTGCGTGGCCTTGGTAGAAGGGTCCCCGCAGACCTTCCGAGCAGCCTGCTGGGCTACGATCCGAATTTGCCGATGTTTGAGTTCAGCATTGCGAAAGCAGCTGAAGAGTTCAAGAAGGCATGGAACGGTGAGGTCTGGAAGAAAGGATTCAAGCTCACGCTGCTCTACAACACGGGTAACGAGGCAAGGCGAACTGTCGCTGAGATGATCAAAACTTACGTTGAAATGATCAATCCGAAGTTCAAGATCGAAGTCCGTGGCGAGCAGTGGCCAACGTATCTGACTTCCTACAAGCAGGGTTATCTGCCGGCGTTCATCATAGGCTGGCTTGCAGACTATCCAGATCCGCACAACTTCATCCAGACTTACTACCATTCGGCTGGCACCTACGGTTTCGCTCAGGGTGAAAACTTCAAGAAGTTCGTCTCGACACCCACGCCCGAACTGGGTGGTAAAAGCTGCAACGAATTGATCGAGCAGGCGGCCACAGAAACGGATCCGAACGTCAGAGCTGAGATCTACCGAAAGGTTCAGCAGTTCGCCATCAACCATGTGCTCGGTGTTGCACTGTACGAACCTCAGAACCTCAACGTGAGAAGAAGCTGGGTCAAAGGCTGGTACTACAACCCAATGATGCCAGGTGCCGCAGATTACTACAGGCTGTGGAAGGAAGAGTGAAGTAGCTGAAATTGAAAAACCCGGGCGGCGAGCCCGGGTTTTTATTTTGCGAAGTGGCAGGCTACCCAGTGTCCGGGGCTGATCTCTCTCATCTGGGGTTCTTCCTTGGAGCAGATTTCCTGTGCCATGTAACAACGCGTGTGGAACCTGCAACCTGATGGAGGATTGACGGGACTGGGCACATCGCCTTTGAGAATAATTCTTTCCTTCTTGATGTTTGGATTGGGTATGGGTATCGCGCTCATCAGTGCCCTCGTGTAAGGGTGTGAGGGATTGTCGAACAGATCTTTCTTCGCGGCAGTTTCGACGATTTTGCCAAGATACATGACGATGATCCTGTCGCTCACGTATTTTATAACCGAAAGATCGTGCGAGATGAAAAGATAAGTCAGTTTGTGTTCGTGCTGGAGATCTTTCATCAGATTGATGATTTGTGACCTTATCGAAACGTCCAGTGCCGAAACTGCTTCATCGGCGATCACCAGTTTGGGAGACAAAGCGAGTGCTCTTGCTATACCAATTCTTTGTCTCTGACCACCGGAGAACTCGTGCGGGAACCTGTACATGTAATCGCCGCTTATACCAACATCTTCAAGCACGGAACGCACCTTGTTTATGAGCTCTTTCTCGCCCTTCACCATTTTGTGAACTGCAGGACCTTCGCCCACGATAGACTTTATGCGGAGCCTGGGATTCAGAGAGCTGTACGGATCCTGGAAAACTATTTGAACGTTTTTCCTGAACTGCTTGCGCTTCTCATCCATATTGGAAAGGAGTAACGAACAGAATTTTCCAGTGGAGGACTTCGCCTCGCTGAAGAACATTTCGGCGTACCTTCTGTCCACTCCCTCCAAAGCGTTGACCACGGCATCCTTCGAACCCAGCTCTTTCAACAACGCATTGAATTTGTCGACGTATGTCCGCTTTATGTAAGATCGTGCACGCAGTGCCGGCATGAAGAAATAGGTCGTATCCTCGTTATCAAAAATGATTCTCCCTGAGGTTGGCTCGTAGAGTCTGAGCAGGACCATACCAATCGTCGTTTTGCCACAACCGGATTCGCCAACGAGTCCAACTGTTTCACCCTCGTTGATCTCAAACGACACGCCGTCCACAGCCTTGATCCAGGCCACAACACGTTTGAAAACCCCGGCCCTGATGGGGAAATACTTCACGAGGTTTTCCACTTTCAAGATTGCGCTCACACGAACTCACCAACCTTTCTCTTTTTTGCCTCGTCCACCTTCTGCCAGAAGAAGCACCTCACTGTGTGGTTTTCACCGACCTCGATCAACTGCGGTTCTTCCCGCGTGCACCTTTCTTCTTTGAACTCACACCTCGGGTTGAACTTACAACCAGGTGGGAAATGAAGCGGATCGGGAACCACGCCAGGAATGTTGTACAGCCGCGTCTGCTCTATGTCCAGCCTCGGGATCGCGTGCAGCAACCCCCACGTGTAGGGATGCTTTGGATCGTTGAAGAGAGTTTTGACGTCTGCGTATTCGACGACCTTTCCGGCGTACATGACCACCACCCTGTCGGCGTTCTCGGCGATGAGTCCCAAATCGTGAGTGATCAGCATGATCGCCATCCCGTACTCTTTTTGAAGCTCCTTCATCAACTCCATAATCTGTGCCTGAATGGTCACGTCGAGCGCCGTGGTCGGTTCGTCCGCGATCAGCACCTTTGGTTTACACGAGAGTGCCATAGCTATCATCGCGCGCTGCCTCATTCCTCCGGAAAGCTCGTGCGGGTATTGATCTATTCTCTTCTCTGGCTCGGGTATACCGACCTTTCTGAGCAAGTCTACCGCCATGTTTCTGGCTGTTTTCTCGTCGACTTTCTGGTGAAGCATGATCGCCTCCATGATTTGATCACCGATGGTGAAAACCGGATTAAGAGCCACCATGGGTTCCTGGAAGATTATGGCTATGTCTTTTCCTCTGATCTTTCTCATATCTTGCTCTTCGATTTTCGTCAGGTCGACTCCGTCGAGCAGAACCTGCCCTTCCACGATCCTGCCTTTCTCATCGAGGATTCTCAGAATTGAGAGCGCGGTGACGCTTTTACCACAACCAGATTCTCCTACTATTCCAAGCGTCTCACCCTGATAGACGTCGAAGTCGACACCATCAACCGCTTTTACTATCCCGTCTTCCGTATAGAAATATGTCTTGAGATTCTTCACACTCAGCACGGGTTTCTTCTCCATCTCGCTCACCCTCTCAGACGTGGATCAAACGCATCCCTCAGTGCATCACCAACCAGATTCCATGCAAGCACGAACAACACCATCGCGGTGCCTGGATAAACGATCGCGTACCAGTACCTCAAAGCTTCTCCGGAAGCTCCCAATAGCCAGTTGCGGGCGAAGTTCAACAGTGCTCCCCAGTCCGCGTACCCAACGGGTGCTCCGAGACCGAGGAAACTGAGTGCCGCTGCCGTGATGACAAGAGAACCTATTCGCATCGTCGCCTGTATGAGCACAGGAAAGATCGTGTTCGGCAATATGTGTTTCGTTATGACCCAAAAATCACTCACACCAAGCGCCTTTGCCGCGAGGACATACTGTTCTTCTCTGGCCTGCAATATGTTCGCTCTGATGAGCCTGGCCGTGGCCATCCAGCCGAAGATGATCAGAGAAATCATCACCTTGTCCAGGCCCATGCCAAGGAAGGCGGTCATGACTATCGCCGCGAGTATGTAGGGAATTGACAGAAAGACATCGGTAATCCTCATGAGGACCTCATCGAGCCATCCACCGAAATAACCCGCGATGGAGCCTATAACAAGCCCCACGAGTGTTGAAGTCAGTGTAACCGTCAAACCCACCTTGAAAGCAGTCCTCGTACCCCAAACGACCCCGTAGAAGATGTCCCGTCCATCTATGATACCGAACGGATGTCCTTCCGACGGAGGCTGTGGTGTCTTATCCCAGGTCACGATGGGTATCATGTACGGATCGTAAGACTGCGGTGGACATATTAAAGGCGCAAAGATCGCGATCAGGGTGAAGAAAATTAGCAGTGAAAATCCCAGCACGGCGGATGGGTTTCTCAGGAGCCTTCTCAATGTTCTTCTTGTCTCAACTCTCATGCTCATTCCCCCTCAACCGAGCCTGACACGTGGATCGACCACGGCGTACAGAATGTCTATCACGAGGTTTCCCAAAACGAGTATCAAAGAATAGAAGAGCGTTGAGGCCATTATGGAGGCGTAGTCGAGCTGTGTAGCCGCTGTGGCGGTAAAACTTCCCATGCCAGTCCTGTTGAACACCATTTCAACAATCACCGTGCCGGCGAACAGTTGTATGACCATTCCTCCACCAACGGTTACTACAGGTATCATCGCGTTCCTTCTCGCATGCTTGTTGATCACGACCCGCTCGGACAAACCCTTGGCTCGCGCAGTTCTTATGTACTCTTTTGTGAGAACTTCGAGCATACTCGATCGAGTGATCCTCAACAGATACGCCCACCAGAGCCAGGAAAGAGTCAGGATGGGAGCCACGAGATGCCTCAAGGCATCGACGAAAACGTCGAATCTGCCGTTCAAAAGAGCGTCTATCGTAACAAGAGAAGTGAACCTCCTGAATTCGGGAGATTTGATCACCTGGTCCGCCCACAGGCTGAGGTTACCAGGTGGGAACCACCCCAGGATGCTGTAGAAGACCATGAGTACGATGAGCCCAAAGACGAAATCCGGAAAACTCCATCCAACGACCGCAAAGATCCTGACGAAATGATCGAGGAATTTGTCCCTGTTGACCGCAGCTATCACGCCGAGCCACACTCCCACGAAGACCACCGGGATTATTGAATAAAGAGCCAGTTCCGCGGTCCAGGGCAGCCTGCTCAGTATCGCATCCCTCACGGGTTGCTTTCCAACGAGCGACCAGCCAAGATCTCCCTGAAGAGTGTTCTTGAGCCATTTGAGATAACGGATCATCATTGGATCACCTAAGCCGTACTTCTGCTTAATCTTTTCCAGCTGAGCTGGTGTCAACTTGTCCAGCACGCCGGGATTCACATAAGCTGCCAGCAATCTGTCCGGTCCCAAACTCTGTATCATTCCAAAGACGATCAAAGACAGCCCGAACAGGATTAAGGGTAACAGAAGCAACCTTCTGACGATGTACGTTAACAAGAGAACCACCTCCGCTGACTACTCTAACGCTGACAGAATACATTCTACCAAAAAAGAAAATCAGCCAGAAGATCTGATGCAGAGAACAATCGGTTACGAACCGCGTGAAACAGGTTGCAGATCACATTTTCTCTCGCGAAAATCGTGCGTAGTGATGTTTGCTGACGGCAAGAGCTTCCTATTTGATAGCGCAGGAAGAGGCGAAGAATTCAGAGCCAAACCTGCCAACCACAGGCCGCCTGATCTGACACTCGGTTCATTCCTTTTCTCTTCAGAAACGATGCGTAACTACTTCGTTAGAGATTTTTCCAGCACATGAAAGGCAACGGCGGTATAAGTACATTGGAGAGGTGTTACGTTGAGCCGAAGTGTGATCATAGATGGTTCTGTCATTTACACAAACTACAGCCAGATCATGGGCCAGAAGAAGTTCGAATCGCTGCTCAAAGAGTTCATTGACATTCTCAAGGAGAGACGCAGCCCACTTCTGAACGCCCTGAACACCTTCAAACTCGACGGCGACTACGATCTCCGTAGATTCATTGAATATTTGCACCTGCTGACGATGAGAAACGTGAAAGAACTGACGAACATCATCTATTACGTCAACCCACGGGATCTTGAGAAGTTTGTCGAGGCGTTCTATTCTTTCTGGCGTTCGAAACACAGATTCATGGTTCGCAAGGAGAAGTATTCCGACGATCACATAAGAAGGGCGAGCATAGAGTATACGATCACCCAGATCAGCGATCAGTTCAAAGCAGTGATCAAGAATCTTTACAGAGAGCTCGTGATGAACATTTCCAATTCCTTCCCCACGGTGATGAGACAACTTCCCAGCGGTGCGCAGGTAGCCTTTCTCGTTGAGGATATCGACGCCGAGAAATTCGATCGATTGCCCTGGATCAGGAAGATACCCACCGTTTGGGGAGCCGTGTTTGATCCACCGGTGATCTTCTACACCAAGTCGAACAAGAGAAAGGGTGTTCTGCCCGTCGTCGAAGAGCTTGTTCTGGACAAGATAGAGCTCGATTCCAAAGAATGGTTTAGATTTCCGATCTTCGTGGGAGATTTATTATTTTACAACCTGGTGCACGTGGATTATCTTGCGCACGGTGCGGGTTTGGCTAACTTGTTCGAGCTCGCAACGCCGAAGCATCTCAGGCAGAGAGAACCCGATGGAATGCTGATCTTTGGTCTGGAACCAAGCAGAATTCCCAACTTCAACGAGCGCTGGAGAAACGGTGTGATATTCAGAGATGGTGAGATGTACGTCGGGATCATCCCGGCGATCGATGAGAACGATTATTTTGGTTACATGAAGAAGACCACGCTCACGATTCACAACTTGATCAGAATCGATCAGGGACGGTTGCCGATACACGGTTCGATGGCCCGGATCATTCTGAAGAACGGTAAGATGGCCGTCGCGATGTTCGTCGGCGATAGCGGCGCGGGAAAGAGCGAAACACTGGATGCTTTGAGCAGGCTTGAAGAGGTTGCACAGGTGGACACGATAATTGATGATATGGGCAGTCTCGCGATCATGGATGGTCATGTGGTCGCCTACGGTACGGAAACAGGAGCATTCGTTAGGCTCGACGATTTGCCGCCAGGATACGCCTACTCAACAATGGACAGGAGTATCTTCATGAACCCAGACCAGATAAACGCGCGCGTCATAGTTCCGTTCAACAACTACAACGAGATAGTCACACCCACACACATCGATTTCTTCTTCTACGCCAACAACTACACCGAAGTCAGTAGAGACGAAGAAAGAATCGTTTTCTTCGACAGCGTTAACGAAGCTCTGAGGGTTTTTTCCGAGGGCAAACGCATGAGCAAAGGCACGACTTCGGAAAGCGGATTGGTCACGTCGTACTTCGCTAATCCTTTCGGAGCTGTCCAACGGCAGAAAGAACATCACAAGCTTGCTGAGTACTATCTGAAGAAGATGTTTGAGACGGGTGTGAAGGTCGGGGAAATAAGGACCATGCTTGGTGTTGAGGGTTACGAAAAAGAAGGTACGACGCTTGCTGCAAAGGCCCTGCTTAAGATCATCGAAGAACTCTGAATTTAGATTATCGAACGGAAGGCGAGCATCATGAAACTGTACACCACGAGGGCTCCAAAAGCGAGTGCCGCTGCTCTCCAAGCAAGAAACACGGATTTTTTCCGACTGTAGACAGAAGGCACCGGTTTGATCAGATAACCCATCAAGATCCCGGTGAAAAAACCTCCGAGGTGCGCCGCGTTGTTGATGCCGCTTCCAGGCAAGAATCCGTACACGACGTTGAAAATGATCATGGGCAACAACGCGTAGCCAGTCACAGACCTCACGTAGAATGGAGCATCGCGTTTGAAACCGAGGATGAACAACACGCCGACCAAACCGAATATCGCTCCGCTCGCACCAACTGAGACCGACTTGTAGTAAAGCAGATGCGTCGCGACGTTGCCAACCAGGCCAGACAGAAGGTACAAAACGACGAACTTTTCGGGTCCGTAGATCGACTCCACAATTGTTCCAAAGTAAAACAGTGCGTAGGAATTGAACAACAAATGCAGGATACCACCGTGAACGAATATCGCTGTGACGGTTCTGTACCATTCTCCGTTCGCCACAAGTGGACCATACTGAGCACCGAAATTCAACAGAAGATAAGCTTCATTGCGAAAAGAGGAAGTCAGTTTTGCAATCATCATCACAAACATGATGAGTACGTTGACGAACAGAATCAAATGTGTGAGCTTGACCCTTCTCAAATTGAGACCTCCCACAATGATTATACCGAACACACGGTTATTTTCACGCCGGATCCGTAAGACCTGCCCGGACCGAATGGATGTCTTTGGCATAATTGCACTCTGGAATTCTACATGGATGCCCTTGCGAAAACCCGATAGTGGTGACACTCGTAGTTTCGGTACTTGCCAAGTGCGCTTTTAACGCACAGGAACGCATCAAAATCGCGGGTAAGATGGCTATCTTTACCACACCAGGCCCTGCAAGTGCTCGGAGGTTTGTTCATACGAACTGTGAACTCGTATTCACGCTTGACGAACCCACAAGCCGTAGGTGGTGTGACGTTACGCACCCGTGCTAGGTCTCGAGGAGAGGAGGGATTTTCACGGGATAACACAACGCAGACTCCGCGTTCGGTCGTCCAGTCCATTCGGACAGGCTCCCTCTGAAACCAGGATTTGGAGAGGTCTTTGATCTTTTTTGAACAGCTGCTCATCTTTTGATCAAAACTCTTGAACAAGTACGGCCAAATGTGGTATAGTAGGTTTAAACCAAGACGAAGGGGGGATTTCTGTGAAAAAGTTGTTGGTGCTGACACTAGTAGTGCTGACGCTCGTTGTAGCCTACGCGAAGACGCCCAAGGACACGCTCGTGATCGCTGCCAACACGGAGATCTTCATCACACTCGACCCGGCTGTGTGTTATGAGACCTTCGCTGCCGCAGTGGTCACCGCTGCTTATTCTGGTTTAACCAAAATCGAGCCAGTCAACGGTGTTCTGACACCCGTTCCAGAGCTCGCAGAACGCTGGGAAGTTTCCCCAGACGGCACCGTGTGGAAGTTCTACCTGAGGAAAGGATTGAAGTTCTCGAATGGAGATCCTCTCACGGCAGAAGACGTCGTGTTTTCGTTCAGAAGGGTTCTGAAGATAAGGAAATCCCCAGCGTGGTTGTTCGAAGAGCTCGGTTTGACCGCCGAGAACATGCAAGAAACGATCTATGCAGAAGATGACCGGACGGTTGTTCTCAAGACCAAGCCACTTGCAGCGAACATCGTTTTGTCTATCATCGCACCACCATGGGGAGGAATTGTGAACAAGAAACTTGTGCTTGCGAACGAAGTCAATGGAGATCTTGGCGAAGCGTACTTGACAGACAAATCCATCGGAGCCGGAGCAGGCCCCTATGTGGTGACTGAATGGAAACGCAGGGAAATGATCACGATGGAGGCGAACCCGTACTACTGGCGTGGTCAACCACCGCTCAAGAGGATCATCATACGCGATGTTCCTGAGGAAACAACGCAGTTCTTGCTGGTTCAAAGAGGCGACGTGGACGTGGCATGGAACATCACGACGGAACAGGCGGCACAGCTCAGAGAATCGGAGCCATCCAACATCAGACTGGTCACGACGCCTGAGCAGTCCAACGAATACATCGCGATGAACGTCGGTTGGGGTCCATTCAAAGATGAAAGGGTGCGTTTGGCGATCAAATACGCGATCGATTACGATGCGATAATCAACTCTGTCATGAGAGGCTTTGCTGTTTTGAACCAGAACTTCATGCCGATAGGTTACTTCGGTTACATCGAGTTGAATCCGTTCAAGAGGGATGTAGAGAAAGCGAAGCAACTGCTGGCTGAAGCGGGTTATCCGAATGGTTTCGAAGTTGAACTGATCACGAGCACGACGGAAATAAGAAGGAACGAGGCTGTGATCGTGCAGTCGAACTTGGCAGAGATAGGTATAAAGGCGAACATAGTCCTGATGCCATCTGGAGAGATGTACCAGAAATATCGTCAGCAAGGACATCAGATGATCATAGCAGGATGGGGTATTGACTATCCAGATCCAGACGCACTGGCGAAACCTTTTGCAAACTACAGGGTCAAGCAACTCGCATGGCGAAACATGTGGTACGATGACTACGCTGCAGATCTTGCAGAAAAAGCAGGAGTTGAACAAGATCCCGAGAAGCGTGCTCAGTTATACAAGGAGCTTCAAGAGTACTGGATCTACAAGAGCCCGTTCGTCATGCTGTACCAGCCTGTGGGATTCTGGGCGGTGAGCAACGACGTTGTGGGATTTGAAAAGGCATGTGAAGGTTACACGCTCGTGTTTGATTTCACGAAGATAAGCAAGAAATGACCTTGGCGGCCGGCAGAGGCCGGCCGCTTGCTCTCAATTTCTTCTAAGGAGGTCAACTCAGTCGCATGAAGCTTGCGTCTTTCATAGTTAAAAGGCTTTTTCTGATGCTACTGGTTCTTTTCGGCGTTTCTGTTCTCGTGTTTGTGATTTCCAAAGTCATTCCTGCAGATCCGGTTGGAGCGATTTTAGGAGGAAACGCACCTGTTGAATTAGTAGAGGACTTGAGAAGGCGTCTCGGGTTGGACAAGCCACTGATCAATCAGTTTTTTGATTACATGTCTGGCTTGCTGAAGGGTGATCTTGGCACATCTTTGAAAACGAACAGGCCTGTAGTCAAAGACATCGCGGAGTTTTTCCCAGCCACTCTTGAGCTTGCGATATGTGCGACGCTGCTTTCGGTTGTTTTGGGCATCCTGCTGGGCATACTGTCAGCTGTCTATCGGAACAGGTTCATAGATCATTTCTCCCGTGTTTTCTCGATACTCGGTGTGTCCATGCCAGTATTCTGGACGGGCCTTTTGCTGTTGCTTCTCTTCTATTTCCGTCTCGGCTGGTTGCCTGGAGGAGGAAGGCTCAGCCTGTTCGTAACACCCCCAACGAAATATACGGGCTTGCTGGTGCTCGATTCGCTTCTCTCGGGTAACATGGAAGCCTTCAAGGATGCCCTGGCTCACCTTGTTTTGCCCACGATCGTCTTGGGATACTCGGCAACTGCGTCGATTGCGAGGATAACAAGGGCCAGCATGCTAGACGTTCTTCGGCAAGATTTCATCAGGACCGCTAAAGCGAAAGGGATAGGCAAGCGCCTTGTTATATACAGACACGCTCTGAGGAATGCTTTGATACCTGTTGTAACGATCATCGGTCTCACGTTCGGAGGCTTGCTCGAGGGTGCTGTACTGACAGAAACGATCTTCAGTTGGCCTGGCTTGGGCAGATACATCGTGAATGCTCTCCTTGTACTCGATTATCCCGCGATAATGGGTGGTACGTTGTTCGTTGCGGTCATATATTCACTCGTGAATCTCGTTGTGGACATCGTGTATGCAGCGCTCGATCCGAGAATGAGGATCTGAGAGGTGGTTTTGTTGGAGAACACACAGGTTGGGAAGACTGAGATTTCGCGGTGGAAACCAATAATCGAAGATTGGAAACACACACTGTACCTCTGGAGAAGGACCAAACTCGCCATGGTTGGAACGTTCATCGTCATCGGTTTTCTCATCATGGCCCTTTTGGCACCAGTACTTGCACCCTATGATCCTGTAAAGGTGGACCTTGCCAACAGGTTGAAACCCCCGAGTCGACAGTTTCTCTTCGGCACCGACCAGTTTGGCAGAGACATACTGAGCAGAGTGCTGTACGGTGCGAGGATCGAGGTCTGGATCATATTCCTTGTGACGGTGATCAGTGGCACGATAGGTACAGCAGTCGGTATCGTTGCGGGATATTTCGGTGGCTGGATCGATGAGGTTCTCATGCGCATCACTGATGTCTTTCTGGCTTTTCCAAGGTTGATACTCGCGATGGCCCTGTCCGCAGTTCTGGGCCGTGGGTTGACCAACGCCATCATTGCGATCTCGCTGGTGGAATGGACGGTCATAGCGAGGCTGGCAAGGGCAGAAGCGATGCGTGTGAAGTCCCAACCATTTGTGGAGGCAGCGAAAGCTGTTGGCGCGAGCGATTTGAGAATCTTACTCTTTCACATCCTGCCCATGTGCGTCTCACCGATTCTTGTGCAACTTACGATGAGAATGGGAACGATCATCCTCACTGCGGCGGGCCTTGGCTTCCTTGGCCTTGGAGCCCAGCCGCCGACACCCGAATGGGGTGCAATCGTGAGCGATGGGAGGAGTTATTTGATAAACCATTGGTGGATCTCCACCTTTCCTGGTCTCTTTATCGCTCTGGTGGTTTTAGGATTCAATCTTTTAGGTGATGGTATCAGGGACATTCTCGATCCGAGACTGCGAAGGTGATCGAAGGTGCGCGGGTCTCTCTTGAATGTAGAAAATCTGAGGGTGGTGTTTTACACCTATCGTGGGGTCATAAAGGCACTCAACGGTGTCAGACTGTGGCTCAACGAGGAAGAAAGGCTTGCGGTGGTCGGCGAGACTGGTTGTGGAAAATCCGTAACAGCTTTGTCGATCATGAGGTTGATAGAGCCGCCTGGCGAAATAACGACTGGTAAAGTTGAATTTCTCGGTCAAGATCTGTTGAGCCTGTCTGAGGAGGAGATGGAGAAAGTTAGAGGCAAGTCGATTTCCATGATCTTTCAAGAACCTGTCGCCGCGTTGAACCCCGTTTTTAAGGTAGGTTTTCAGATCGCCGAGGCGATAGCGCACAGTCAGAACATATCGATAAAGGACGCCTACCAGCTCGTTCCGGAGGCCCTCACTATGGTTGGACTCGACTGGAAGAGAACGATGAATCTGTATGCCCACGAGTTGAGCGGTGGGATGGCACAGAGGGTCATGATCGCCATGGCACTGGCAGTGAAGCCAAAGTTACTCATAGCTGACGAACCCACATCGGCGCTCGATGTGACGATCCAGGCGCAGATTCTTGAGTTGCTCGACGATCTTGTGAAAGTGAGCAAGAATGCTGTCATCTTCATCACTCACGATCTGGCGGTGGCTTCGGAATTCTGCGACAGGGTTGCGGTTATGTACGCCGGAAACGTTGTTGAAGTGGCGAAGAGTGACGAGATATTCGCGCACCCTCTACACCCCTATACGGTTGGTTTGATCGACTCGATACCACTTGTTGGACAGAGAAAGGAACTCAAAGGAATCCCTGGTGTGGTTCCAGACCTGGTCGATCCACCCAGCGGTTGCCGATTCCATCCAAGATGCCAAAGAGCTTTTGGGAGATGCAAGGTTGAGCTTCCCGATCTGATAGAAGTTTCTGAGAACCATTTTGTGGCATGCCATCTCTACGCAGCGGGTGATCGAAATGGCAGCGTTGCTGAAAGTTGAAGGGTTGAAGAAGTATTTCGAGATCAGGAAGTCCCTGTTCTCCAGGCCAATCTACGTGAAAGCGGTGAACGACGTATCCTTCGAAATACAAAAAGGTTCGATCTTTGCGGTGGTTGGCGAGTCGGGATCCGGTAAGAGCACACTTGGTAGAACGGTGATCAAGCTCATCGAACCCACCTCTGGAAAGATACTTTACGATGGGCACGATATCACACAAATCGAAAAGAAAGATTTCCTTGAGTTCAGGCGACGGATGCAGATAGTGCAGCAGGATCCTTACAACTCGTTGCATCCAAGAAAGCTCGTCAAGGACATTGTTGGTGAGGGTCTGAAGATCCATTTCAAAATGCGTTCCGATGAGATATACGTTCGCATAAAGGAAATTCTCGAGCTGGTCGGTATGCGCGAAGAGCACATGTTCAGATACCCTCACGAGTTCTCGGGAGGTCAGAGGCAGAGGATAGCGATCGCAAGGGCACTGGTTCTAAGGCCAGAGTTCCTGGTGCTGGACGAACCCACGTCTGCGCTGGATGTGTCGGTTCAGGCTCGAGTACTCACCCTGTTGAAAGAACTCAGGGAGAAATTTGGTTTGACTTACATGTTCATCACGCACAATTTGGCGGTCGTCGATCACATGGCCACACATGTTGCGGTCATGTATCTTGGCAAGATCATGGAGATGGGTTCAAAAGAGGACATATTCGAGAGGGCCGCGCATCCTTATACAAAAGCATTGCTTGATTCGATACCCTCCTTTGGTACGGGCAGACGCATTAGATCGATCCCAAGAGGTGAGATACCCAATCCGGCCAATCCCCCATCCGGGTGCGTCTTCCACACGCGATGCACCCAAGCCGTTGAAATGTGCAAGGTTGAGGAACCGAAACTCGTTGAAGTATCACCGGGCCATTTCTGCAGGTGTCATTTCTGCGGTTGAGCCGCGGAGTACTCGACCTGTTCTTCCAGTTTGCTGACGTTCAGATTGACGCCCGCGACACCTTTGAATCTGCCGTTTTCACGGATCGCGAAAGCGATCGTGATGACCATGTTTCCGGTTGCCCGCGAACGTATTGGATCTGACATGGTCCATTCAAGATTGCTGTTCCTCAGGCGATGAAAATAGTTTCTGTCTTTAATGGTGCCCTTTGTACCTGTCGTGGTGATGAAGTTTCCTTCGCTGTCGGCTATGAACGCAGCCTCATAGATACCCTGTTTCTCTGCAAGAAAACGTTTCACAACGGGTTCGAAAGCACCCCAATCGAGCCGCTGACACTCCGGTCTTGAGAACAGCTGCGAGAGTTCTTTCACACGCTGCATGATCCAGTTTCTTGCACCCGCTAGACTTCTGAGCTTGAGCGATCTTACCGTCAAGATTTGGGCTTTTTCTGCCAGCTGGGAGGCCACATTCTCAAGTGAGGTCGCGTTCTTTTCCATCTCCAAGGTGAACTCCATCAATTGTGATGCGGCGTTGGTGTTGCTGTTCACTGCGAGCTCGATCTCTCGCGTGGAGGTGACCTGACTCTCTATGGAATGAACTATCTCTTCCAGCGTTTTTGCAAAACTGCCGGCCTGCTCTTTGAACTTTCCCAACCTGTTGGCGAATACCTGACTCGTCTGAGCTGTTTCTTTCATCGTCCTGGCGACTTCCTCATTCTTTTTCACCGAGTCAGCGACCGCCTGTTCGACACTCTGCACGTTCTCAACTATCGAACCGGCGAACTGCTTCGATTGTTCGGCGAGCTTGCGAACCTCCTCTGCAACGACGGCGAAACCCCGGCCGTGTTCTCCTGCTCGCGCTGCCTCTATTGCTGCGTTGAGGGCCAGCAGGTTTGTCTGTTCGGAGATGTTCCTGATGAGCTGAACGGCCTGCACGATCGCACCGGTTTTCTCCCTGAGGTTTTCCATAGATGAGAGAAGCTCGTTCAACCTTTCGGAGGTCTGTGCGTTTTCTCTGGAAAGCTCAAGCAAAGCATCGTGTATTTGCTTCACTTCCAGTTCGAACGAGCTGAAATCCTGACGCATCCTCTGCGCATCCTCTCCCACAAGCTTTGCAGTCTTTGCGATTTCGCTCGCGCTGGAAGATGTTTCCTCCAAGGCAGCTGTCAGAGACTGGATCAGCTCAGAGATCTTCTTCGATTGCTGTGAGAGTTCCACGGACATGGTTTGAGCTTGCTTCGAAACGTCACCGAGTTCGTGAGCGTCCTGCTTCAAAATGTCTGCAGATGTGAATATCTCTTCGAAGACTCTCTCGTTGTTTGTGTCTTGATCGACACTCTCGACGCACTTGGGGCGACGAATTATTGATACTGCCCCCAGAGCGATGAAGCAGACTACAGCAACAAACCGTGACGATGGAAAATTCCACAAGACTGAGACAATACCGACCGTTGCAAGGATCGTGCTCACTAATCTCACGCTCGATCGCCTCCTCCTGTAGATTTTATGAGCTCGAAAATATCGGTGCCCTCAGAGTCGATGGCCACTATGAGAGGAAAGTTCTTCACCTGGATTTCGTACACCGCCTCGGTCCCGAGATTTTCAAAGGTCAGAAGTTTGAGACTCTCAACGCGTTCTGAAAGTGCTGCCGCGGCTCCACTCGGTGCGACAAAATATATCCTGCGGTATTCTCGACAGAGCTTTCTCGCCGTCTCGCTCCTTTCACCTTTCCCAACGGTGGCCAGGACTCCAAGTTCGAAAAGCATTTTCAAGTACCTGTCCATTCGCTCGCTCGTCGTTGGACCTATGGCGAACCTGCCGTCCACGATTCTGGTTGGTCCAGCGTAGAAAACAATCTTTCCCTTTAGATCGACAGGCACATTCGAACCCTTTCTCAAAAACATTTCAATCCTTTTTTGTGCGGCGTCTCTCATAACAATCATAGCACCTGTATAGTCAATTCTTTCGCCTGCTCTCAATTCTAACAGGTTCAACTTCCATCACCCCAATTCTGGAGAGATAACAGTCAAACGAAACAGCAACTGGAAGATTTGCTATATGCGTTGGTGCCTGCAGAATGTGAACTGAGAAAACCGTAGGACCAACTCCAAGGCCTTGAAAACCTATTCTCAGCTGGTTCAGTTTCTCCGAAATTCTCCGTTCGAGCAATTCATAGCGTGGATCAGGATTCACCTCGTTGAGGCTGTAAGTGAGCGCGAGCCTCGAAAGCAGCATGGCTTTGTCCGCGCTCCCACCCACGCCCACACCAACTCTCAAAGGTGGACAACCTTTCGAACCGTGTCGGGCAACATGTTCGGTTATTCTCTCAAGAAGCTCCTCGTCGTCGGCCGTTGGAGGCAACATGAACAACGTCGTTAGGTTCTCGCTTCCCCCACCCTTGATCAACAGCCTGATCTGCAGCCTGTTTTCGCCCCAGTGAAAGATGTGACAGATCGAAGGGGTGTTGGTCCGAGTGTTTCTCCGTTCGTACAGAGGATCACTCACGACGGAGTGGCGGTAAGGCCTGGAAGAGTAAACCTTCATGACGGCCTCATCGCAACTTTCTTGAACAGGTCTTTGAAAGATCGCGTTGAACGGAGTGAAAATGAAGAACTCTATAAATCCTGTGTCCTGACACAGGGGAAGGCCTTTCGTTTTTGCGACCTCAGCGTTCCTGCGCAGCACGTCACAGAAGGGACCTTCGTAAGAAAGAAGTTGCCGAAAGATCTCTTCTCGCATGATGTTGTTGGCTTCAACAATCTTTTGAGAAATCTTCTCCACGAGCTCTTCATGCCTTATCAAGAGCGTTTCCACGTACACTCACCTCTATTTTGTTGTGTTTCAGTTCAGATGATACAATAGAAATGAAGGAGGTCGAAAGTGTGGAAACGGTGGAAAAGCAAAAAATCATCAGGGCGCCGAGAGGAACTACCCTGACTTGTAAAAGTTGGCAGACGGAAGCAGCGATGCGCATGCTGATGAACAACCTTGATCCGGAGGTGGCGAGAGATCCGGCCAATCTGATCGTGTATGGTGGAACTGGAAAAGCCGCACGCAATTGGGAGTGCTTTTACAAGATCGTTGAAACGCTGAAAAAACTTGAGAACGACGAAACTTTACTCGTTCAGAGTGGAAAGCCCGTAGCGGTGTTCAAGACACACGAATGGGCACCGAGAGTCCTCATCGCCAACTCGCTTCTGGTTCCAAAATGGGCCACGTGGGAGTACTTCAGAGAACTCGAGGAACGTGGTTTGATCATGTTCGGACAGATGACAGCAGGTAGCTGGATCTACATCGGAACTCAGGGAATACTGCAGGGTACCTATGAGACTTTCTATGCCGTGGCCAAAAAATACTTCAATGGCACTCTGAAAGGTAAGTTTGTTCTCACGGCCGGTCTTGGTGAAATGGGTGGCGCTCAGCCCCTGGCGGTAACCATGAACGATGGTATCATGCTCGCCGTGGAAGTGGACAAAAGGATGATCGACAGGAGGTTGAAAACAGGATACCTTGACACCTGGACCGACGATTTGAACGAGGCGCTCAGGCTGGTCAAAGAGGCACAGAAAGAAGGTAAACCCTTGTCGGTTGCCCTGCTCGGCAACGCAGCAGAGGTCCATCCGAAGCTCGTCAAGATGGGCATCATTCCGGATGTCGTGACGGATCAGACGGCAGCGCACGATCCTTTGAACGGTTACATTCCCAAAGGTTTGAGCATCGAGGAAGCCGCGGAGTTGAGGAAGAAGAACCCGCAGGAATACCTCGAAAGGGTTTACGAGTCGGTGGTTGAGCATGTGAACGCCATCCTTGAGATGAAGAAACAGGGTGCAAAGGTGTTCGAGTACGGTAACAACATCCGAAGGCTCGCTTACGATCATGGCGTGAAGGATGCCTTCCAGATACCCGGCTATGTACCTGAGTACATAAGGGAACTGTTCGCGCAGGGTAAAGGTCCGTTCAGGTGGGTTGCCCTTTCGGGCGATCCTGAGGACATCTACGCGACGGACAGGAAGGTTCTGGAGCTCTTCCCTGAGGATGAACATCTGCGTAAATGGATAGAGATGGCACGCGAGAAAGTCAAATGGCAGGGTCTACCTGCAAGGATCTGTTGGCTCGGTCAAGGTGAAAGAACGCTCATGGGCCTTGCGATGAACGAGATGGTCAAGAAGGGCGAACTGAAAGCACCCATCGTGATAGGCAGAGACCATCACGACACGGGTTCTGTCGCGTCACCTTACCGTGAGACCGAGGCAATGAAGGACGGTAGTGATGCGATCGCCGACTGGCCAATTCTCAATGCTCTGCTGAACACGGCCAGCGGTGCTACGTGGGTTTCCGTACACCACGGTGGTGGTGTTGGGATCGGTTATTCGATCCATGCAGGTATGGTCATCGTTGCAGATGGAACGGATCTTGCTCGTCAAAAACTCGAGCGAGTATTGACAAACGATTCTGGTATCGGGGTGATAAGGCACCTCGATGCGGGTTACGAGATCGCTTTGGAAACGGCAAAGAAGAAGGGTTTAAGGTATCCAATGATGGAGTGACCACGAAAATTGGGAGGCTTGTGCGATGTTGCAGGGTATTCTGGCAATGCTCAAACAGACGGCGTTCGCGCACTTCACCTTTGGAAACCTCATCATGTTCGGAGTTGCTGCAGTTTTGCTCTACGTTGCGGTGAAGAAAGATGCCGAACCGTTGCTGCTGGTGCCGATCGCCTTCGGGATAATACTTGGAAACGTGCCACCGCAATTGACCAGGATTCTGGACGAGGGTGGTTTTCTCTGGTATCTGAACTACGGAGTGATCAAGGGTATCTATCCTCCGCTCATATTCCTGGGGATAGGTGCCCTCACAGATTTCTCCTTCATGCTCTCTTATCCGATCACCATTTTTCTTGGAGGAGCAGCACAGGTAGGAATATTCACCGCGTTCATGCTCGCAAGAGCCTTAGGTTTCACTCTGAAACAAGCCGCAACGATCGGAGTCATCGGCGGTGCGGATGGCCCAACGACGATTTACGTCTCGAGCCGGTTCTCTCCGGAGATACTCTCCGCCGTTGCCATAGCTGCTTATTCCTACATAGCCCTGATTCCAATTCTGCAGCCTCCCATTTCGAAGCTCCTGACCACACGGAAAGAAAGAATGATAAGGATGGGTCCTCCGAGGAAGGTCTCCAAGCTCGAAAGGATCATATTCCCTATAATCGTGACGATCGTTTCAGCGGCCCTTGTGCCACAATCTCTACCGCTGGTAGGTATGTTGATGTTTGGCAACCTTCTCAGGGAAGTTGGGAACGTTAAGAGACTCGTCGAGGCTGCAAGCAGGTTTATACTCGACACGGTGACAATCATACTCATGGTGTGCGTTGGAGCTTCCGCAAGGGCAGACGTGTTTCTCAAACCTGAGAGTCTGAAGATATTCAGTCTTGGTGCTTTCGCGTTTGTTTGCTCCCTTTCAGGAGGCATCCTGTTCGCCAAGTTCATGAACCTATTTTTGAAGGAGAAAATCAATCCACTGATTGGGGCTGCAGGTGTGTCGGCAGTTCCGGATTCGGCACGCGTGGCGCAGAAGCTTGCCAGCGAAGCTGATCCAACGAACTTCATTCTGATGCACGCGATGAGTCCAAACGTTGCGGGCGTGATAGGTTCAGCCGTTGCGGCGGGTGTTTTCCTGACATTGCTCAAATAGGAGGCGAGTGATGTGAAGAAACAGTACGACATATACATCAACTACGAATGGTGTAAGAGATGTGGGATATGTTACAGTTTCTGTCCAACGGGAGCATTATCGAAAGACGAATTGCTCAGGCCAGTCGTCGCCAATCGCAGCAAGTGTATAGGCTGTTTGATGTGTGAGAACCTGTGTCCGGATTTTGCTATCGCTATAAAGCAGCTCGAGGCCGTGCAGGGGAGTGTTGGTAATGCCTGAACGCTTACTCATGCAGGGAAACGAAGCGTGCGCTCTGGGTGCCATAAGGGCTGGGTGTCGTTTCTACGGAGGTTATCCAATCACTCCTTCGAGTGAGATCGCAGAAGTCATGGCGCGAGAGTTACCAAAAGTTGGAGGCGTGTTCATACAGATGGAAGATGAAATAGCCAGTGCTGCGGCAATCATCGGGGCATCTCTCGCGGGTGTGAAGTCCATGACTGCAACCAGCGGACCTGGATTCAGTTTGATGCAGGAAGCGATCGGTTATGCAGTGATGACTGAAACACCCTGTGTTTTCGTCAACGTCATGAGGGGAGGTCCTTCTACAGGTCTTCCCACACAGCCGGCGCAGGGTGACATCATGCAGGCTCGCTGGGGCACGCACGGTGACCACGAAATCATAGCGTTGTATCCCTGGAGCGTTGGAGAAACCTACAGACTGATCATTACAGCTTTCAACTACGCTGAGAAATACAGAACGCCCGTGATCTTTCTGATGGACGAAGTTCTTGGACACATGCGCGAGACTTTTGAACTCCCGGACGAAAAGGAGATCGTTGTCATACCCAGGCTGCAGGAAACACAACTTGAAGAAGAAGAGATCTATACACCGTTCGTTGAAAAAGATTTTGGTGAACCGACACCGATCCCACTCGTCGAGATGGGAAAGGCACGGTTCCACGTGTCGGGTCTCGTTCACGATGAATCTGGATTTCCGCAATCGAGCTTTGAGGTGAGTGACAGGCTTGTACGGAGGCTTTCGAACAAGATTCGCATACACGCGGATGAGATAGCGATGTACGACGAGTACATGACCGAAGATGCAGAAATACTGGTTGTCGCCTATGGATCCGTTGCCAGGAGCGCGATCAGAGCGGTTAAGATAGCAAGACAGAGCAAGGTCAAGGTTGGTCTCTTCAGACCCATCAGCATCTGGCCTGTACCGGCGACGAGGCTCAAGGAATTGTTGAGTCGAGTCGAAGCCGTGTTGTTCGCTGAAATGAACCTCGGCCAGTACGCAAAAGAGGTTTTGTGCTTGACGAAGAAGAGTCTGAAGGTTAAACTGGTCACCAAAGTCGGAGGTGTGCTCATAACCCCCGAAGAAATCCTGGATGGTATCAACGAGCTTCACCTGGAGTTGAAGGAACTTTGATGGGAGGTAAGAAGGCATGGTGAACTTGTCGGAACTTCTTTCCATAGCGCTGAATATCGAGGCGGAAGGTTATACGTTCTACGCCAATCTCGCTTCAGCTCAGACTGATGAACAGTCAAAGCAACTGTTCCAGAATCTGGCACAGCAAGAAAGGGAGCACCAGGAGATATTCAAAAAACTGATCGGCGAATTCTCTGAACCTGATTCTTCGAAGGACAGCTGGGTTTCCGAAGAGGTGGCGGGTTATTTGAAAAGTTATGCCAGCATGTCGATCTTTCCAGCGATCACGAAAATGAAACAGATGAATTCAAGAGAAGCCTTGAACCTTGCCGTGGGCGTCGAGAAGGACAGCATCATATTCTACTCTGAACTTCTGCCTTACGCAGGGAAACAAAAAGAAGCGATAAAGAAGATTATCTCGGAAGAGAAGCGTCATCTGATGGATCTGTTGACCCTGCTTTCTCAATGATTTCGACGATCCTGGGTCTGAAGTTTTTTCTGAAGCGCTTGTCGTAAAGTTTGAGAAAAAAGAAGTAGGCCGTAACGGAAGCAATTCCTGAAAAGAAGGCAGTGAGTTCACCCCAGATTTTCACTGTCAGAAAGACCGTCAGGACGAACAGAACGGTTGGTATTGTGTAAACAAGAAAGGCGGTCTTGGTTGCGCTGACAGCCGGCGTTTCGACCAAGACCACGTCATCTTCTTTCAAATCTAAATTGTCCTTTTCAACCACAAGACGCACTTTCTGAGCCTCGCCAGTGCAAAGCATGTTTGCTGGACATTTCCCGCACATCGAGGTCCTGTCTCTCTCAAGCACAACATTATTGTTGATAATGGTCTTCACCACCATCTTTTCACGCGCCACTGTTCTTCTTCGACCTCCTTTTCCTCGAGTTTTTTCTTCACAACTCTTAAGACCTCGTACACGTTCCATCCGTTCGATCGCACCAGGCCACCCTCTCTCGAAAGGAACAGAGCAGCTGAGATGAGGGTTCTCAATGGTACATAACGTCGCGTTCTCACCCTTCCAAGCAATCTCAGCGTGAATGCCCTGAGCAATCCCGAGGCCAAAAACATCAGCTGAATTCCGTATATAGGAAGGTTGCTTGTACCGAGGTGTACGTCTGAAAGAAGTTTTGCAATCGTTCCACCTGAGAGTGCACCGATCAAACCGCCGACACCACCGAGGGCGGCATAGGTTGCAAAATATGCACTTGACGAGCTCTGTGCGACTTCCATGGGTAAAGTCGGAAAGGATAGGTTTATCGCTGACCAGCCTATGCCCGTTATCACCGCGTCCGCAATCATGAGGTAACGATAAGTGAACGTGTTCATGAAAAACCACATCGGAGGGAGGAAGCTGACGATGAACACACCCACCATGGCGACGGACTTGTGCCCAATGTTATCGGAGAGCCTACCCCAGATGAAATAAAAGATCATAGCCACAACGCTGCTGAGTACACCGGTGAAGCCTATGTATGAGAACGGCACCTGCAGGTTCTTCAAAAGGTGATAACTGAAAAATGGAGACGTAAATGCAATCACGACGTTCCACACGAAGTAGAATAGACAGAGTTTCATGAAATTCCTGTCCTGGAAAACGAACTTGACTTCGGCACTCGCACTTGAGCTCTTCAGTGGAACTTCTGGCACTTTGAGCATCGCCCAGAAAGAAAGAAATGTTCCAAACATGCCAATGGCTATGGCGAGCTGGTAACCCAGAGGGTCCTTCAACTGGTCGATCAGCAAGGAGTAAACGTAGAAGAAAACGAGTGAAGTGAGCGATACGTAGACGTTCCTTCGGCCGAAAAACGTACCCCTTTCGGATTCTGGGATCAGGTCTCTCACCAAAGAAGTCCAAGCGTTTCCTGCGAGTGTACCAAAAATCTGCGAGACGGCGAAAATCAAAACGAAGAACGTCGGATTGCGTTTCTCGAATGCGAGAAACACGAGCAGGAACGTCCAGGGCAAGCGTGAGAGCAGGTTAAAGAGATTGACAAGAGTCCTGCGTCTGGGAAATTTTTCAACGACCAGTGGAGAAAGTATTTGAAAGATCTGAGCAATCATCGGGAAAGATGCGGTGAGTCCAATCAAAAACTCATCGAGATTAAAGGCGATCGCCAGACCTGTGAAGATGGCACCCTGAGTCAGCAGAATGTACAGTGTCGAAGCGACGCCTTCAAGGTTCAAATAGAACTTCATCCCTTTACCACGCCCAATGGAACGAGCCTCGCCACCTTTCTGCTGAGCCCCACCTGATCGACGATCTCGACCACACGGTCCACGTCTTTGTAGGTTTCCGGAGCCTCTTCGACCAGTGTCTTCTTGCCCTTACTCATGACTTCGATGCCTTTCTGTCTCAATTCGTTGAGTACCTGTTCGTAGCTGAGGCTTCGCAGCGCCGCCCGTCTTCCCAGAGTTCTGCCTGCCCCGTGCGCCGTGCTGCCGTAAGACACCTCCTCGGCTTTGTTCGTGCCGACGAGGACGTACGAAGCACTGCCCATACTTCCTGGAATGAGCACCGGTTGGCCAACGTTGCTGTAAACACTCTGAAGCATAGGGTTCTTGGGCCCCAGAGATCTGGTCGCGCCCTTTCTGTGGACGATCAATTTTCTATCGTTGTAGACCTCTACCTTTGCTATGTTGTGTGCGACGTCGTAGAGCAGCCACACTTGAGCCGTAGGAAAGATTTTTAAGAGAGCCATTCGCACAGCATGTCCGATCATCTGTCTGTTCGCAAAGGCGTAGTTCGCCGCGCAGTTCATCGCGCTGAAGTACTGCTGGCCTACTGGATGTTCGAACGGAGCGTTTATGAGTTGTTTGTCCGGCAAATCTTTGTTGTGGTGGGCGAGTTTGTCGCGCATAATCTGTATGTAATCTGTCGCAATCTGATGGCCGAACCCTCTGCTGCCGCAGTGCACAGAGATCGCAACCTGTCCTTCGAAGATGCCGAACGCTTCTGCGACCTTTGGATCGAATATCTTTTCCACCTTCTGTATCTCTATGAAATGGTTCCCCGCCCCAAGTGTGCAAAGTTCATCAAGCCCCCGTTCGAAGGCTTTGGAAGAAACGTGATCTGGATTGGCAGGTGAAAGTTTGCCCGTGTCTTCTATGCGCTCCAGATCTTCTTTGAACCCATAGCCGTTCTCGACGGCCCAGTGCGCACCCTCGATGCACACGTTGCGCAGTGTTTTTATGCTGATCTTCACGGCTCCACTTGCGCCGACTCCCACAGGTACAGCGTTGAAGATCGCTTCAACGAGTCTGCGCAACTGTGGTTTTATCTGTTCGGAAGTGAGCGAGGTCAACATCAGACGAACACCACAGTTGATATCGAAGCCTATGCCACCCGGCGAGATGACACCGTCCTTCGCGTCGAAAACTCCCACACCACCGATGGGAAAGCCGTAGCCCCAGTGGATGTCGGGCATCGCCAGTGCCGCGACGATCCCTGGCATGTACGTGACGTTCACAATCTGCTGTAGGGCCTCTTTGAACTCTGGATCGTTGATCGTTTCTTGGTCTGTGAAGACCACGGCATCCACGTTCTTACCCTTGATGCTGAAGATGTACTTGTCAATGCGCTTGATGTCCATGAAGATCACCTCGGGGAAGGACCGAGCAAAAAGGGAGGGAAAACCCTCCCTCTGGAGGCGACGGTGGGATTCGAACCCACGCATAGGGATTTTGCAGACCCCCGCCTTAACCGCTTGGCTACGTCGCCTTCCGGCCACATTATAACACACCGTTGGGGCACGTCAAGCGTTGGGAACATAACACGTTCCAAACCTTGGAACGTTCTCACCCTGGTCTCGAAATATGGAAAGCAAAAGCCCCATTCTTTCGCTGGACAATTCACCAATTCCGCTGTCTCGTGTCAGGTCTCACACCTTTGACTTTTTATTGTGCTGAACAATATTCGCAGCTGAAGGCGCACGAAATGCGTCCCGACTTTCACTGCAGGAATGAGACACCAACGCCTGGAACTCATCGACCTGAGTGGAACTCGATGGGAGACAGCTTGGCCGTTGGTGTCTGATGTCGAAATTTGATAGTAGGGCTCATATCACGAACGAATGGTATCATTTTAGTTGAACATCGTGTCGTGAAACTTGGCGCTCCGTGAACCGGTTCTTGAATGTCATGTGCAGCCGAACAAGTTCGAGGAGGTCTGGGAGATGAAGTGGGTCTACGTGGAGGAATTGAAGAATCACATCAGCGAAGAAGTTGAACTGCGTGGATGGGTCTGGAATCTTCGCTCGAGCGGGAAGATACATTTTCTCCAGTTCAGAGACGGCACGGGCTTCGTGCAGGTGGTGGTCGAACGCTCCATGGTTCCCGAAGATGTGTTCGAGACGGCTGGGAAACTTCGCATCGAATCGAGCATCATCGTGCGAGGTCTGGTGAAGGAGGACAAGAGGTCACCTTACGGTGTCGAGATATTGGCAACGGACATCGTACCCGTTCAAATTCCCAAAGAGCCGTACCCCATATCCAAAAAGGAGCACGGAATAGATTTTCTGATGAGTTATAGACATTTGTGGTTGCGTTCCCGAAGGCAGTTTCACATTCTTCGCGTCAGGGATGCGATCATATGGGCGATAAGAAAGTTTTACAAAGATAGGAACTTCGTCCTGATCGATACTCCGATCTTTACAGGTTCGATCGGTGAAACGGCTGGTAATCTCTTCGAACTCGATTATTTCGATTACGGAAAGGTCTATTTGGCGCAAACAGGTCAGCTCTATCTGGAGGCAGCCTGCCTGGCCTTCGGTAAGGTGTACAACCTCGGTCCAACGTTCAGGGCAGAGAAGTCTAAAACCAGGAGGCATTTGATCGAGTTCTGGATGCACGAAGCCGAAATGGCGTACTACGAGCATGAAGACAATTTGAGGCTACAAGAGGATCTGGTTTCGTACGTTGTTAAGTATGTTCTTGAGAACGCTTCCGAGCATCTTGTGGCTCTGGGTCGAGATATCAGCAAGTTGGAGAAAGTGACTGTGCCGTTCGAACGAATAACCTACGACGAGGCGATAAGGTTCTTGCAGTCAAAGGGCGTGGACATACAGTGGGGTGATGATTTCGGTGGAGATGAAGAGACCTTGATTGCTTCACAGTTTGAGAAGCCCGTTTTCGTAACACGCTATCCGCGAAAGGCTAAAGCGTTTTACATGCAACCTGATCCTTCCAGACCAGAGGTTGTTCTGTGTGCGGATCTGCTGGCGCCGGAAGGTTATGGAGAGATCATAGGAGGTTCTCAGAGGATTCACGATTACGATTTACTGGTTGAACGACTCAAAGAGTTCAACCTGCCGGTTGAGAAGTACCAGTGGTATCTGGATCTGAGGAAGTGGGGAAGTGTTCCTCACAGTGGCTTTGGACTGGGTATAGAACGAACCGTTGCCTGGATTTGTGGACTGGAACACATAAGAGAGGCTATACCGTTCGCCAGAACGCTCTACAGGGTGTATCCGTGATGAAGGAAGTTGAGTCGATACTGAACTTCAGGCCGAACAGTTTGGACGAGTACGTGGGACAGGAAGAAGTGAAGAGGAGACTGAGAATCGCCCTGGAAGCAGCAAAGCTTCGTGCAGAACCTTTGGACCACATCTTGCTCGCTGGCCCTCCAGGCTTAGGAAAGACGACGCTCGCACACGTGATAGCTAAGGAGCTCAAGAAGAACATATACGTCACGAGCGGACCGGTCATTGAGCGCGGTGGCGACATCGCCGCGATGCTTTCGAGCCTCGAGGAGGGCGATGTGCTCTTCATCGATGAGATCCACAGGATGAACAAAACTGCCGAGGAGGTTCTCTACTCAGCGCTGGAAGACTTCCAGGTCGATGTGATGATCGGCAAGGGCCCCACGGCGAGGTCCGTCAGAATCAGGTTGAAGCCCTTCACACTGATCGGTGCAACAACGAGGAGTGGCCTGCTCAGCTCACCTCTCAGAAACAGGTTTGGAATGATATTCGAGCTCGACTTTTACAGTGTGAAAGAGTTGACGTTGATAATCGAACGGGCTTGCGAGCTCATGAACATGTTTATAGAGCAGAAAGCGGCCGAACTGATTGCCCAGCGATCGAGGGGTACCCCTCGCATCGCGCTCAGACTCTTAAAGCGTGTGAGAGACGTGGCAACGGTGCGTGGTGAAGAGACAATAACGCAGTCGATCGTTCTAAAAACCATGGATATACTGGAGATAGATGCTTTGGGGTTGGACGAGATGGATCGAAAGATACTGCGAACGATCATCGAAATCTACGATGGAGGCCCCGTGGGTCTGGAAACGCTTGCGGCGACCCTGAATGTCGAGATTGATACACTCAAAGAGGTTTACGAACCATACCTGCTTCGTACAGGTTTGCTTGTAAGAACATCACGAGGGAGGGTGGCCAGTGATTTTGCGTACCGTCATCTTGGATACGAAAACAGGTTGAGAGGTGGACTCTTCTATGGGTATGTTGCAGAACGTTCTGAAGATCAAAGAGAGGATAGCTCAGGCGGCAGTGAGGGCTCATCGTGATCCAAGTTCCGTTAAACTGATCGCGGTGGTGAAAGAGGCGAGCCTCGAGCAAGTGAAAAACCTGGTGGATTTGGGACTGAGCGATCTTGCGGAAAACTACGCACAACAGCTCGTGAAAAAGTATGAAGTTGCTCCAAGCGCTGTCTGGCATTTCATCGGGAGGATCCAGACCAACAAGATCAAATACATCGTTCCAAGGTGCGAATACATACATTCTGTGTGCAGAGAGGAAGAGATCGTTGAGATAGACAGGATCGCTTCGAGGCTAAAAAAGGTGCAGAAAATTCTCATCGAGGTCAATGTATCTGGCGAACAGAGTAAAGCCGGTGTTGAGCCGGACGGAGTTGTTCGGCTTTTGAACTTTGCAAAAAACTTTTCGTCCATCGAGGTGGTTGGTCTTATGACAATGGCGCCCCTGGTGGAAGATGCGGAAAAGGTCCGCTGGGTCTTCAGAAAGCTGAGGCAGATGCGCGACGAGATCACGAAAGAATGGCCTGGCGTCGTTCATCTGTCGATGGGTATGACCAACGATTTCGAGGTGGCTATCGAAGAGGGAGCAACGATGGTTCGAATTGGTAGGGCAATCTTGAAAGGAGGATGAAGATGTTCGTCATCTCGAATTTTCTGTATGCAGTCGCAGTAGTCCTTCGGCTTTTCATCTACGTGGAAATCTTTGCCGTGATCCTTTCGGCACTGCTGAGCTGGATCACACCTTTCAGGTATTCCTCGTTCAGGCAGTTCGTTGATGCCATTGCGAACATCGTGCTGAGGCCTTTCAGAAGACTGATTCCTCCGATAGGACCGGTGGACATCACACCGATGGTGGCGATCTTTGTGCTCGTGTTTCTGGAAAACTTTGTTGTCAGAACTCTGTTCGATCTGGCGGTGAGGCTCCGTTGAATCGTACGTGTATCGTCCTGTACAAATCCGGAAGGGATAAGGAAGCACAGGAACTGTACGAGCGCGTTAAAAACCAGTTGAACGTGCTGAACGTTGAGGAACTTTCCTGCCGACGGGTTGAGGTGAACTGTGATTTCGCGATTGTGGTGGGAGGTGATGGTACAGTTCTGAGGGCTGTGAAGTGCGTGTCAATGCCCATAGTCGGATTCAAAGCTGGCAGGATCGGCTTCTTGACGCCTTACAGGATTGAAGAGGCGGAGCAGTTCCTCAGGGACTTACAGAACAGAGATCTTGTGCTTGAAAAGAGGTGGATGCTGAGGATTGTCATGGGCGAAAAAGAATTCGATGCGGTGAACGATGCGATAGTGCGTGCGAAAGCCAAGCCTATGAGCGAGTTCAAGATTTCGATAGACGGTTGTAGCGATCTGGATTTTTTTGCAGACGGCGTGCTCGTGTCCACACCCACCGGTTCCACCGCTTACAACCTCTCTCTGGGTGGGGCGATCGTCATACCGAGTTGTGAAGTTGTACAGGTCATGCCCGTGGCGCCGTACTATCTTCAGAACCGTAGCATAGTGTTGCCTGCAGACAGGAACATCCACATCGTGAGCCAGCTCGAATCCGAGCTCGTGATAGATGGTGTCTGTGTGGGTACGACGAGGGAAGTTTACGTGAGTAAGTCCAGCAGAAGTTTTTCGTTGCTGAGACCCAAAAGGTACGACTTTTTCTTCGTGTTGAAGAACAAGGTGGGTTATGGAAAGGGCGTGAACGAACCTTGAAATGGCTCCTGGATCAGAAGATCGAGAGATTCAAAAAAGCTTTGATGAAGATGGGCTGGTTTGCCGAGAAGATGATGATAAGAGTGATCGAGTCCATGGAGAACAGGCAAATCACTCCCGCAAAGCAAGTTGTCGAAGACGATGACATGCTCGACGCTATGGAGGTCGAGTTGAGAGAGGAAGCCACTGCGTTGCTCGGTACGTACACACCCACGGGTTTCAACTTGAGGTTCATAGTCAGTTCACTGGAAGTGGCAAACATTCTGGAGAAGATAGGTGACAAGACGCGTAGGATGGCTCAGCTTTTGCTCTTTTTCTACAGAGAACAGTCTGCGAACATCGATCCGAACATTGTCAGGATGGCGAAAAGCGTCGCCACGTTGTTCAGAGAAGCCCTCGGTGTTGTGGCAGACATGCAATCTGAAAAAGCTTTTGACGTGTGCACGAAGGATGAGGAGATAGACGAGCTGTTCGAGGCAATGAGATCGGAACTCACGGATCTACTGAAGGGAAAACCAGAGCAATCAGAACGGATCCTTTGCCTGCTGGAAATTGCGCAGGAACTCGAGGAGGTGGCGGACCTCTGTACGAACATCGTTGAGTCGGTACTTTACGCAGTTTCTGGGTCCAGCTACAAGTGTTTCAGAGATCAGATGAAGTTGTTCAAGAGAGGGGAAGGTGTCCTGTTTGACGATTCTGACTAAATACTTGTTCAAGCTCTCGCTGGCACCATTACTGATCGGTCTGGGAGGCTTCATAGTTTTTGTGAGCGTCGAGGTGCTTTATCAGTTATCGGATTTGATCGTTAGACACAGAGTCAGTTTCTTTGTGCTTTTGAGAATCCTGTACTACTATCTTCCCTACTTCACCGCGCTTGGTGTACCTGTTGGCATCCTTCTTGCGGTGTTCTGGGTGCTGTCGAAACTGTCAAACGATCGCGAACTGATGGCCATGCAAGTGCACGGAATCTCACTTAAGGTGCTGATCGTTCCTTTCTTACTGCTTGGTGCGATATTGAGCCTTGTTGCTTACTTGCTCAACGACAGAGTCGTTCCTGTCTTCAACCAGAAGGCAGACCAGGCGCTCTCCAAGTATGTCTACAGAAAGCCGGAGGTGTTCATCAGCGAAAACGTTTTGACGAAGGTCGATGAGAACCAGTACTTCTACGTGAAGAAGTACGACAGACAGAACGGCGTTTTGGAGAATGTGGTTCTGTTCAGAAACGAGCCTTCGGAAGAGGAAATCATCACGGCACGCCGCGTGACGAAAGAGGGAAACAAATGGTTCATGTACGACGGTCGAATGTACAGAGTCGATAAGGAAGGTTTCTTACGTTTCGACGTGAGTTTTTCTAAAGTTGAACTCGATCTCAAACAAGACATCGAATCGATCCTGAGAACTGGTAAGACACCGAGAGACATGAAGAGCGAAGAACTGAGGGAGAGAATCTCCACGATGAGGAAGCTCGGCATAGACCCGGCACCGTGGGTGGTCGAACTGCATTCGCGCTATTCTGTCGCGCTGGGTCCCATCATAATAGCGCTCGTAGGAGTTCCTCTGTCGCTCATGTTTAACTTGAGGAGTAAATCCTGGGGTGTCATACTCACCTTCGTCCTGATCGTTCTTTACCAGGGCTCGGGCGCCTGGATCAGTGCCATGGGAAAGGAGAACCTCATTAACCCGGTCCTTGCGGCCTGGCTGCCCGATCTCGGCTTTGGAGTGGTTGGTGCGATACTGTTCCTGTTACTTGACACACGCATTAGTTACAGATTGAGAGAAGTCTTGACAAGATTTTTGGCCGTTTTGTTCGTGATCCTTCTGATGTCGCATGCGCAGGCTGCGAGCATGCAGCTCAGGGGCGGTAACGTCACACTCGAGAAGGGAAAGCTGATCCTTTCGCAGGGGGTTGAAGTCTCTTACGGGGACATCTTCATCCAGTGCTCGACTTTGACAGCTTTTCTCAACGATAAGAACGAAGTTGAAAGAATCCTTGCTAAGGGAAACGTGCTGTACAGTAAGAAGGACACTCAAATAAGAGCCCAGCAGCTGTACTACGTTTTTTCAGAGAAACTCGCGCTCGTTTTCGAAGCTAGGGGCAAGACGGTCTTCTCGGACGAAGAGAAAGTGAAACACGCGATCTACTTCGCCACGGAGTCTTCGAAAATGGAAGAAAATCTCGCCGAACTTCAAAAGTCCTACCTGACAACCTGCGATCTCGAACGGCCGCACTACAGGCTCCAGGCAACCAACGTGGAGATAAAGGAGAACGACTATCTCGCAGCGTACAACGTTGTCCTGTTTGTCTTCGATGTCCCTACAGTTTACTTTCCTGTCTACTTTGTCTCTTTGCGTGAAGGGCCACAACCGTTTTCTGTGAAGGTGGGTTATTCGAAGGACGAGGGCTTCAGCATCGAAAGTGTCTACAATTTGACATACCAGAACGGCTATGTCTCGGCTCGCGTTGGTTCCAGGGAAAAAGGCGACAAAGCTGGAAATTATTCTCATCTGACGTTGAACTACAGGGCAGATGGTTGGGAGCTGACCAACAATTTCTACAACCTCGAAGGGCCAGATGGGAAAGATTACGAAATCAGTGGAACGCTGTCTGTGCCATCGTTGTATTCGAAAATGACAGCGTATTTTAGTGATGAAAGATTCTCTTTGCAGTACGTCCTGAATCCTACCAAGAACTTCGTTGTTCAGAGTTTGCTGACTAAAACTCAGACTAAAACGCATTGGACGTTGCCGAGCATTTCGGTGAAAAAGTTTACCGTCCTGAAGGAGCCATTTTCGCTGATCATCAATTCAGTTTCACACGTTTCATCGCTGCAATACACTGAAGGTAATCTCTTCGATCACTTAGACGATTTCTACACCTTCGGACGCTACAACGCATCGATACAGTTCAAACCTGACCTCGTTTTCAAGCAAATCAATGTCTCGTTGAGCGGTGCCTACGAGTTGGTCGGGACGAATATCACGAGCAAGTACTCGAGGAACTATTTCCAGCTCGATTCGAGTCTGCCCTTCAAGACCGCTCTGCTGCGCGGTGGCTGGTTTAATCTCTCGTTTGATTCTTCCCTGCGCTCGGGCGTTTGGTTTGCCCATGGAATGGATCTGGAATATCTTTTCTCTCAGACGAGCCGAATGGCCTTCACAATCAAACCTCTTGACTTCTTCTCCGCTTCGATTGGTTATCAGAACAGGGCTTCCCTGAACAACGTTTCGCACTCGAGTTTTTCGGACTTTTCTGACCTTTCCAAGGTCACGCTTTCGACGAGCTTGAAGGTGCCAACGAGCAGTATCGAGCTGTCGACAGGCTACGATCTGATAGGGTACAAGTGGGACGATCTTTTGATAAAAACTTCCAGTACTTTCGACTTTCTGTCGCTCCGCTTATCTGTCTACACCGAAACTCTTTACCAAATCGAAAGCGAAATGTTCCAAAGGACCAACTGGGATATAACCGTGGGCTTCGGTTCTGTCAATCACGAGACAAAGTTCACCTACCGATACGACAGAACGCCCGCTGTGGATATGCTGGAAAACAAGCTCAGTATCAGGGGAAAGGGCTTTTTGTTCATGGAGAGACCTAACCTGTCCGTACGTTACACTCTCAGCGTCGAACCTTTCGATCTTCTCACCATCCAGGCCAAGGGTTCTTTCTACACGGGCCCTGCAAAGCACGCGTTCTCTCTGACCTACACGAGAAGTTCTTACAGACTCCGGGCTTCGTACGAGCTCTCCGACTTCGATCCGTCCATAAAGGTTTCCTTCTCAGGTAAAGTTCAACCTTTTCAGATCAGTTCTCTCGACCTGACGATAACCAAGGATCTTCACTGCTGGGGGCTGGTCTTCGAGACGAGCTTTTCGACAGTCGGTGGGTTCAATCTCGAGAAACTCTCGTTCAGATTCTTCATAAAGGAATTTCCGAAGAAAAGCTTTTCGTTCGATCCCATCACTGGATCGATCGGGGCCGATGTGTTCTGACGGTGGTGAAAAGAAGTGAAGATAGACTATCTGCAAGAACTCGATGAAGAACAGAGAAGAGCCGTACTGGAATCTGAGGGTAGATCACTCGTCATCGCGGGACCCGGATCTGGAAAGACCCGTGTCATCACGTACAAGCTGCTGCACCTTCTGATGAACGGGATCAAGCCTTCGCAGATTCTGCTCGTCACGTTCACACGCGCCGCAGCAAACGAAATGATAGAGCGGGCGAAGCAAGTCACGGGCATGGACCTCGAGGAGCTCACCGCAGGCACTTTCCACCACGTGTGCAACCTGATACTTCGAAGATACGCCAACAGGGTGGGTATCTCGCCGAACTTCACAATACTGGATGAAGAGGACTCGTTGAGTCTCATAAAACACGTCAGAACGAGAGTGCTAGACAGGATTTTCCAGGGCGAGAAGGAGAAGCATTTTCCGGCACCATCGATCCTGCGGAAAGTCTTCTCCTACAGTGTCAACACGATGTGTTCACTCAGGCAAGCTTTGCTGACACTGTATCCAAAACATGCGGAGTTCGAAACGATCATCGAGGAGATCTACAAAGAGTACACCATGGAGAAGAGAACTCAGAATTGCGTCGATTACGACGATCTTCTTTCTTTGACAGTTTTCCTGCTCGAAAACGATCCGCAGGTCAGATACAGAGAAGCCTCCAGATACAAATGGTTGCTCGTGGACGAATTTCAGGACACGAACATACTGCAACTGAAAATGGTGGACCAGCTGTCCAGCGTTCACAGAAACGCGTTTGTTGTGGCAGACGATGCTCAAAGCATATACTCTTTCAGAGGCGCAAGGTTCGAAAATGTGAAAGATTTCGCTCGATCCGATGCCAAGATATTCAAGATACAGACGAACTACAGGAGTACCGAGAGAATCGTTGAGTTCATCAACGCGATGATCCCAAGGACCAGCGTGCCGAAGTTGCTCCGTTCAGTGAAACCGGACGGTCCAAAACCGAAGGTCGTTAGCACCTGGGACAGAGCGAGTGAGGCGAGCTTCGTAGCGAGACAGATCTTGAAACTGATAGAGTTTGGTTACGAGCCGAACCAGATAGGCATACTCTACAGGAGCCATTCGCACTCCTTCGATATACAGCTCGAACTGAGCAGAGATCAGATCGCCTTTCGAATCCTTTCGGGACTTCGTTTCACAGAGACAGCTCACGTGAAGGACGTGCTGGCCTTTTTGAGGTTGCTGCAGAATCCAAAGGAGAAGGTCTCCTGGATCAGAGTGGCGAGGTTGTTCCCCGGCATAGGAACGAAGACGGCTTCGGCTTTCGCGGATCACGCCTCTTCGGTGGAGACGATGGACTTTCAGGAGATGTTCGAAAGTTTTCCCCTGAAGAAAGCTTCCTTGAACAGGATCCGGGAGATCTTTTCTGAGTTAATGAAAGAAGAGGCTGTTTCGAAGAAGATAGAGAGGCTCTACGAATCCTTCTACAGGGAATATCTGGAGGAAAACTATTCGGACTACGCAGAAAGGCAGCTCGACATTCAAAGGCTCATAGAAATGGCCGGGCGGTACAGGTCTCTGGAAAGGTTCCTGTCGGATCTGATGATCAGCGAAGACGTGAACCAAGAAAGGGGCACCGACAAGGTCACGTTGACGACGGTTCACCAGGCGAAGGGTTTGGAGTGGGACGTTGTGTTCGTTCTGAGCGTGAATCCGGGAGATTTTCCAAGTTACTACGCCGTGATCGATGGGAAGCTCGATGAGGAGGAAAGGATTTTCTATGTTGCCATAACGCGAGCCAAAGAATTGCTCTACATCATGCGACAGGAATCTGTACAGCGAAACTACGTCTCATGGATGAAGTTGCCCGACTTCATCGATAGAATTCCGAGGGAACTCGTTGAATGGATCGATGCGACCGACTGAGAGAGTGGTGAGCCGATGATTCTGAGGTTTGCCGGGAAAAAACTGCTCTATTTCGATTCCTTCGATCTCGAGTTCAGTGAGGGGTTGAACGTCATAACGGGTGAGACGGGTGCTGGCAAATCGATCGTGTTGAAAGGTCTGCAGGCGTTGCTTGGAAAAAGAGTCGAACTGTTCGACAGCGATGAGACGTGGCTCGAAGCGCTCGTACAGGTAGACGCCGTTGATGAAGAACTCAAGGAACTGGGCATTCAACAGGGTGAGCACATCGTGAGTTTGAGCGCCGGTAAAAGGTGGATATACCGCATCGATGGAAGGATGTATCCGCAGAATGTCGTCGAGAGAATGTTCGAAGACAGGGTCCATTTTCATCAGCAGAACACCCATGTGAACTTGCTCAGGAAGCGTTATCAGCTGTCTTTGCTCGACAGGTTCTGCAACAATCTTCAGCTTTTTTCTGATTATACTGAGGCGTACGGAAGAATGATCGAACTTCGAAAAATCGTCGAAGAATTCAGCATCGAGAATTTGGACCAGAGAATCGAGGAACTGAACAGAGAACTTGCTTTCTTCGAAAAGTACAAACCCAGCGAAGACGAAGAAAAAACTCTGAAAGAAAGATTCGAGAGAATCAACAAAGCCAAGCAGATCGTATCACTCATGGAAGAGATTTTGAACACGCTCGATGAAGATCTCACTACACGAATTTGGCGCTTGAGCTTTTCGGCTGACAGAATGGCATCGCTCGTGCCGAAAGGCCTGCCTGGACTGTTGAGAGATATCGCCGAAAAGTCCGACGAGGTCAGGAGATTGATCACGAGGTTCATCGATGAAATGCAGCTTGAAGATTCGCGCGAGCTGGAAACAAGACTGAGCGTGTACAACGAGTTGAAGAGACGTTTTGGACCCGATTGGGAAAATATAAAGAAGAACTGGGCGAGACTGGAAAGAGAAAAAGACGAATTGGTCAGTAACAAAAGAAAGCTGGAACTCGCAGGCCGTGAGCTTCGCTCGATTGAAGAACGCTGCTGGAGCCTTGCCGAAAAATTGCACGAAAACAGACTCAAAGCCGCTGGTGAGTTTGAAAGTCTAGTCAGGCAGCATCTTCAGGAACTTGCGATGAGTCTAAAATTTTCGGTGAAGATCGGAAAACTGAATCAATTGACCCCCAGCGGTGTCAGTGATGTCGAATTCGTCGTCGAGGCAAGCGGTGAAGAGAGACCTCTCAGAGACGTACTTTCTGGAGGAGAACTCTCACGTATGGTGCTCGCAGTGCATTTATCGGTTGCAAACCAAGCAGGCAGTGTCTTCGTCTTCGACGAGATAGACAGCGGCATAGGGGGTATAACGGGAAACGTGCTCGGAGAGAAGTTGAAATCGCTATCGAGAACATCTCAGGTCATAGTTGTGACTCACCTGCCGCAGATCGCGAGGCATGCGGATGCGCATTTCGTGGTGCTCAGGGAGGACAGAAGCATGCGTGTGAAATCTCTCACACCGGAAGAAAGAAGATACGAGCTGCTACGCATGATCGGAGGAAAGGACCTGTGGGGGGATGTCGTGTGATCCTCTTTGGTACTGGTGGCGTGAGGGGGATCATGAGAGATGGTGAGTTCGACGAGGAACTCATAATCAACGTTTCACGTGCCGTTGCCTTATGGATGCATGAAGAGAAACTGGATGGAGTGGTCATCGCGTACGATACGAGGAGGAATTCCGGTTATTTTGCAAAACTCGCAGCGCAAACTTTCACGAGTTGTGGCATAGAGACGTACCTTTTCGATGCTCCCACGCCGACACCTCTTCTGTCTTTCGCCGTTCGAGAGTTGAGAGTCGGGGCTGGCGTGGTGATCACGGCAAGCCATAATCCTCCGCAGTACAACGGTTACAAGGTCTACACGGGCGATGGGGTGCAAGCAGTTCCGAGCTATACCGAAAAGATCTCATCGTTAATGGGTAAACCCTTCAGGGTGAATAAAACTGCCCGAATGCAATTTGTTTCAAAAGAGATCGAAGAACGTTATGTTGAAAAACTCGTTCAGCTGGTGAAAGACCACGTCGAGAAGCGTTCAAGGATCGTGTATTCCCCACTTCAGGGTACGGGTGCTCGCTTCGTTCCTAAGGTTTTACGTGAACTCGGATGTGAGGTGATTTGTGTCGAACAACAGATGGAATTCGATCCAGATTTCTCGAAAGTGACATCGCTGAATCCCGAAGACGAGAAGGCTTTCGATATGGTGAGAAGAGTGTGTCAGGAAGAAAAAACGAGATTTGGAATTGCAACCGATCCGGATTGCGACAGGGTCGGGTTGATCGTCGATGGAAAGAGGTTGTCGGGCAATCAGGTAGGGGTGTTGCTGACAGAAATGCTCAGGCACCGTGCAAATCCTGGAAGTAACCTGATCAAAACCTTTGTGACCACAGATATGGTGAAACCCATGTGTGAAGAACTGAATCTGCGCGTGCTGGAAACCCCCACGGGATTCAAGTACATAGGTCATCTAATAGAAACCAGGTCGAAGGAGCCCAGCTTCAGCTACTTTCTTGCCTTCGAGGAGAGTTGCGGGTATCTGATGGGTGATCTGGTGAGGGACAAAGACGGTGTTCTGGGTTCAGCACTGATCGTTGGGCTTTGTTCGAAGTACGACCCAATCGAACTGTTAAACAGTCTGTACGAGAGGTACGGTTACCACATCGAAGAACTGATCTCGATGTCTTTCGAAAGTCCGGAGCAAGCGAAGCAGAAATATGAAGCACTGAAACACAACCCGCCCACGAGAATCGCTGATCAGGAGATTGTTCGTATCTTCGACTATGAAAACGATCCACAGATGCCGAACGAAACGCTTCTGCTCGAGACTGAGAGTGTCAAGATTTATGTCAGGCCTTCTGGAACCGAACCGAAGTTGAAGATCTACGTGAAGGTCGTAGGCTGTGACGAACACGAAGCAAGATCGATTCTGGGATCTGTGAGAAAGGCTGTGATGAGATTATGAGCATCTTGTTGAAGAACGCGTTGCTTATGTGCGATGTTCGTTCAGAGCCGAAACTTTCGGATTTGCTCGTGGAAGATGGTAAGATCGCAGGGATAGGGAATTTCACAGAAGCGGCAGTCGACGAAGTTCATGATATGTCTGGAAAACTCGTCATGCCAGGTTTTGTGAACGCGCACACGCACGCAGCGATGGCACTCATGAGAGGCTCTGCGGAGGATATGAGACTGCAGGAGTGGCTTCTCAAAAAGATATTCCCGATAGAGGAGAGATTAACCCCGGAAGACGTCTACTATGGAACGATGATGGCTCAGCTGGAGATGGCAAGAAAAGGCGTTGTAGCTTATGTCGACATGTACTTCCATTGCGATGCGGTCGTGCAGGCGGCTCTGGACTTCGGGATGAAGGCTCTGATAACGCGTGGCTTGACCGATCACGATGGTGATAACGGTAGATTGAAACAGAACATCGAGTACTTCGAGCGCTGGAATGGTAAGCAAGGTTTGATATCGATAGGTTTTGGTCCGCACGCACCTTACAGCTGTTCACTGTCATACATAGATCAAATCGCCCGCGTCGCTTTGGAACTGGGTGCCCCAATCACGATGCATCTTTTCGAGTCGCCCGAGGAGGATTACTCACTGAAAGAGATACTGAAGACCCAACTCAGAGAGTGCAAAGTGATCTTCGCACACTGTGTTCACATCCCGGAGAAGGACATCGAACTCCTTTCGTCAGAAAACTTCTTCGTTGCGCACAATCCAACGAGCAATCTGAAACTTGGAAACGGCGTGGCTCCAATTCAAAAGATGATCGAAAAGAATGTGCAGGTATGTCTGGGCACAGACGGTGCCGCGAGCAACAACACACTCGACGTTTGGCACGAAATGCGCTTGGCTGCCTTGTTGCAGAAAGCTTCAGATCCAAGGAACATTTCCATCCATCAGGCATTGAACATGGCGATCGAGCAAGGTGCCAAGGCTGTGGGTCTCACGCCCGGTAAGATCGAGATCGATGGAGACGCCGATCTGATTGTTGTCGATCTGAACAAACCTTGGTATGTGCCGCTCGACAGGATCAAGAATCACATCGTTCACTCTGCAAATTCGCTGGACGTCTTCGCCACAATGATCAAGGGTCGGTGGGTTTATTACGACGGAGAGTATCCCACTGTCGATACAGAGTATATCTTCGAGAAGTGCGAGGAGGCGATCCGAAGATTGACAGGTACAACAAGCTGAGCGAGCATTTGAAACGTCGTTACGGTGCGAGGGTTCACAGGCTCATCATAGACGCAGGTTTCACGTGCCCCAACAGGCAAAAGAACGGTCCGTGTATCTTCTGTGATCCTACAGGTAGTGGGTTCAACACGCTGCACGGTCTACCCATCCGCGAACAGGTGCTCAGGCAGAAAGAATGGGCAAGTAAGAGATATGGCGCAAGCAAATTTATAGCCTACTTTCAAGCTTTCACGAACACCTACGCACCAGTAGATACACTCCGCGAGAGGTACTCGGAGGCTTTGGTGGACGAATCCATTGTTCAGCTCGCAATCTCGACCAGACCCGACTGTGTTCCAGAAGAAGTGCTGAACCTGCTGGATGAGTTCAAGACGCGAGTGGACGTCTCGCTCGAACTCGGCCTTCAAACGATCAATTCCAGAACGTTGAGGATACTGAACAGAGGTCACGGCGTTGCTGAATTCGTAGACGCCGTGCTCAGGGCAAAAGATCACGGCTTTGAGATCGTTGTCCACGTGATCGTCGATCTGCCCTGGGACGAGCTGGGAGATGTTGTCGACACCGCGAAAACCCTCTCTTATTTGAATGTGGATGGTGTGAAGATCCACTCACTCTATGTTGTGAAGGATAGCCCTCTGGGGACAATGTTCAGGAAAGGGGAGTTCCAGCCAGTGAGTCTCGAATCTTTTTTCGAAAGGATCGTCGCCTTTTTGGAACATCTCTCCCCCCGAATCGTAATACACAGACTGGTCTCGGACCCTCCCAGGGCCGGGACACTGTTCGCACGATGGGGCCTGTCGAAAAGTCAACTCGTGAGCATGATAGAGGCCGAACTTGAAAGAAGAAACACCTTTCAAGGTGCGAAGTTGATGCCCGCCAGGGGCGGGCAGGTTAATCCAGCTTGAAACATTCCGCAGGATCGAAGACTTCGCTTTTCAGAAGCAGCTTTTGCTTGAAGAACTCAACGATCAATTTGTATCTCTTCAACCTGTGTGAATAACTCGCCTGAACGCTGTGACCGTGTGCGCCTTTCTTGAAGATTGCAATGTATACTTCCTTTCCAAGATCCTTGAGTACGTGATAAAACATCAGCGATTGATCAAGCGGACAACGATAATCCTCAAGACTGTGTATGAGCAACAGAGGTGTTTTCACGTTCTTAGCATGGAACAGAGGGCTGAGTCGTCTGTAATTTTCATCGGTGAGCGGATCATCGCCGATGAGGTTTTTGTCGAACCAGAAACCGATGTCCGAAAAGGCATAACTCGTGAGCCAGTAACTTATGCCGTTCTCACTCACCGCTGCTCTGAACATATCGGTCTGCGTTATCGCCCAGTTCGTCATGAAACCCCCGTAGCTGATCCCTGTGATGCCAATGTCCGTGACAGCTTCTTTTTTCTTCAACTCTTCCACACCGCTGAGGATGTCTTTGAAATCCTCCAAACCTGTTCTCTGTTTCACCGCGAGGGCGAATTCTTCGTCGTAGTTATCGCTACCGCGTGGGTTCGTGTAAAGAACGTAGAAGCCCTCCTGTGCGAGTAACTGTCCCATGAAGTAGAGACACTTGCCATACGCACCCTTTGGGCCTCCGTGGACAAACACAATCAGGGGTGCGGGTGACGTGTCGGGCTTGAGATACCAGGCATCGATTTTTGTGCCGTCAAAACTCGCATATTCAAAGTGATTCAATCTTCTCACAGTGACAGTTGCCAGGAACTGCTCGTTCAAGGAGGTGATCCTCTCGTTTTTTCCATCGTGCAGAACGTAAGCCTCAGCACCGTGTTCGTCGTCAACCGCCACATAAACAACCTTTCCATCCTCACTTGCGTCGAAACAGCTGACAGCACCTTCGCTGAAAAGAGTTTCTTTCACAAAGGAGCGCAGGTTCATTCTTTCCAGCTTCACGTTGCCACGTTCACCACTCTTGAGGTAAACCCACTCACCGGCTGCGATCGGATACGTCTCGGCCTCGGATGCCCACACCTCGAGACTGATGTGTCCGGAATTGTCCAAACCGTACCGTTCTGTGAGTGGAAGGATCTGTCCATTCTTCAGTAAATACACGTAATCGTGTTGAAAAACGTTTTTCCTTTCTCTCCCAAGCAGTATCAAACCTTCTTGCGATCCGCTCGTTGCAATGAATCCAACGTTCTCAAGGACGGTTCGCCTCGTACTGCCGCTGCGAAGGAAAATGTCAAAGCGTGTGAACGGAGCTTCCTCACGAAAGACCGTGTAGACTATGCCTTCTCTCGACCAGAACGCATGCGCCACATTTCTTTCTTCAAATTGTGTCAACTCTTGCCGTGATTCAACGTCGAAGATGTGAAACACATCCCTTTGGTCGTCTAAGAATCCCTTTGCATCGAACCAAACAGGAATGTGCGTCTCAAAGTACAGGTCCGGGTCGTTCCTCTTCTTCTGAGAGACGACGAACAAGTTGCGTTCATCGCAGGACCAGCCGAAGAAACTCACGTTCGGGACAGTCAACAGGGTGTAGCTTGAAAACTTCGAAAGTTCCATGATGCAGAGACTACTCTTGTCGTCCTCTTTCTTCAAGTATGCGAGTTTTCTCGAGGTCGGCGAGAAACGAGGTTTCGAAGTATTTTCGGGCAGGAAGAAACGTTCCCTGGTCACAAGGTTGTACAGAATCAGCTGTCTGATGGCCCTGTTCTTTTCGGGATCAATTCTCTTGATCGTGTACGCGACCCAGGTTCCGTCTGGACTCATCCTCACCTCGGTCGGGACAACCAGCTTTGCAAAACTCGATACACTCCACACTTTGAGTCCCTCCTACCATAACAGTTTGAATTTGTTGATCCTGGATTTTCTTTGCTCTTCGAACTTTTTCTTGACTTCTTCAGCCTTCCGCTTCAGCCTTCCAGCATCCACGTTGGGTTCGTACCCAATGGGTTCGCTGTTCATCAAAATCCGCGCTGTTTTGGTCACAAGCATTCCGACGTTGTATGCGTCCATGATCGCTTGAAGATCCTCGGTTGGATCCTGCGAATGCGTGTACGCCATAGACCATGGAACGATGTGAACACCCATGCTGTTGAGCGCGACGATCAAGTACGATATGGCCATCATAACACCGCTGTCCAGACCGGCCGCAATGAAACCCGCGACTTTTCCTTCGAGCAAACTTTTTCCCGTGTGGTCGATCATGCTCTCCAGGCTTGTGAGTCTATCAATGAAGTTTTTCAGAGTTCCGTTGGGCGCGTACCAATACACGGGTGTGGCAATCACGAAGCCTTGTGCTTCGATCAGTTTGGAAGCTATCTTGTTGAAATCGTCATCCTGGATCGGGCAGGGATACCTGCAAAATTTCTCTTCGTCTGAGCCGCATCCTATGCAAGATTTGATGGTGTGATCTGACAGATGAACGATTTCGAACTCACCTTGCGCATCGCGCACACCTTCTGCAGCAATGTGAAGAAGTTGACATGAGGAACCATACTTTCTCTCAGAGGCACTCAAAAGAACAATCAGAGGTTTCACAACAAACTCCTCCTTGAGTCTCTTTCAAAAAAATCTTATCTCAAGGAGGGGCAAGCGTGTTTAAGACAAATTTACAGAAGAAGGGCCGTTGCCGGCCCTCCGTGGTGACTCAGATCGATTTTGCTATCTTCGCTTGCTCATGCACGGGTTCTGTGAGAACTCTTTCAATCCGTTCCAGTGCCCAGTCTATCTCTTCTTTCTCTATCACAAGCGGTGGCGCGAATCTGATGACCTGTTCGTGAGTCTCTTTGCAGAGTATTCCCATCTGTGCGAGTTTCTCACAGAAAAGGCGAGCCGTGCCGAACTCTTTCTTTATCTCGACACCTATCAATAAACCTTTTCCTCTGATCTCCTTGACGTAATCGCTCTTGATGCGTTTGAGTTGGTTCATGAAGTATTCGCCAAGCGTTCTTGCCCTCTCATCGAGTTTCTCTTCCACGAGCACGTCTATCGCTGCCATACCAACAGCCGCGGCGAGCGGATTTCCTCCAAAGGTTGAACCGTGATCTCCCGGCTTGAGCACGTCCATCACGTCGTTGCTCGCAAGGACTGCAGAAACTGGATAGACTCCTCCACCAAGTGCCTTTCCGAGTATGAGCACGTCAGGCTTGGCGTCCTCCCACTGCCAGGCAAACATTTTTCCGGTCCTGCCCAATCCCGTCTGAATTTCGTCGAACATGAGCAGGATGCGATACTTTGTCGCTATCCTTCTCAGTTCTGCCAGATATCCTTGAGGTGGCACCCTGACGCCACCCTCGCCCTGGATCGGTTCGACGAGTATCCCGAGCGTGCGATCGTCGATGAGGTTTTCCAGGGCACGCGCATCACCAAACGGGGCGATCTTGAAACCCGGCGTGTAGGGGCCGAATCCATCTCTGTACTGGTGCTCCGTTGAGAACGAGACTATGGTGATCGTTCTACCATGGAAGTTTCCCTCTAGAGCAATGATGTTTCCCTCGTTCATGGGAATGTTGCGCTTGTAGTACGCCCACTTCCTTGCGACTTTCAATGCGCTTTCCACGGCTTCAGCACCCGTGTTCATGGGAAGCACTTTTTCGTATCCCGCAAACTTTGCAAGTTTTTCCTCGAAGAGGCCGAGTACGCTGTTGTAGAAGGCACGGGATGTGAGTGTGACCTTCTTAAGTTGACGTTCGAGCGCCTCGATGATCTTCGGATGTCTGTGTCCATGGTTCAGTGCTGAGTACGAAGACAGCATGTCCAGATATCTTTTCCCTTCCACATCCCAGACCCAGACGCGTTCCGCTCTATCGATGACGACAGGTATCGGTTTGTAGTTGTGGGCACCATAACTGTACTCCAGATCCATGTAGTCTTGACTTCTCATGAGGAATCCTCCTTTCTGTGCAACAAAATCATAACATTGGAGCCAAAAACATTCAAAGTCTGGCAAAATATGCCAATCATTTGCCAGCGGGAACTAATCTTGACCAACATGCTTATTCTTTCTCTTTCTCACGTATGCTCACGTATGCTCTCTTTTGCTTTCTTATGCTTGTGTCTTTGAACAGCGTGGTAAATTCTTCTTGGGGTGATGCGTATGAAGAGGTTCATGGTTCTGGTGTGGCTTTTTTCTTTCGTGGTGGTTTTTGCCTGGTCTGCACATGAGACGCTGACTTATCTGGTCGTGAAGTCGTGCTTGCCGAACGCTGACGATTTGGTGCAAATAACACCTTACAGCTATGAAGAGAAGAGAATCTACAACACCGAGAGGCTGATCTTGGACGACCTTTGCGGACGGTTCATGGTCAATTTCATCCCAAGCTGGGCCAAGTTCTACCCTCCAGATCCAGCTCCCATAAACGGTAAGGTGCCCGTGTGGCAGGTACTGACCGTCTATTCGGTCGAACCCGATCTCGGCATGGATGAAGGTTTGACTTTGTCGCCGCTTCAATCCATCATCGGTAACAGTCAGGGCGTCAGGCACATGAAGTACAAACTCCTCTTCTTTGACTTCTTTGAGGGGAGTGAATCTTTCCTGTACTTCGTCGAGATGTCCAGACAAGCCTTTGGCAGGAACGATCGATACTGGGGTTACAGGTTTCTGGCGAGGGCCATTCATTATCTTGAGGATCTGTCGATGCCCTACCACAACGCGCCGGGCCGGCTCGGAGAAGTTCTGGAATCACTCTTGTGGAACGAAGAAAAAGGTATGGAGCTAGCTTACAGACACTTCTCGTACGATGATTATCTGGCGTACCTGCTGTACTTCAAAGACGAGGAAGTGATAGGTTCGATCGTGGAAGCCCAACCAAAGCGGGTGAGGAACATGAGAGAACTCATTCAGCGTGTGAGGTTGCTCGGTCTGAGAAATTTGGAGGCTGTGAACAGAATCTTTGCAAGTGTCTATCCGGGTCTCGACAGAACTCTCAGCTGGAACGATTTCGAAGCGAGCAGTGCGCATCTGAAAGAGCTGAAGAACATCACAAAACTCATTATGAAGGAGTTTTCTGCCTATTTGAAGGGGTTCCTTCTGGATTTTCTCACCCAAGTCGGCGAAATCTGAGGAAGCAGGGAAAAACACTCTGGCGCTTTCGTCATTCGTCTGTTATAATGTTAACACGGTGAACGCTCACGAAAGGAGGTGTACCCGAAAGGGTGTGACTATGGCGAAGAAGAAGATCCTGGTTGTTGATGATGACCCTTCGATCATTGAGTTGGTGAGTTACAACCTGGCCCGTGAAGGCTACGATGTGCTCAAAGCTTACGACGGAGAAGAAGCACTGAAGGTTGCAACGAACGAAAGTGTCGACATGTTCATCGTGGACATCATGCTCCCGCAGATGGACGGATTCGAGCTCGTCAGGCAGCTCAGGGCCATGGAGAAGTACAAGAACACGCCGGTCATCTTCTTGAGCGCCAAGGGTGAAGAGTTCGACAAGGTACTCGGCTTGGAACTGGGTGCCGATGACTACATCACGAAGCCTTTCAGCGTGAGAGAGATGATCGCTCGTGTCAAGGCGATCTTCAGAAGGATCCAGCTGAGCGCTCAAGAGCGGGAGGAAAGGCCAAAAAAGATCGTAGCTAAAGGGCTCGAGATCGACGTGGAGAGGTACGAAGTAAGGGTAAACGGTCAGAAGGTCGCACTGACCCCGCTCGAGTTTGAATTGCTGAGGTTCCTCGCAGAGAACGAGGGCAAGGTCTTCAGCAGAGATGTTCTGCTCGACAAGCTTTGGGGTTATGATTACTACGGCGACACAAGGACTGTGGACGTGCACATAAGAAGGTTGAGGACAAAGATCGAGGAAGATCCATCGAACCCCAAGTACATCATAACGGTGAGGGGCAAGGGATACAAGTTCAGAGATCCTGGGAAGGAAGAATAATTTGTGATAGTCTTGCTCATCATCGCCGCAGTTGCAGCGACAGGTTTTTTTTTGTACTCACTCTCGCTGCTGAGGACCAACAAGAACCTTCTTCATTTCTTCAGGAGGGTGGCAGAGCTTGCAGACGTGGTTGAAGACTCTCCACCCTCTTATGTGTTGGAACGACTCCGCAAAAAACTTAGGACGATAGAAGAAGAACTATCGATAGCCCAGAGAAGCAGGGAGAACATACTGACTCTACTTGATAACATTTCTGATCCGATAATCTTTGTTGAAGCAGATGGCACTATAACTTTCGCGAACATGGCAGCTCAGAAGATCGTGCGTTCCGAACCTATAGCAAGGAAGATATACGAAGCAATCGAGGATTATTACGTCATAGAGATGTTCGAAGAAACTGTAAGGACATGGCAGGCGCAGGAATCCAAAGTAGTCATGTACATCAACGACGAAAAGAGATACTACTCTTGCAGCATGATACCCGTGATATTGCCGAGAGGAGAACGAAGAGTAGTGATTATAATGAGGGACGTGACCAAGGAACACGAACTGAACGAACTGAGAAAGCAGTTCGTGTCGAACGTCTCTCATGAGCTTAGGACTCCGCTGACATCCATACACGGTTACGCTGAGACTCTTCTAAGCGATCCTGACATGGACGCAGAAACGCGCAAGAGATTCCTGACTATAATTGAGAATGAATCGGCGAGAATGTCAAGGATGATAAACGATCTGCTCGACCTGGAACGCATGGAGTCCGGTGAAGCAAGGTTCGAGTTCAAGGAAACGGACTTATGTAAGGTTGTTAACTACGTTTTGTCCATTGTTGAGCCCCTTGCGAGTGAGCACGGTGTCAAAGTTGATATTCAGTGTGAACCCGTCAGCATATGGGCTGATCAGGACAGGATGGTGCAGATGATCCTTAATTTGGTTGACAACGCCATCAAGTACACTTCTTTGAAAGAGATTGGAGACAAACGCGTTAAGGTCAGGGTCACCAGAGAGGGCAAACATGCGATAATTGAGGTTTCCGACACGGGTCCTGGAATCCCAAAAGAAGCACTTCCGCGACTTTTCGACAGATTTTACAGGGTGGATAAGGGCAGGAGCAGGAGGATGGGAGGTTCCGGACTGGGCCTTTCCATAGTCAAGTCCATTGTTGACAGGCACGGTGGAGAGATCAGTGTGAGCAGTGAGGTAGGTGTTGGAACGACTTTCTCCGTGAAGCTGCCCATCGAGCGGGAAGTGGAAGCATGAGGATGTACGACATCATAAAGAAAAAGCGAGACGGGGAAGAACTGACGGCGGAAGAGATTCGATTCGTTGTGCATGGCTACACTTCTGGGGAAATTCCGGACTATCAGATGGCCGCGTTTCTCATGGCAGTCTACTTCAGGGGTATGAACGAGAGGGAGACCTACGATTTGACCATCGCGATGCTCGAGTCTGGCGAACGGCTGGATCTATCATCGCTAAAAGGAACGAAACTCGATAAACATTCGAGTGGAGGTGTGGGGGACAAAATAACATTCGTCGTGCTTCCCATCGCGGCGAGTTTTGGTGTGAAGATAGTCAAGATGTCTGGTCGCGGACTGGGACATACAGGTGGCACAATAGACAAACTCGAATCTATACCGGGAATGAGGACATCCCTGACGAAAGACGAGTTCATAAAGATCGTTGATGAAATAGGCTTCGCTGTTGCGAGCCAGACTGAGAACCTTGCCCCCGCCGACAAGAAGATCTACGCACTCAGAGATGCAACAGCAACGGTGGAAAATTTTTCTCTCATCGCTTCGAGCATAGTCAGCAAGAAACTTGCCGCAGGTGCTGATGCAATAGTGTTCGACGTAAAGGTTGGATCTGGTGCCTTCATGAAGGATGTGGATCAGGCGAGGAGGCTCGCACTCCTGATGCTGGATATTGTGAAGCGCAATGGGAAGAAAGCCCGAGCCGTGCTCTCCGGCATGGATCAACCACTGGGAAGGATGGTTGGAAATTCTCTTGAATTGGTCGAAGCTCTGGAATGCCTGAGGGGAGAAGGTCCAGAGGACGTCATGGAACTGTCTTTTACTCTTGTGAAAGAAATGCTTGATCTTGCTGGTGTGAGAGTGAGTTACAACGATATCGAAGGTATGGTTCGCTCACATGAACCGCTGAATCGCTTCAAGAAGTTCATCGAGCGTCAGGGAGGAGATCCCTCGGTCGTTGATGATCTTTCCAGATTACCGATCAGCAAAGATATCGTGGAGGTGCGAGCTGATAGGGATGGCTACGTCACACGCCTCAACGCTGAGGCAATAGGCAGAGCTTGCGTGCTTCTCGGCGGAGGAAGATCGAAAAAGGAAGACGAGATTGATCACTCTGTCGGGATAGAGTTGCTGAAAAAGGTCTCGGACCGTGTCAAATCGGGGGACGTGCTCGCAAAGGTGTACCATTCGAAAAGAAGTGATCTGGATTCGGCGCTCGATCTTGTTCAATCGGCATACGTGATTTCCGAACGTTCAGTCGAACTACCACCAATTGTGCTTGAGGTGATCAGATGAGACGTTTGTTCCCTCTTTTGCTTGTTGTTCTGGCTTCGTGCGTGATGGGTCAAATCCTCGTGGGACTTCAAGGAAAGTTCGCCGTGCTGCAGGAATCGGAAGGTTACGTTGACGTGCAAGGTTTGCAGCAACTGGGTTTGACCTTCGTACTTTCGGAGGTTTCCGGGAGGGCCTATTTGATCTTCGAAAAAAAGATCGTTTTGCTCAATAGAGACGGCACGGTGAGTGTAGATTTTCTGGACGTCTATGAAAAATCTGCGAGGTTTGTCGGAAAAAGGGTCTTCATCAAAACGGAACTTCTACAGAAGATTTTGGGATTGAAAGCTTACAAGACACCGTCTGGCCAGGTTGCACTTCTTGACAGTGTTCCGATCCTTGGTTCCGCGGCTTTCGAAAAGAACCAGCTGAAGTTGAGTTTCGCTGGCTCCGTCTCCGAGCAAATGTTTTCTGCACGTACGTCGAAGGGAAAACTGACCGTTGAAATCTCACCGTGCTTGAGCTCTGCAGTGTCTCTTGAGCCTGTGAAGATTCTGACTGAAGGCACATCTGTTATCGTTGAACTCGATCTGGGTGTGGATGTGGAACCTGTCATGGTTATGAAGATGGAAGCGAGCGCTCTTGCCTTCGAGCTCAGGATGCCCATGCTCGGTAAAGAATGGATCGCCAATGGTGTTTACTGGCAGCAGACGACCGAACAAATTGGCGACAAGGAACTCTTAGTGAACTATCTGTGGATAGACCCGAGCATTGTCGAGCTGAAACCTGCGATCAGTTCTTCAGGCATCGGGACGATGGAGAGCGTGGAGTCAATGGTGGCGAGGAGCGGTGCCATAGCAGGTGTGAATGCGAGCTATTTTGATCCAGACACCGCGATTCCAATCGGTTTGTTGATCGTGGATGGCAAGGTTTTGCAGAGCATCTATGGAGACAGGCCTATCTTTGTATACACCTATGCTGGGACGGCGCACATTGAAAGATTTTATTTTGACCTCAATGTGCGTGTTGGGCAATTGTTGTTCATCGTGAAGGGTGTCAACACGATTGCTCTGGGGGATGTACTCATCTTCACGAGAGAGTTTGGTTTGCCGATTCCAAGGAGAGATAACACGATCTACTTTGTCGTCGAAAATGGCAAAGTTGTGTCGAGGGGGTGGATAGCGAAAGCCCCAGACAATGGTTTTGTACTGGCAATTTCGAACAAGTACGAGAGATACCTGCAGGAGGTCAGGCCCGGTGATCCTGTTGAGTATGTCGTGAACACCAACTTTCCCTACAGAATAAAGCATGCCGTTGAAGCTGGACCCCTGTTACTCTACCAGGGAGCTCCGATACCGGACCGGAACCAGGAAAAGAATCGTTATGGAGGCAACATCGCAAGAGTGAACGCGACCAGAACGCTCGTCGCCACGACGCAGGACGGCAAAGTCGCCCTGATAGTCATAAGCGATCAGAATGGGTCCGGAGGTGTCAACTACGATGAACTAGTTGAGTTTTGCCTGAGGAAAGGATTCTACTCGGCCATGAACTTCGATGGAGGAAGTTCGTCCGTGATGGTCATAGGGGACAGGATCGTGAGCAGGACTCCAACTGGGTGGGCGAGGGCCGTTCCTGTTTCACTGTTAGTGGTGGAGAAATCCAAATAAAACGAAGAAAGTGGAGGTGTACAGAGATGGCAATCGCTGCTGAGAAGAAGAGAAACTTTGTACTGATTGGTCACAACGGTTCTGGAAAATCTCTTCTGACCAGCTCGATGATGAAAACAGCTGGCCTGGCTGACCGCGTCTCAAACAAGCTCGTGGACGTTGACCCACTGGAAGAAGCGAAAGGTTCAAGTATCAACTCCCACGTTTTCACGTTCATGTGGAAGGACCACCTTTTGACTGCGATAGATACCCCCGGCTTTGGTGACTTCATTGCTGAGGTGATCAACGCGATTTTCGTGAGCGAGAACGTGGTGAGTGTGATCAATGGGGTTTCAGGAATCGAGATACAGACCGAGCGAACCTGGCAAATCGCCCAGGAGATGTCCAAGCCCATCATGGTGTTTGTGAACCAGATGGATAAAGAAAGGGCGAGCTTTGAAAACGTTCTGGAGTCAGTGAAATCAACGTTCGAGTGCAAGGTCGTTCCGCTCGTCTTGCCGATCGGATCTGAAGCCAGCTTTAAAGGTATTGTAGATCTGCTAGGTGGGAAGGCCTACATCTATGAAGATGGTAAGGCCAGAGTCGTGGAAGTGCCAGCAGACATGGCAAAGCAGGTGGAAGAAACCAGACTCAAGCTGCTCGAGGACGTCGTTGAGAGCGACGACGCTCTGATGGAGAAGTATCTGGAAGGGCAGGAGATCAGCGAAGAAGAGCTCAAAACGGCCCTTGTTAAGGCTTACAAGGCTGGCATCATCGTACCTGCGCTCTGTGGTTCCGCCGAAAAGGGCATAGGAGTTGATCCGCTGCTGGATGTAATCGTTGATCTTGGAGCGAATCCGCTCGAAGCCAAGCCGTTGAAGGCCGTTCTTGAAAGTGGCGAGGAAACGCTTGTCTCAGCCAGTGAAACAGAACCTTTCTGCGCCTACATTTTCAAGAACGTGGTGGATCCGTTCGTCGGTCGGGTGAGCTACGTGAAGATCATCGCAGGTGGTGCCAGACCTGGAGATAACTTTGTGAACGCGAACCGCGGGACAACCGATAGGATCAGTAAGATCTATTGGGCTCGTGGAAAGGAGCAGCTGGAGATAGAAGCAGCATCGTGTGGGGAAATCGTGGTGTTACCAAAGCTCAAGGAAGGCAGTGTTGGTGAGACACTGACCCACAAAGACAGAAGGCTGAAGATAGTTCCACCGCAATTCCCTGAGCCCATGTTCTCCAGATCCGTCAATCCCAAGAGTAAGACAGATATAGACAAAATAAGCAACGGTCTTTCGAGGCTTGCCGAGAGCGATCCCACTTTCAAGTGGGAATACGATCCTGAGACTGGCGAAACTGTTGTTTCCGGTCTCGGAACGATACATCTCGACATCATGATCGAAAAGCTCAAGAGCATCTTTGGCGTGGATGTAGATGTTGGCAAGCCCAAAATCGCTTACAGAGAGACCATAACCAGGAAAGCTGTTGCGGAGTACAAGCACAAGAAGCAAACGGGAGGGCATGGTCAGTACGGTCATGTGAAGATAGAACTGGAACCACTTCCGCGTGGAGCTGGCTTCGAGTTCGTGGACAAGATCTTCGGAGGAGCGATCCCGAAGAACTTCATTCCGTCAGTGGAGAAGGGAATACTCGAGGCTATGAAGCGTGGGTCTCTTGCGGGATATCCTGTGGTGGACGTACGCGTGACACTGTTCGACGGATCTTACCATGAAGTCGATTCTTCGGATATCGCCTTCCAGATCGCAGCGATTCAAGCTTTCAGAAAAGGTATGGAAGACGCCAGACCCGTCATACTCGAGCCCATCATGGAAGTAGAGATAATCTGTCCGGACGAAGTGGCGGGAGATGTCATGGGTGAAGTAACGAGTCGCAGAGGAAGACCGCAAGGGATGGAACCAGCCGGTCGTGGTATGTCCAAGATAAAAGCTGAGGTGCCTTTGGCTGAAATGCTCGATTTCTCCGGCAGGCTTTCTGGAATCACAAGTGGGCGGGGCTACTTCACGATGAAGTTCTTGAAGTATCAAGAGGTTCCGCCAAACATTCAGGAGAAGATCATTCAGGAAAGGAAACAGGAGCAACAGGGCAATTGAGGTGGGAGTCGGTCAATGCACGTGGCAGTAGTGAGCTTCAAGATAAAACTGTTCGGTATCAGCAGCTTGAAGGAGAAGCGCAGCCTTATCAAAAGGCTTATGAACGAACTGAGAAGCAAATACAACGTCTCAGTTTCTGAGGTTGGCATGTGCAACTCGAAAGGTTGGGCTGAAATAGGCATCGCTGTCGTGAACTCTGCGAAAGAGGTGGTTGACAGCACGGTGGAACAGATAAGCAACGTCCTTGAATCAACCTATGGTTTGCAGATCGTTGACTTGGAAAGAGAAGGATGGTGAGATGTGCAGCATATTGTTCAGGAACTGACCCGAGTACTGAATCTTCTGGTAACTCCAAGGCGCCTCCGTCACATATATTCTTGTTGTAGCTTTGCGAGGAAACTTGCAAAATTGCATTGTATCAACGAAGAGAGGGTTACGGTTGCCTGCCTGGCACACGATGCGTTCAGGGACGTGTCCACATCTAAGTTGTTGAAGATTGCCAGGGCATATGGGATCGAACCCAACGGGATGGAGCTGGCACATCCTGTACTTCTACACGGAAAGATCGCGGCCGAGTACTTGAAAAGGAGATTCAAGATTGAGGATCGGGAGATTCTCGAGGCTGTTGCTGCCCACACGAGTGGAAAGCCAAACATGGGAGAGATCGCGAAGATCGTTTTCCTTGCGGACTCACTTGAAGAGACAAGGGTTTACGAGGGCGTGGAGGATTTAAGAAGGCTGGCAGAGCAAGATCTGGATGAGGCCGTGATTCAGACGCTTCGGAGCAAGGTTTGTTACGCGATGAAAAAAGAATACCTTTTGCTCCCCGAAACTATTGAAATGTGGAACTGGTTGCTTCAGAACAAGAGACCAAAGTCGGTAACGGTGAACGATCAAGACGGAGTCGAAGGAGGTTGACATATGGCTATCAAGAAAAGAAAAAGCGGTCTCTTCTGGGTACTTTTAGCTGTCCTGATCGCAGGCGCAGGTTTCGGTCTGTGGCTCTTTTTGTCTTTGAACAGTCTGAAAGGATCAGCTGAATTTGCTTCGCCCGTGGTTCACTATGCTTTCATTCTAAAAGATCAGCAGAAGGCTTACTTTGTACGTGTAGATTTGGGCAAAAGAATGATATACGTGATCGAACTGCCTCAATACGCGTTCAACCCGTTGAACAACCGGATGCTCGATGTTCAGAATCCTTTGGAGGTCTTCAGTTTTGCTGAGTCCATGATCGAATTCTCTTCCAGTTTTCGATACTATGCAGTGGTTGATTCTGAACAGATCAAGAGGTTCGCCAAGATTCTTTTAGGTAACGGTGCCGAGAGCTTTGAAAACCTTTTGAGAAGTCTCGCCGTGAGGAAAGCGGGCCTGTTCGATCATGTCTTGGTTCGAAAGTGGCTAAAGGAGTTCAGCAATGAAAACACGATGACCGCGGCTGCTCTGTACAAAATTATGTACGAGTCTACAAGAAACGCCTTGAGATTTTACACAGTGAAAGGAACGCTCGAAGGGCCTCTGACCATAACAGTTGACGGTAAGCGATACCAGAGGTTGTACCTGGATGCTGAGAGTATTGAAGCGATCAGGCAGGACATGAGGAGGTGAACGAATGCAACATATCAAAATAACAATTTACACTACACCCACGTGCCCATACTGTGCAAGGGCAAAGAGTTACTTGAGACAGCTTGGTTTCAAATTCACCGAAGTGGATGTTTCAAGGGACCCGCGAGCAGCGGAGCGTCTGGTCAAGAAAACCGGTCAGACGGGGGTTCCCGTGATCGAGATTGGTAATCAAACGGTCATAGGTTTTGATAAGGAAAAGATAGACAGAATCCTGGGAGTGAAATGAAGGTTTGATCGATGTGATCTTTGTACCTAAACAAAAAGTGAAGTCGGATGTGTGCGTTCTGATAGACGTGCTCAGGGCCACGAGTGTCATAGTTACGGCTCTGGCAAACGGAGCAGTTTTTGTAAAACCCGTCTCGAATGTGAGAAAGGCACTCGCAGAAAAAGCACCAAACGTGCTCGTGTGTGGAGAGAGAAAAAGTGTCAAGCCAAGGGGTTTCGATCTTGGAAATTCACCAAGTGAGTATTCAAGGAACAGGGTCGCCAACAAGGGAATCGTCCTGACAACCAGCAACGGGACGCGTGCGGTCGAAAAGATCGAGTGCGAGATCCTCTACGCAGCGAGCTTTCTAAACCTTTCTGCTGTGGTTCAACAGCTGAGAAGGCATCGTCATTTCATGTTGGTTTGCTCTGGACAGAACGATGGCATCGCCGTAGAGGATGTGCTGTGTGCGGGTGCGATTGTCGCGATGAGTGGTGTGAAAGAAAAAACGGACTCGGCGTTGATAGCCGAGTCCGTTTGGAAGTGTAGCGATTCGGTTTTCCGAAGTCTCTGTGAATCAAGGCACGGCCAGGAACTGATTGAAAAAGGGTTCCTGAAAGACATCGAGTATTGCTCTCAAATCGATATCCATCCGATCGTGCCTGTTTTCGATGGAACTTCCTTCACACTGCGAAAGACTGCACGATCTGGGCGAGTCTGACAAATTGTTCGTCCAGGCTCGCACCGCCCACCAGACCTCCGTCCACGTCGGGCTGAGCCATGATTGCGAAGAAATTACCCGGCTTTATGCTCCCTCCGTACAAGATGGGTATGCTCTCTGCAAGCTGTGCATCGTAAAGTTCGCACAACAGTTTTCTTATGAATCTGTGCACCTCTTGAGCCTGTTCGGGTTTGGCAACAACACCGGTGCCTATCGCCCAAACCGGCTCGTACGCTATGACGATGTTCTCAACTTCCTCTCTTGAAAGTCCATAGAGAGCCTGTCTGATCTGCATTTCAACAACGCAGAAGGTCAATCCCTTTTCCCGTTCTTCTTTGGTTTCGCCTACGCAAATTATGGGCCTCATACCCTCAGAGAGCACAGCTTTCAACTTCTTGTTCACCATCTCGTCCGTCTCGTTGAAATATTTCCTCCGTTCAGAGTGCCCAACTATCACATATTCGACACCGATAGCTCTCAGCATTGTGGGGGAAACTTCTCCTGTAAACGCCCCACTACGCTCGAAGTAACAGTTCTGCGCACCAACCGAGATATTCGTGCCACGTGTTATCTCCACAACGTCTGCCAGAGAAACGAAAGGCGGGCAAACCACGATTTTGAAGCGCTTGCCCGCCAAATCGTTGATCAGTCGATTGACAAAAAGCTTCGCCTCTTCGTTAGTCTTGTGCATCTTCCAGTTACCAGCGAGGATCAGTCGCTCTATTTTTTTTTATCCGCGATGCTTTTGATACCCGGCAACTCACGACCTTCCAGGAACTCGAGTGAGGCGCCACCTCCGGTTGAAACGTGCGAATAGGCAGATTCCAGGTTGAATTTAGTAGCAGCTGCCGCTGTGTCGCCTCCACCGACGACGGTTGTTCCCTTCACCTTACTGATCGCGAGGGCTACTTTCTTAGTACCTTCCGCAAAGTCGTCTATCTCGAAAACACCCATCGGTCCATTCCAGACAACGGTCTTCGCGTCTTCGAGTTCTTTTTCAAACAGTTCAACCGTTTTCGGACCTATGTCCAGGCCCATCCAACCCTCAGGAATTCCATCCTTCAGATCGACGATTTTCTTCTCAACGTTTGCCTCCATCTTTTGTGCGATGACGCAATCCACAGGCAGAACCATCTTCACTTTCTTCTGAGCTGCTTGCTCGAGTATCTGGCTGGCCAGATCGAGCTTATCGTTTTCGACGAGCGATGAGCCGACGTTCAGGCCCTGCGCTTTGAGGAAGGTGAACATCATCGCTCCACCTATGAGGATCTTGTCCGCCTTGTTCATCAGGTTCGTAATGACACCTATCTTGTCGGACACTTTCGCTCCACCTAGTACAACAACGTAAGGATGGTCAGGTTCATAGGTCACCTTGCTGAGAAACTCGATCTCTTTTTCCATCAGGAATCCTGCCACACTCGGTATGAAGGAGGCAATGCCAACATTCGATGCATGTGCCCTGTGGGCAGTACCGAACGCATCGTTCACGTGAATATCGGCCAGCTCAGCCCAGGCCTTTGCCAGCTCGGGATCGTTTTTTTCTTCTCCAGGATGAAATCTCGTGTTCTCTAGGACGATGACGTCCTTGGGTTTGGCTTCCTGGACAGCCGTCTTCACCTCTTCCCCAACAACGTGTGGAACAAAGATAACGTTCAAACCTGATATCTGCTTCAAATGTTCGGCCACTGACTTCATGCTGTACTTCGGGTCAACACCCTTCGGTCTTCCCAAATGCGAAAGCAGTATAACCTTCGCGTTGTGTTCTACAGCGTACTTTATCGTTGGCAGGGCGGCCACGATGCGCGTGTCGTCCATGACTTTTCCATTTTCCACGGGAACGTTGAAGTCCACGCGCATAATAACAGTCTTTCCGTTCAAATCAACATCCCTTATGGTCATCTTTTTCATCGTTTCACCCCCTCAAGAAATGAGGGAGCAACGCTCCCTCACAGAAGTTTTGCAAGCAGTTCCACCGTATCCACGACCCTGCATGAATAACCGTACTCGTTGTCATACCAGGAGAAGATCTTGATGAGTTTGCCCTTCACATTCGTCAGGGTAGCATCAAAGATACCGGAGTAGGTCGTTCCGATTATGTCCGTGCTCACGATGGGATCCGTGTTGTACGCTATGATGCCCTTAAGTCGTGTCTCGCAAGCTTCCTTCATGACTTGGTTGACTTCTTCTATACTCGTCTCCTTGCTCACGATGGCGACGAAATCCGATATGGAACCGTCTGGCACAGGAACTCTTAAAGCTACTCCGTCGAGTTTACCCTTCAGCTCTGGAACAACGAGCGCAACCGCTTTCGCAGCTCCCGTCGTCGTTGGGATGGTACTCAGCGCGGCTGCCCTTGCTCTTCTCAAGTCTTTATGGGGCAGGTCAAGCACCCTCTGGTCGTTCGTGTAAGCGTGTACCGTCGTGAGAAAACCGTTCTCGATGTTGAATTTCTCGTGGAGCACCTTTATGATCGGTGCGATGGAGTTGGTTGTACAGGAAGCACAGGATATGATGTCGTGTTCGCGTGTGAGTTTGTCCTCGTTGCATCCGATGACGATTGTGGTGACTTCTCCACCTTTTGCTGGAGCAGTTATGACGACTTTCTTGGCTCCTGCTTGTAGATGTAGTGAGGCTTTCTCTCTATCGGTGAAGACACCGGAGGATTCGATGACAACATCCACACCGAGATCTTTCCAAGGAAGCTTTGCGGGATCTTTCTCACTGAAAACTTTGTACGCTTTACCGTCGATGATTATGGAATCAGCCTCAGCTCGAACTTCTCCTGGGTAAATCTTGTGAACCGAATCGTACTTGAAAAGGTGAGCCAACGTAGCGGCATCCGTGATATCGTTGATGGCCACGACTTCGATCTGTGAAGATTTCCTCTTGAGGATTTCCCTAAGCACCAACCTTCCAATCCTACCAAAACCGTTGATCGCAACTCTCATCCCTACAAACCTCCCTTCAGCCTGAATGTTCAACAGAATAATAGAACAACTCATTTGAGCTAAGGGCAAGATTGTGTAAAAATTCACAAACGCAACTGGTCTTGTGTTATCTTCATCATCTCCTCATCTCTCCGCTTTTGAATTTCCCTGAGAGCCTCGTTCACCGCGGCGATGATCAGATCGTTCAGCATGTCCTTGTCCTGAAGCAATTCATCGTCGTACTCGATTGATATTATGCGATAATCACACGTGGCCCTCACCTTGACTGCGCCACCACCAGCTGACGCGGTTACTTCCACCTGACTGAAAGAAGCTTCGAGCTGTTCCAGCTTTTTCGCCATCTCCTGCTGAACCTTCTGTAACGAACCTAAGTCAATTTCCTTTCCTTCTCCCTTTGCCGGTCCGTAACTTCTTCCCCCAAAGCCTTTGATCTTCTTCAAACACATCACTCCTCTATCTTGATTCTACCTGGGAACAACTTTTGGAGTTTTTCGAGCAACTGTTTCTCACGCTCTTCGTCGACCCTGAGCTCAACGGTAGCGTTGGACTTGAGCTGAGTTTTGAAGAGGTATTCGAGCTCGAAGAGTTTTTCTCTGAGATACTCGTACTGGAATCTTTGAGATGGAAGGAACGATATCTCTACTGTACCATCTTTCTTCGTGATCTTCGACTGCGTCAGTGCCACATACATCGCCATGTCGCCTTGTTCCCTCAGATAATTCAACAGCGGGCTAACATCAAACTGGTCGGTGGGTTCGGGCTGTGCTTCCACTCTTTTGTCCTTCACTTCAGCTCGCTCGACACTCTTTGTTTGCTCCTCCGCAGATCTCACCGGTTGCACCTTCGTTTGCCTCTTGGCTGCAATGTCGAGGGAGAGCAGTTTACAGGCGATCCGTTTGTTTTCGAAGAACCTCATCTCACTCGTCAGGTTCATAAGATCCCTGGCAAGAGAGATCGTCTCCATCGATGGATGAGAAGCGATCTCCTCCTCCATTCGTTCCAGACAAACCTGAACGAACTGTTCGATGTCGTAACCTTCTTCGTACATTCTGTCTACGATCTCTCCAGCCTTCCTCGCATCGCCGTTCATCAGCGCGTGAAGGTACTCTTCCACTGCTCCTGCCGGAGCCAAGCCCAGCGCCCGTTCCACCGTTTCGACTGTGATTCTATCGTTGAACGCATAACTTGAAACCTGTTCAAGCATCGTCAGCGCGTCCCGCATGCCACCCGATGCACGCTTGGCAATGATTTTGAGAGCCTCTTCCTCAGCGGGTATTTTCTCTTTAGATGCAACGAGCTTGAGTTGCTGCAGGATATCGTTTTCCTTGAAGCTTCGAAACTCTATCAGCTGGCATCGCGAAATTATCGTTGCTGGAACCCTCTCTAGGTTGGTTGTGGCCAGCACGAAAACCACACGCTCAGGAGGCTCTTCAAGCGTTTTGAGCAAGGCGTTGAAGGCTTCTCTCGTGAGCATGTGAAACTCGTCGATTATGTAAACTTTGTACATTCCCAACATGGGTTTGAACATCACAGCATCTCTGATCCTTCTTATTTCGTCTATGCCCCGGTTCGATGCTGCGTCCAGCTCGACGACATCGGGGTGATTTCCTTTGTCTATGGAGATGCAGCTTTCACACGTGCAGCAGGGTTCGAAATCTTTCCTGTTTGGACAGTTCAAGGCCTTGGCGAGTATTCTTGCAAGCGTAGTTTTACCGCTTCCGCGCGGACCAGAGAATATGTACGCGTGCGACACACGATCGGTTAAAATAGCATTCTGGAGAACCAGTTTAGCTTGAACCTGGTCTATTACCTGGGAGAAGCTCTTGGGCCTGTACTTCCGATAGAGCGCCTCCATGCGATTCACCAAAAATAGATTATATCAGAAACGGAGGATGAACGAAGGATGAGAAGTTTGAAGTGGCTGACGACGCTGTTCTTGCTGCAGATGGTTTTCGTTCTGGCTATCGAGGTGCCGGACTGGTTCGCAAAACTGATGGTTGAGACGCGTTCAAAGCATGGATTGCTTACGGACGACGCATACGTTGCGAGCCTATACGAAACGATACTCGAAGTCAGTGAGAAGTACGGTGTGGATCGTCTGCTGATAATCGCGCTCATAGCTGTAGAAAGTGAGTTCAGAAACGTGGTGGGAATGCATGGAGAGCTGGGTTTGATGCAGATCAAACCCGAGACCGCAGAGTTTGTGAGCCGGATCTATGGCCTTGATGAGCCCGAAGAGGGCTGGGGTAGACTGCTCTGGGATCACAAACTGAACGTGGAGTTTGGGACCCTTTATCTGAAGTACCAGCTCGAGAGATTCTCAGGTAACGTACTCAAGGCTCTCGAGGCATACAACGGTGGCAATTCGAAAAGCCGTTATGCTGCCAAAGTGGTGGACCGCTACAGGGAGTTGATGAACCATTCGCTTGTTGATCGTGGAGGATGATCAGAAGATAGCACGGCTTTTACAGATCCTGTTCGAAAGCCATGGCTATGAAGTCAGGATCGCCAGGGATGGTGAAGAAGGCTGGGAACTGTTTCACCTTTTTGATCCCGTGGTTGTCGTTCTGGATTTGATGCTGCCTGGTATGGATGGTTTTGAGGTGCTCGAAAAGATCAGGTCTGTTGACGAAGAAGTTGGAGTGGTTGTGCTCACCGCGCGTGGTGAGGTCGAAAACAAGATAAGAGGTCTCAAGAAGGGCGCGGACGATTACGTACCAAAGCCATTCCACCTCGACGAGTTACTTGCACGTGTGGAGAGTGTGGCAAGGAGGGTTAGAAAGAAGGATGTCTTCCATGTTGGTGACGTGACGTTCGTGCCGAAGATGAGGAAGTTGGTTTTTCCTGATGGGAGCGAGGTGAACCTTTCGGACAGAGAATCAGCCATACTGGAGCTGTTCTGCGAAAAGAGGGGCAATGTGGTCAGCAGGGAAGAACTGCTCGAAAAGGTGTGGGGAGACACTGACAATATCAGTCGTAACGTGGTGGACGTGTACGTGAAGTATCTGAGAGACAAACTTGGAAAGAGTGCGAAATTTTTGAAGACCGTGCGAGGCGCTGGATATGTTCTCGACACTTAAATGGAAACTGACCGTAACCCAGACGGTTCTCTTCTCCCTCGTGCTGGGACTTGGATTGTTGCTGGCCTACAACGTGACCAAACAAGTGCACATATCACGGTCCGTGGCACTTCTCAGGCAGGCAGTTTCGGCTTATTTGCGAAGTCCGATGAGGAACGCCCCAAGATCGGGTTTACCGGCTGGGATTGCCATCATAAGCCGCACAGGCGAGGTGATCTTTGGTACGATAGACACGCAGCACGAGAGTTTTGAGGAATTTCTCTCCCGTGTTCTCTCGATCAGGAAGCCTTCGTACATCAAGTTGGGTAACGACGAGTATCTCGTCGTGAAATTCACGGTTCAGACGTTCGCCGGCCAGAATGAGTTGTTCCTTCTCTCACCCGCGGGGGGAATGGGTGACTTTCTTAGGCTCCTTTCGCGCATGTTCTTGATCCTGTGGGCCGTTTTCTCCCTGACTTCATTCTTGCTGGGGCACTATTTTGTGAACAGATCGCTCGTCCCAATGAGGAGGATCACCGAGGAGCTGAGAAACATAAACGCATCCGATCTGAGCAAGCGTGTTTACGATCCTGGCACAGAGGATGAAGTTTCCAATCTTGCAAAGACAATCAACGATATGTTGAACAGACTTCAGCTTGGTTTCGAGATGCAGAACGACTTCGTGAACGACGTTTCTCACGAGTTGAGGACACCTCTGACGAGCATTCAAGGCTATGCCGAACTGATCGAGAAATTCTCAACGAACAGCGAGATCGTCACTGAGTCGGCGAGAACCATAAGAGAGACAATTCAGCAAATCGTAGATCTCACCGAGAACCTTCTGACACTCTCAAGGCCGATCTCGAAGGTGGAACTCGTGAAGCTGGACTTGCGCAAATTCCTTCAGGAAGAGGCTGAAGAATTTTCCAGACAGTTCAGGGATTTCACGTTCGAAGTCGAGGGCGAAGGTGAAGGCTGTGGTGATGCGAGGGCGCTGCGGATCGTTCTGAAAGCTTTGGTGGAAAACGCGGTGAAATTCTCCACAAACAACAGAAAGATCGTGTTGCGTTGCGGGAATGGCTGGGTCAGCGTCAAAGATTTCGGAATCGGCATAGAGGAGCCTGAGAAGAGGAAGATTTTCCAGAAGTTTTACAAATCTGATCGATCGCGTTCAACACCGGGTTATGGACTGGGCCTCGCGCTTGTGGACAAACTCGTCAGGGCCATGGGCGGCACCGTAGAAGTGGTGAGCGAAGTGGGTAAAGGCAGCGAGTTCATTGTGAAACTTCCGGAATGTTGAGGAGGTAGCGATGTGAAAGTTGGAGGACAGGCAATCATCGAAGGTGTGTTGATGCTTGGAAGCAGGGTATCGATGGCAGTCAGGAACAAAAAAGGTGAGATCGTTGTAGAGGATCTTTCTCAAGGTTCTGTGACAGCAAAGAAGATTTTCAAGGTGCCTTTTCTGAGAGGTTTCGTGAGCCTGTACTTTTCTCTGTACTTCGGTATCAAAGCCCTGAACAGATCTGCCGAGATCAGCAGTGGTGAGACCGTTAAGAAGTCGGAGCTTTTATGGACCACTCTCTTCGCTTTTGGTTTGGCGATAGGGCTGTTTGTACTGCTACCCATGTGGATCACAGGATTGTTCGATGCTCTGAGAAGAAACGAAATTCTCTTTGCAATAGCTGAGGGGGCTCTAAGATTGGCATTCTTCGTTCTGTACGTCTGGATCATATCGTTCTTTCCGGACGTAAAGAGACTCTTTCAGTACCATGGGGCAGAGCACATGGTGATCAACGCTTACGAAAATGCTGAGCAGCTGGAACTGGAAAACATCAAGAAATACAGTACAATCCATCCACGTTGTGGTACGAGTTTCATTATGATATTCTTGATCTTCTCGGTGGTGGTGCTCTCCCTTGCGAGTCCGATTGTTTCAAAGAATTTCGTTTGGAGACTGGTCAGCAGACTCGTGCTTCTTCCGTTCACGGCGGGTTTTGCCTACGAATTACTCAGAGTATCCTCGAAGAATCCAAAGTTGCTCAGGTTTCTGTTCTATCCTGGATTGTTCTTCCAAAAGCTCACGACGGCTCGACCTGACGATTCGCAGCTGGAAGTAGCCGTTGCCGCATTGAAGAGAGTGTTACCCGACTCGGCTAAGGAAGAAGGTCCTGAGTACTTCGGATGATTCACCAGCGTGTGGTGAGCTGAAGCTTTGTGCTCGGTATGACGTTGTAGCGGGTGAGCAACTCTCTTACATCTTCGGTGACGTAAACCCTTACAATCTGGACGAGGTTACTCGCCAAAAGCCGATAGGCTGGATAGTTCTTAACGTAGTCCTCCAGAGTGATAACGGTATCCACCTGTGGATCGTAGAGGAACACGTTGCTGTTCACAAACTCCTGCGGGTGTACCAGCGACAGCTTGTACGGAGTGTCTGACTTGAACACGACCTCGAAATCATCGAGGAGCCGCCTCATGATTTTTCGATCTTCATCTGGAACTTCTTTCGAATCGACGAGTTTTTCCAGTCTCAGCCTGATCTTCTGCAAGGTGTCTGCCACTATTCCAACACTCATTACATAGGGGTCCGCGCCTTCTGCTGTAAAGGCGATCTCCACTATCACTTTCCACAGGTCCCTGGTTTCAAGTCTTCGCAAGATCCTGTATGCTTCAATGACGTTATATTCGTCATCGCTCAGATCTGCGGTTTCGATCTCAGCCTCGCTGTCAACCTTGTGCTTTTCGAAGATCTTCCTGGCCTTGAGCTTCACCTCAGTGAGCAGGGCTTGATCGGTCAGGTCGAGGAACTTCTCCAGCTCGTTCACTCTCTCTGACAACCTTAGCGGTTTGTAAACCAGCGACAGTATTTCCTGTATCATGAGATCGACAGCCCTGGAAGTTTTGTGGAAGTAGACGTTCTTGTACATCATGAACCTGCCAAACAGACTGGCGTAGATCTGGTCGAGTACCTTCACGTGGTAACACAGAATAGTTTTTGAATCTTTCATCTTAAGATAAGCGTTTCTGATGATCCGATCGACCGCTCCAACACCGAAATGGGTGGTCCCACTGTAATAGGCATCCCGCAACAGAAAATCCAGTCTGTCCGCGCCGAGCGGTCCCTGAACTACGTTGTACTCGGCGCTTCCCGATTCTTCACCCTTGAAGACGTTGTTCACTTCTTGCATCAGTTGTGTCAGGCTCTCGATCGTGACGTCCTCAGTGCCAATCGTTTGCTTCAGATCTTTTCGTATTGCTTCCTTTTTCTGAGGATCAGAAATCTTTTCGTAAGCTTTGAACATCTCTTTTGGCATTAGTTCAAGCAGGATCCTTTCCCTGTGTTCATCGTGACCATTTTCCAAACCCATTCGCTTATAGACTACGTCGTCAAACTGGTGGCTGAACGGTCCATGCCCCACATCGTGCAGTAAACCTGCGAGCCGCACAATTCGCCTTCTGGAATGCTTCTGGAACAACCTTTCTGCATAAAGACCCGCGATATGCATGACACCGAGCGAGTGTGCGAAACGAGTATGGCTCGCTCCAGGATAGACCCATTCTGCACCCACAAGCTGAGAAAGTTGCCTCAACCTCTGTACAGGTCTGGTATCGATCGCGAGTATCTCAAGAGGATACAGAAATATTTCTGAATGTATGGGATCTCTCGAAACTTTGTAGTACAAGTTTTCGCCTCCAAACATAGTATAATCGAGCGGACAAGATTTGGTCATGGACGTGATGAGAATGCGTGCCGTTGTGAAATACAAAAAGACTGGCCTGCTCCGCTTCCTCTCGGCCATAGAGACAGCAAACGCCATAGAAAGGAATCTGAGAAGGGCTGAAGCACCGCTTGAGTTCAGCCAGGGTTTCCACAAGAAGCCTAAGATTTCGTTTCTAGACCCCACACCAACCGGTGTTTTCAATCTGGCACTCTACGTGACGGTTCATCTGCAGGGGTTCGATGAAAACCTGTTGAGTCGGCTCATGCGAACCGCGGTCGAAGGTTTGAAACCGGACCGACTCTGGTGGACAGACGTCAACGTGAACAGAATCGTGAGCGGCTATCTCTTCAGAGTGCTCTTATTGGAAAACTGTGTTGATCCTTCCCGGTTTGATCCACAGAGACAAATCTTCATTCCTGAGAAGAACAAATCCGGCAAACTGGAGGATTTTTTCAAGCAGGTCCGCTTCGACAAAGTTGGCAATCTCTTTGTTATAGTGTATTATCAAAACAGAGATAACCTTGTCAAGGCGAGGCATTTGTATCAGACTGTCCTTACGAAGGAGTGTCCTTTGGTACTGGTGCAGAGACTGGAAGCGATGTGCGGTGAAAGCCGGTTGAGTGAAGTTCTGGGGGCGAGATCTTGGGCTGTCGAGTGTTAGTCGTCGACGATTCTGATGTCCTGAGAAAGATCGTTAGTTTCAACCTGACCAAGGAAGGCTACGTTGTCGAAGAGGCGCGCGACGGTGTGGAAGGTCTGGAAAAGATGAAGTCAAATAAACCGGATCTGGTGATCCTTGACGTTATGATGCCTCACTTGAACGGTTTTGAGGTGCTAAAACGTATGCGTGCCGATCCAGAGCTTTTGAACATACCTGTGATCATATTGACCGCCAAAGGCGGAGAGAACGACGCGAAAATGGCCCTGCAGAGTGGGGCAAATGGATTTCTCACCAAGCCTTTCAGTCCTGTGAAACTCATCGAAGAAGTGCGGAGAGTGACCCAGCGTGGTGGATAACTTTGAGGCGTTGTATGAGAAACTGAATCACCTAATCAAAGTGACATCGGAGGATAAGATAGCAAGCAAAAAAGAGATGTTCAGTTTTTTGGAACAAGTTTTGAGACAGATGGAACAACTTCGCGAAGAATATACGAAACTCCTGCAGGACCATCTGGAAGAGTTGTCCAGGACCTACCAAGAAATAGCGACGCTCTTCGAACTGAACAGTATGTTCGCGAACGTCGTTGATCCCTCAGAAGTCTTTGAACCTTTAACCCAGACGCTGAGACAAACAGTGGCGTTCAAGGCGATAATCATTGAGCTTACTGTACTGGGCAGCGTCGTGAAATACGAACAGAGCTTTGATCAAAAAAATTTGATCGTTAAAGCAAAACGCCTACTCCAGAATCTCGAGGGCATCGTGCTCATAGAGCCCGAACACGGCATGGAACTAAAAAACCTGCTTTCTGTACCCGTTAGAAGTGGCGGAACTGAGTGGGGACGGATAACATTGGTTGAGAAGGAAGGCGGTATTTTCACCGCAGCCGATAGGAAGATACTGGAGGCCGCGGCTTTCCAGCTGGCCGCAACTTGCGAGAGATACACCCGATTGCGAAGAGAAATCGAGAGGGAGAGAATCCGGGAGCAACTGGAAATTGCCAAACGTATCCAGTCAAGCCTGTTGCCAAAGCGTTTACCTCGAAGCCGTCACTTCGAAATCGCAGCCCAGATGGTCCCGGCAATACAAGTTGGAGGGGACTACTACGATGTGATTTCGAAAGGAGAGTGCGTCCTCGTGGTAGTTGCTGATGTGTCCGGGAAAGGCATTCCTGCAGCTTTGCTCATGATGTCTCTGAGAAGTACGTTGAGAGCACTTGCGAAGGACGATTTTGAACTCTCTCGTCTCGCTGAGGAGCTTAACAGCGTTCTGTGTGAAGATCTCGGAGAGGACAGATTCGTAACCCTAGCGTTTGTGGGACTTCGTCAGGACGGCGAAGCCCGTATTATAAATGCGGGACATAACCCCATTGTGCACGTGCGAAACGGTCAAATCGGATTGCTAGAAGCTCGCACGCTTCCAATGGGAATCATGAAGAATGTCAATTACGAGGAGACCGTGTTGAAGTTGGAACCATCGGACGCACTCGTGATCTACACGGATGGTGTCACGGAAGCACGGAATCAGGTTGGCGAAGAGTTCGGTTTTGAGAGACTTTCCGAAATTGTAAAGAAATGTTCGCACAAAAGTGCCAATGAAATGATGAAAGAAATTCAGGACGAGTTGAGGTTTTTCTGTGGCGACGCACCACAGCATGATGATTCCACGCTGGTAGTGGTAAAATATTTTGGATAAAAACTGAACTTTGACAACGGGAGGTTGGAACATGTCTGGTCACAACAAATGGGCGAACATAAAGCACAGGAAAATGGCCCAGGATGCGAAGAGATCTCAGCTCTTCACGAAACTCATACGTGAGCTGATCGTTGCGGCTCGTGAAGGTGGTGGAAACCCCGACACGAATCCGCGCCTGAGAGCCGCGATCGAGAGGGCAAGAGAGGCAAGCATGCCAAAGGAAAACATCGAGCGTGCCATCAAGCGTGGAACGGGAGAAATAGAAGGCGCTGAATTTCAGGAAATCATCTACGAAGCTTACGCTCCAGGTGGAGTGGCACTGTACATCCGCACATTGACGGACAACAAGAACAGAACAGCGCAGGAACTCAGGCACATTCTGAGCAGGCACGGCGGTAACCTCGCGGAACCAGGAGCTGTAGGCTGGGTCTTCGAGAGAAAAGGCATAATCCAGATACCGAGAGAACAGGTTGCAAACGTTGAAGAACTCGTAATGATGGCGATCGACGCCGGTGCAGAAGACATACAGGACCAAGAAGATCCAATCAGGATCCTGACGAGCCCTGAAGATGTGATGAAAGTCAAGGACACACTCGAAGCAAGCGGTTACAAGGTCGAAGCAACGATCGGTTACGTTCCGAAGAACACTGTTAGGGTCACGGGTAAGGATGCCGAAAGGCTCCTGACGCTCCTGAACGCTCTGGAAGACATGGACGATGTACAGGAGGTTTTCTCTAACTTCGAGATGGATGACGCCGAGATGGAGGCCCTCTTGGCACAGCTCGGGCAATGAGATTTTTCTTCATTTTGCCGTTGTTGTTCACATTTATTGGTGTTGCGGCAACAGTCAATTTTGATTATGCTTTGGGCAGCGACGCGTACTTCGGGATAAGAGTGGTCCCGCGCATTGAGTTCTGGCGCGTTGAGGCTCTTCTTGACTTTCCGTTTGGTTTCAAGTTGGTGGGAGGATGGCTCACTCCCATCGCTTCTTCTCTTGAGAGTTTGAAATACCTCAACGTTGACCTCGATCCAGGAGGCGTACGGTTCAACGTACCGTATCTGGTACAAACAGCTTTTGCGAACATCGATTTTCACGAAAGCTCCTTGGTAGGCTGGGCTTTCAACGGAAGTCTTGGCGGAGTGATCGGTCCAGAAAACGCAATGTTCTTCAAGACCGTTTTCTTCAACGCATCCATAGATTCTGCAGGGCAATACCATGTTGGATTGAGCTTCCCTGTTGGTTCAATCGAGTTGGGCGGTTTCACCTCGAGTCGCGGTTACGGTTTCGGTGTACTGATGGATCCGTTCATGTTCTTCTACATACCGAAAAACGGTTTTCGATTCGCAGTAGAGAGAAAAAACGTTTACCTTATTGGACAGTATCTGGATGGAACCCTCTCTCTTTCCATGGGCTGGTTTGGGAAAGAAGAATGGTTCCTGGTAGGCACGAACGGAGTCGAAGCGAGGTTGAAATTCGGCGAGCTCGCCTTAGTGATGAAACTGCAGAAGGAGCGGTGGTATGCAGGATTTTCTTTCCCAATCGTTTGGTGAACTGCCGATGGAAGACTTTCAATGGTTTGTTAAAGAGATACACAGGCACTTCGGGCTCGATCTGAGTGGATACAAGCCACACCGCATGAAACGTCGAATCGAGATACTGATAAGGAAGTACAGGCTATCGTCTTACCAGGAATACCTGAAGCTGTTGTTATCAAGCAGTTCAGCGAAAGAGGAATTTCTTGATAAGATCACAATAAACGTCACAGAGTTTTTCAGAAATCCAGAAAAGTGGTGGGAGCTCAGAGACAAATACCTTCCGGAGCTTCTCTCTTTTTCCAGATCGAGGTTCAGGGCATGGAGCGCAGGTTGCGCGAGTGGAGAAGAACCTTACTCGCTTGCCATGCTCCTCGAGGAGCTGAAGGCGCCGGCTGGGGCGCATGTTCTGGCAACGGATATAGATGAGAGGGCTCTGCAGGAAGCTAGGAACGGAGTTTACGAATCGCGTTCGATGATAAGCACACCGAAAGCGTACGTCGATCGTTACTTTGAGATCGTTGATGGCATGTACAAAATCAAAGACGTCGTGAAGAAGCGCGTGATATTTCAGAAGCACAACATGTTGCAGGATCCTTTTCCTCAGGGTCTCGATCTCATCGTGTGCAGGAACGTCGTCATTTATTTTGAGGAAAGCGCAAAGTCGCAGCTCTATCGCAATTTTGCCAAGGCGTTGAGGCTTGGGGGCCTGCTGTTCGTCGGGAGTACCGAGCGCATCTTCAATCATGCTGAGTTGGGTCTGAAGATCGTGAGTCCTTTCTTCTACCGAAGGGTGACGTGAATGTTCTGGATCACTTTTGTTGTGTTGATGGATCAGCTCAGCAAGATGCTGATCGAGAGATTCTTGACCATTCCGACCTTCGTTGTCCCAGGACTGTTGTGGTTCAGCTACACGAAGAACACAGGCATAGCCTTCGGAATGTTCGCGAGGTCTCCCTGGGTTGTCTGGGTCACTTTCTTCGCAACGTTCTTTCTTGCGCTTGTGCCGAGGTTCGTGAAATGTTCAGCGCTGACAACGGTAGGTCTTCAGATGATCGTGGGTGGTGCCATTGGAAACGTAATAGACAGATTCAGGCTCGGATACGTCGTGGACTTCATAAATCTGAGATACTTTCCGGCCGTTTTCAACGTGGCGGACCTCTTCATTACCATCGGGGGGATACTCGTTCTTGTGAGTCTTTTGAGGGGTGAGCCGTCGCTTGACGATAAAGGTGAACAAGAATGAAGCTGGAGAGAGGCTCGATCTTTTTTTGCTTTCCAGATTGCCGAAAATTGTTTCACGTTCTTTCTTGCAGAAGCTCATCAAGGACGGACAGATCAAGGTAAACGACAAAGTCGAAAAACCAAGTTACAGGGTCAAAGCCAACGATATCATCTCGCTGCCGGACCGTCCTGTACCCCAGCAGATAGAGATCCTTCCTGAACCCATAGAGCTGAACGTTCTGTACGAAGATTCTGATATCATCGTTGTCAACAAACCTGCGGGAATGATCGTTCACCCAATTCCCTCACACACGAACGGTACGCTCGTGAACGCCTTGCTCTATCACTGTAAAGACCTACAGGGTATTGGAGGAGAACTCAGACCCGGTATTGTCCATCGCTTGGACAAAGACACCTCCGGGGTCATGGTGGTTGCAAAGAACGATTTCGCGCACAGGTCGCTTTCGCAACAGTTCAAGAACAGAGAAGTGTTCAAGATGTATTTGGCAATCGTACAGGGCAAGCCGGACAAAACCGAGGGGGAGATACAAATTAAGGTGGCGAGACATCCAACCCTGAGGGTGAAGATGACCGTCACATCGGAAGGAAGAATCGCCGTGACCTCCTACAGAGTTTTAAAAAGTTTCGATGATCTTGCTTCACTCGTTGCCGCGTATCCCAAGACGGGTCGGACGCATCAGATCAGGGTTCACATGAAATACATCCGGCATCCCATATTGGGTGACAGGCTTTACGGCAAAGCCGACCCCATATACGTGGAAAGACAAATGTTGCATGCAGCGGTCTTGCAGTTCAGACATCCGAGAAAGGATAAAGAGATGAGGTTCATCGCCCCGCTCCCTGAAGATTTCAAAGCCGCATTGAGATGTCTGCACGAGGTGTCATCAAAATGATCTTGTGTTTTGTTTCCCCCTATTCGTTTGATGGCTCGGTTATCCGACTCGAGCAACTTGTAGAGTTCGCAAAGGAAAAAGGTATGAAGTCCCTTCTGCTGGCTGACACCAACTTTCACGCTGCTGTTCGCTTCAATGAGCTCTGCCAAGAGAACAATCTGATACCGGTCCACAGCCTTAGAAAGGGCCAGAAGATCTTCTATGCACGTGATCGCGAAGAGTTCGAAGAGCTGGTGAGATCTTACAACGAGAATCGCGAGCCACGTTTGAATTCTTTAGACGTTAAAGAAGTGAGGCTCGTCTACTATCTGGATCGTTCTTTATTAGAGGCACACCGGTTCATGGCCCGCTTGGTGGGCTCCGAACCGTGCGAAGGCTGTGAAGCCTCCGGTAGGTTTCTCGATCCTGCGGAGGTTCTGGGGGTACGTCGCTACGATTTGAAGGTCAGTCACAAACTTCTGAACCCACCGGAAGGATGGCTCGACGAGCTCTTCGAAAGGCTTGATCTGGAACGTAAGACAAGACTCCTGCGCGAGGTCAAGGTTGTGAGGAAACTCGGTTTTGAACCGTACTTTTATACGGTGAAACGCGTCGTGGACATCGCCAGGCAGAACGGCATCTTGATAGGTCCGGGCAGGGGAAGTGCGGTCGGAAGTCTTTTAGCCTACCTTCTCGGTATCACATCGATCGATCCGATCCCTCACGGTTTGATGTTCGAAAGATTTCTGCACGAAGAACGTAGAGAACCACCCGACATCGACATCGACGTGGCGGACGAACAGCGAGACAAGCTCCTGGGGTTGTTGAAGGATTCTTTCCCCTATTTTGCCCAGATCTCAACGTTCGTGACGCTGACCGAGAAGAGTCTCTTCAACGAGGCCAGGAGACTGAATCTGGATGTGAGTTCAAATGTGACCAAAGCTCTCGCTGGACTTCCCTTGAGAAGGAGCATACATGCAGCAGGAATAGTTCTCGCAGCCGAGCCACTCAACCTGCCGCTCGTACCATCCTCCGACCAGTCCGTAATTGAGTATGATATGGATTCTCTCGAGTGCATCGGCGTCGTGAAGATAGATGTGCTTGGTTTGAGAACTCTGACGATTCTCAACAAAATACGAAAGCGCGTGGATATGAAAACGATGCCTTTCAACGATGGGCCAACTTACGAACTTTTGGGACGTGGAAAAACGTGTGGGATTTTTCAGCTCGAATCGGCAACAGCGAGGAATTTGTGCAGATTGATAAGACCGAGCAATTTGGAGGAGCTTTCCATTCTGCTTGCGCTCAACAGACCCGGTCCACTTGCTGCCAACTTGGAGAAGACCTATGCCAGACGGAAGCGGGGCTGCCAGCAGACTGAGGAAAACATGTTCGTCGAAACACACGGTGTCATTGCCTACCAGGAACAGGTTATGAGACTCGCCATGGAGGCGGCGGGCTTCAGCGCGGCCGAGGCGGATCTCTTCAGAAAAGCGATTTCTGAAAAGAATCCGGAGGTCCTTGAACCTGCACTGCAAAAGTTCAGGAATGCGCTTCATAAGAAGGGCTACAGACCGGATTTCGTGGAAAAACTGTGTGACGTTCTCGTCAAGTTCGCAGCTTATGCCTTCAACAAGTCCCACAGCGTTGCTTACTCTCACCTGAGTTACGAACTGGCATACCTGAAAGCTCGCTGGCCCAAGGAATTCTTCGATGTTTACGTGCGAGAGCATTCGTCAGAACAGTTCAAAGTCTTTCTCGCGGTGCAAGAGCTTCGCTCGCTGGGCTACAAAGTGCTCCCACCGTCCATAAGTTTTGGACGCCCCGAAGATAAAGCCTTCCATCTGCCTCTGGAAACCGTCGACGGTGTTGGTGAATCCACCGCCCGCATGATTCAGGAACTGGCTCCCTTTTCCAGTCTCAGGGATTTCGCCGAGAAGACCGGACTGCCAGTTTCTACAATTCAAAGGCTTGTCTGGACAGGGGCTTTTGATGAGATGTACGGGAGCAGGTCGGCCGCCTTGGAAGATTTCGAGGCATACCAGAAGGGTTTCGACCAGGAATTGAGTCTGGTCACTGCTAAGGTTTTCGGCAAGCGGGCTGAGGTGAGACAGAAACCCTCTTACAACGAAGTGGATTTCGCAGAACTTGAAGAAAGAGCCTTCGGCTTTGCTCTCACACCGTTCGCGTTTGAAAACGAAAAAAAGTTTGCACCACTCGCTGAAGTGTTCGCTTCATCTCGCATCCTGCCCGTTGCGGTAAAAGTTTCAGGAAATTTCGCGAGCGATGGATGCACGATAGTGCGTCTGAAGGATCGCCTCCCTGATGGATACTACGCCCTGGTAATTGCTCCCAACGGGAGAATCGTTCAGCAGAAACAGCTTGACGAAGTTCAGTGTGTCGTGTACAAGCTGGAAAACTGCTTCGACGAACGAGATATTGAGAGAGCTTCGGAGCTGGAGTGTGTGGAAACGGTTCTGTGTGGCAAAAAGGTCATTCTATCTGGCTTCAGACCGCTCGTGGATTGGTACAGGATCGAACTCGTATGACGCGCTTGCACCTTTCCGAACTTTTTGGTATACTTGAGATGGCGCAGGCGTAGCTTCAAGCGGTGGAGCGCCGCCTTGGTAAGGCGGAGGGTGTGGGTTCGAGTCCCACCGCCTGCTCCATTTCATTTCTCGTGCACCAGTTCACCCGCCACGTACACCGCCACCGGATCCTCATCCAGATCGAGAGGGTTTTTTTCGTAAAGGCAGAAGTCCGCGAGAAAACCAGTCTTTATTTCGCCAACGTTGTTCAAACCTGCCATTCGTGCGCCGGCAACCGTGTACAGCTCTATTGCCTGCTGTTTCGTAAAACCCAGTTTCATCGCGCACTCAATAACGTACTTCGGATCCTCTGGAGAAACCGGTGCGTCGGTGGAGAACGCAATCCTGAATCCCTGCTGGAACAGCATTAAAAATGGATAACGCAGGGCTTTCAGGTCCTCGGGCAATACCGACTCGATGAGGTGACGGTCTTCGAACGCGAAGTGGGGTTGAATCGAAAAGAAGCTTCCCCTCAACAGGGATAAGTCTTCATCTCGAACCAGCTGTGCGTGTATGACCCTGTGTTTGGGATGTCTGCTGAAAACCTTTGCCACTGTGTGGACTGCCTGGTCACCAATGGCGTGCACGCAGAGCTGAACGTTCTTTCTCTCGCAGAGAATCGTGAATTTCTCAAGTTCCTCTTCGTCGATCAGCTTCGTTCCAGAGTTCGACGGATCGTCTGCATATGGAACGCTGAGCCAGGCGGTTCTTCCCCCAACAGATCCATCCACGAACAACTTCACGGCTTTCACGATGACACGGTCGGAGATCTGACCGAAACCGTCGAATCTCTCAAGATCACTTAGAGATGAGAAATATACTTTCTCGAAAATCCTCATCTTAGAATCCTTCAAAATCTCTCTTAAATCCCCCCAACTCAGGCCGTGCAGATCGTCGGAATGAACGAAGGTCACCCCGTGCATCAAGAAACGTTCCTGCCCGATCTTGAAAAACTTCTCATCTTCCCGCAATGGCAGCTCTTTTCTCAACTCTTCCAGGTCCTGTTCCTTGAAGACCCCATCTTCTCTCCACTTTCCGGCCAGCTTCATGAGGGGTGTATTCGCGACCGCAACATGCCCGCACCTTCTGATGAGAAGAACAGGTTTTTCCAATCGATCGAGTAACTCTCTTGTCGGCTTTGCTCCCAGTTTCTCTTCACTCCATCCCCTGCCGATGATCACACTGGGATCTCCTACCTGAAGTATTTCCAAAAGCTCTTCAATTGAGCCGACATTCTCCAGATTCACATGGCCATACTTATGGCCCGTACCTATCACGTGTGCGTGTGAATCCACAAAACCGGGCATGACATAATAACCGGTTGCGTCGATCAGGGGTTCCGAAGGACTATCGACAAAAATGCCCTTCTCAACGCTGAGGTCCATTCTGACGAAGTTTCCATTTCGATAAACCAGACAATTTTTCAAAGTCACTTCAATCTCCCCCGTACGCTCTCTCCTCAAGCATCCTTCTTTCCTGCTCACTCATCGTGTACGCATCGTCCTCTCGTGTGCACCAAGCAGGCAGCGGGAACCTCACGGTGATCGGTATCCTCATGAAAGGCTGATCCACGATGACTTCTCCTTGTTGAAGCAAAGCAGCCCTGGCCTTTTGCTCATCCGTCAGGTGTGAATACTCCGGCTTTGCCAGCTCGGCACCTTTCTGCCTTCCAACCACCGTCGTTGAGGACTGAGTTATGATGCGATAGTCAACCTCCGAAGCTGTCTGTTCCGCACCGATCAGTATCACTCTGAACGACCTACCGCGTTCTGCGATATCCCTGAAGATGGAAGAGAGTGGGCCTCCCCCAAAACGTGGCGCGTACTTGTTGAGTTCGTCCAAGAATATGAACACCGGATCCTGGTTTGTCTTTTCTTCCCGTGATCTCATTACTTCAAGCAACACGGCACCAACCACAAAGCTCTGTGGACGGTTTTTCAGCTTGGATATATCGATGACCGTCACTTGGCCGGGCTTGTCCCAATCGATGCGTCTTGTGACGTTGTGCCTGAGGAAGTTCGTCCGTACCCAGAGAAGGTCGAAACCAACCGCTTTCGCCGCCTTTAGCCTTCTTACAAGTGCCGCGATCGTGGCTTTTCCCTGTACCTCCTGTGCGATTCTCGTTTTGAAGTCTTCGTCCTCGTCAAACATCTTTATGAGTTCGTCGAGTCCGTCGGGCAATCGCGCCATCGTACTCACGTCAAAGCCATTCGCGATGGCCGTTCTGATGATCATCTCTGGATCATTCGGAACCTTTATGTGGTTGCGTTCACAGAATCTCTTCGCTTCCAGAATGGCTTCCTCGAAGCGCGACTGCAAAACTTCCTGAACGCTCGTGACAGCGAGCTGAAGGTTCTGGTTCTTTTCCAGTTCTTCCTGATCGAACAAAAGTTCGAACAGACCGAGTTTCATTATGTCAACGATGTCCCAACCGTAGATCTGTACGCCCTGGGATCTCTTGTTTACCCACGGTTCGTCCTTGGTCAGTTTCCTTGGGGCAAAAAAGGCGACTTTTTCGAACGGTTCGGCTTTCATCTGCAACGCTTCGTACATGCTTTTCCACGATTTTCCTGTGCTTGTTTCCTCTTTCTCCTTCCAGTCCTTCGACCACTTGTCCAGGAACAACAACCCCTCGCCTTTGACGTTAAAGATGATGAACCGGGACCTCGACAGGCATGCCATGAGTTCGTTCTTTTCCTTCAACCTGTTTCCCGTGTCGAGGAAAGACTTCACGAGGAAGGTCGCGTAGGAAGTCTTGGCTGCCACCCCAGATTGGCCCGATATGTTTATGTGTGCTCCGTTCTCGCCAAGTATGTACCTCACATCTGCGTAGGCGCATCTGCTGTTTCTGAACAGTCCTATTGGGATCGCATAATGTTTCTTCAAGAGCTCGTCAAAACCCAGCGCCACATCGAGCTCCGATTCACTTGCAATGCTCACTTCTGCGCCAGGTGGCGGTGGTACCTGTGGCGCGTCCGGTAGCACTTTTCCGTCCTCGATTTTCAACATTCTGGTGGTCATGACTGTGGCCATGAAGATGGGATTCGCTGGAGAGAGACCTTTCAGTGCGAGTTCTTCCTCGTAACCGGATATGGGACCGAAGTCCCACCTTGCCATTATCTTCACCACGATGCCGTAATAGATGAGCGAACCCTGTGGGTGATAATCGAACTTCACTTTCACAACGTCGTCTATCTGAAGCATGTGACACGGTTTTCCGTCTTCCTGTTCGAGTCTCACGTGAAAGATGTAGGGATCGGAACTGTTAATACCAGTGACGACGCCAACTCTCACGATCTTCCCCCCATGAGTCTCAGATACAGGTACGTTCCCGGTGCCAGCCTCAGTTCCTGAGAAACCAGCTTCGTTTCACCATTTAGGATCAGGGTTCCCCTGATTTTCAAGTTTTGTTCCTCGATCTGAAAAACGCCAGACTGAGGTCTAACCAATTCTTTTGCAGTGTGCAGGAGAGCTACACTCTTTGAGTTGAAACTGCTCACGTTCAAAACAACTGCTTCGAGCAGGTACTCATGGCCCAACAATCTCTCGGCCTGCTCAATTTTTCCGTCTCTTATCATGTCCCTGATGCGGGAGCTACTTATGCGTTCTTTGTTTTCATCCAGGACGTCAGGGAAAGTTCTGAGAGTGATATTCCTATCTTCACAGAGCTCCTTGAGCAAATTGAGATCACCCAGAGCGTTTTTGCCAAATTTGAAGTCCCTTCCTACGACGAGCACAGAAGTATCCTTTGCAAGGATTCGCTCGAAAAACTCCTGCGCGAGCATGTCTTTGATGCATCGCAGATCCAGAAGCTCCACCTCATCCAGGTACTGCGACAGCAAAAGGATTCGTCTCTCGTGACTTGTGATCAGACCATCGAAGTCACCAGTGAGATGTTCAAAGGGGTGAGAAACCACAAAAGCCCTTGATCTAAGATTCCTCTCCTGCGCGAGACGATTGACCTCTTTCAACAACGCCTTGTGTCCGAGATGAACCCCGTCGAAGACTCCTATCGTTGTAACGTACATGATCAACTCTCCTTGAATACCTTGAACGGTTTGAGGACCGCCTCGTTTCTCTCCTGCTGCAACAAAGTTTTCAGAAACGTCGAACGCCGTTCGGCACGTGCAAGGCATAGAAGTACATCTTCGTTGAACACTTGAACGATCGAGCCTTTTTCAAACGGTTCATGATTCAGAATGTCCTTCACATGGATTTTCATCCCGTTCAAAACTCTCTTTTTCGCTTCGTTGTTAATCCAGACTTTTGGAAAGTGAAGTACTCTCGAAATAGGGATGATTCTTTTCGTGATCTCCTCAGCGCTCAGGCTGTAAACGTCCACAGCGTCCTCAACGTTGAAGGGCCCAATGCTGAGTCTTCTCAGTTCCACGGCGGTTGCCCCGCAACCAAGCTTGTATCCGATGTCCATACAGAGCGACCTCACGTAAGTGCCCGGACTCGTCTCAACTGTGAAGGAAACGAAGAGATCTTCGACTTCAATGTCCTCTATGCAGTAGATTGTTACCTGCCTGGGTGGTAATCTCACGATCTTGCCCTGTCTCGCCAATTCGTAAAGTCTTTCTCCCTTGTACTTCTTAGCTGAGTACGCAGGCGGCACCTGAACATAGCTTCCCACAAAGCTTTTGATCGTTTCTATGATCTCCTCCTTTGTGGCGTTGCACTGCCTCTCTTCTTCGATCTTCCCGGTTGTGTCGAACGTGTCAGTGATGAGACCAAGCTTCATCTTCACTCTGTAGACTTTGTTGTGGTTCATGAGGTACTCGAGCAACCTTGTAGCGTTTCCCACACCGATTATGAGCAAGCCCGTGGCGAACGGATCGAGTGTTCCGGCATGACCCACGCGCCTTTGGTTCAGCTTTTTCCTGACTTCCTCGACCACATCGTGAGAAGTAGGCCCTCTGGGTTTGTCCACGAGCAGAATGCCGGAAATGCTCACTTTTTTTCCTCCTTGAGTTTGTTCAGCAGTTCTTGAACACGAACGCTTGCCTCTATACCCGGATCCTCTTTGAAGCGAATCTGGGGTGCAACGAACAAATCCAAATTGTTTGCCAGATAGGTTCTGAAATAACCCTTGATCTTGTTGAGATGTTCGACCAAAGCCTTCCGTTCGCTTTCATCTCCCATTGAGCTGACGTAGATGTCAGCAAATCTTTTGTCAGCAGAGAGTTCTGCGCGGGAAACCGTGATGATGCGATCCTTAAGTTTCGGATCCTTTGCCTCCCTGAGAGCTTCACTGATCAGCTTGACGATTTCAGATTCGAGCATCGCTTTTCTGTAATCTGGCCTCATGATACCGCCTCCTGCTCGAGTTTGAGAAATTCATCCGCGGTCGCTAACTTTTCTTTCAGCTTCTTCAGATAGTTTGTCAGCATCCTTGGCTTGAGTCCCAAAAGGTTTAGGGCGTACGGAGACAGCACAAACCCACCATACGAATAAGACTCCCCATAGTTAATCGTGTTCACAAAGAAGTCGCTCACATGGACCATGCTTATGACATCGGAGTACAAGCTCTCCGAGAAGGACTCCGGTGTGTGGTGACCACCGCAGGATTGAGACACGAGCTCGGGAAGTCCCCACCGCTCGATCGTTTTCATGCTTATCAGGGCATGGTTGGGAAGATTCAACTTCTTCTCTGCTTCGAAAAAAGAGATCTTCAAGGTTTTGCTCAGTTTCGCTATCGCCATGAACATCTCGGACGAGACGAACTCCAGCGTCACCTTTCCGATGTCATGGAGCAAACCTGCAACGAAAAGTTCCTCTTTGTTGGGATAACCCACCACCTGAGCCATGAGCTCCGCTGCGACTGCGACACCTATGAAATGCTTCCACAGCGTCGCGTGATCTATTGTTGATCTTTTCTTTCTCATCAGGGAGTTGTAGGTGAAAACGCTCAATGCCAAATTCCTGACGGTCTTGAAACCAAGGATCATCACGGCTTCGCTCAGCTGGGCGATCTTCCTTGGCAAACCGTAGTAGGCTGAATTCGCGAGTCTTAAGACGCGCACCGACAAACTTGGATCGAGTTTGATGACGTCGGCCAGGTCCTTCGCCGATGCGTTTGGATCGGAGGCCACCGCGATGATCTTTTGAACTATTGGATCGGGTGTAGGAAGTTCCTCTATCTTCGCGATGATTTCTTCCAGCTTCACTGCCCGTCACCCACCGGTAATTCCACGAAAACCGTTGTACCGACGTTCGGTTCACTCTCCAGCCAGATGCGGCCACCGTGAAGTTCAACGATCTGCTTGGCGATGGTGAGTCCCAAACCGGTTCCATCCACTCTGTGGTCCATGACGGTTCCCACCCTGAAGAATCTTTCGAAGACTTTTTCTTGATACTCCTTTGGTATCCCTAACCCGTTGTCTGATATCTCGATCAGGACTTTTCCATCCTTTCTCTCTATTTTCACCTTCACGTACTTTTCCTGGGAATCTTCTTTCGAGTACTTGATACCGTTGCTCAAAAGGTTTGTTATGACCTGTTTGATGCGTCTCTGGTCTGCTCTGATCAATACAGGTTCTCTGGTCAACAGTTCCAACCTGACTTGTTTCGATCTGGCGAGTTCCTCGATCGATCTCATCGTTTCCCTAACCAAACCGGTCAAATCGAAGGTGGTTTTCTCGAGAGTCAACATCCTCTGCTCGAGTTTCGAAAAATCAAGAAGTCCTTCGAGTATGGATTCCAGATGCTCGCTTTCTCTGTAGATGATCTGGACGAACTCGTTCAAAGTCTGTTGATCCAGCATTTCGATACTCGTGAGTATGGTTTCCGCATAAGCTTTGATTGCCGCAAGAGGTGTCTTCAATTCGTGAGAGATATTTGCCACGAACTCTGTCTTCAGTCGATCTATCGCCTTGAGCCTCTCCACTTCCTTCGTGTTCGTCACGTCAGTGATGACGAGCAACACCTGGGGCTGGCCTTCGTATTCTATGAGTTCAGCAACGATGGAGTAGAAGTTTGCACCTTCTTCGACTTCGAGCATCTGGCGCGATCCCGTCAGGAATGTTTTCTGAACCAACTGAAGAACCTGTGAAATGAAGTCTTCGCCGAATGTTGACAACGAGTAACCTTTGTTGGCAAAAACGATTCTCGAGTCTTGATCAAACACGGCGATGTGCTGGGGGAAAGAGTCCAAGATCCTCTGCATGTAGTTCTTGGTTGCTTTGAGTGCCTTGTGCTGTCTTTGCAAGGAAGAATAGAGTTCGAGGTTCTCGAGAACAACTGCAGACAAAAAGGCGAAGGTACGCAGCAACTCAGAAGTCTCGACCACTATTTCTTCCTTACTCCAAGCGAGCAGCACACCCAGAGTCTTGCCTGCTTTCACCAGTGGAAAGATGTGTATCATTGCATCACCTGTGGGCAAGGACATGGGAGAATGCTTGTCCACGACCCACTGGACCATCTTTTTCAGTTCTTCATCGATTTCAACTGTGCCTCCTTTGATCTTTTTGACATTCAAATCGTTGCCCAGCACGACTATGCGCTCGCAGTCAACGAACCTTTGAAAGATCCTCATGAGTGCGTCGAGCAAAAGATCTGGCTCCGTCGCGTTCATTATTTCCCTTATGAAGCTTGAGAGGAGCGAATGCAGTCGACTAGAGGATATTTGATTCAGCACGTCGCACACTTCTCCTTCAGAGACTCTTCCTTAGTATTATACCTTGTTTTGAAACTTTTACCCCTTGTCACTCTGGGGGTCTTGAAATCCTCGGTTAACTTGACTATAATTCTGGTCAGGGAGGAGCAGTGTGAGGAATCAGGTCGAGTTCTTTAGTCTTGCCGATGCGAAAGCGAAGTTATCGGAGCTGTTGAAAAAGGTTCAGCAGAAAGATATCATCATAACGAAGAATGGGGTTCCAGTTGCAGTTCTGATCGACTACAACCGCTATCGAAAGATCATGAACTTTCTCGATCAGGTGTACGATCTTTACTTGCTCGACGTGGGTGATCCTTCAGCCCATGGAGCGTTGAGTCAGAGAGAACTCTTTCAGGAAGACATTGAGGAGGTGTGAGTCAATATGGCCAAGGTGGAACTCGAGAATGTGACGAAGATCTTTGACAACAAAGTTGTCGCGGTGAAGGACGTTACGCTGACCGTTGAGGACAAAGAATTCGTGGTGTTACTGGGACCGTCTGGCTGCGGAAAGACCACGACGCTCAGGATGATCGCAGGTTTGGAAGAGGTCACGAAGGGAACGATAAAGATCGATGGAAAAGTTGTCAATGACGTTGAACCCAAGGACAGGGACATCGCGATGGTTTTCCAGAACTATGCCCTCTATCCCCACATGACCGTTTACGAAAACATGGCCTTTGGCCTGAAGTTGAGAAAGTTTCCAAAAGACGAGATCGACAGGAGGGTCAAGGAAGCGGCAAGGATTCTGGGTATAGAAGAACTGCTCGACAGGAAACCGAGGCAGCTTTCCGGTGGTCAGAGACAGCGTGTTGCGGTCGGTAGGGCCATCGTGAGGAATCCAAAGGTGTTCTTGTTTGACGAGCCCCTTTCGAACCTGGACGCGAAATTGAGAGTGCAGATGAGGAGTGAACTGAAAAAGTTGCATCACAGACTGGGTGCCACGATCATCTACGTCACCCACGACCAGGTCGAAGCCATGACGATGGCCGACAAGATCGTCATCATGAAGGATGGAACCGTCCAGCAGATAGGTACACCCTATGAAGTCTACAACAAACCAGCGAACACGTTCGTCGCAGGATTCATCGGAAGTCCTGCTATGAATTTTTTGAATGCTGTCGTGGTTGCTGAGAGCGGTGGCATATGGATAAAGACGAGTGGTTTCAAAGTGAAAGTCATAAAAGAGCACGAACCTATCCTTGAACCTTGGATCGACAAAGAGGTCATCTTTGGCATAAGACCCGAAAACATCTTCGACAAGCTGTTTGCCATAGCACCGCAACCTGAGAACACCATCACGGGCACGGTGGACGTGGTTGAACCGCTCGGTAGCGAAACTCTGTTGCATGTCACCTGTGGGGAAGACTCACTCGTTGCGAGGGTTGATCCAAGAACGAGGGCCAAGGAAGGTGAAAAGATAGATTTGGTCTTCGACATGAACACGATACACGTGTTCGACAGAGAAACACAGAAGGCCATTCTGTGAGCTGAGATAGAACCACCTTTTTGCTGGACTCGGGGGCCTTTGGCCCCCAAAGTTTTTTGGTAATACAAAATCAACCGAGCTATGGGGGGGTTCGAGTGCCGGACGTCTTGAGGTTGCTGAGGATAAAGCAGTGGGTGAAGAACCTTTTCGTGCTGGCACCTTAGAAGAGAAACAGGCCCATCGCAGGCAACCGTATCAGTGTTCGAACGACCTACGTTGTCTTTTCTATTTTGCTGTCTGCATCTGTCCTCATGGCGATCGAGGTCGGCCTGAAGTTCCTCGCCTGCATCGTGGTTTATCTCTCTTTGAACGTGTTCTACACTTTCAGGGGAAAGCATCTTGTCCTCATAGACGTTTTCTGTATCGCAGCAGGCTTTGCACTCAGGGTGATGGGTGGTAGCTATGCAATCCGGGTTTCACCTTCGGACTGGTTGATCATTGGTACCTTTTTCCCGTCGCTTTTTAAGATTCAGCAAGAGAAAGGCAGAACTCGTATCTCTGGATCAAAACAATCATGCTCAGCGACCAACCCTGCAGTTTTACTACCGCTTTGTTGTGTCGGAAGAATCAGAGAGGAAGAGCTTTTCAGGAAAACTTGGTTTTGGATGATCGCGTTCGTGGTTATGAACTTTCTCATGGGCTGTGCGAGAGAGATTAGGCTTTTTCTACCAATGATGGTGTACGTCTTTCCGGTATTCTGGTCGGGCGTGAAGCTGTTGTATAATCAGTTCGAAAAGTGAAAAGCGAGGCGTCGGAGGGTACCGAAGAGGTTCAAAAGGGAAGCCGGTGAAAGTCCGGCGCGGGGACGCCACCGTAACCGGGGACGAAACCCACAAGAGCCACTGGTGTAAGCCGGGAAGGCGTGGGGAGTAGGATGATCCGGAAGCCGGGAGACCTGCCCTTCGACGAAATCACCACCTTCTCCGGAACCGAGAGGGTGGTGAAAAACTTTGCCGGGAGGTGTTGGTATGAGAAGGTTTGCAACTTTGTTGTTACTCATCGTGCTGCTCACCCTGACCTGGTCGTATCCCATCACAGTGGTGGACGATGCGGGAAGGGTTGTTACGATCCCGCAAAGGCCCGAGCGCGTCATCTGTGCCGCGCCTTCCACGACGAAGTTTCTTCAGTACTTGGGTCTGGAAGACAAGATCATAGCCGTGACGAACTGGGACGATTTCGAAGCCGAAAGGATTGGCGATCTGTTTCCCTTGAACTTGGAAAAGATCCTCAGTCTCAATCCGGATCTGGTCTTCATCTTCGGAGGTTTTCAGCTGCCGGAGGTTGTCAAGCTTGAGCAACACGGACTGACCGCCGTGGTTTTGAACGCGAACAGTGTGCAGCAGATTCTGAACGATCTGATCTTGGTCGGAACGATCATGAACGTTCCCGAAAAGGCCAGGAAGCTCGCCAACCAGTTGCAGGAACGTTATTTGAACGTTGCCAAGAAGGCCTACAACATACCTTTCGACAAAAGGGTGAAAGTGGCGTATCTGATGGACATCCCCGGTCCAGACGTACGAGAAATTTGGACTTGCGGCCAGGGTTCCTATCTGAACGATTTGATCGCGCTTGCCGGTGGAGCCAACATCGCAGCCTCATTCAGTGGGCCAAACGGTTTTTTGCCCATCTCTCTGGAATACATAGTTTCGCAGGATCCGGACGTGCTCATTGTCGCAAGTTACGTCCCCAATTCCGAGGAACAGATCAAGGAGAAGATCTCTAACCATCCGATTCTCAGATCTTTGAAGGCGGTCAGGAACAAACGCATCTATGTTTACGACAACTATTTGTTGAGTTTGCCGGTTCCACAGTTAGTAGAATACATAGAAACATTCTACAATGATTTTTACGGAGGTAAATGATGAAGCTTGGTAAATGGCTCGCCCTGGTCGCGGTTTTTGCCGTTCTCGTTCTTCTGTGCCTGGCCGTTGGATCCGTCGAAATGAATTTTGCAGATGTGCTGAGAGCGTTGCTCGGTACAACTTCTAAACACAGGGCGATCATCTGGGGTCTGAGGCTTCCTCGCGTGCTCATGGGACTCATCGCAGGGGCGAGCCTGGCGGCTGTTGGAGCCGCGTTTCAAGGTTTACTGCGCAACCCTTTGGTTGATCCTTACCTCCTCGGTGTTTCCTCCGGCGCCTCCTTTGGTGCGGTCCTGTCCATTTACCTGGCTACGGTGAGCGGTTTTCAGTTTCTGTACAGACTGCCAACTTTGAGCTTCGCTTTCGCCATGATCGCATCGCTGGTGGCGATCGTCCTGGCAAAGAAGGATGGGACCATACCGATCGTGGAGTTGGTTCTCAGCGGTGTAATGGTCAGCGTGCTGTTCAGCTCGGCTACGATCACGCTGTTGATGCTTCTGCGCAGGAACATAACGCACGCGTACGTCTGGCTGTTCGGAAGTTTGTCCGGCGTAACCTGGGACGATCTGCTCAGTCCGTTCACGTTCTTCTTGATTTTCTTTTGGACGAGCCTGGGCTTATCACAGCAGCTGAACGCGATGGCGATCGGCGAGGTTCAAGCGAAGATAAGTGGTGTAAACACGGAACTTGTCAAACTGATCATATACAGCCTTGGAAGCCTCGCGGCCGCTTCTGTGGTGTCGAAGACAGGTGTGATAGGTTTCGTGGGACTCATCACACCACACATGGCTCGAAAGCTCTTCGGAAGCGATCATAAAGTTCTGCTGATCTCAAGCGCTTTGATGGGTGCGGTCTTACTGTGCGTTTGCGATGCCATCGCAAGGGTGATAGTGAGTCCATCCGAGATGCCCATAGGTGTGGTCACAGCTTTCGTTGGGGTGCCCGTGATGCTGGTGCTGCTCAAGAAAGGTGAAAGCCATGGTTGAGATCAGTTTGAGGAACGTCGATTTTGCTTATGCGAAGGACCTCGTGCTGAGATCGATAGACCTGCAGATCAATAAAGGCGAGTTCGTTTCGCTCATAGGGCCCAACGGCTCTGGTAAGACCACGTTGCTAAAGTTGGTGGCGGGTTTGCTGAAACCAACGCGCGGAACCGTGTTGGTCAGGGGCATGGAACCTGGCAGAATGAGAAAGAAGCAACTTGCGAGGATTGTGGGTTTCGTGACAGAGGATCTCAATCCCATCTATCCCTTTCAGGTTAAACAGATCGTGCTGACTGGAAGACTGCCGTACAAGAACAGTTTCTTTGCATCCTGGGAGGAACTGGACTTTCAAAAAGTGAAGGAAGCTCTTGCAAAGGTCGATGCGCTCGAATATTTTGACAGATACTTCAGTCAACTGAGCGCGGGTGAAAAGAAAAGGGTGTCGATCGCCCGAATCCTGGCTCAGGACACACCGATTCTGCTTTTCGATGAACCCACAGCTCACTTGGATCCTGGACACGCTGTCGAAGTGCTCGAGATAATGAAGAAACTTCATGATGAGGGCAGAACCATTTTGACGGCATTCCACGAGATCAACTTTGCTGTGAGACTCTCTGACAGGATCGTGATGATGAAGGAAGGAAAGATATTTGCGGAGGGAAAGGCAGAAGAAGTGCTTACGAAGGAAAACTTGGAGCAAGTTTACAACGCTCGTTTCAGGCTGGTGAATGATCCTTTAACAGGCTTGCCTTACGTTATTTACTGAATCTGCGAGCTACTCATCATATCGCGCTGAATCTGTAAAGCTCTTTCCAACTCGTTTCTTCCGATGAGGTTGAGCTTGATCAGAAGTCTTCCTATCACGAGGTGTTCTGTCATCCTTTCCTGAACCTCCAGGGCTTTTTTCAGATCCTGCTCGCTCATGATTCCCAAGGCGATCAGGATCTCTCCCAGTTTCATGGGCGGCTGGACTCTGAGAACTGTACCACCGCATTTCTCGCACACTGGAAACTTTTGTAACTCTAAAGGTGCGGCGGAGTAGCTTATGTCCCCGCAATTAATGCACTTAAACTTGTATGCCATCCTCGCCACCTCGTTTTCCACACCGAGTATAACGGTGACGCTCAAAAATATCTGATCGTCTGCTCAAAAAACTCTGAAAGAATCAGCGGGCCAGCCTCGAGGAAACTGTGGCCCGAATCGAATGCTGATTGAGGCATTCTTCGATCCGCTTCTGTATAGTCTCAGCGGTGTTTCTATCAACGTCCTGTACGAAGAGAGCCATTTTCTCACCTGAGAGGATCTTGATCTCATCGTTGTCTCTGAGATGGTTCTTCAGAATCTGTATAACCTCGTCGATCGGTTTCGCTTTGATAATAACGATCCACGTCACCTTCTTCCGACACGTTAAGATTTGGTCGTGAAGATCTTTGAGTTGTTGACACGGGAGAACTCCAAGTTCTTTCTCTATTCTCCTGGAAAAAGACTCATAGAAGCGCAGTACCTCTGTTTCCTGGCCAAGCTGAGCCAGAGCTTTCATGTAACTGAGGCAGGCTTGTTCGTTCAGGGGATCCTTTTCCAAAACGCGTTTTGAAAGAGCATGAGCTTCGGCAGCGTTTTTTGTTTGTTCAGCGTATTCCGTCAGCTCGAGCAGAACGTCTATCAGAAGATCCTTATAGTGTTCGCGTGCTTGAACGATCCATTCTTCGTAGCGATATTCGGGTAAAACGTCGTCTTTGTAGTCTTCCACGACTTGTTTCAAGATCTGAACCCTCTCTTCCTTACTGTCACAGCTCCTCGCCTTCATGATCGAATTTTCCAGTTCTTCAGCATCGACGATTATCTCGTTGTCTTTGTCAAAGCAGTAACTTCCATCAGAATAAGTCAGAACGCTCTTACCCAGACAGCGCCTGATTGACGATATTGCTGTTTGTAAGCTTGCCCGAGCGTAGCGTTCTTCCACACCAGGCCAGAAGGTTTCACACAGGAGTTCTACGGGAATCTTCCGTCTGTGAAAGATGATGAAATAAAGCAACAGTTCTCGAGCCTTCCTTGACCTTATTTTTGCTGCATCAATGTGATTTCCTTGATCGTCTTCGATCATGAGTTGGGCGAGAATGTGTACATTCACGCTCTTCCCCCTTGTCCCAAACAATTGTAACACGATTTTGGAATTCTGTCTTCGTATGCTAATATTAATAAAGCATGGGGGTTGAATGGTGCTCGAAAAAACTCTCTTACTTTTAGTTCTGATAATACCTTTAATGTGCTGGGCGCTTCAGCTACCTGACGCTTTGAACCTTTACCTTGAGTTGGTTCATGAGTACGAGTCCGGCTCGATTCAAAATCCGTTTCTTGTCAAAACCGTTCAGTCTCTGGAACACTTTGCGCTCTATCGTTACTACAGGTTCTTGATCGCTGGCAGTGTGGACAAAAGAGAAGCCACGCCCGATCTTGGGTATTATTTGAGCTTGATCTACTCCTCGTACGATTTCCAGACTGAGGAAGAACAGCTCGCTGCGGCACTTTTTCTTTCGTACCTTTCCAGCAAACTCGCCAAGACTCGCTTAACGGCAGATTACATCATGAAAGATGCTTCTTTCATTGATTTTTTCACACACTACAGGAACATCATCAGCAGAGAAGCCAGATCTTTCTTTGCGTGGATCATTACCTACCAGGTTGGACTTACGGACGAAAAACCGCCACTGGATTTGATTCAAAGCTATCGGCTTGAGATCTCCGATTACGAATTCGAACCTCCAAACGATTTGAAACACCTTGCAGACCTCATCAGTTTTTATTCTGATCCCGCGATTCAGTCAATTCTAACCCAGGCTCTGGAGAGGGTTGTGGAGAAAGCGAAAAAGGATCCTTCAAGAATCTCCGCACACATAAACAGAGAGGCAGCCTTTGTAGCGAGAGACATCGTCAAACCCATCACGAACTTTCAGACGTACGTGGCGCAGACGGTGCAGAAGATGACACCGGTCGAGAAGAACTACTGGTGGTTGAGGTTTGTCGTGTATGCGTTTGTGATATTCCCGGCTGTCAGGTTCGTAAAGCTTAGAGGTTTGCTCCTGGGCTGTGTCTTGGGGTTCGAAGCGCTCTATCTGTTCTTTTTCTTCGATCCGACTTCCATGTACGAGTCTTTGATTTACGGTCTGGTGTTGATTTTGGGCTTTGCGTTCGCGGCTCTGAGGTTGCCAAAAAAGCGTCCGATATGGCTGAACGTCGTATGCATCATCCTGATAGTGCTCACGGCTATCTTTCCACTGGTGCCCAGATGTGAGGAACTGTCTATGGATAAGCACGAAAAATTCCTTGATTCTAAGTACTACGACCTGTTGAAACGAGAACTGTACGTCGATGAACTTTCTCCGGTATCGCAGTACGTGAGGCGATTGTCCTCAACCATGTACACGAGTATGGAAGACACCAAAGCGATCGTCAGCGATCTCGTCGAGACGCTGGCAAACCTGAGTTCACGCGGTGTTGTAACGGAAATTCTTCTCTCGTCGAATTATGGGGCGTTTTTCAACGATCTTTCGAGTTTCTTCAGCTATGGCGGCTCGAAAGGCAGAGTGGAAATGTTCCAGCCTCTGTCGAACACGCTCAGATTCTATCTGCTCGATGAAAAGTCGAGAATGAAGAGCTTCGAGAAAGATCTCAGCGTGTTGCTCGACTACAGCAAGAAACTGGTAGAGTACTCGGCTCCAAAGATGCAGCAAGAGTTCAAACAGCACATTGAGAATCTTTTCAGCACGAAGTATCCCATCCTTTCGGATCTACAGAGCACGTTCGAAAAACGAATTTTTCAGAATTTTCAGCGCACAGCATCTCCTCATATCAGAATTTTCAACAACAGAAGTTCACTTTCCGTCTTCTTGATCACAATCCTGGTGTTTTTGACAAATTTCTTCCTGAACCCTAAAATATCTGTTGGGCCATCGATCGTTCTCTTGATTGTTTCAGTGCTGGGATGGCTAAACGCCCACAATTTGATGTTGATTGTCGAGCAAACGTCGCCCTTGCTCCAGTTACAGACATCCTCATTGGTCAACCCACTGGTCTTTTTGACCGCCATGTTCGTGGCGAGTGTCAGTCTTTTAAAACTCTTCAGAAGGGGGGAGTTAAGGTGAAGAGGTTGCTCGTTCTGTCATTGATCGTCGCGCTCTCAGTCTTCGCAATGGCGTTCAAGGTCATCATGGTCACAGACGTTGGAGGTCTCGGAGACAAGTCGTTCAACGACGGGACCTGGGAAGGTATAGTTAGAGCAGCCGAGGAAATTGGCGCCGAGCACAAAGTCATACAGTCTTATGAGCAGGCAGACTACATACCCAATCTGACGAGGGCTGCACAGGAGGCCGATGTGGTCTTCGCGGTCGGGTTCATGATGACCGACGCGCTGTTCAAAGTCGCGAAGCAGTTCCCGAACGTGTATTTCGTCGGAATCGATATCGTTCCACCCGAAGGTACGAGCTTGCCGAACGTGCTATGCTACATATTCAAGGAAGAACACGCGGGCTTCTACGCAGGCTACATCGCGGCAGCAATGACTTCCACGGGAAAGATCGGTTTTGTGGGAGGCATACCGATCCCACCGGTCGAAAGGTTCCGCTATGGTTACGAAGCGGGTGCGAAGATCTACTCCACGCTTCACAAGAAGAAAGTGGACATTTTGAGGGGCTACACGAACGACTTTGAGGATCCAAAGAAGGGTAAGGACCTCACGATGGCGCAGTACGCGCAGGGCGCAGACATCGTCTTCTTAGCGGCCGGTGCCTGTGGAAACGGTGGCATCGAGGCTGCGAAGGAAAAAATGGTTGCCCTCGTCGGTTCCGACAAGTTGGTAGACATAATCGATTACGTTGTGAAAAACAACAAAGGTTTCTTCGCGATCGGTGTGGACGTTGATCAAGACTACATGGCTCCCGGAGTCGTCCTCTGCAGTGCCATGAAGGGCATCTCCATGGCTTCGTACTACGGTGTCAAGTCTGCGTGGGACGGCACCTTCGAAGGAGGATTGAAGGTCCTCGGTGTGAAAGAAGACGGTGCGGGTGTGAGCCCGATGAAGTACACGAAGGGCATGATACCGAACAGAGTCATCGCCGAGCTCGAATATCTGACAAAGCTCATAAAGGATGGTAAACTGGTGATTCCAGACACCGAGGACGCTCTCAAGGCCTTCCAGGTTCCTGCGATAAGCTTCCCGTTCTGAAAAATCGTGGGGCGCCTTCGTGCGCCCCTTTTCAAAGAGAGGTTTTTGACGTGGAGAAAGCTGTCGAGATGATCCAGATAGTGAAACGCTTTCCTCAGGTGGTTGCGAACGATCATGTGGACCTGACGGTGCTAAAGGGCGAGATACATGCGATCGTGGGAGAGAACGGTGCTGGAAAGACGACGCTGATGAACCAGTTGTACGGCCTTCTGAAACCTGACTCCGGTGAGATACGCATCTTCGGTAAGAAGGTCAACTTCAAAGGTCCCCGTGACGCCATCTTGATGGGTATTGGAATGGTTCATCAGCATTTCATGCTGGTCAATAACCTGACGGTGGCGGAGAACGTGGTGCTTGGCTCCGAAGCAGGAATTGGCCCTCTTTTTGATCTCAAGTCTGCACGCAAGAAAGTTTCAGAACTTTCGAAACGCTACGGCTTGCACGTGGATGTCGACGCGAAGATAGAGGATTTACCCGTCGGGATGCAACAGAGAGTAGAGATACTCAAAGTCCTTTACAGGGGAGCTGAGATTCTCATTCTGGATGAGCCCACGGCGGTGCTCACGCCCCAGGAAACGGAAGAGCTCTTCGAAACGATGTTCAGGTTGAGGGAAAATGGGAAAACGATCATTTTCATTTCGCATAAATTGAACGAGGTGATGCGTGTCAGCGATCGCATCACGGTGATGCGCCAGGGTAAAGTCACCGGTGTGCTAAACAAGAGCGAGACTGATCCCAGACAGATAGCACGTCTCATGGTGGGCAGGGATGTGGTTTTCACGGTGGAGAAGACGCCGGCCAGGCCCAACGGTGTGGTCTTGAAGGTTGAGAATCTCCACGTTAAGGATTACAGGAACTTGGAAGCCGTCAAAGGCGTTTCCTTTGAAGTGAGGGCCGGTGAAATCTACGCGATCGCAGGTGTTGCGGGCAATGGTCAGACAGAGTTGGTCGAAGCGCTCACGGGTTTGAGAAAACCCGTTTCGGGCAGGGTGTACTTCTTGGGAAAAGATATCACCCACGCAACACCCAGGGAACTGAGGGAGATGGGAATGGGGCACATTCCTGAGGACAGGCACAAGTACGGCCTGATTCTCCAGTTCCCCGCTTATTACAACGTGATCTTAGGTAGACACCACAGACCTCCGTTCGCAAACGGAGAGTTTCTCTGTCACAGCAAAATCCTGAGCTTTGCGGAGAATCTGCTCAGCAGGTTCGACGTACGACCGAACAACGTGAGGATGCTCGGGGCGAACTTCTCAGGAGGCAATCAGCAAAAACTCGTCATTGCGAGGGAAATAGGGTTGGAACCTAAGCTCATGGTGGTTTCTCAACCAACGAGGGGTTTGGACGTCGGTGCGACAGAGTTCGTGCACAAGACCCTCATTCAGTTACGAGATTCAGGTGTCGCAATATTGCTCGTTTCGATGGAACTCGACGAGGTTCTCTCACTGGCAGACCGAATCGCCGTCATGTACAACGGTCAGATCATGGGAGAGGTTGAACCGAACGCCGTTTCTATCGAAGAGATAGGTCTCATGATGGCTGGCCACAGACTGGAAGAGATCAGGGGGCGTGTGGCTTGAACCAGAGGGTTTGGTCGTTTCTCGTGCCGTTACTTTCGGTCATCGTTGCGTTGATAATCGCATCCTTCGTTATTCTGATGATAGGAAAAAATCCCATCACTGCATATGCAGCTCTGGTAAGAGGGGCACTCGGCTCAAAGATGGCGATCGCATCGACGATCGTGAAAACGACACCCTTGATTCTCACCGGATTGGCCGTCGGATTTGGTTTCAGGGCAGGTCTGTTCAACATAGGTGCGGAGGGTCAAATGATCATGGGCGCAATGGCTGCCACAGCTTTCGCAATCAACGTTGGTTGGATGCCGGCAGTTCTGGCGATACCATTGACGATGCTGGTGGGCATGCTCGCCGGTGCTGGCTATGCGTCGATCGCAGGCTTTTTGAAGGCCAAAACTGGTGCGCACGAAGTCGTCACCACGATCATGCTGAACTGGATCGCGGATTACTTTTCGAGCTACGTCGTGACGGTGCCGATGGGTGTAGGTTTTGGTACACCCAAGAGTCCCGAGATAGCCTCGAGCGCAAAACTGCCACCATTGATGGTGGTTCAGGCAACGGAACTCACGAGCGGCATCATAGTCGCCGTGCTGGCCGCCGTTTTCATCAAGATCTTGCTCGACAAGACGAGCAAAGGGTACGAGTTGAAGGCGGCAGGTTTCAACCCGTACGCGGCGGAGTACGGGGGAATAAAACTGGCAGAGAACATAGTTCTGGCGATGGCGATCAGTGGCGCACTCGCAGGGCTTGCAGGTACGCTGGAAGTCATGGGTGTCCATCACAGATTCTTGGGGACTCTGTCCGGCGGGAAGGGTTTCGACGGTATCTCCATTGCCCTGATAGGGCAAAACAATCCCATAGGCATCATCTTTGCTGCCCTGCTCATGGGCGCGTTGCGTAACGGTTCGAACGAGATGCAGTTCGTGGGGGTTCCAAAACACATCATCATGATTGTTCAGGCGATCATCATATTTCTCGTTGCCGCAGACCGCATCGTCAGGACCATTTTCTTAAGAAAGAAGGTGGCCAAATGAGACTTTTCCTCGCTCTGATAGACATTTTTACCAACCCGGCTTTCTACAAGCTCACTCTGACGGCCGCCACACCATTGATCTTTGCTTCATTAGGAGGAGTTTTCAGTGAGATAACTGGTGTTGTGAACATCGCCCTGGAGGGCATCATGCTCATGGGGGCCTTCGTGTCGGTCGTCTTCACGTGGTTGACGGGAAACGCGTGGATTGGAGTTCTTTTTGCTATTCTTGTAGGAATCGGTATGGCCTGGTTACATGCGTGGGCGAGCATAACGTGGAGGGGGAACCAGATAGTTTCGGGCACGGCACTAATACTCCTCGCACAGGGGGTCACGGGCTTTCTAATGGAACCGATCTTTGGAAGACCTGGTCAAACAGACATCGTGGGTAAGATCCCGGAGGTCAAAATTCCACTTTTGATGAAGAACAGATTCTTAGCGCAGTCCATTGGTGAGCTGAGCCCGATGATATACATGGCTTTCGCTTCTGTGTTCATTGCTTGGTTCATCATCTACAAGACGAAACTGGGTCTGAGAATGAGGGCGGTGGGTGAAAATCCAGAGGCTGCCGACACTCTCGGTGTGAACGTATACGCGGTGAGGTATTTTGGAGTGCTCATGAGCGGTGTGATGGCCTCGTTAGGAGGGGCATTCTTGAGCGTGGGTGAGGTGGGAAACTTTCGCGAGCTGATGACCGGCGGACGTGGTTTCATAGCGCTCGCCGCGATGATTCTCGGGAACTGGAATCCCGTGGGGGCAATGTGGGCCAGCTTACTGTTTGGTTTTTCAGAAGCCTTCGCGAACCAGTTGCAGAGTAGCCCACTGCTAAGAGTGGCTTCGACCACGAAACCTTTGTTCAACATGTTTCCGTTTATTGTCACGCTGATTGTGATTGCTGGCTTCATTGGAAAGACGCGACCACCTGCGGCTGACGGTGTGCCCTACGAGAAGTGAGGCATCTCGAAAAGTGCTCCTAACGATGTCGGTGCTCTTCGCTATCGTTCGCACTTTCTTCTGATGAGCATATACCTTCTTCACCTCAGATGTCCAGCAGCAATTTTTACGAAAGCCCGCCGGGAAAGTGTACTCTTTCAAGGGTGGAATGAAAGGCTGCTTTTTCGTTAGATATATTGCAGTTTTTCTAATGATGGTAATGTACAACAGAAGGGAAAGTAAATTGTGAGCAAAGCCGATTCCCTGCAGATAGAGCTATTAAGTGCGAATGTGGTTGGAACTGCGATAGGGATGTTAATGTTGAAGTGGAAAGCCCACTACTTCAATAGTGGGAAAAGGTCACTCAACGGCATTGACCTGACAGCATACAATAACAGCGACATCACTGAAGACGAAATCAGAATACAAGATCAAAATTAACCCATGCCACTTGTTGATCTTCACTGATCGGTTGGAATCTTTCTTTGTCTTCGTGTGTTGGCCATGGTGGAGAAATTCCTCGGAGAATTCTTCTTGGCGATAAGCTCATTCCCCGGAAGGTTCAGATGATTTTTCTGGTTCATCCAAAACCTTTGGGCTCGCGATGAACTCCACCTCGTCCCCTTCTTTGATTGGGTCCACGAAGCTTGCCTCTCTCCCATTCAGCGTGATCCTGTAGTCTTTCAAGTTTTCCGTGTTTATCTCCGCACTGGCCAATACATCGGCTAGGATGGGTTCAAACCGTGACAGTTGAATCACCATGCCATCTGACAGGGCCTTATCCGAACTGACGTATTCACCGTTGACTAAGACAGTATGGTTCTTTTGAGTGATCTCGATCTGCTTGCCGTTGAACTTTACTTTTATACTGAGGGGTTGAGGAAGAAGGTCTTTCACCTTCATCTCGACTCCTTCGAAATGGTAGAAAAATCCCTGTTCCGTTTCTTCAAACCTTTGGAGTGTCAACTTGAACCTTGGCACAACTTTGATTTCACCGTTCACTGTGCACCTCACAAAGCCAAGTTTTTCGTTCAAGAGCTGCTCTATCTCCTCTTTCGTTGGCCAGGAAACAACGATGTCGTCACCATCGTTCACTAATCTTTGCAGATCTTCGACATTTTGGCCGTTCACGATCACAGTGGGAAGAAGCTCGAAGACCTGGTTACCGTTGAGAAAGGCCCGAACAGGCTTGATTAAGTCTTTCAGCATTGGCGATTCAGGTGTTTCACCTTCAAGAAACTCCACTTCAACTTCATCTCCTGTTTTCAACGTCCCATGAAGCGCGCATTCCCTGCCGTTGACTTTTACACGATACTTCTTTCTAATAATACCCCGTACGAGTTTCGTTTCGCCGTTCAACGTGTACACGAGCGACGGTCTGATTTCGCCTATGAGGTCTCTTATGCTGTAACCAGACTGAGTGAGCAGCTGCAGAACCGTCGGAGCCCTACCGAAATTCAACAACCGCACTTCTTCACCGTTCAATCTAACCACGTCGTAGATGGAGCCAAGCTCTTTCGCCTTCATGTACGCAATACCCGCCAGAGTGACGAACTCACTTCCGACGAAACCTTCCTTGAGTGACTTGACCCTTTCAAACTCCTCAACCGACTTGAGCGCTACTCGTTCTTTCGAAAGTTTCAGCACTTCAGCGATCCTTTCTCTCAGGAGCGAAAGTTTCGCCCCTCCACCTACGAGCAAAACGGCGCTGGGTTTACCCAGATTCAATGCCTCTATGCGCTGGGCTATGTTCTCCGCGATGTGCGTGACGATCGGATCTATAATTCTCTCCAGTTGTGATCTCTCTACGAGTATCCTTTCACCTGTGAGGTTGTTCACCTCGATGCTCTGCGCGGACTCGATTTTTCTTTTGAGCAGCTCTGCCGTTTTGAAGTCGAGCAAGTAGTGTTTCGCTATGGCCTCCGTTACCTCGTCGCCAGCAAGCGCGACCATGTCGTAACCGAGGACCGTGCCACCCTTCGCGATCGCGATGTCGCTCGTGCCTGCCCCGATGTCAACCAAGGCTATGTTCAGAAACCTCAGATCATCTGGCAGAGCCACCTCCAGTGCTGCCATGGGTTCAAGAGTCAGAAACGCGCACCTCAAACCGGCGAGATGAAGCGCACTGATCATGGCGTCTATAACCTGGTTAGGTAGCATCGCAACAATGAGTTTGGTGTAAAGCTCATCGCCTCTGTGGCCGAGAGGGTTTTTGATCCAAAGACCATCGAGTTTGTACTCCAGAACGGAATAGCCCGCACAGTAAAGATTGATCCCAGATTCGTCTGAAAAAGAAATCTGCGCCAGGGCGCGTGCCTCAAGTTCTTTCACTATCTTCTCATCGACCACACCGCTGGGGACCTTCGTACTGGCCTCCACAATCTGTGTCTTCAGGTATCTTCCTGCAACTGCAACTGCAACATCTTCGAGCGTGGTATCGTTCCGACTCTCGAGGTTTTTCTTGATCTTCTCAATGATCCTGGCGACACTCTTAATATCGTGTATCTGGCCATCCAGCATGCTCCTCACCGGATGCTCCATAGACTCGTAGTCGACGACGGTCAAAACTTCGTCTTCGAAAGTTCCAACGAGCCCCGCAACTTTTCTCGTTCCAACGTCCAGCGCGAAAACGCTTTTCATATTTCGACCACCGTCACGCCTGTTCCACCCTCGTTTGGGGTACCGAACCTGTAGCGCTTGACCCTGCTATCCTTTCTCAGTATTTCCCAGATACCAACGGCAAGCCTGCCCGTCCCCTTGCCGTGTATGATGTAGCCGATCTTGAAGTCAGACATGAATAGATCGTCAATGAACTTCTCGACCAGAGGTTCTGCTTCCTCGACGGTCAGACCACGCACATCAATCTCAGGTTTCTCCAGGTCGGGCTTTATCTCGTGGACCATCTGCTGAACTTGCATTTCTTTTCGGTCCACTTTTACCAGGTTCTTCGCGCGTGCTTCGAGCCTCAGACCATTGAAGTCAACAATGTATCTGTCATTCCTAGCCTCGACAACTTTTCCAACAGCATCACCATTTCTCAGTTTCACGGTATCACCGACAGATATCTGTGATTCTTCAACAGGTTCTTGGTTGAGTTGTATCCGTTTCAGCCTTGTCACGTGACTTTCAAAATGCTTCGATGCGCTTCTCAAGTTGGCCAGATCTTGTTTGCTCTTTATCGAATGTATGGTCTCATCCACATCCCGCTTGGCCCGTTTGATGTAATCGTACAGCTGTTTGAGTTCTTTGTCGAGTTCCTCTATCTTCTTTCGCTTCAGTTCCTGATATTTCTGTTCGTAGTCCTGCTTTAGCTTTTCGAGCTTGGCCCGCTCGGTCTCGAGTTCTTCGATCCTCTTTTCCATGAGAACCAACTGTTTTTGATATTCTTCGACAATTTTTTCCACCTCAACGTAATCTTTCCCCAGATAATTCCTGGCCATCTCGAGCACGGTCTCGTCGAGCCCCAGCCTCTGGGCTATCTCGAGTGCGTGGGAACCACCGGGCACACCCATGAGGATTCGGTAGGTCGGCTTCAGCGTTTCGGGATCGAACTCCAGAGAAGCGCTGATTAGCTTTTCGTCGTTTACCGCGCGGAGTTTTATCGGTGTCAGGTGGGTTGTTACAATGAATTTGCAACCTATCCGCTTCAGCTGTTCTATCACGGCGAGTCCAAGGGCGGCCCCCTCCACTGGGTCGGTTCCAGCGCCCAGCTCATCGAGGAGGACCAAGCTGTTCTTGCTGGCCGATTCGAGCGCGAGCACGATGTTTCTCAGGTGAGATGAAAACGTGCTCAGGTTCTGCTCTATGCTCTGCTCGTCACCGATATCTGCAAAGATGCTCTCAAACCCAAAGATCTCAGTACCGTGCTCGCAGGGTAGGGGAATTGCAGCCATCATCATGCAGCAAAAGAGACCTATCGTTTTGAGGGAAACCGTCTTTCCCCCGGTGTTAGGGCCTGTGAGGATCAAACCGTGTTTGTCTTCGGGCAGGACCAGATCTATGGGCACGACCCTGGAACGATCGAGCAGGGGATGTCTGGCTTGAACGACTCTCACGACCCTCTTTGACGATGGATAAACGACGATGGCCTTCTGGTCGATGGCGAACAGGCCTCTAGCCTGGAGTGAGTCCACAATCGCAACGAAGTTCAGGCCCTCTTCGATTCGTCTGATGTTCTGCCTGACGAGTGTGGTCAGTTCCCTCAGAATCCTGTTTATCTCTCTTTGTTCTTCCTCTCTGAGCTCGTAAAGCGTGTTGTTCAGGGGGACGAAATCGTCAGGCTCGACGAAGCAAGTTGCGGATGAAGACGACAACGCATGGACAATTCCTTTAACCTGTCCCCTGTAGCTGGCCTTGATGGGAAAGACGTGCCTACCATCCCTGAGAACGCAGATGGGATCCTGCAACAAGAACTTGTTCGCCCTGATGAAGGAATCACTCTTTTTCTTGATCTCCTCGAGAACGGATCTCATCCCTCGTCTTATCTCTTTCAAGTTTTCAGACGCTTCGTCTTTTATCCAGCTGTTTGTGTCAATACATCTATGAATCTGCTCAGCGACGTGGGTAGCAGGTTCAACAGTTTGAGCCAGCATTTTCATTGTGAAAGAATCCGGCAATCTGTCAAGCCTTTCTTTCAGAAGGTTTACTACAGCAACGGCATCTGCGATCCTCAACAGCTCCTGTGGCTCGAGGATCGAACCTGAGTTCAGTTTCGTCAAGACATCTTCTATGTCCGCATTGCCAGCGTTGCTGGGAAGCAAGCTCTCGGACGACTTCAACAACTCTATGACTTCTTCCACGAACTTCAGTTCCTGTGTGGGATCTTTCCTGGGTCTCAACGAACGAACACACTTCTTTCCAAGTTGTGTGACAGCGTAGTTTGCGAGCAAGGATAAGAACTTGTCGTAGTCGAGTCTTTCCAACGTGTGAACTTCTATGTGAGAACACCTCCAAATGATATTCTACTCGCTCACCTGCAGTGTCGTTTCAAAGTCGAGTCGATCGTTTTTCGTGGCCACCTTTACCAGGAGTCTGTAGTTGCCCGGTTGCGTTATGGCGGACACGCTGTAGGGATAGAATCTGAAAATCTCGTACTTCGAATAGGGAGCCAGCCACATGCGCACAGGCCCTTTCTTGAAATTCAAAGAAGTGGGAAGCAGCGATACTATGATCTCCTCAATCTCGAGGAAGACATCGTCTCTCGATTCGTTCAAAAGATACACCGAGAACTGCAGAGGAGTCCTCATGTTGTATATCTTTGGTGCATCCGTGTAGACCTTCACTTTTTTCAAATTCTTTTCCGCCTCGTTGATACAGGCCACTGGCAAGACCAACGAATTCGTCGAACCGTTCACCACGCATTCGAGCTGTAACGAGTACACGCCTTCTTTGTCGAATGGGACGAGCAGGGTCTCTATCAGTTCGATGAGTTCACCGACCTTCACGTTCTGCCAGAAAGGTTCGACTTGAACCGTGTTCTGCCAGACGATCTTTCCATCGTGTTTCAGAGTGACACTGACGGGATCTATTCTCAGATCCTGAACACGCGAAGTTTGATTGACCAGAAACAGCTTCAATTGAGCATTTTCGCCAACATAATAAAAGTCGCTGAAGTTTTCCACAATCAGCTCGTAACGTTCCACACTCATAAACTTTTTCTCTGCGGAAACTTTCTTACCATCGACGATTGCTTCCACGTGTATGACATACTCCCCGGAAGGAAGATTGGTTATCTCCTTTTCCCTCTTGAGATCGAAGAGCAACCGGCTCGTGAATGGTTCGAAAACGCTTCTCACAGGCTGAGTCTGTTTGAAGCTGTACACCTGTTGCTTGTCGGAGTTGATTATCTGAAAGGTAAAATCTGATATAACAATCTCGCGTCTCTTTTCTGAATTGTTGTAGAGCCTAATTTGCACGTCAAGCGGAACACCGGCGCTATGCGTATCCTCACACTGTATCAAAAGCTGGTTCGGGGGAGCTTTTTCTATGGAAAGTTGGGCGTAGTAGCTTCTGATGCCAAAGAAGAAGATGAACACCGCAACGAGGTTCAGCAATAAAAAATAAAACCCACGTCTGCGGTACCTCTGGGTTTTCTCTCGTTCTCTCTTGGCAATTTCCTGTTCTTTCTTCCTCCAGCTTTCGGGATCCCTTGAGAGGTATTTCATATCGAAGTGGTCACCCTTAGCACTTCCTCGAAGGATGTGATCCCCTTCAAGACCTTTTCGAAGCCGTCTATGAACATAGGGCGCATGCCCTTTCGCAACGCGAGATCGTATATCTCCCTCTCGCCTCCACCGGCCACTATCACATCCTTGATCTCTCTGTCGAGCACCAAAACCTCACCTACTGCAACCCTTCCTTTGTAGCCCATACCGTTACATTCTGCACATCCTGGACCAACGGTGTATTCTACCGGGTCCAGTTCTGGGAAGACTTCCTTCCACATCTGCAAATATTCCGGTCTGAGCTGTGCTTTAACTCGACAGTTTTCACACAGTTTCCGTACCAGTCTCTGGCTCACAACGCCGATCAACGCCGTGGACAAAAGATGCCTGTCAACACCAAGATTGACCAGTCTGTCGACCGCGGCAGCGGCACTGTTCGTGTGAAGCGTGCTGAGCACAAGATGTCCTGTAAGTGCGGCTTCGACCGCCAGATTTGCTGTCTCTTTGTCCCTCATCTCACCGATCATGATTATGTCTGGATCTTGACGCAGAAAAGATCTCAGAAACCTCGCAAAAGTTAAACCGATTTCCGGGCTCACCTGACACTGAGTTACGCCGTCTATGGTATACTCCACCGGATCTTCGGCTGTCACTATATTCACGGTGATGTCCTTCAGTTTGTTTATCATGGCAACAAGTGTGGTGGACTTGCCACTGCCAGTGGGCCCCGTGACCAGGATGATACCGTTAGGCCTCATGAGGAGTTGAGAGATCAGCTTGTAATTGTACTCACTGAAGCCAAGTTCTTCAAGTTGCTTGTACGCCGCAGAGACTCTGAGTATCCTCATCACCACTTTTTCACCGTGGACCGATGGCATCGTCGAAACACGGAAGTCGTACTGTTCACCATGTATGCTCATGTAAAACTTCCCATCCTGGGGCAGGCGCTTTTCTGATATATCCAGTCCCGATAAGATTTTTATTCGTGTGACCACCGCTCCGTGTTGAGCCTTAGGATAATCTATTATCTTGCGGAGAAGGCCATCAATCCTGTACCTCACGCGTACATAGTTCCTGAAGGGTTCTATGTGAATATCACTCGCTTCCATCTGCACGGCCTTCTGGATGAGGGCGTTCACCATCTTGATGATCGGCGCCTCGGGTTCTGCTTCGATCTCTTCAGTTTCCTCGATTGTCAAAACCTCTGGTTCAACCTCCTCCGCGATTGGTATCTGTTGTGCCAGCTCAGCGATGCCACCCTGAACGTGTTGTTTGTACATAAGCGCGAACAAAGAAGGTGTCACGAGATAGATCAATGGTTCTTTTCCGGTGATGAACTTGACTTCCCCTCTGATCCTGCTCAGGTTGAGAACGCTGTCGGTCACAAGCACAAGCTGATCATCACGTTTGTCGATGGGTATGATACGCAACTCTTCAATCATAGCTCTGGGTAAACTGTTCAAAACTTCTGCAGGGATGGACCTGGGCGAATCTTTGAGCATGGGCAGATTGTACTGTTCTGCCAGCGCCTCGGTGAGCTCCTCCCAGGTTACGTATCCCAACTCGACTAGAATCTCACCTAGGGGTTTTTTGGTATGCTTTTGGTGTTCCAAAGCTCTGTTGAGTTGCTCCTTTGTGATAATACCCTTCTCAAGGAGGACTTCACCGATCCTTCTGTACCTGACTCTGTCAGGCATTCGTCATGTCCTCCAGACCCAATCTGTAGATCGCCGGTATGTCCGTCTCTGGGAAGAGTATCCTTTCTTCCTGATCGAAACCGGTTGCTATGACCGTGACTTTCATTTCGTCTTCCTTGAGATCGTCGTCAATGATTAGACCGAACTTAACATCTGCTTCTTCGCTGCAACTCTGTCTCACAATTGAGGCAGCCAGATGGAGTTCCCTGAGCTGCACAGTCTTCGGTGCGGAAACGTTCAGTATTATTGCCTTAGCGTTCTCCACAGGTTGCTCCATCAGCCTGCTAGTCATGGCTCTTTTCGCAGCTTCCGCCGCTCTGTTGGTCCCTTTTCCAATACCTATGCCAAGCATAGCAACGCCTGCATCGCGCATGACTGACTCTACGTCAGCGAAGTCAAGGTTTATGTAACCTCTCTTGGTTATGAGTTCCGAAATGCCCCTCACACCTTGGTGAAGCATCTCGTCAGCCGCTGCAAACGCTTCAACTGCTGTCACGTCTGCGGGTAATTCTTCGAGCAGCTTGTTGTTGGATACCTTGATGAGTGTGTCCACGCTCGGTTTGAGCCTTCTCAATCCCTCCATTGCCCTCTGCCATCTTTCCTTACCTTCGAAGTAGAAAGGAGTAGTGACAACGGCAACCGTCAGCACACCCAACTTTTTTGCCGCATCGGCTATCACCGGTGTCGCACCCGTCCCTGTGCCACCGCCAAACCCGGCAGTAATGAAGAGCATGTCGGTGTCTTTGAGGACCTGCTCTATCTTGTCTAAACTCTCCACAGCAGCTTCTTCTCCTATCTTTGGATTTCCCCCCGCTCCGAGGCCGCGGGTCCTGCGTTCTCCTATTTGAATCTTCAGATCTGCTTCGGTTTCTTCAAGAACCTGCACATCGGTGTTCACCGCTATGAGCACAACGTTTTTCAGGCCCATCTTGGCCATGCGGCTCACAGCGTTGTTGCCTGCACCCCCCACTCCTATGACCTTTATGATGGGGATTCTCTTTCTTGTCAGCTTCTCAGCTTCTTTACCTTTCTCTTGTTTGCTCAGCTCGAAAGGCATAGGATCGCCTCCTCAGGTTTACCACAAACTCTTGAACATCTCAACGAGCTTCCTGAAGAAACCTTCCTTCGAACTCGAAGTCTTCGCTGAAACGTTGGGTTGACTTTGTCTCAAGAGTTGGACTATTCCTCCCAGCACACCACACAGTGCAGGATCGTCCGCAGCTTCGTCATCGTTCAAAATGGGCGCGTTCGTAACATTGAACGTTCCAACGCGTGCTGGTCCTTCGAACACGTCCAAGGCCAGGTCTATGAGACGAGGTATTTTCGCCCCACCACCCACGAACACGATCCCACCGGGTAACTTTCCGACCACATTAACGGGATTCTGTGCCGTGAACTCCCTCATCACTCTTCTGACCTTCGTGAGTATCTCCCTCAAACGGGCATGTATTATCCGTGCGAGTTCCTCCTTCGTGGTAGTTTTGAGAGTTCTGCCGTCTAGTCCCGTGTACTCGATTTTTTGTTGCGCATACGATGCCTCTCCATAGACAGCACTTCCTTCGGACATAAGAAGTCGTTCTGCTTCTTCTACTGATGTTCCGAGCACGATCGATATATCGCGAAGAACATGCTTCATTCCAAGTGGCATCACCTGCACCTTGGTGGGAACAGAATTAAGGTAGATCACCGTGAAAGTATGAGAATATCCGAGGTCGACGAGGCAAACGCCATTTTCCTTTTCCACATCGCTCAAAGCACACTCAGCTGCAAAGAGACTTGAATGTCCAGCGATGAGTGGCTCTGGCAGCGTATCGGACAGAAAATCGAAAACCGAACTGGAATCCTTTTCCATTACGATAGCAGTTGCTTCGAAACGAACCTTGTTCGCGTTCATCCCAACCGGGTTCAGCACGCTCTTTGTACCATCTACGATGTATCTTTTTGGGTAGAAATGCAACAACCTGTACTTGCTTGAGAGCTCTTCTTCAGCGGTTGCTCTTAGCGAATCAATTGTCGTTTCGTCCACCGTTTTCTTATCGTTTTCAGACAAGATCAGTTCCGCGCCGTGATCGATCAACTGAACGTTGCTGTAACTGCTCGAAATTATGAAATCCGCACGCCTGACTCTCGATTCCTGTTCTAGTTCGTTGACCAATGACTCGATCACCTCGATGACTGCAGCGACATCCCTGACGTCGCCCCCCTCTATACCCCTGGACTTCACAAATCCTTTCGCCAGCATTTCCAGACCTTGCGGTGTATGTCTGAGGACCACACCTTTACACGTGTGACTCCCAATGTCAATCAAGCAGTAGTTTTCACCTTTTCTCATCGTCCCCACCCCTTAGCTTGTAGAAGAGCCCCTGTGGGGACAAAAAATACTCCCCTCTGGGCTCCATCCTTTTGATCGCCTCGGGTAACGCTTGCAGGTTCCTGAGCAAATCTTCCCAATCGTTGAACCTCAGCGACACGCCTTTTAACAGGATAACTCTCTTTTCGTTTGGAATTACTTCAACGATGTACAAACTATCGAGAGCTGGTTCCAGCTCCTCTAGCAAACGCAAACCCTTCTCATCGAGACGCGCATCCACTATCTCCAAGCCACTCACGTACGCTTTTGACAGAACATCTTGCGTCTCGGCTACCTCCACCAACTCCCCATCTCGCCCCACCCACCACAACCTTCCTTTATGCGCTACCAAGAAAACTCGCTCTTTATCTGCTGGTTCGGCTGCAGAATTTACAAATCTCGCCGCAAAGAAGAAGACGCACAACAAGCAAAAAATACCAACAAAGGCCACCGCTTTTTTAAAATTATACATCCAAATAGGTCACCTTCAAAGCATGCCGCTCAATGAAGTTCTTTCGCCCCTGAGTGTCCTGGCCCATGAGTATCCCAAACAACGCGTCCGCTTCCTCCGCATTTTCTATGGTAACACGAATTAAACGTCTTGTGGCAGGATTCATCGTTGTTTCCCAAAGTTGCTCCGGGTTCATCTCTCCCAGGCCTTTGTAACGCTGTACTTCAACTTTCTCTGAACCATTGAGCTCCTTCATCAGAGCTTGGTATTCCTCCTCACTGTACAAGTACAGGATTCTGTTTGAAAACCGAACTCTGTAGAGTGGTGCAACGGCAATGTAGATCCTTCCTTCCTCTATCAGTGGTCTCATGTACCTGAAAAAGAAAGTTAGAAGCAGGACCCTTATATGCGCACCATCCACATCGGCATCCGTCATGATTATGACCTTACCGTAGCGCAATCTGGTCCGATCGAACCTCTCTCCAATCCCGGTGCCCACTGCGACAATTATGTCCTTTATTTGCTCGTTGCTGAGTAGCTTTTGTATTGAAGACTTTTCCACGTTCAGAATCTTACCCCTCAACGGTAATATCGCCTGGAACTCCCTGTCTCTCGCTTGTTTTGCAGAACCACCAGCGGAATCACCTTCGACGATGAAGAGCTCGGATTTTTCCAGATCGTTCGTTACGCAGTCTGCGAGTTTTCCGGGCAACGCTGCCCCATCGAAGGCGCTCTTACGTTTCACAAGCTCTCTCACTTTTTTGGCCGCTTCCCTTGCCCTCTTTGCCTGCTGTACTCTGTCGAGTATGATTTTCAACACAGGCTTGTTGATCTCAAAGAATTCCGTCAGGCGTTCCTTGGCGATCTTGTTCACGGCTGTTCCTGCACTCTCACTTCCCAGACGGCCCTTCGTCTGACCCTCGAATTCCGGATTGGGCATGAGAACACTCACAACAGCTACAAGACCTTCTCTGACGTCTTCACCCAAGAATGCTTCATCTTTGCGCAGATAACCCAGGCTCTTCCCGTAATCGTTAAGCAACCTTGTGAGAACGTTTCTGAACGCCGCCACATGTGTTCCATGGTCTATAGTTCGAATGTTGTTCACAAAAGAATACAGTGTCTCTTCATCCTGCGAAGCGATGTAGACCAGGGCTATATCTACCTTTATGTCCTCGTACGAATCCGAAATGCGTACGATGTCGTGCAAGGGTTTTGAGTTGGTATTCTTCACTATGTAATTCACGTATTCCTTTATACCGCCGGCATAGTTCATCCTGACCTTGTAGTCGTTGATTCTGTCTTCGAACTCTATGGTCAAGCCCGGGTTGAGGAAGGCAAGTTCTCTCAGCCTACTTTCGATGATGTCGGGATCAAACTCCGTTGTTGAGAATATCTCTGGATCCGGTTTGAACTTCACAATAGTTCCACGCTCAGAGGTTTCACCGAGTTCCTTCACCTCGCACAACGCTTGGCCTCTTGAGTACTTCTGATAGTAGATTTTTCCGTTTCTGCGGACCCAAACCTCCATGATCTCGGACAACGCGTTCACGACGGAGGCTCCCACTCCGTGGAGACCTCCGCTGACTTTGTAAGCGGAATTAGAGAATTTTCCGCCTGCGTGGAGCACCGTCATGACCGTTTCCAGGGTACTCTTTCCAGTCTCGGGATGCACCTCGATAGGGATACCCCTGCCGTTGTCCTCAACTTCGGCAGAACCGTCTTCGTAAAGCACAACTCTTATCCTGTCACAAGCTCCAGCCATGACCTCATCCATACTGTTGTCGATGATCTCGTACAGCAGATGATGGAGCCCGCTCTTTCCAGTTGAACCTATGTACATACCGGGTCTCAGGCGGACCGCTTCGAGACCCTTGAGTACCCTTATGTCTTCCGGTCTATAGTCGATCGCCATTTCGATCCCTCCTGAAGACAACGTCGTTGACCATTTTTTCGCCAAGTTTTTCGTTGATTTTCTCAGCGATCTTCCTCGACATGAAGCGAGCTTCGGTCAGCCACAGATCACTGTCGCACGCGAAGAAAACAGTTCCGTTGGAAAAAGCCAAAAAGCGACAGTGTCTGGCCAGCGATTCGCCCAGAACGCCGGAAAGGTCTGAGACCACCAATCTGAGTTTCAGCTGCTTGAAGAATGGATTGTGTCTGGTGAGGCCTTCCAAAACATCGCTCAGCTTCTTCATTCCCAGTTCTCCTCGACAGTCTTTATGAATTCTTCAAACCTGCTTGACAAGAACTGTCCGATCCTGGTTTCGTAGCGTCTCGATCCATCGATTTCGTTTACCGGGACTATGCCCCTGCTCGTGTGCGTCAAGAACAGTTCGTCAGCACTGTAAAGCTCGGCCAGCTCAACCCAGCGTTCTTCGACCGTCATACCGAGAGTCCGACAAAGTCTCAACGTGTTCAGTCTTGTTATTCCAGGTAGAATACCACTCTCAACGCTTGGTGTGATCAGCCTGTCTTTTTTCACGAGAAAGACGTTCGTGAAGGTTCCTTCGCACACCTGTCCGCGACTTCCAATCATTATGACGTCGTAAGCATCGCCTTTGGAGCGTTTAGCCAAGAGTATGTCCGTTCTGCCTGCGACCTTCAGATCGGCAGGTGTAGACAGCGGATCTATTTTTCTCACGCTGCTCACCTTTACCTTAACGTAACTCAGTGGTTCCAACTTCAGCTCGCGCACGTAAACGATCAGCTCGCCATGGTCGGGTGCGTACTCGAAGGCACCGAACCTTCCCCTTGGAACAACAACGACCCTGATTGAAGCTTCTTTTCCAAGCTTTTGGACACCTTCTTCCAGTATCCTTCTGAAAGTCGAATAGTCCAAAGGCAGTTCAAGGCCCAGATATGAAAGAGTGTTCAGCAGCCTTTCATGATGATATTTGGGGGCGAAGAGCTTCATATCGTACGTTCGCAAGGTTTCGTAAGCCACACCCCCGTACAGGAACCCTGGTTCGTCTATATCCAGCTTGGCTTCAGTCTCAGCCAGCCAAGCTTTTCTCCAGATCAACAACCTGCGACACCACCCCTGCTCCGTTTGGCTTCTTCACGACAACTCTTGTGAGAACGTTGGTACTGAGGGAGACAAATTCGTGACGAATGTAGTACTGATCGTATCCATAACTCACACCATCCTTGTTCATTTCCACGAGCACCGTCCTAATCTTTCCCACCGATGCGGTCCGGTAATCCACCGCAACTTTCTCTGCGATCTCTCTGAGCAGTTTCATTCGTCTGTCCTTTTCTCCTGGTGGAACCTTATGACTCATACGCGATGCAGGTGTGTTCGGCCTGTCGGAATACTTGAACGCATGTACTCTTGAAAACATGACCTCTTCAACGAGCGCCAGAGTCTCTTCGAAGTCCCCGATGGTTTCTTCGGGGAAACCTACTATTATATCTGTGGTTATGGAGAAAAATGGATCTATGCTACGCAGGCGCTCAAAAAGTGCCAAAGCTTGTTCAACTGTGTAGCTCCGGTTCATGGCTTTCAGGATCTTGTTCGAACCACTCTGGATTGGTACGTGCAGATGGGGGCACAACTTTTCGTTGTTCTTAAAAAGTTCTATGAGCTCACCAGATATGTCCTGCACGTTGATCGAACTGAGTCTGATTCGAAAATCTCCCACAACTTCGTTCAACAAACGTCTCACGAGACGGGCCAAGCTGGTGTCGGTGTCTCGACCGTACCTGCCCAGGTTCACGCCAGTGAGAACGATCTCTTTATAACCTGAATCAACGAGGTTCCTGACCTCCTGTATCACAACTTCTGCTGGTTTGCTTCTGATCTTTCTACCTCTGGCAAGCGGTACGATACAGTAGGTGCAGTATTCGTCGCATCCGTCCTGCACCTTCACGTAAGCTCTGACTCGGTCTGCGAGGAAACTGTTCACCTGTTCGCTGATTTCGTAATCCGGCTGTGAGATCATCACCTTCTGTTCCCTATTCTGGAACCATTCATTGATGTGTTTTATGAGCTCCTTCTTTTCTCTGTTTCCAAGAACCAGATCGACTCCACAGCCTTTTATGGCCAGCGCGTCCAAATGGGGATAGCAACCCGTCGCTATGACAAGACCATCTGGGTTCATTCTCCTAAGTTTTCTCAAGAGTTGACGGGACTGTCTGGCAGCCTCATTGGTCACCATGCAGGTGTTCACAATACATATGTCGACATTGACTGGTTGCGACGAAACCACAATTCCAGCATGTTCAAGCTGCTCGATGATCAGCTCGGTCTCGTACTGGTTCACCTTGCAACCTAAGAAGGTCACGAAGGCTCTCATAGATATCCTTCCATGGCCGCTCTAACGATATTCGTCCTTGTGATCACACCCAGCAGCCGGCCGTGTTCGTCCACGACCGGGAGAATCTTCACGTTGTGCTTTATCATCAGATCGGCAACGTGAGCCAGAGAAGCGTTCTCGTTCACAACGAGCGGAGGATGCGCCATGATTTCTCGAACAGGTTTATCCTTCAACTTGGCAGCCATCTTGAGAAACTGGCTCATGTCAGGGATGAAAGTCGTAGATTGCAGAAGCGAAAAGTATCCTGGTATCGCGGCCCGGATTATGTCGCTTTCGCTCACGAAACCTATCACTCTCATGTCCTCTGTAACGACAGGAACCCCACTCAAAAACTGAGTGGCCATGATCCGTACAACGTTTTCGACACTGTCATCCTGCGTGACGGCGGTCACATCCCTGACCATGACATCGTAGACCCTCATGGCATCATCCCTGCCTCATCTGAGACGTTCCAGTGTACACGAACCGAGAGCCCTATTTATTTCCTCATACTCGGGCATCTCCTTCGTGAGTTTCTTGGTCTTTGCAAGCGCGGCAGCGTAACCAAACTTTGCGATTTCTAGCATGCTCGTACTCGTGCCGGTCAGTCTCTTGTACACCATCGCTGCGACGTAAGCATCACCCGCACCTAAGATGTTCTCCGGCTCGACCTTCTCATCGGTGCTGATCAACCACACACCATCCTGAGTGGCGACCACGTCGTTTTTGATTTCGTATGAGATAACCACCAACTTGCAGCCCCTCTTCACGAGGCTGGCTGCGGCCTCAACGTAGTCCTCAAGGCTTTCCAAACGTTCTCCCAGAACCGTGAAGCTTCCTCTTACATCGGGCTTGACGACATCTGGAACACAGATCTCCAGAGCTTCCGTCAGGTACTCGTCGATCATATCGAAGAACACCATTCTACCTTTTTCCCTGGCCATTTTTGCCATCTTTCCATAGATCTCACCCGTTAGTCCCTGGGGCAAGCTTCCAGACAGTACTACCGCCTCAGCTCTGGAAAGGTATATCTCATAGCGCTTTAAGAGCAATTCGACAGCCTTCTTGTCCACTCTCGGACCAGGAGAGTTTATAGATGTCATGGTGTGGTTGACGGGATCGACAATCACGATGTTTTCTCTCGTCTCCTCCTCTATGTGCACGAAGCTGGTGCTGATAAGTGGGCTCACCTTGTTCAGTTCGGTTAAGAGCACACGACCCGTGTATCCCCCGATGATACCCACGGCGATCGAGGAAACTCCGAGCTTTGCCAGGGCCATTGAAACGTTGATACCTTTGCCGCCAGGATTCATCACCATGTGGTCCTGGGTCTTGATCCTGTGATAAGCGTTCACGGCAAACCCTTCGATTATGAATTCCCTATCGAGAGCGGGGTTCAGCGTGACAGTTATGACCTTCAACGTTTCACCTCTCCAGGACGAACTCTCTCGCAGTCCCTCTGTACTCAATTTTACCACTCTTCATCATCACGACCTGGTCAGCAATCGGTAGAAATCTCAGTTTTTGTCTGGTGCTGAGAACAACGATTCTGTCTTGCTTTATGTTTAACAGTTCCTCCAGCACGGGAACCAGCGTGTCGTCGTCCAGGTGGTCCAGTATGCAGTCGAGCACCACCACGCTGGACTTTCTAACGATCGCCGCGAAGAGCAGTAGCATGATCTTTTCCATCGTGTAGAACTGCTTGATAGATGTTTTTAACTCACGCTTGAGAAATTTGAGTATCCCGAGTCTGTCGAGTTCCGAAGCGAAATCTTCCAAGGAGGCTTCGGAGTCCGACAGGGTTATCTTTATGAAATCAGCGAAGGTCAACTCGTCCATGGCTTCCACAAAAGATGGTTCAACGTAGGATACCATCTGCCTGAGCAGCTTCTTGTCGTAAGCCTGTATGGGCTTCTCGTTTATGAGCAATTCTCCTGACCAATCAACGTTTTCATAGATTTCCCTGTTGACTCGCAACAATGATCTCAGCAGGGCAGACTTGCCCGCACCCCTTGGACCATAAATAACAGTAAGCTGACCCGCTTCAAAGGACAGATCTATGTCTTTCAGCACTACCACGTTATCTATGATAAGCGAAAATTTTCTGAGTTCTACGCAGCTACGGTTCCTTGTTTTCTTTTGATTTTCGTCCATTTCCCTCACCGTTTTCCAAGGCCATCCTTCTGAACATCTCCTCTTTCGCTTCTTCCTGCCCATCCTTGAGAAGTTTCAGCAGCTCGTACTGAGACAAAGTTTTGAGATTTTTCTTCGACCTCTGCACGGAATCACCTCTCACTACAAATACTACGACTTGTGAATTACCTCAGCTTTTAGCAAAGTTTAAGACTGACGTTTCCTGTTCATCGGCCTGACAATCTGCAGCAGTTTCATCCTGTGGTACAGCGTCCTGACACTCATTCCAATCTCTCGCGCGGTTTTTTGCACATCCCAATCGTTCCGTTCCAGTGCCTTCACTATTAACCCCTTTTCGTACTCTCTCACCGCACGTCTCAAATCCTTGATATCACCCGCCACTTCCTGGGCTTGATAGGACAGCTTCAAAGGTGGTAAATGGTGCGTTCTGATGAACCTCTCGTCTGGTTCCATCGTTATCATGGCCCTGCCTATGATGTTTTCGAGTTCCCTCACGTTACCGGGCCAATCGTACGACATGAGTTTGTGTAGTGCCTCGGGTGATATGCCCTCGACGATCCTTCCATACTCCTGGTTGAGTTTCTTTATGATGTGTTGTACGAGCATGGGTATGTCCTCTTTTCGCTCCCTCAGTGGGGGTATGTGTATGGGGAAAACGTTCAACCTGAAGTAAAGGTCTGGCAGGAAGGAGCCATCCTGCACCATCTTCTCCAAGTTCATGTTCGTCGCGGCGATGATCCGAACATCGATCTTTACGGGCTTTGTGCCACCGACGGGCGTTATTTCCTTTGTTTCTAAGAACCTCAGCAGTTTTGGCTGCACAGATAAGGGCATCTTTCCTATTTCGTCCAGAAAGATCGTGCCTTTGTGTGCTTCCTCGAACAGACCTTTTTTCCCTTCCCTCTTGGCACCGGTGAAGGCGCCTGGGGCGTATCCAAAGAGTTCCGACTCCAACACCGATTCTGGTATCGCCGTACAGTTCACACTCACAAAGGGTTGATCTTTTCTTTCACTTGCATTGTGTATCGCGTGAGCGAGCAATTCTTTACCCGTGCCGCTCTCGCCCCTCAAAAGGACCGTTGCGGGGGTTTGTGCAACTTTCATGGCTTGTTCTATGATGATCTTCATCTTCGTGCTCTCGGCAACTATGTCGTCGAAGGTGTATTTGGCACTCATGCGTCTCATGATCCGACGCATCTCTTCGAGTTCTCTGCTTAGACGAACGATCTCTGAAACGTCGTGTATCACACCTACACTCCCTCTGAACTCGCCTTTGACAAACAGGGGTGTGACATCCACCACGACCTCTTTTCGGGTCGGTCCCACGAGGAGTCTTGCCCCATAGATCGGCTGTTTGGTCTGTGCGACCCTGATGTGCATGCTTTCACCCTCGGCGATGTCTATTGTGGCGGGCTTACCTATGACCTCCTGTGCCGAATAACCGGTTATCTTCGTGTACGCCTTGTTCACCATGACGATCTTACCCTCGGCGTCCGCAACGGATATTGCATCGTTCGTGGACTCTATGATCGCCTTGAGCAGTGCTTCCATCTCTCTGAGGTTTGTGACCTCATCGAGCATTTTCTGCACACTTGTGATATCCCTGAAGATTGCGACAGCACCTATGATTTCTCCGTTCTTGTCCTTGATGGGTATCCTCGAAGTTATGATCTTCACGTCTCCTATGTCCTGAACGTTGTCTATCTCTGCCCTGCCTGTCTGAACAACGATGTGCAATCTGGTGTTGGGTATGGCGTCGACCACATGCTTGCCAATCACACTCGAGACTGGTAAGCCGAGTATGATGGAAGCTTGCTTGTTCATGTAGACGACTCTTGCGTTTCTGTCCACGATTATGATGCCCTCAATGATCGAATTCAGAACGGTTTCAAAGAGCTCTTCTCTCGTCATTTGACCACCTCAGATAAACACTCAGCACCTGTTCGACACTCAAATCGCAGATTCTCGCGTCCTCGAAAGCCTCACACTGGCCCACGCCCATCTCTTTGAGGACCGCCTTTGCACTCCTGTTTGGCCTGAGAAAGAGCCTTCGTAGAAAATCCTCATAGCCGTCCAGATCCACCTTTACATCTTTCCTGATGAGCTCGATCATGACTGAATCAACTTTTGGAGGAGGTTCGAAGCAACGCTTTGGCACTCGTCGAAGGATTGAGACGCTGAAATACGTCTGGGTCAGAAGAGTGATGGGAGTGTGCTTTTTTCTTTCTCGACCAAAAAGGAGCTTTTCTGCAAACTCTTTCTGGACTATGAAAAGACATCTCTCGAAACCAAGCTCGATCACTTTGCGGACAATATTGGAAGATATCTGGTATGGGATGCTGCCGTAGCACAAACGTGCACCTTCGATTTCTTTGATTCCTACCTCGAGGAAATCTTTCAGCCTGAGCTCGACGTTTTCGAAAGGTACGTTTCTCTTGAACTCATCACTCAGGGATCCGTCGATTTCGTAACAGACGAGCCGACAACCCCTTTGGGCAACGAACCTTGTAAGGAAACCTTTCCCGCAACCTATCTCGACAACAACGTCCTCGGTGCGGGGATTCAACCTGTCCACAAGTTCGAGCGCCACATCCTCACACCTGAGAAAATGCTGACCGTATGGTCTCACCGTTCGACCAGAACTTCTGCTTGTCCCTCAATGGCAAGCGTTCCATCGCTTTTGAACACGTTTGTTTGAAGAATGAGTCGTTGCTTCTCTTCCTTCTTGTCCGTCACAGTCACGCGCACTTCTACCGTTTCTCCAACAAAAACTGGAGCCCTATAGGACAGTTGCTGTCTGACCAGGATCGTTCCAGGGCCCGGGAAATCCATACCCAGCACCTTTGAAATCATCGATGCCACCAGCATGCCGTGACATATTCTCTTTTTGAACCGCGTGTTTTTCGCGTACTCTTCATCCAGATGGACGGGGTTCTTATCACCCGTGATCTCTGCGAACGTTTTCACCATCTCATCACTGATGGTAAAGCTCACCGCATACTCTTGACCGATTTGCACGTCAGATAACTTCATCGTTTCACCCCAAAACACATATTACCATGCACAGGAGTAGAATGTTAATCGGAGGTGCGGTGTTGGAAAGGAAGATATATCTTAAAAAGATGGAGCTGGGTCAAGCTCTCAGAATGTATCTGAACCGTTTGAAGGAAACAGGCTTTTTCGAACCGAAGACAGAGAAAGTCAAAGTCAGCGAGGCGATTGACAGGGTGCTGGCCCGTGCTGTCTTCGCACTCAGAAGCGTTCCTCATTACAGCTCCGCCGCGGTGGATGGAATAGCAGTTCGGTCTTCTGAAACAGTTCAGGCTTCGAAACATGCGCCGAAGAGACTTGACAAGGGACATTTCGTGATCGTCAACACGGGTCAGCCGATGCCCAAAGATTTCGACGCAGTGATCATGATAGAGGACGTCCATTTCTTGGAGGATGGTTCGGTAGAAATCTTCGAACCTGTGCCGGCCTTTCACAATGTCAGAACGATCGGTGAGGATGCCGTGGAGTACGACATGCTCTTCTGCAGGTATCATCGACTCGCACCACAGGATCTTGCGTTGTTGCTCGCCGCCGGTGTGTTCGAGGTAGAGGTGCTGAAAAACCTCGAGTGCGCAGTCGTACCCACAGGTGATGAGATCGTCGATCCTTCCAGCGAGTTGAAGGAAGGTTTCATACCCGAGACCAACTCCGTGCTCGTCAGGACTTTTCTCGAGAAGCTCGGGGCCACTGTGAGGGTTCTCGATCCGGTTGGAGACGATCCAGCGAAGTTGGTGTCGACTCTGCAGAGACTTTTGCCAGCACACGATCTTGTTCTCTTCATTGGGGGTTCTTCGGCAGGGCAGAAAGATTTCGTCTATCGCACGCTCGAAAAGTTTGGTGAAATTGTGGCCCACGGTCTCAGCATCAGACCCGGTAAGCCCACAGTCCTCGCCATCGTGGAGAAAAAGCCAGTCATCGGTCTTCCTGGTTTTCCTGCCTCCTGTTTCACGGTGCTCGAACGTGTGGTCAAACCTGTCGTGGAAGCATGGTACCATCAGAGCGAGCCGGACGAGGATCTTCTCCAGGCCGAATGCGCGACGAGGGTATACTCCTCTGTCGGTGATGATGAATTCGTTAGGGTCGTTCTGGCGAAAGTTAAGGACCGTTACGTCTGCGTTCCTCTCAAAAGGGGCGCAGCTACAATGTCTTCGCTGACGAAGATGGATGGAGTGCTCGTTGCACCCAGAGGTCAGGAAGTGATCGACGAAGGCGAGAGAATCAGGGTCCAGTTGACTTCCTCAAGGCAACGAATAGATGAAACCGTGCTCTTCGTCGGTAGCAACGATCCTCTCATCGATAGACTGAGCGATCTTTTAATCGAACGCGGTGTGAGGCTTTCAGTGGTGAACGTTGGTAGCCTCGGTGGCGTGAAGGCTATAGCAAAGTCTCACGCGCACTTCGCCGGCGTTCACCTGTTCGACAGCGAAAGCGAAACGTACAACGTGCCTTTTCTGAGAAGGATGCTGGGGCGTTTTGTTGTGGTGAAATTCGCAAGAAGGCTCCAGGGTCTGGTGGTTCAAAAGGGAAATCCGAAATCGATCAGGACGCTTCAAGACCTTGTCAGAAAAGATGTGCGGTTCGTGAACAGGCAGAAGGCCTCCGGAACCAGGATCTTGCTGGATTACTACCTCTCAAAACTTGGAATAGAACCGCACCAAATAAATGGGTACGAAAACGAGGAACTGACCCACATTTCGGTCGCACTTAGGGTTAAGAGAAACCTCGCAGATGCAGGTTTGGCCGTAGCGTACGTGGCACAACTGATGGATCTGGACTTCGTACCTCTATGTTGGGAAGAATACGATCTTCTGATTCTGCCAGAGTTTCTTAACGATGAACGTTTTCAAACCATTTTCGATGTGATGACGTCGAGCGATTTCAGAAACGTTGTTTTTCAGTGCTCAGGATATGATATCTCCGATCTGGGAAAGATCATCAGGGAGGATGAGCCGAAATGAGGGTGGCCATTCTGGTGGTCAGCGACAGGGTGAGTCAGGGTCAGATGATTGATAAAAACGCGGAGATCGTCAAAAGACTCATGGGGCAGATCGGTGGTACGATCGAGGTTGAATGGATTGTCCCAGACGAGGTTGACTTGATAAAGGAGAAACTTCTGAAACTGTGTGAGGCACAATTTGACGTGGTGATCACCTGCGGTGGCACGGGTGTATCTCCCAGGGATGTCACTCCGGAGGCGACAATGAATGTGATCGAGAAAAGACTTTACGGACTGGAGATGGCCATGATGCTTGAGGCAATGAAGCACACGCCTGCCGCTGTGTTGTCACGAGCAGTTGTGGGAGTCAGGAAAGAAACGCTGATCATCAATCTGCCGGGAAGTCCGAACGCGGTCGAACAGAATCTGAAGGCAATACTTCCAGCGATACCACACGGTCTGGAAAAGATCAAGGGTTCAACCAGGGATTGCCATCAAGAAGGTGAAAGGCCTTGAAGTTCCTCAAACTGGCGAGTTTGGATCAGGTCTATTCTGAATACCTTCGGCGTCTGCAACCGATTGGTGAAACACTGGAAGTTTCCACGACGGAGTCGCTCGGTTTTGTGTGTGCCAGAAATGTGATCGCTTCGCAGGACCTTCCGGGTTTCAACAAATCCCTGGTGGACGGTTACGCCGTAAGATCAAAGGACACAACCGGTGCGAGTGCGAACTTTCCAGTCATGTTGCGCGTTGTCTTCGAGGTGAAGGTGGGGGAAGAACCGAGCAAAGCCATCAACGAAAACGAGGCTGCCTGGGTTGCGACCGGGGCGATGTTGCCAGAGGGAGCAGACGCGGTGGTGATGGTGGAACACACGCAGAGGTTCAACGAGTACGTCGAGGTGATGAAACCAGTAGCAATTGGAGAAAACGTGCTTCGAACTGACGAAGACGTGAGAAAAGGACAATTGGTGCTTGCGGAGGGTGAAAGGATTCATCCAGGCCATCTTCAGTTACTGCTTCAACTGGGTGTGGAGCGGTTGAAAGTGTTCAGACGAGCGAGGGTTGGCGTGATCTCCACAGGCGATGAGATAGTTGAACCTTTTGTGAAAGAAAAGTCTGCCGTTCAGGTACGGGACAGCAACAGCTATGGCCTCGTTGGCTGGTTGAAATCTTTAGGTTTTGAAGCGAGCCGCGTAGGTCTGTGTAAAGACAGCGAAGATGAATTGTTCCGAACACTCAGAAGTTGCTTTGATGAATACGACGTTTTGGTGGTCAGCGGGGGGAGCTCGATAGGCGTGAGAGATTTCACTGAAGCAGCCATCAACCGACTGGGAAAACCAGGTGTTCTTTTCCACGGAATCTTGATTCAGCCTGGAAAACCCACGGTGCTCGCTATCGTTAACGATAAACCTGTCGTTGGTCTTCCCGGAAATCCGGTTTCCTTCACAATCAGCGCTAAGTTCGTACTTATACCGATCTTGAGGAAGCTGGAGAACGAAAAAGACTTTCTCTTCAAACCCTCAGGTATGGTGAAGCTGACGCGAAACGTGTCCTCAAGACAGGGCAGGGAGCAGTTTGTCAGGGTGAAGCTTCTCGTGAGAAATGGACAGGTTTGGGCGGAGCCCTTGGAAAGTGAGACTGCACGGGTATTCAATCTCGTGGAGGCTCATGGGGTCATCAGGGTGCCTTCAGATGTTGAAGGTCTGTGTGAAGGGGAACTCACAGAATTCTATTCACTGTGGTCTGGATGGTGATCGCCATGGTCAAGCAGATAGCAGCGTCGATCCTGTTCTTCTCAGCGTATTACGTGATTCTCACCAGGGCTCGACGGACGTCGGTCAAGGTCTTCTTGCTGGGTTTAATCGCGGCTGTCTTGAAACTGTCGGAAGGCTTGACGACAGAAAATATATCCCACGTGGTTGATTTCAACACCATAGGCCTCTTGCTCGGCATGATGATCATTGTTTCTGTTTTGAAGAGCACAGGCTTTTTCCAGATGGCCTCCGTTTATGCGGTGCGTCTTGGAAAAGGAGACATCAAAAGAACAGTATCTCTGTTAGTTCTCTTCATAGCGGTACTTTCTGCGTTTCTGGACAATGTGACAACGCTCTTGATATTCGCACCGATTCTCTTCCTGGTCAGTGATGCAGCTGAAGTCGATCCATCAAAAGTGCTCGTGCTCGGCGTGATCGCGTCGAATGTTGGTGGTATGGCAACGATGATCGGTGATCCTCCGAACATCGTAATTGGTAACGCGAGTGGCCTCAGTTTCGTGAGCTTTATCGTCCATCTGGCGCCGATGGCCTTCTTGATGTTGCTCATATTGCTCAGAATGCTCTCACGTGTGGTTTCCGTTGATCAATCAAGCGAAGCAGGGCTGAAAAGACTGGCCTCGACAAACCCAAGAGAGGCTATCACTGACAAAAAGTTGCTCTTGAAGATTGCGACGATCTTCGCAGCCACCGTTTTTGCCTTTGCTTTTCACGATGTGCTGGAGGTTGACATAGCCTTTATTGCTCTGCTCGGAGCAGCTCTCAGTCTCATCGTTGCAAACAAGAGTTTCGAGGATGTGGCCAAAGAAGTTGAGTGGGACACACTTTTCTTCTTCATGGGATTGTTCTCGCTCACGCACGTGATGCACGAACTTGGCCTTCTTAGCAAATTCGCGAGTCTCATTTCGATGATTCATTCTCGCACACTGCTACTCGTCGTCCTCGTCTGGCTTTCAGCTGTTATGAGTTCCCTGCTCAGCGCAGTGCCGACGACGGTCGTTTTGGTACCAGTGGTAAAATACCTGATTGAGTTGGGCTACTCACCACATCTGTGGTGGGCTATAGCGCTCGGTGTGGGGCTTGGATCGAATCTGACGCCAATTGGCGCGGCGGTCAACATAGTGGGTATTTCTCTGCTGAAAAAATTCACGGGCAAGAGCGTATCGTTCGGAGAATTCTTTCACACATCTTTTGCCTGGGTCTTGACGGGCCTGACAATTGCTAGCCTCTACGTGATAGTGATGGCATTTGTGGGATGGTGATCGAGTCTTGGAGGACCTGCTCCATGAATATGTGGAGTATCTGAAATACGTGCGCAGAGCTTCCGATCACACCGTCACGGCCTACGAGACCGATGTGTCACAGTTCCTGAAGTCTTTAAAAGAAAGAAAACTGACGCTTGAAACCTTCAGCGTGAGGGACGCAGAGGACTATTTGAAGCACCTTTCGAAGAGCTTTGGTAAACCTTTGAGTGTTTCCACATTAGCACGGAAGATATCCTCGCTCAGAAACTTCTTCGATTACCTAGTTCTGAGGAACTACGTGTCGAGCAATCCCTGGATGAGGGTGAAGGTACCAAGGCTCAGAAAAAGCTCGCCGGATTTCTTGACGAAGCAGGAGATTGAGAGCATGTTGAAAGTTAGCGAGCAAAAAGAGAGAGACCATCTGATCCTATCCTTGCTCTACTACTGTGGCCTGAGGGTCAGCGAGTTGTGTAACCTCAGAGTTTCGGACGTTTCGTTCTCGCCCGCGTTCGTCAGGATCGAGATGGGCAAGGGGAGGAAGGACCGCATCGTTCCGCTCAACAACAGCCTTGCAAGCAAGCTGAGAATGTACGTAGAGAAATGCAAAAAAGATGACAACGAATATCTGTTTGGAACTTCGGCGAGACTGCATCCAAGCACGGTGTTCAGGATCGTGCGAAAATACGCAAGCCTTTGTAATATCAGAAAAAAGGTGCACCCGCATACCCTGCGCCATTCTTTCGCGACACACCTGTTGCAAAGAAGGGTGAACGTGAGAGTCGTTCAGGAACTTTTGGGACATGCGAATCTGTCAACCACGAGCACCTATCTGCACCTGCTGGATGAGGAAAAATTCGCGGCGGTCAACGCTTTGGTGGAGGAGGAATGAACGTTGTCTGGAAAGCTCACAGTGATTGTTGGACCGATGTACTCGGGTAAAACCACGGAGCTGCTCTCCTATCTGGAGATTTACAAGCTGGGCAAAAAGAAAACGCTGCTTTTCAAACCTGCTCTGGACGTTCGTTATGGCGTCGACGTTGTCAAGACACATTCTGGCCTCGAAGCACAAGCCGTGTCGGTTGAATTCTCTAAAGATATGCTCCCTTACCTTCAGGAAAAGATCGATGCGGTGTTCATCGACGAAGTCCAGTTCTTCGACAAGGACCTGATCAAAGTGGTCAGAAAGCTTCTGGACGAGAACGTCAACGTGTTTTGCGCAGGCCTCGACATGACCTTCAAGCAGAACCCCTTCGAGACGACCATGCTCTTGCTTGCGCTCGCGAACGAAGTCATCAAAAAGAGGGCTGTCTGTCACGTCTGTGGGGAGCACAACGCGACACTCACCTACAAGATATCAGATAACGATTCGGAGATCGATGTGGGTGGAAAGGAAAAGTACATCGCAGTCTGTAGAGACTGCTACAACAGATTGGTGGGGAGCGAACGTGGAACGAGTTCTGGTGATTCCAACGAAGATTGTCGATGATCTGGTGAATGGCAACGACGGAATCTTTCCGTTCGAGCTGGAAAAGCTGAGAGATCTGATTGAAAAGAGTGCGTTCTTCATTGACAGGGACGTCGCCGAGAGCGACGAAACGCTCCGTCAATTGATCCCTTACGTACTGATGCGCCAACAGGGAAAGTTCCTTTTGCTCAGAAGAACGAAGAAACAGCAGGAAAGAAGACTCCATGGAAAGCTGTCGCTTGGCGTGGGAGGTCACATCAATTCAGGCGATGGTGAGACACCCTGGCAGGCCTTATTGAAGGGCATGGAAAGGGAAATACGGGAAGAAGTGAACGTGGAAGTTGTTCAACTTTCGTACGTTGGCCTTCTGAACGACACGAGCAGCCCGGTGAGCAGAGTGCACGTCGGGCTGGTTTACCTGGCAGAGGTGAAGTTCCTTGGTCTGAACGAGCCCGACATGTTCGATTTCTGGTTCATGGATCTGAAGGAGATAGAACGGCGGAGGGAAGAGTTGGAAGGATGGTCGAAGTTGGCGCTGGATTTTCTGAAAAGGCCCATGCCAAATTGAACCTCTATCTCGACGTGGTCGGCAAACGCCCGGATGGTTACCACGACATAGTGGGTCTGTTCCAAACGATAGAACTGTACGATGAACTGTTTTTCATTCAGACTGAGAAGACTGGCCAAATAGTTGTAGAATCGAACATTTCCATAACAGGTGAGAACCTGGTGGAAAAAGCCTACAGAACATTCAGAAAATTTTACCCTGTTGATTTTGGGCTCAGGGTGATTCTGAAAAAGCGTATACCAGTGGGATCGGGCCTGGGCGGTGGCAGTTCAGATGCTGCTGCCACGCTCAGGTTTCTTGCACAAACGTGTAGGATATCGCATCCGGACCTTCTTGAGATCGCCGCAGAAGTGGGCTCGGATGTGCCGTTCTTCCTCGTCGGTGGCACGGCGATCGTCGAAGGAAAAGGTGAGAAAATCACGCCACTACCACGCATATGTGGTTACACGGTCGATCTTTTCTGCCCGGGTGTGAACGTGAGCACAGCGAAGGCTTACAGCATGCTGAAAGAAACGGATTTCAAAAAGGGACCAGGACCCATCGAAAGGCTGTACGAAGCCTACATGAAACGTGAACACGGAGTGATCCGGCGCATGTCGTACAACGTCTTTCAAGCCATAGTGTGTGAGGTGTATCCGGAGATCAAAACAGCTTTAGCTCAAGCGTGGAGTACTGATCCAATCGTTGCTCAGTTGACCGGTACAGGTTGCTGTGTCTTCGCACTCCACGAACAAGCGGGGCGCTACAGTTTCTGTTGAAGCCCCATCAGCGCCGCGCCGAGCGCACCGGTCGTGACGGGATTTTTCGGGACGATGATTTCCACGTCGATCAGACTTTCAAGGGCGCGTTTGAGACCTTCATTGAGCGCCACGCCACCTGTGAGTACAACCGGTGGACGTCCCTTCACTCGCTCGTACATGGTGCCGAGTCTTCTTGCGATTGCGTTGTGCGCGGCCCACAGAATTTCTTGCTTGCTGTAGCCTTTGCTTCGCAAAGAGATGATCTCGCTCTCAGCGAAGACTGCACAAACACTGCTGATGCTCAGCTGAGTTTTCGCTTTCAAAGATTCCTTACCCATGATCTGTAAAGGGGTTTCGAGTATCGAGGAAACGATCTCCAGAAACCTCCCGGTTCCAGCGGCACACTTGTCGTTCATGACGAAATCGACGATCTTGCCGTTTTCGATTCTCATCACCTTGCTGTCCTGACCGCCGACGTCTATGATCGTTTTGACGTCCGGGTACAGGTGCGTCACCCCGACAGCGTGACAGGTCAGTTCTGTCATTCTTTCGTGCGCAAAACTGATCGCATCACGCCCGTAACCAGTGGCAACAACAAAGCTTTCCCGCGGATCGAATTTCAGATGTTTCGTAGCCTGAATCATCAACCGCTTTGCTGATTCTTTTGGATCCGCGCCCGTCCTGCACACCTGCTCGAAGAGGATATCGCCGCGATTGTTCACAACCACTATCTTCGTGCTGGTAGAACCGCTGTCGATCCCAACGAAGTAGGAGGCCCCGAACGAAACTTGCCTTCTGCTCTTCGTGCCCTCCAAGAGTGCCTCTATCCTGGTCCTGGCCTGTTCTAAAGCGTTGGTGAAATCGTTTTCGACCGTCACGAACGGAACTTTCAAACTTCTCAGAAGTTGCTCATCGAAATGGTAAAAATCACAGAACTTGGCTGTGTGTAAGACGATCGCGTCCGGCTTGAATCGTTCTATCAGCATCTTCAATTCCCTGGTTGAAGCGAACCTTCCACAGGACAATTTTCTGTTCAGAATCCTTCTCGCGATGGATCGAAAAACGTTTTGAGAAGGTTGCACATCCGCGATCAGCCCGTAAGGTCCTGAACACGTTGCGTTGAGTGCGAAACCTCCCGCCTTCTCCACGATCTCCACCAGCTCGCTGTTCGTCCAGGAACCGAGCAACAAAACAGGTCTGCCATTCTTCGCGAGTGATCCTGTCCATTTTTGGTTCGACAGCTGTTCAAAGATCGTTTTTGCTTCGTTCAGATTTTCTCCCATAGTCCTTTCCAGCTGGATCAACTTCTCTGTGAACCATCTGTGTGCCTTTTCGAGCTCGCTCAAGGGCATATCGATGTGCAAAACGGCTTTAAGGAATCCCCAGAGTTTCTCCAAATCTCTCGAAAGTGACTGTACGGCGAGTTCATCGTTCTTCACAGGTATGTGCAAATGGAACGATCTGTTCTGGTTCAAAAAATCGTATGCCCTACGCATCGAGTCGCATGAATCCGTCCAGACCAGGACGTCGTTCGGTAGAACAGAAGAGACAGCACATCTGCAAAAAGAGCAGACGTTTGGATGGAGCTTACGAAACTCCATTGAGCCGGGTTCTATTCTTTTGAATGGAACTTTCAGAGCGTGGAAGAACTCGTATGGGACCAGAGGACAGTTGTAAACGATCATTTGATCATCTCCAGAAAGGCCTGGACTCTGGTTTTGAATTGTTCTGATGTGCTGCTCGTGTGGTCAACGCAATCTCCATCCAGAGAAAGAAAGGGTATTCTCAATTCGTCGAAAACGTTCTTGATCAACTCTACTGAACCCGAGGACTGTTTGCAACCGAAGTGGTTGAAGTGTACCACCCCGTGGACTCTGAAATCTTTGGCCAGCTTCGCCGCGAACTCTGCCCTCTTCCCCGCACCGTCCAGCAACGGATTGAGCAGTAATTTCTCAGCGATGCTCCTGAAAGGATGTTGCGTGTCTGTTTCCCAGTTCAGCCAGTCCCACGAAAGCTCACTCGCCACGATCCTGAAGGAACTATCTTTCGAGAAGATGTCGTTGAGAACGCTGTCGTAATAAGGGCTCAGGTGCATCCAAAGGATTCTCTTAGCATCGTTGTTCGTCTCTGTCTTCAACTCCCTTTCGAGAGCTCTAACGGCTTTCAGAAGGTGAAAATCTGGCCTGACGTGGATCGTATACAGTAGATTCACATGCTGATAGAGGTGCATCCTGAGCGGCCTTTCGCACAACTTCGGATAGAGTTCCCTCAAGGCTCCAAAAATCTCTGATTCGATCTTCATCTGCTGCTGGAATTTTTCCCAGTCGAACCGCCTGTTCAACTGGTTTTCAAGTTCATGAATGATCGTTTCAAGCTGTCGTGAAACGTAATCAACGTTGAACTCATCGAAACTTCTCGGGACATCCAGAACGACGAGTTTCAGTCCGTACAGCGAGGCGATCGTTCTGAAAATCGGTACGTTTCCATCACAGAGCATGTTCGTTACCGCGACAGCTCTCACGTTCTTCAGCATGTTCAACAGGTTCAGACCCAAGCCGGCTCTGTGGAAAGAACAAATGTTCTTTGAAACACCGATCGATTCAGCTCGTGCGAGCGCGAAATCTTCCAGGTGCATGGCCGCAAGCATGCCTGCCAGCCCCTCTGCCGAAACGCTCTTCAAACCAAATCCGGCCATGATCTCGCTCGGGAAGAACAAATTCACCAGAGCGATCTCTTCACCACTGAACGCCGACGCAACTATGGAAAGTGCCGCAAAGTCCACCCAGCTTGAAAAGTCATTCCTAATGGTTGCGACCACCTTGCGTCTCGCGTGCTCGAGCTTCAATCCTAAAGTGAGCAGATTTCGTGCCACCGTCGGTTTGTTCCAGAAGAGTCTGACAAATTTGCCGTACGCGACACTTTTCTTGCTCATATCATGGACAGCTGAACAGAAGATCTTTGAACGAAACCCCGTTGGCCAGCTTTTCAACCTGGAAGATGTCAGCCACGGTCTGACCGAAATCAGCAAACGAGTCTCTGATGCCAAGGTTCACGTTTCGACAGACTTTTTCGCCACACACAAGGATGGGCACTCTCTCCCTCGAGTGATCCGTCGAGGGCGTTGTGGGATCGCACCCGTGGTCCGCAGTTATGAAGAGCACATCGTCGTGTTCCATTGCGTCCCAAATCTCGGGCAACCTCGCATCGAAATCTTCGAGTGCTTTCGCATAGCCTTTCACGTCGTTTCTGTGACCGTACTTCATGTCGTAATCGACCAGGTTGGTGAAGATCATGCAATCTTCTCTTTTGTTCCTCATCACCCAGATTGTTTTATCAACCCCGTCCATGTTGTCCTCAGTTTTGAAACTCTCAGTTATACCCCTTCCTGCATAAAGATCGTAGATCTTACCCACCGCGTACACGGCGATCCCGCTGTTCGTCAGGATGTCCAGAAGCGTTCGACCTTCCGGTGGCAGTGAGTAATCGTGTCTCCGAGGCGTACGCACGTAGTTAGGCCACTCACCTGTGAAGGGTCTCGCAATGACTCTTGCCACCTTGAACCCCATTTCGTCGAGTAGCTGTCTTGCAATCTCGCAGTATCTGTAGAGCTCTTCAACCGGGACGATTTCTTCCTTTGCTGCAATCTGAAAGACGCTGTCTGCAGAGGTGTACACGATCAAAGCACCAGTTCTCTCGTGTTCCGGGCCGAGTTCTTTGATGATCTCAGTACCGGACGCGGGCTTGTTGCCCAACACCTTCCTGCCGGTCCTTCGTTCAAACTCTTCTATGAGCTCTTTTGGAAAGCCGTTCGGGAAAAGATCGAATGGTTTTTTGAGCACGATACCCGCAAGTTCCCAGTGGCCGGTGGTTGAGTCCTTTCCCGGGCTTCTTTCCATCATGATGCCGTAAGCGCCGATTGCTTCCATCCTGGGCACACCCATGATCTCATCCAGGTTGCCCAAACCCATCTTTGCCAGGTTTGGCAGGTTCAGCCCACCGACAGCTTTCGCCGTGTTGACTAAAGTGTTGCTCCCCTCGTCTCCATAGAGGTGGGCATCGGGGAGTTCCCCTATACCGACGCTGTCGAGAACGATCGCAATAACCCTCATCTCCAGATCCTCCTCACACGTACGTTTTTCTCACGCGGCAGCAGTAGCGTTAGCAACACGACGCTAAGACAGAACCAGACGATCAAATCTCCGTAACGTGTGTAGAACGTCTCGTTCTTTTTTGAAAGAAGCTCAATTTCTACCGAATCGTACCTTTTCACAGGCAGGGTCTTCACGATCCTTCCATAAGGATCCACCGCTCCTGTCACGCCGGCGTTGGAGACCTGGATCACCTGACGTCTTGTCTCCACCGCTCTGAAAACAGATTTCGAAAAATGCTGAACCAACGCAGTGTTGTAATCAAACCATCCGTCGTTCGTGCAAACTATGAGAACCTCCGCACCTTTTTTCACAAGTTGCCGCGACGGCTCGCTGAAATAAGACTCGAAGCATATCTGGATTCCCAGCGTTGGGTATCCTTCGATCCTCAAAGGATAGAAGCCCTCGCCGGGTTGAAGATAAACCAGTCCCCGCAAGAACTTGAACACAGAGAAGATCTTTTCGTACGGCAACATTTCGACGAAAGGAAAGAGTTTTACTTTGGAGTACACCCGTCTCACACCCGATTCATCCACGAGAAAAACGCTGTTTTTCGCCCCATTCTCTGTGGAAATAGCCCCGAAAAGGATCCTGAGATTTTTCCTTTCCGCCAGCTCGCGAAGCATTTCTCCCACTGCGTCTTTCCTTGGATCGGAGGGAAACACGTCCTCCGGAAGGACTATCAAACCGTTTGAATGTTGTTCCAGATGTTCTTCGAGCTTCAAATAAAGATCCGTTGGGGAAGAAGAGTACTTTTCCTGGGGCCTGACGTAAGTTTGCAAGGCAACGAGTTTCGTTTCGCCCTTCGTTGGAAACGGTAAGGCACGTTCTACCGCGTACGATATGAGCACGATTGTGAGAACGACGAAAGCGATCTTTTCGATGGGTCTGGAGCTCTTCTTCATCATGGTGTAGAGCAGCCTGTTTATCAGAACGATCAAAAACGTCAAACCGTAGGGTCCCATCACTGAGGCGAGCTGGAGCAATCCAACGTCTCGGTAAAGTGCGTCTGCGAGTGTTCCCCCCGTGAAACCCATCTCACCGATGCCCCTTAGAAAGTCCATCAGAGTGTAGAGTGACGCCACAAACAAAGCGTCCAGCCACGGACGGTTACTGATCGAGTTTTTTCCGATCGAGTACAGCAAACCAAACAGTGCGAACGGCAGCGCTTCAATCGTGAGCATGAGCAAGAAAACAAAGAAGCCCAACCAGCCTGGAAACCTCGAAAAGGTCCTGGGCAAGTTCTCCACCAGCACGGGCAGGACCCAGTACAGGTTGATCGCGCTGAAGAAGTAGAAGTACAGAAAGCCGTAAAGGGTGCTTGTGAGAACGTTCTTTCTTTCTAAGGCGATGAAAAGAAAGATCAGGCTGAACCAGACGAAGAAACCGAACAGAAAACCGGGCATGGAGAGCGCCGTAACAACACTCGAAAGGACGAGAAAGAGAAAATTCATTCTCCAACACGCTCCCGAAGCAAAAGTCTTTCCAGAGCTTTGGCAACTCCGGACTCGTCGTTGCTGTCAGTAACGTGTTTGGCGATCATCTTGATTTCGTCGGGTGCGTTCATCATAGCCACGGAGGTTCCCACCATGCGCATGATCGATGCATCGTTGAGGTTGTCTCCTATGTACATGACCTCCTCCAGCGTGACGGCATACATTTCGAGAAAGAATTCGAGCGCCCTTTCCTTTCCAACACCGGGTCCAAAGATCTCGACGAACGCCTCTCTTTCTCTCTTCTGGTTCTCCACGACCGTGTAACCATTTTTCAGTTTTGCGGAGGCTTCCTCGATCACACGATTTACGCTCTCAATCTTCCCAACGAGCGCAATTTCTACAACGCTTTTCTTCTGGCTCAGTTCTTTGCTCAGATCTTCAACCATCCTGATGCGGTGCGAGTTCAGCTGGAAGTATTGTTCGAAGGCACCTTCGTAAGTATTTTCGATGGCCATGTCTTTCTCAAAAAAGAACGATTCGTAGACCACAGGATAAACCGAATACGCTCGGGCCAATTCTACGAAACGTTTCGCCAAATTGGCATCGAGTTCTATGCTCCGAAAGATCTTCATGCTCACAGGATCGATTATGAGCGCACCGTTCTGGAAGACCGCAGGTATCCTGATGTCCAATTCTTTCAGATAGTGAGCGGCAGAACCGAAGCTTCTCCCTGTGAAGATCGTCACGTGCACGCCCGACTCGACCACGCGACGAATAGTCTCAGCGTTTCGTTGTGAAATGTGTTTCTTGCTGTCCAAGAGTGTTCCGTCCAGATCTATGCAGACCAGCTTTATCAAGGAGACCACCTCTCAAAGTATAACAAAAAGAGGGAGCCTTCGCTCCCTCTGGTGCCGAGGGCGGGACTTGAACCCGCACGGGCCGAAACCCACATGGCCCTCAACCATGCGTGTCTGCCAGTTCCACCACCTCGGCATGTCCTATGAAATTTTACCACGCGCCCGTTCGAGCTGTCAATCCATGCACAGTACGCCCTTACCCGTGTTCTTAGCCTTGTAAAGCCGCTGGTCTGCAACGTTTATCAGCGTTGCAAGATCATTCCCATCGGTTGGAAATTCCGAGAAACCCATCGAAGCACTCAGGTTCAAAGTCAGATCTCCAAGGCGCAGAGGTTCCTTCAAGACTTCCTGGAGCCTTTGAGCTATTTTTAGGCCGATCTTTCTATCGGCGTTGGGAACGATCAAAAGCATTTCGTCGCCACCGAAACGCACCAGAATGGAGTCTTTTCTGGCATTGTTGCTGAGCCTTTGTGCGAACTCTTTCAGCACCTCGTCACCCACGTTGTGCCCGTATCTATCGTTTATTTCTTTGAAACCGTCGACATCAAGCATGATCACGCAGAATCTTTCGCCGAGCACACGAGTATCTCTCAAGAGTACGTCAAGAACGTTCCTGTTGGCCAAACCTGTGAGAGGATCGGTCTCTGCCTTGGATTTCCAGAACTCGATCTGTTCCACTCGCTGTGTTATCTCCACCAGAACAAAAACAGTTTCCACGAGGTTTCCTTTTGTGAAGAGTGGCATGGCATGTACATCGAACCACTTCTTCTCGTGACCAACCTCAATTTCTAATGCATTCACCGAGCTTTGCCTGGTTCTGCTCATCTCGTCCGACAGTTCTTCGATCGTTCGCAAAAGCTTTGATTCCAGCCCGGACGAGCCTTCTTTCTGAACGAACGTCTGCTTGAAAGGTTCGTTCATGAAGATGTTTTGAGAATTTCTGAAGACCACCACAGGCTGCGGGATCGAGTTGAGAAGAGTTCTCAGTCTCTCTTCTTCCTGTTCATGTAGTCTCAAAAGTTCTTCCTTCTCCCTGTACTGGCGATTCAACAAAACCAGTAGATACACAAGAATTGCCGAATACACCATCAGCATAACGACCGCCACGAGTTGAAACTCCGTTGCGATCGCTTTCGATTCTGTCAACAGTGTTTTGCTGTACAGACCGGTTCCGATGATCCAGCCCCAGGGTTCGAATATTCGAATCACCGTGAACTTCTTTTCAACCTTTTCTTCTCCATAGAGGTACCAATCGTACTCGACAAACTTCTTGCCTTCCTTTGCACCCTGAACAATCGTTCGCACTGCGCTGGTGAAAACCGCATCGTCAGACGTGAAAGCGTTCTGTCCTTCCAGATCTGAACGGTATGGATGAACCAGGAGCACTCCGTCCATATTCAGCACGAAGAAATAATCCTTCCCCTCAGGACCGTAGAAAATGTTCCTCAGATGCCTCATGGCGTTCTGCTTTGCGGTCCGTTCATCTTCCAGACCCTGCAAGTAATTAGAATAGTGAATGTTCACTAAGTAAATCGCCAAATCGAGCTGATGGCTGAGGCTGTTAATATAATAGTCCAAGAGCGTTCTCTGCAACTTTGGTTGCATGAAGATGCTCCAGTATAATATCAGCGTGAGAAAGGCCATGAAAACAATCAGCAAAATGTGAAGAACGCCGGAGATTTTGAATCTCATTCCGATCATTCCCGAAAGAAGTTTCTCTAAGTCATACTATTATGCCACACGTCTGGGGTGATCTGAATGCACTTTCTCGGTGTGGACGTCGGTGGAACCAAAACGCACGTTCTGATCGCCGATGAACTCGGTAACGTGATCGTCTTCGAAGAAGGGCCTGGAGCGAACTATCAGGGTATCGGTGTCGAGAAGGCATACGATACGCTGAGACAGGTAATTGAAAGGGCCTTAAAAAGTGCCTCTCTGAACCTTAATGAACTGGATGCGGCTTTCTTTGGTGTTGCTGGTGCCGACTTCGAGTATGAAAACAGGATAGTTCGATCCATGCTGGACCGGCTGGGACTGAAGAGATACGCTTTTGACAACGACGGTAGAATCGCCCTCAGATCTGGCACCTTAGATGATATCGGCATCATGATAAGTTGTGGTACCGGTGGTATCAACTATGCGTGCGATGGCAAAAGAATCGAAAGGATTGGCGGTTTTTCCTCCTTCTTTGGCGAGCGTCTCGGTTCTTACATCGTCGCCAAGAAAGTGGCTTCCGCGATCGTGAGGGCGAAGGATGGCAGGTCCGAAAACACCCTGATGGTTGAAATGTTCGAATCACAGATCGGCTCAAAGATTGAAGATATCATGCATTATGAATACGAAGGTGACTACGAAAGAATGAGAGAATACGCCGTTCTGTTGATAAGGACACTCTTCTCTGCTGTCCATCGGCACGACTTCGTTGCCATGAAAATAATGTGTGAGATCGTTGACGAAACTGTTCGCATCGTTGAGGCGTTCAGGAAAAGGTTGAACTTCACACCTCCCATAAAGTTGGTGCTCGAAGGCAGCTTCTTCAAGAACGCGGATCCCGTGATTTTTGAGATGATCCTCAGCGCACTCGGAAGAGATTATCGTTTGATCGTTCCAAAACACCCACCCGTCGTTGGAGCGGTGCTCCTGGCGGCAGAATTGATCGGTTACAAGTTCAGCGAGCGCTCCGTTGAAAAGCTGATGGGTTTCTGGGGGGATAGGGTATGAAGATCGCGATCATAGGTGCTGGTAGCAGCTACACGCCCGAATTGATTTCTGGTTTGCTGGATGTCTCTTCTCAAATCGATCTTCAGGAAGTCTGGATGCACGATATCAATGAGAGAAAGCTTCGGATTATGTACGGTTTCTGTCAGAGATTGGTGAAGGGCCGTTTCAAACTGTTCGAAACGAAAGACTTCGTGGAAGCGGTGAGGGAATCGAACTACGTGGTTTTTCAGTTCAGGCCGGGTGGCTTGAAGGCGCGGAAACTGGACGAGGAGATACCGATCAAGTACGGATTGATCGGTCAGGAAACGACGGGTGTTGGTGGGTTTGCGGCCGCACTGAGGGCTTTTCCAATTTTGGAGAGATACCTCGATTCGGTGGCGAGGCACAGCGAAGCGATCGTGATCAACTTTACGAACCCTTCTGGTCATGTGACAGAATTCGTCCTGAACTATCTCGGCTTCGAGCGGTTCATCGGGCTGTGCAACGTACCGATCAACTTTCTCAACCATCTCGCAAAACTTCTTTCCTGCAGGATAGAGGACTTGTTTGTCAAGTACTATGGCCTGAACCACCTGAGTTTTGTCGAGAAGGTGTGGCTGAACAACGAAGATGTTACGGAAAGAGTTTTTCAAACGATTTCTCAGCACGAGGATTCTGAATTTCCCGGCTGGTTGATCGCTTCCTTGAAGCTTCTGATGAACCCGTACCTTCGCTACTACGTCTCGACACAGTACATGTTTAAAAAGATCTGCGAAGAAGGCACGCGTGCAGAGAAGGTTATCCAAATCGAGGATCAGCTATTCAAAAAATATGAGACGGAAAATGAGATACCCCAAGAACTCTCACAGAGGGGTGGAAGCCTCTATTCGACCGCCGCGGCCAGGTTGATAAAAGATCTAACGCTCTCGAACAACTCCGTGCACATCGTCAACACGAGGAACCATGGTGCGATCGATAATTTGCCTGGAGATTATGTTCTGGAACTGGCGTGTCTGACAAAAGCGGGCAAAGTTTTGCCCATCACTGTGAACGGTGCAGACCCATTCGCTGTCGGATTGATTCACACCATCAAAATGTACGAAAGGCTCACCATCGAAGCTTATTTGAGAAAGTCCAAAGCTACGGCGATCAAGGCGTTGCTTTTGCACCCTCTCGGTCCCAGATCGCACAACGTGAGAGAACTTCTGGAAGAAATATGCCAAGCGAACAGAGAGTACTTCGAGCTTCTATGAAAAGGAGTGTTTGATTTGCTCCAGATCACTGGAGGCTTTTTGAAAGGCAGGAAAGTGCAACCTGTGCCGGATCCAAGAACGCGCTACACGAGTTCTATGGTGCGGCAGGCGCTTTTCAGCATGATAGATGTAACTGATAAGAGTTTTCTGGAACTGTTCTGTGGCAGCGCGGTGGTCTCGCTTGAAGCGATCAGCAGAGGTGCAAAGAAGGCCGTCGCGGTGGACGTTTCGAAACTCGCGGTCAAAGTTGCGAGACAGAACGCAGAGAAACTCGGTGTAAAGCTGACCGTTTTGTGCACAGACTATCGAAGGTTTCTACAGAAGTACTCGGAAAATTTCGACGTGGTTTTCCTGGATCCTCCGTACGAACTTGGTTTAGTCAGCGAGGCACTGAAACTGCTTGAAGAAAAGAAAGTGGGTGAAACGATCGTCGTGGAGAAATCCAGGAGAGAGAAGGTCATCGTTCCTGAAGGACTCGAAGTTTTGAAGCAAAAAAGTTACGGTGACAGTGAGCTCATCATTCTGAGACGCTCACCTGTTTCGGCCTGAGGAAATACGGCAGCTCGCCCGGTTTGAGGTTCAACCTTACCCTCACGTCCGAGGGTGTTGCGTTCAGCATCTCGAAACAGAGTTCACCGATCTTCACGCCCCAGATCCCCGTTTCTTCATAAAAACTGATGGGGCTTTTCGACCTGTAGACAACGTTGACGCCATCGTTCGCGTTCCTTTTGAGCACGTATTCTCCTTCCTCGATGTCTACTCTGTACCAGACCTTTTTATCCTGACCATCGACCTTTTCCCAAAAACTCATTGCGGAAGAGCTCACCTGTGCGATGCTAATCGACTTGAACCAAAAGTCGTACCTGAGAAAATCGATCGCCATCATCAGATCGATATCCTCTTCCAGGCGCTTCGTAATTTGAAAGAAATGCGTGATCACCGTGCTCAAACACATACCCGCGATGGCGATGAAACACAGAGAAACGAACAGGTAGATGAGCAACTGGACTGTGATGGAACTCACACGCCCCTGCCGTACAGAACTTCGTACAGTTCCGCGTTCAATACGGCACATCCTGCAGCACCTCTGATGGTGTTGTGAACCAGCGCGACAAACCTCAAAGCACGCTCCGAGACCCTCGCCAGTCTCCCAACGCTCACCGTCATGCCACCACCCAGATCTCTGTGGAGCCGTGGTTGTGGGGCGTCTTTATCCGGTAGGTACACGACAGGCCTGTCCGGAGCCGTGAAAAGCTTGTAGTCCTTCAGAGGTTTGAAGTTGTCTATGGCTCTTATTAGTTCGTCCAGATCCACTTTCTCACTCGTCTCGACGTAAGCACTGATCATGTGACCATCCTGAACGGGCACCCTGTTGCACTGAGCCACGACATCGAACGTTGCAAAATTGACACCATCTTCCGTCAATCTTCCGAGGATCTTTTTTGGTTCGCTGCACATTTTCTCTTCTTCATTCTTTATGTAAGGTATCACGTTGTCAAGTATATCGAGCGAGGGAATTCCAGGATAACCCGCTCCTGAGACAGCCTGCATGGTCACAGCGTTCACGAACTCGATTCCAAAAAGGTCCATGATGGGTTTGAGTGCCATCACCAGGCCAATGGTGGAACAGTTTGGATTCGTGATCAATTTGCCCGGAGTTTTCTGACGTTCGGCGAGCTTAATATGATCCAGGTTGACCTCGGGCACCAGCAGTGGCACATCCTGGTCCATTCTGTGACTCGCCGCGTTCGAAAACACGATGTAACCTTGTTCTGCCAGACGCGTTTCTATGGGTCCAGCTACATCTGAAGGTAGCGCAGAGAAGATATAATCACACTCGAAGACTGAATCCATGCCAAGGATCTTCATGTCGCGCACATTTTCGGGAATTTCGCAGGGCAGATGCCAGTGAACCGCTTCCACGTATTTTTTTCCAACGGACGCTTCGGATGCGGCAAGTGCGACCACCTCGAAAAAGGGATGGTTTGACAGCAACTGTACGAAGCGCTGTCCCACCGTACCCGTTGCACCCAGGATCACGACTCTCTTTTTCTTCATCCTCCACACCCCTCAGGCTTGTCTTGAATACAAAAGTTGCAGCATCGCTTTGGTTGCCTTAGCCCTACCCATGGTGAAGACGTGAATTCCTGGAGCACCTGCTACGAGCAGATCTTCCGCGAGTTTCGCGGCGAACCTCACACCGATTATGAACTCTTCTTCGCTGCTGCGGGCCTGGTGCATCTGTGATACGAAGCTTGCCGGTATAGTCACGAAAAACTTTTTGGGAATCGAATAAATGCTTTTCAAATTCACGACAGGTTTCACGCCCGGTATTATGGGGACATGGATGCCGAAATTTCTGGCCATCTGGACAAATCTTCTGTAGATCTCCACATCGAACACCATCTGCGTCACAATGTAGTGGGCACCAGCCTCCACCTTCCGTTTCAGGTTCATCAAATCCTCTTCCATATTGGGTGCCTCGAAGTGTTTCTCTGGATAACCCGCAACACCGATGCAGAAATCCGTTGGCTCGCTTCCCTCAGTGGGATAAAGGTAAACGCCTCTGTTCAGGTTTGCGATGTGCTGCACCAGTTCAACGGCGTGCTTGTAAGAGCTTCTATCTTGTTGCCCGCTCAACGGATTTTCGTACTCCCCCCTCACCACGAACACGTTACTTATGCCTATCAAATGCAAGTCTATCAGTAAATCCTCTATCTGGTACTTGTCCATGCCGTAACAGATCACGTGTGGCACGACATCTATTCCGTAGCGGTGCATCAAGGCGGCGGAGAGACCCACCGTGCCTGGTCGCTTCACCTTTGTCACTCTCACGATCTGTCCATCAGATTCGATGTAGGCCAGCTCAGGTGCGTGTCTGGTTACGTTGATGAAACTTATCGGGAACTCCATCAGTTGATCGATCGTTCTGAAGATTTCCTCGACGCTGTGGCCCCTGTTTGGTGGTAGTACCTCTATCGACAAAATCGGGCCTTCCTTCAACTTATCGATGAGTTTCATCTTCATCACCGTCCAGCAGAACGATCTCGAACTGTCCTCTCACACCGAGCATATCTTCGTAAATCACCACCACACCCAGCACGTCTTCATTGATCGCATAACTGAGCAAATTTTCAACGTCGTTCTTGTTCTTAACCATGTTGCAGTAAGCTGTGGCGAAAGCGTCGGCAATCGTTGCATTCCTGCAGATCACAGTAATGGCATCAGCAGTGCCGAAGCTTAAAGAGTGCCCAAACCTACCCGATGATGTGCATACACCCCACGTTCCTTTCGGCAGCTTCAGCGCAATTCTGTTGGAAAGTGGAGATTCTCCCGCGTAGATGAGCGAATTGATCGGTCTCTCACACCTGATGAAGATATCTCCCCCGTTCTCGACAAGGACTTCGTTACATTCGAACTCTTTCAGCAGGAGTTCGCCAGCTTCGTCCGCGATGGCCCCGGCCACTGCGGCTGTGGGCCCGACGTTCGCGCGCTCCGCAGCCTGAGCCATTTTCAAAGCTATCTTCGGCCCTTCGAACAGCTGCACGGGCTCCAGCGAGGAGAAAAACTGCGGCGCAACCTTTGCCAGTTCGTACAGTTCACAGTAGAGTTTCTGAACCAGTTCGAGCACCATCTCTGGCATCGCAGAATCGAACCTGTCCACGCCAATCCAAAGGTCTGTTTCCCTGTACTGAACAGTGAAAGATTGAAACCTGCCTTCAGAACATTCCCTGTAAAACTTTTTCATAGTGGTGGCAATCTCACCCCAACGGGGCACACGTCGCTGCACAGGCCACATTCTGTACACAGTTCTTTTTCGAAAGAGAGCTCATCGTTCACCAATTTCAGCGCGTCGTACGGGCACACGCTGACACACATGCCGCAGTTCACACACGTCGGTGCTTCCATGTCGAATTTTTCGGCTTCTTTCACTTCTTCGAGCCCTTTCAGGCTGCGGTGTTCATCGAACAACTTCACAGGAACGGTGAGCGTGAATCGAGCTTCGACGATCCATCTTTTCAGAATCTGCGCAATCTCTCTCGCCATCGCAAGGCTCGAGATCGGAGAGGTCTTCACCTTCTTGCCCTCTATCTCAATCCAACCGGACCTCAGCTCCGCGTAGTTCGTCAATCTGATGACTGGTCTTCCGGCCTTACCGTAATCCCTGAGTTCTGTTGTTATTTCTTCGTTCGATCTGCTCACATAATAAGCGATCTCTTCGTTCAGCACAGGGATGGGCACACCTATCCCGATGAAGATCGTCACTCCGTAGTTTTTGAAGTAAGCCGCCCTGAGATATCTGGGGTTCATCTTCTTCGCATCACCAATGACTGCCAGCGTTCTCGCGGCAGAAATGGGTATACCGTGTTCGTTCAACCTTACATCGTTTCTAAACTGTGTACCGGGCCAGACGATGTAACCTTCCGTACCACAGAGGAATATCTTTGTCCCAAGACCGATCGTGAGCATCTGTGGATCTTTCAGCAGAGGGCTGAGCTCGCCAGACGTGGAATAGGTCACGTTTCCGAAATGTGGGAGCAGCTTGCCCATGTAGGTGTAGATGGTTCTGTCAGAACTGTTCGTCGCTGCCGCATAATTCTGGTAGGCATTTCGGGGATTGAACATGAAGAAGTCGTTCAACATGTCTTTGTTTATGAAACCTTCGAACTGTCTTCGTGGATAACAATCGGTTCCCTTTCCCTCGGCCTTGAACCTCAAATTTTTCCCTTTGATTAAAAGTTCTATGATGTGCGCGCCTCCAAAACTCTTGTCGCGTTTTGACTCCTGTGTCGCACCAATGTAACCATCCACCGCTGCCAGCCCACCGTAGACTTCCACATCCTCGATCTCGACCTTCTCCATCCTCATCGGGGGCCTCGTGTGACCAAAGTTCACAAACGCACCACTTGAACACATCGGAGCAAAGGTGGCCGTCGTAACCACGTCAATCTTCTCGGCCACTCTTTTCACGCCCTCTTCCCTGGCTAGCTTCACGACTTCTTCTGCGGTGAGCACCACCGCCTCACCACTGAGAATCTTCTTGTTGATCTCCTCAACGCTCTTCATGCTCGTTCACCTCCAAAGAATTCTTCGTGGATGGCCCTCAAGGCTCTGTCTCTGTCTTCAAGATTAACGATGAAGTAGACTGTCACCTCTGAAGCGCCGGCAGAGATCATCAGCACGTTGATCTTTTCTCTTGAAACGGCCGTGAAAATCCTCGCCGCAATGCCGTGTCTCTGAAGAATGCCATTCCCCACGACCGCGATCAGCGAGATGTTGGTCCTGAAATGGATCTGTTCAACTTCAGCGATCTTGATTCTTGAGACGATCTTTTGAGATTTTTCCAGATCCTGACGAGAGATGAGCACATTTATGCTCGTCTGAGCCGTAATCACCGATTTTATGTTCACATTTTCCGTGCCGAACGTTGAGGCTATCTGTCCGAGCAAACCAGGTACACGACCCACGTTAGAACCTCTGAACTGTATGACGGCAATATCGTCGGTGAAGGAAATACTCTTCACCACGTCTTTCGTCATCGAACCGTTCGCCGTTATTATCGTGTCTGGCTCATCGATACTTTTGAAGTTGTTTATGTTGAATATGTACAGCGGTATGCCCTTCTTCCTGAGCGGTTCAACGCTTGCGTGGTGCAGTATCTTCGCTCCGAAGTAAGAAAGCTCCGCGGCTTCGTCGTAGGAGAGAGATCGTACGGGTTTGACGCTGTCCACGTGTTTCGGATCACAGGTCATGAAACCCGAAACATCCTTGTACAGATCGACACGCTCTGCGTCCAGGCAGTACGCAAGACAGGTTGCGGTGTAGTCACTCCCACCACGGCCCAGTATCGTGACTCTTCCCTCATGAAGGCCATAAAAACCCGGAACCACATAGTTTTTCCCCCGTTCGAAGAACGAGATCGCGTTCTTGCGGCTTGCTTCCAGTTCGACAGTTGCATTGCCAAACCTTCCGTTCGTCACGAGCCCGAATCGCTCTGGAAGGGCTTCTTCACAGTTAAATCCATGATCTTTGAGGAACTTGGTTATCATCAACGAGGAACATCGCTCTCCGTGACTCACGATACGATCCCAAACCTGCACGGGAACTTCGCCTAAGAGTTTCGCGCCGAGAAGCGCGTTCTTGATTTCGAAAACCCTTTCTTTCAATTGCTCGTCATCTCTGCCCAGAAAAGAACGATAACGTTCGTAAAGAGACGTCAAGAATTCGTTGACGTTCAGTCGATCGATCTTGGCAACGGCATCTATTAGCTGGTTCGTTACGTTGTAAGCGGCGGAGATCACGATGATCAAACTCTTGTTGTACATCCTCACGACTTCTAAGATTTTCAAAAGATCTTCTTTGTTCTTCAAGCTCGAACCGCCAAACTTGACAACGAACACGCTCAAGCTTTCTCACCCCCGAGCAGTCTTCTACAAAGATTTAGTGCCTCAAGTGCGTCTCTTGCGTAATAAACTCCAAACTGTTGCGCCAGCTGCCGGTTCATCGATGCTCCGCCGGCGATCACGAAAACCTCCACACCGTTCTTTTTCAGCAGGTCTGCCGTTTCTTTCACATACCCCACCGTTGTGGTCATCATCGCCGAAAGACCGACGATGTTGGGTTTGAGCTCTTTCACGGCTTCCAGCACTCTTTCGGCCGGTACGTTTTTTCCGAGATCCACGACTTCGAAGCCTCCACTCCTCAGGACTGTCGCGACGATCTTCTTTCCTATGTCGTGTATGTCATCCTGCACGGTTGCCAGGAGTACCCTTCCAAGCCTGTTCTCACCGGTTGCAATCAAGCTGTTCAGATGATCGAACACGGGCTGTACCGTCTCGGCAGCAAGCAACAAATGCGGCAGATAGATCTTGCCCGTGGCGTAGAGCTGCCCAATACGCTCCATTGCCTTTGCCAGCACGTTCTGGCTCACATCGAGCGGTTCGTGCTCCTTCAACATTTCTTGAACCAGGTTCATTACCTGCTCGCGCTGCCCCTTGAGTATGTAGTTGACCAAAGGTTCTTCCTCGAGCTGGTCAACTTTCACCAGCTGCTCACCCTTCAGCATGAGCGCACCTCTCAGTACGCTCATGGTCGTCTGCTCTTTGCTGTTCAGAATGGCCGCACCCAAACCCGCATCCACGCAAAGTGAAAGAAAGGCCGCGTTGACGCTTTCTCGCTCCGGTAAGCCGAAACTCAGGTTTGAAAGGCCTATGGAAGTCTTCAACCCCAGCTCGTTGAGTTTCCTGATAGTTTCCACTGTGACACGATGGTCCTTCTTGGCGCCGATCGGAAGAACGAGCGGATCGAAAAAGACCCTTTCCAGCTCGATCCCTTCGGCTTTCAGGATCTCCACAGCCTTCTTTGCGAGTTCTACTCTCTCTTCACTGTGTTCCGGTATGTCTTTTTCCATGCACAACACGACGAGCATGCCACCGTAGCGCTTTATCAGCTCGATGCGCGGCAGAAGATGTTTCTCGTTGCAGGTTGCGGAGTTCAGCATCGCCCTTCCAACGTACTCCTTGAAACAGACTTCGAGGAAGTTGAGCGTTTGAACATCTATCGAGAGTGGTAAACTTGCGTACCTGTCGAGTTCGTTGATCACGGCCTTGAAATGATCCTGACTGAGAACTTTCTCAAGACCCAGATTCACATCTATGGCGGCACAGCCTTCTTGTTCCTGCTCCTGAGCCAGCCTGACCAGCTGTGTGAAGTTCATCTGTCTTATCTCTTCCTGAAGCTTTTTCTTTCCCGTGGCGTTGATGCGTTCTCCAATGATCAGAAACGGTTCGACTGGCTTCAAAACAGTTCTCGAAGCGATGAACTGCTCTTTTGTCACGACTCTCTGCACGGGGCTTCTCTCTCCTATGTAGTTCCTCATCAGCTTTATGTGCTCCGGGCCGGTTCCGCAACAGCCACCGACGATGTTCGCGCCCAGCTCGACGAAGTCTCTCATGTAAATGGCGAACTCCTCAGGGCTGGTTCTGTAAACGAGTCTGTTTCCAGCAAGCATGGGTTTTCCCGCGTTCGGTTCCACGCAGAGAGGTTTTCTGCTGTGCTTCGCAAGCTTCGAAAAGACTGAAAGCATCTGTTTTGGTTCCAGCGTACAGTTGATACCAACCACATCGACATCGAGATCGTTCATGACTGTGGCATAGATCTCCACGGACGTTCCCGTCACCGATTTACCGTCTTCTTCGAAGGTCATGGACACAATCAGTGGTATGTCCCGCGAAACATCACGTACCGCGAGCACCGCTGCTTTGAGTTCTTTCAGGTCACTCATCGTCTCGATTATGATCCCGTCCACGCCAGAGTCAACTAGGACTTGCGCCTGTTCTTTGAAGATTTCGTAAGCTTCATCAAAATCGAGTTCTCCAAGGGGTTTGACGAATATTCCCGTGGAAGACATATCACCGAAGACGAGCTGGTCAGTCTTGCACGCGGACTTCGCTATTTCCACGGCCTTGGTATTGATCCGTTCAATGAACTCGGCGAGTTCATACTGAGTCAGTTTCATCCTGTTCGCGCTGAACGTGTTCGTCAGCAGTATGTCCGCTCCCGCATCCACATAGTCGCGCTGGAGCCCTCTCACCATGTCGGGACTTTCCAGATTCAAAACCTCAACCAGTTTTCCCCGAAAACCCCTTTTCAACAGTTCAGTTCCATATGCTCCGTCGAGAAAGAGCACCCGTTTTTCGAGGAGCTTGAGAAATTCACTTCTTCGCATCGTACCACCCTATCATGCACGTCGTTGTCTTTCGCGGAAGCATGATCCCACTGCTCAGGACCTCGACGTCTTCAACTTTCAGAAGTTCGACGATGTACCTGTTCCAGCGCACATCGACATTGCCGTAGCCTGGAGAGAAACGCATCGTTCCATCACCGAATCTCTGTCTCAATTTTCTATCGAAGGCCTCGTTCAGTGTCTCGAGTGCTTCTGAAGCCCACGCATCGAGCACCGCTGCATCATGAGTTTTATCCTCTTCGAGAAGTGAATTTATCAGTTCGTCTATGTTTTTTCCCAGGGTGGAGAGAAAGAGGCTGACTTGTTTCGCACCACTGAAGGAGTCGGGTATTAGAGCACCGGGGAGTTCTTCGATGGGGCAAACGCGATGGTGAACGATCGGTCTTGAGATCCTCAGCCCTTGAAGGAAGAGTTCGTTGAAACGTACGAGCAAATCTATCTCGCCAACGATGTTTTTGTAGCGCGCCCTCGTTCGCGCGAGAAACACCGCCTTGTCTGGCATGTACTCTTCGATCTTAGGAACGTACAGCTCGACCAATTCTCATCCTCCTTTGATCACGATGATACAATGCCCGGCCAAAAATGTTTGTGAACTGCGTACAAACATAATTTGAAGGTTCTATTCGATCACCTGACTTGCAGCCTTCCTCAACCTGTTCATCACGGAAAAGAGTATGCCTTTTTCGGGCAGCCCCACCACAATGGCAACGTCAGCAACCAGCGTGTCGAGGGACCTGAGAACCCTGAAGAGGTTCTGCGCGATCGTGTAAGGTTCCGAAAGTCTCCCCATGTTGATGATCCTTCTACCGTAGAAATTCTGCGCCATCTCCTCGGGACACACTATGGGTGCGTCGGGATATTTCATCAGCACGCTGTCCATCTTGCTGTCGTCTATGACCAGGATGATCGGTTTGTTCGGCGCGTAGTGCCTGTACATCATGCCTGGAGACAGGGGCCTTTTGACCTGACCTTTCCCGAGAAGAAAGTCTGGCACGTACAGGTCTCGAACTACCCGCTGTATTTCCTCGACTGTTGCAGGTCCTGGCCTGAGCAGGGTCGGTCTTTCTCTGGAAAGGTCTATCACCGTGGATTCTAGTCCCAAAGGTGTTTCTCCAGCATCGATGATCACGTCCACCATTCCGTAAAGGTCTTCTATCACGTGCTGAGCGCTCGTCGGGCTTGGCCTGCCCGAAAAGTTCGCGCTCGGTGCGGCGATGGGTACATCGCTCAACTCTATGAGCATCTTCGCGACAGGATGGCTCGGCATCCTCACCGCCACCGTTTCCAGACCCCCGGTGACTTCTTTCGGTACCTCAGCCTTCTTCTTGAATATGAGCGTCACCGGTCCGGGCCAGAATTTTTCGATGATCGCTCTGGCTCTTTCAATGTTGTCATCGATGAGCAGATCCAGCTGGGCCAGACTGGACACGTGCACGATCAAGGGATTGTCCGGTGGTCTTCTCTTGATTTCGAAAATGCGCAACACCGCAGATTTGTCGAAACAGTTCGCGCCGAGACCGTAGACTGTCTCGGTCGGAAAAGCGACTGTTCCTCCTTTCTTTATGACCTCGGCTGCTCGTTTCATCACCTCTGCAGCCGGATTGATTGGATCAACCTTCAGTATCATGCTCAACGTCAACACCCCTCTCGGTTTATCAAATCGATTCTACCTTAGGACTGACGCACATCCGTGTAGAAAAGTTCATCGGGAGGCGGAGCATGTTCAACACGAACTTTCATACTCTGAAGGTTGCGATGGACGTTTCGATGCTCAGACAGAGTGTTCACGCTCAGAACATAGCGAACGCCGAAACACCTGGCTATAGGAGAAAGTACGTGGTCTTCGAAGATCTGCTTAGGCAAGCTTCAAAACTCAGGCTCACCACGACGCACGAGAGACACATATCCTCGAGCCAGTCTCTACTGCAAGCTAAGGTTGAAGTGGACAGACAGTCCTTCTACAGGAACGATCAAAGCGGTGTCGACGTGGACTACGAAGTCGCACAGATGGTCGCCAACGGCTTGAGATACGAGGTGCTCGCCAGGCTGATGTCCAAGAACATCGAATACTACAACACCGTTTTGAGAGGTGTATAATATGAGCGAGTTCACAATCTTCAACGTCAGCGCTTCGGGCATGACGGCTCAGCGTCTCAGGCTAGACGTTATAGCGAGCAACATAGCGAACTCCGAGACCACGAGAACGGAGCGTGGAGGACCTTACAGAAGAAAAGTTCCGATCTTTGCCGAGCATCTTCTGGACAAGAATCGCACCTCAGCGGTAAAGGTGGTACGAATAGAAGAGGATCCTTCGCCCTTCAGGCTCGTTTACGATCCGTCACATCCGGACGCGGACGAGAACGGTTATGTGAGTTATCCCAACGTGAACGTGCTAAGAGAAATGGTCGACCTGATCAACGCACAGAGATCTTACGAAGCGAATGTTTCAGCTTTCAACGTTACCAAATCGATGATCACAAGTGCGCTGCAGATCGGAAGGGGTTGATTTGAATGATAGATGGGATCAGCGGGATCGGTCCTTCCAACGTTCAAAGGCTTCAACAGGATAAGACGTTGAAGAATGCTCCTGATTTTGCTGAAATACTGAAAGAGGCCTTCGACAAAGTCAATCAGGTCCAGAAGAACGCCGAGCAGATGGCTTCAGATTTCGCGCTGGGTAAGATAAGCAACATCCACGAAGTCATCATCGAAGCGGAGAAGGCTACGATCGCGCTGAGACTCACCACAGAAGTTAGAAACAGGATCGTCGAGGCCTACAGAGAAATCATGCGCATGCAGCTGTGAGCGTTCTGTTGTTTGAAAGAAACTTTTCCGGGTACAACCTCGATCTTTCACAGCCCTCTTTGTCCCGGCTGTTTTGTCGGCTCACATTCTTATTTTTTTGAGTCAGCCAAACAGACGCAACGCGGGGATCGCCTTTCCTGGTTCAGTGATCCCCGCCTTCACAGCTTCTCAAAAGCCCATCATTCTTGAGGGTCGACAGCTACAAACTCTAATCCGGCCGTTGTTCTTGGTTTGAATCCCGGCCAGTTCGTAGGTGTGACATCAAGATAAGTCTTGGCGTTGTCGTCTCGCTTGAGGTAATAGTCAAAAAATGCGGTGACAAAATGTTGGTTGATGTTGTTTATCCTCCAGATGTCCCAGACCGGATCGGCAAACCGATAGTAATCATCGAATTCCTTCGCGATCGGTGGTGCAGGATGTGGTGCTACGTTGTGAAGGGCGTTAAGATAGGTGAGCAAATAACGTTTCGAGTTAACGGCAGACTCGAAGAGATTCACAATGGCTTTGTAGCCGGCCACGTCGTCCTGCGAGCCCGCGATCCACAGAGTTGGAACGTTTACCTTTGCGAGCGACTCTTTGTTCCATATGCCGGTGGGACTCGCCCCGACTGCAGCTCCCCACGGGGCAAACAAGACGGCGGCTTTGAAGAGAGGATCAGGTTCATCCGAGGGCTTCGCAACAACCATCTGGGTGAACTTTCCGAAATATCTCTTGACGATCTCGTTTTCCTCAAGGCCCGCCCCGAGGGTTCTCAGCGCCCCGAAAGCTCCCATGGAGTAGCCGATGATACCCACTTTGTGGGGATCGCAGAGATCTTTCCAGACAGGCATGCTAAGGATCTCCCGGGCCACGAACCTTTGGTCCAAAGATCTGTTGACGACAGTACTGACGAAACTTGCAACGTCTCGATATGTCGAATCGGTGTGATCGATTGACACCACAACGTATCCCTTGGAGGCGAGGTTCTCGCATAGATACGCGAGTAGGTAGCGCGAGCCTGGATAACCGTGAGAGACCACGAGGAGTGGGTAGGGACCATCTGTAACGTTTGGATGAGCATCTCGAGTTGCGCGTCCCAGGAAAGTGTACGGTCTCAGAGTACCTGGCTTGTCAGCCCGGCCGAGGAAATCTGTGTAGACCGTCAACTGAACCTGCCCAGGTTCGAGCACCGCTGGGTACCACACTTCGACGGTGAGCGGTCTGTCATAAACGATCGTGGAATCGCTGGTGAGAGTGTTGAGCACGTCGATCTGGTGGGGATTGAACAACTGAAGTGTTCGCACACCTACCATGAATTTACCTCTCGTGGCGAGTGCCGGTGCGTCCGGTAACGGATCACCCCACACTGTCCCGAGCGGGTGCTGGGCGTACGCGAAGGGATCGTAAGGGATCGTACCGTGAACGTTACCGGAACCTTGAGCAACGAGCACCGTGCCAAGAACAAGCAGTACCAAGAAGACTTTTCCTTTCACCTGAAACACCCCCTGTGGTTATTCTACCAAGATTTTCACAGCAGCACATGGTACAATTTGATCAACAAGGGGGGTTCCGGTGAGAAGATCCATCCTCAGTGCAACTTTCGTCCTGGCTCTCTTTGTGAGCTTGTTCTCGGCGAGCGTGGGTGTTCCAAAGGACGTGCCATCTCCGTACAGCGCCATGGTCGCCACTTCGCATCCTTTGGCTTCGCTGGTTGGTGCGAGGATACTGAGTCAAGGAGGGAACGCGATCGACGCAGCGGTGGCGATTCAGTTTGCACTGAACGTCGTTGAACCGATGATGTCCGGCATCGGTGGCGGAGGCTTCATGATGATCTACCTTGCCAAGGAGAACAGAGTTGTCGTACTCGATTATCGCGAACAGGCGCCCGCAGGTGCCAAACTAACGATGTTCCTCGATGCTGGAGGAAAACCACTCCCGTTCAGAACAGCGATTCAGACTGGGCATGTCGTTGGTGTACCGGGCACTCTGAGAGGCGTGGCAACGGCATTGGAGAACTTCGGCACAATGAGCCTCGCGCAGGTGATTGAACCGGCAATCGAGCTCGCCGAGAAGGGAATCATGGTGAACAAGGTTCTTGCACAATCCATAGCTGCCAGTATGTACAAATTCAACGAGGCAGCCAAGCAGGTGTTCGCACCCAACGGTCAGCCCCTGCCAGAAGGAGCTCTTTTGGTCCAACCAGATTTGGCCAAGACCTTCCGTTTGATCAAAGAGCATGGACCGGATGTTTTTTACTTTGGAGAAATAGCACAGGCGATTGTCGAAGCGGTGCAGGCCCGAGGAGGCACGATGATTCTGGAAGATTTGAAGAACTACGAAGTCAAATTTCGAGATCCAATCCGTGGGTCTTACAGGGACTACGAAATCGTTTCAATGCCACCCCCGAGCTCTGGCGGCCTCACGCTCATCCAGATGCTGAAAATACTTGAAGGGTTCGACATCAAAGCGCTCGGTCACAACACGACCCAGACGCTGCACTTGATGATCGAAACCATGAGATTAGCCTACGCAGATAGGGGAAAGTACCTCGCTGACTCAGATTTTGTAAAGATACCTTTCAACGGCTATCTCAACGAAAAGTACGTCGAAGAGAGACGGGCTTTGATAGACTGGCAGAGAGCTAATCCCGACATCAAACCGGGAGATCCATGGTTCTATGAGAAAAGTCCAACCTGTCCTGCTAGCTACTTGAAAGACGTCTTCGCAATGGTTGGCGAAAACGAGACATCTCAGACGACCCACTACACCGTGATAGACAAATGGGGCAACCTGGTCGCCTGTACGACGACCATCGAAGACGTGTTCGGCTCGGGGATCATGGTTCCGGGCTACGGATTCATGTTGAACAACGAAATGACCGACTTCGACTTTGTTCCTGGTGGCGCCAACGAAGTACAGCCTGGCAAACGCCCAAGGAGTAGCATGACACCCACCATCGTGTTCAAAGATGGCAAACCTGTCTTCAGTGTTGGTTCGCCGGGCGGGTCAAGGATCATAACCACTGTCATGCAGGTGATTATGAACATGATCGACCATGGCATGAGTGTACAGGATGCGATAAACGCGCCTCGCATCTTCAGTTCGAGTTATCCGACCGTTCAGTGGGAGGCGGGTCTACCCGAACACGTAAAAAAAGAACTGGAACTTCGCGGCCACAAGATCGCGGATGCACCGATCGTCATGGGAAGTGTTCAGAGTATCGTGATAGACCTGGAGACCGGAAAGATCTACGGTGGTGCGGATCCAAGGAGGGAAGGCACGGTCATAGGCGTGCCGTGAGCTTCTACACTTGACTAACATCACCATAGCGTTGTAGACTGTTTATGGTGCCGGGGTGGCGGAACAGGCAGACGCTGCGGACTTAAAATCCGCTGGGGCGAGGCCCCGTGTCGGTTCGAATCCGATCCCCGGCACCATTTTCGTTCTGAGGGGGCGTCAAAATGAATCCAACATTTTCCCTCCGGAAGGCTCAACCAGAAGATGGGACCGACTTCAGTGAACTTTTCTTGATTTCGGCACCGTTTTTTGTTGAGCTCTTCAAGGATGATACGAAGAGAGTCTTGAAAAATCTTTTTGTCTCACCAAGAAATCTGTTTTCTTTTGAGCATGTCGATTTTGCCGAAATTGACGGACAGATTGCCGGCATGATACTTTCCTACAGCTGGGAAACACACCGAAGGGAGTATCTCAGAACCGGCCGTTTGTTGTTCAAGGTGCTGGGTTTCAAGATGCTTCGAATTTTCCGCGTTTTGCTTCGACTCAACGCAGAGCTTGGTAAACTTGCCGAAAATGATTACTACATAAGCAATCTTGCGGTGTATCCTAAGTTCAGAGGCATCGGCATCGGTAAGCTGTTAATGGAGAAGGCGGAAGGAAATGCTATGAAGATCGGATCAAGAAGGCTGATTCTCGAGACCGAAGAAAGCAATACTGTTGCTCTGAGTTTATACAGGAAACTGGGTTTTGAAGTGGTGGAAAAATTCCAGGCGAAACTCTCGAAAGATCATATCCTGAACTTCTGCAGGATGATCAAACCTTTGGCCTGACCTTCTTGCATTCCAGAAGCGCATCTTCAGTTCTTACTTCGGTCTTGCTTCGATCACGAAGAATAATTTTTCCCGCTTGACACGTCCACGGATGAGTGATATACTCTCCATAAAGATCGAAACAGTGCGAGCGGGGGTCAGTATGGACGTAACGAAAGGTCTCAGGTTCAGTGAATTTGCATACGCTTATTGGTGGTTTAGGGGAAAGCCCTCTTCCGGGATTCCCCCCAAACCACTTGTGACATAAAGGGGAATCCTAAGGTAAAAGGAAGAGGGCATCCAAAAAAGGATGCCCTCTTTTTTTAAACAATCCAAAGTGTGGAGGTGTGGGTATGTTGAGAAAATCTTTAGCCGCCGTGGTAGCTTTGATGATCGTGTCCGTACTCAGCTTTGGGGCAGTGAGGATCGGTATCACGCAGATCGTAGACCATCCGGCACTCAACGCGGTTTTCGACGGTATCATAAAGGCAATCGAGGATGCAGGGTTCAAGGTCGGCACCGACGTGATCATCGACAGGCAGAACGCTCAGGGCAGTGTGCAGAACGCCGCGGCGATCGCGCGAAAGTTCGCAAGTGAGAAAGTCGACATCGTTGTTGCTATCGCGACTCCGAGTGCTCAGGCCTGTGCTCAGGTGATCACCGACAGGCCTGTGATCTTCTCCGCGGTGACAGATCCAGTGGGAGCAGGCTTGATCAAGCAGTTGGGGAAAAACGAGTCGAACGTTGTGGGTATCTCGGACATGGTGCCGGTTTCGACCCATCTGAAACTCATCAAGGCGGTCTTTCCAAACGCAAAGAAGGTAGGGGTGCTTTACAATCCAGGAGAAGCGAACTCCGTCACGCTTACCAACATGGCGAAGGCTGCTGCCCCATCGCTCGCACTCACCATCTTAGACATGACAGGTACGAACGCGAGTGAAATGGTCGCGGCGGTGAACAGCGTAGGACCGGATGTCGATGTGATCTACATAGGAACCGATAACACCGCAGCCTCTTCGATGCAAGCGATCGGGGCGGCGGCTCTCAGGCTGAAGAAACCCATCGTGGCTGCCGACATCGATATCGCCCGTCAGGGAGGCTTGATAGGCTTTGGTTTCAACTACTTCCAAGTGGGAGTCGAAACGGGAAAGCTGGTCGTTGAGATTCTGAAAGGCAAAAAACCCAGTGAGCTCGAATCACACTTGCTTGGACCTGAATCACTGATGCTGTTCATCAACCTCGATCTGGCGAAAGAGCTGAACGTGAGTATTCCACAGGAACTGATTGACAGGGCGGACATCATTGTTCAAAACGGTCAAGAGGTGAAAAGATGATAGCGATCCTCGAACAAGGCTTGCTGCTTGCCCTGGCCGCCATGGGTGTTTACATATCGTTTCGCCTCGTTGATCTTCCGGATCTCACGCCGGACGGCTCCTACATCGTTGGAGGGGCCGTCGCGGTGGTTCTTCTCCGCTCCGGTCATGGGTGGGTAAGTGCGACGCTCCTGGCTGCGCTCGCCGCCGGCGCAGCTGGGTTCATCACCGCTTCGATCAGCACGCGTTTCAGGATCCATACGCTTCTGGCTTCCATCATGGTGATGACAGGTCTTTACTCGGTCGCGATAAGGATCATGAACGCTCCGAATCTACCAATCCCGCGTTTCAGTACCGAGAAGATCCTTTCTTACGAACAGGTTGTTGGGAAAACTCCCCTGGACGACATACTTGGAGGCGTTGGAAATCTGCAGTATGAGAGCCAAGGTATGAAGGCAGTGACGGTACCGTTCAACAACAGAGCTGATGGTCACGATCTGATTCTCATCGCTTCCTTGCTTTTGCTCATCAGCTTCCTGTTCTGGCTCTTTTTGCGCACCGAACTCGGCACGATGCTCAGAGGTTACGGCCGCAACAGGTTTGCCGTCAAGGTACTCGGCGTGAATCCCAACCTTTTTGCACTCATGGGTCTGACCGTTGCGAACTTTCTTGTCGGTTTGTCTGGTGCTCTGTTCAGTATGTACAGTGGCTTTGCGGACGTGAACATGGGCACTGGCATGGTCGTGGTGTGTTTGGCTTCGGTGATACTGGGGGAGATCATCTTCGGTTCCAGAGAAGTTGCGTACGGATTGTTCTTTCCTATCGTGGGTGCGGTGGTGTATCAGATCCTGTTGACACTTGCAATGAAGTACGGTTATCGGATCGGTTTCAAACCCAGTGACATGAAGTTGCTCACCGCGATGTTCGTTGTGAGTGTCATAGCTGCGAGAAGACTCAAGAAGAGCGAGGTGACCGTATGATAGAGCTCGAGCGTGTCACCGTGATCTACAACAGAGGCACACTCGATGAGAAGGTCGCACTGAAGAACGTTGATCTTTTGGTGGAAGAAGGTCAGTTCGTGGTGATCGTTGGTGCGAACGGCGCAGGTAAGAGCACGCTCATGAAAGTGGTGGTTGGAGAAGTCAAACCGACCTTCGGAGTCTGTCGCATCATGGGGCAGGTACTCAAAGAAGAAAAGATCTTTAAGTGTGGCAGCATAGTCTGTCAGGATCCAAATCTGGGAATCTTTCCGAATTTGAGTATCGAGGAGAACCTCATGCTTGCGAGAAAGAAAGGCTTCAGGGGTTTAAGCTTCGGTCGCGTGGATCCCAAGGCGATCGAACTGCTCAGGTCCTGTGAGCTTGGACTCGAGGAGAATCTGAAGAAGAGAGCCTCCAAGCTTTCCGGGGGTCAAAAGCAGGCGCTCGCCATGGTGATGGCCGTCTCTTCGAACCCCAAGTTGCTCCTGCTCGACGAGCACACGGCTTCGCTGGATCCTAAGAGCACCGAGAAGATCATGGAACTCACCGACAGGATAAACAAGACGCTCGGAACCACGATTTTGATGATCACACACGACATGAGCATTGCTGAGCAGTACGGTGACACCGTGATAGTGATGGAGGATGGGAGGATCGTCGCGCGTATCGACAAATCGAAACAAAAAGTCCAAGCGAGCCAGCTCAAGTCGATGATAAAATCCAAACTAACAGCGACAACTTGACATGAGGAGTGGTTGGCGAATGGTCGATTCTTCCATCCTTCTTTCGGCAGCCGAGATGTTCGGCACACCTCTTTATTTCTATGATCTTGATTTCATTCGAGACAGGGTCAGGAAAGTTTACGATTTCTTCAGTCATTTCGACTTTCATCTGGCCTACGCAGTGAAAGCTAACTTCAATCTTGAAATCCTTGCCATGCTCAACGACCTTGGCACGATGGTGGACATCGTCTCGTTCGGTGAGTACGAACGTGTGAGGAAGGCAGGTTTCACCCCCGACAGGATCGTTGTGAATGGGAACTGCAAGAGTGAGGGAGAACTGAAAAAGTACGTCGAAGATTCTGTCTACTGTATCAATCTCGACAGCCTTGAAGAATTGCTGAGACTTGAATCCGTCGCAGACAGACCCGTGAGGGTTGCGATAAGGGTCAATCCAGATGTCGATCCAAAGACTCACCACCACATCGCAACGGGCTTGAAGGAGAACAAGTTCGGAGTGGACTACGACACTGCGGAAAGAATGGTTCAGATCATCTCCAGAAGCAGGTTCGTTCGACTCGTGGGTCTGCACTGTCACATAGGCTCTCAAATTGTCGAGGTTGATCCTTACAGACAGGCCTTCGAGTCCATGAAGGATTTTGCCTCGAGGCTTAACCTACAGCTCGAGCTCGTCAACCTCGGTGGAGGATGGGGCATAGATTACGGTGACGGAAAACAACTCGATCTCGAAGAGTATCGAAGAAATGTATTTCCAATACTCGAGGACTTCAACTGCAGAATTGTTCTCGAGCTTGGAAGATGGATCGTCGCTCCGGCGGGTTATCTGATTTCGAAGGTCGAGTACGTGAAGAGGACGAAGAACAAGAATTTCGTTGTAATTGACGCGGGCATGTCACATTTGATCAGGCCAGCACTTTATGGGGCGAAGCACAGGATAGAACCCCTTTACGAGCAAAAAGATAGGCCCACCATCGTTGCAGACGTGGTCGGTCCGGTGTGTGAGAGTGCCGATACTTTTGCGAAAAATCTTGAACTCCCCGAACCACAAGAGGGAGAACTTTTGCTCATCAGGGACGTCGGTGCGTACGGCTACGTGATGTCCTCACACTACAACTTGCTGAGAAGAGCACCCGAGATCCTGTACAACAAGGAAACAGGTTTCAGAGTTTCTTCAGCTTGACAGCCGTACCGTAGGCGAGAACCTCGGCGGCCGACTGCATGACCGAAGAGCTTCCAAATCTGAGGCCAATCACAGCATCGGCACCGAGTTTTTCAGCTTCGGCTATCATTCTTTGCAACGCTATGTTCCGCGCCTCTGTAAGCAACTCCGTGTATGACTTGATCTCACCGCCGGCCAATGTCTTGAAAGCTGCGGCAATGTCTTTGCCGAGGTGTTTCGAATAAACCACGTTGCCCATAACCAGTCCGAGCGTCTCCATGACTTCGTACCCCTCGAGCTTCTCTGTCGTCGTTAGAATCATGCTGACACCTCCTCAGAATTCCTTCTTCAAAAATATGGCGTAACTCGACATCAAGATGACAGCAATCACAGACAGCAAGCTGACCGTGTAGGTGACGTCCATTTTGCCCGTGGAGATGATTCTGCTCCCCAGTATGTAGGAATAGGTGTTCATGAACCTGAGAGGCTTAAAAATTCCTATCACCGTGCTGCTTGCGAGGATCCCCACTGTAGTCAGGATGGGTTTGACTTGATCGTCGTACATCACGGAAAACAACACTGTGAGTGTGAACCAGAACAACGCCCCCACGAGTGTGTGGATCGTGTACGCACCCAGATACTCGTACTTGAAATCTTGAGAAGCAAACCACGAGTAGATACCTGGGAGCAAAGAAAAGGTGAGCATCTGAACTGTCAGAACGGTGATCGCAATGCAGACTTTAGACCAAAAAACTTTCTTCCTGCTGTTCCGGGTGAGCAGGTACTCCATGGTTCCGTTCTCTGTCTCCCTTGCAAAGAGCGGGAAAGCCATGATCATGGCTAGGATAGGGATAAACTGACCCAGGTTCTTTCCGAACCACTGCGTATAGATGTAAAAGCTCCAATCGGAAAGTCTCTCAATGAAATTCTTGGGAACAAATCTTTCGAGCAACTTTGGCATGTTCTCCAGCTGTGTGTATTCGTTAAGCATTTCGAGTGTCAGCTTGTGAAACGGTGCGACAAAGAAGAAGAGGCCTGCACCAAGGAAGAATATCACTATGGACCTGAGCTTCATGTCGGAGAGTTCCTTGTGTATCATACTTTCACTCCTTTCACTAAAGCTTCGAAGATCATGTCAAAATCCGCAGGCTGAATCTTTCCGTTTGCTTCACTCTTTTTCACAATGTACACGTCTTCCTCCTTTGTGGATTTGTAGAGGTAGCCGTTCAACTTCTCGCCCCTGGGTACGACGCACGCGACATACTTCTCCTTCAAGTTGTCCAGGTTGTCCATTTCAACGATTCTGCCTTTCACCATGATCGCCACAACGTCTGCGATCCTCTCAACCTCGGAGAGGATATGGCTCGTATAAAAGACAGATTTTCCGCTCTGTGGTATCGTTCTGACGAGCTCGAGCACCCTGTTTCGCATCAACGGATCGAGTCCCCAGGTGGGTTCATCCATGAGATAGAGATCAACGTCTTCTGCGAGTACCAGAGAGAGATAAGCGAGCGTCTTCATGCCGTGCGAGAGATTTGCGATCTTTTCTTTCAAAGGAATCTGAAACTCCTCGAGCAGCTCAAAAGCTTTCTTTGGGTTAAACATACGACTGATCTTCTCGTTGGTCTGGACCATCCTTTCTACCGTCATGTATCGGTACAACTCTTTCTGTTCCGGCAGATAAGAGTAAGAACCGTTGATCGTGATCTCTCCGGAGTCTGCTTTCCTGAATCCGAGGATGCACTTGATTGTCGTTGTCTTACCGGCGCCGTTCGGACCGAGCAGGGCGAAGATCTGACCCTTTTCGACGTCGAAAGAGACACCATCGACGGCGCGCTTGTTTCTATAGCTTTTCACCAGGTTTTTCACGCTCAGAACCATCGTCCCGCCTCCCATAAACCTTTTCAAGCAGTAGCATCAGACGCTCGATTGTTACACCAACTTCCTTGCACCTCTCAACAGCGTCAACGAAGTTCTCAATGCTGGAGCGTACGAGTTCTTCACCGTTCAGTTGTTTGACCAGATAGCCTTCACCACGCACTGGCTCAAGCACACCTTCCATGACGAGTTCTCGGTACGCTCTTGCAACGGTGTTGACGTTCACGTTCAAATCGTCCGCAAGAGTCCTTATTGATGGAACAAAGTCTCCGGGCCTCAACTCACCTGTGAGTATGAGTAGTTTGAATCTTTCTTTTATCTGTTTGTAGACTGGCACGTGAGAAGTGAAGTCAATTTTGAACCACACGCCTACCACCACTGTAATAGTACACTATTACAGCTCCCCCGTCAATGCAACTTCTGTGTACTTGATTCTATTGTTTAAAAAATGCTAACCTAGCAAACTAGAAAATATCACATGGGAGGGATTGATGTGCTAAGGGTTCTTGGTGATGCTTTTTCGAAGTTTGCTAAAAAGTACCTACCAGACGCTCTGATCTTCGCAATGATTCTGACCCTCATTACCTTCGTCCTTGGGATAGTGATCCAGAAGAAAAGCCCCATCGATATGATTGTGTACATGGGTGATGGATTCTGGAGCCTGCTGGCATTCGCAATGCAAATGTGTCTCGTGCTCATGACCGGTCACATTCTTGCCCAGACGAAGCCCATGGCCGCCGTTTTGAAAACGATCGCCAAAGCTGCCAACACACCGTTCAAGCTGTCGCACTCGCATGTGTCGTGATGATCGTCACGAGCTATTTGAACTGGGGCTTTGGACTCATATTCACCTCCCTGCTGGCGATAGAAATCGCCAAGAACATGAAAGGCAAAGGTTTGCACTATCCGTTGCTGGTCGCCTCTGCTTATTCTGGTTTCCTCGTTTGGCACGCTGGGCTTTCTGCATCCGCACCTTTGCTGGTGAATACGAAGGGTCACTTCATGGAATCCAAGATCGGTCTGATACCCGTTTCTCAGACGATCTTTTCGCCTGTTGGCTACGTTCCGGTGCTGGTGCTGTTGGTCACTCTCCCGTTCATCATGGCTGGGATGCATCCGAAGAAAGAGCAGGCCATAGAAGTTGATCCATCTGTGTTTGCTGAGAAGAAAGAAAAACCAAAGAAGGATCCATCACAGATGACACCCGCTGAAAGAATGGAAAACAGTATGGTTTTATCTCTGATCATAGGGTTTATAGGTTTAATATACGTCTTTTACTATTTCCTCGTCAAAAAGGGTTCTCTGGATCTCAACATTCTCAACTTCACTTTCCTCATGCTGGGTATCCTGTTGCATGGTACACCGAGGAACTTTATCGATGCGGCCATTGAGGCTGGTAAAACTGTGTGGGGCATTGTGGTTCAGTTCCCGTTCTACGCAGGTATTATGGGTATGATGACCAAATCGGGTCTGGCCGCAACGATCGCGAACTGGTTCGCATCGTTCTCTACGGCGAAAACTTTGCCTTTGTACACCTATTTCAGCGCAGGTCTGATCAACCTGTTCGTTCCATCCGGTGGAGGTCAGTGGTCCGTCCAGGGCCCGATCATGGTCGACGCGGCGATGAAGATAGGTGCATCCATACCTAAGGTAGTCATGGGCGTCGCCTGGGGAGATGCGTGGACCAACATGATTCAACCCTTCTGGGCCCTTCCGTTGCTCTCGGTTGCGAAGCTGGAAATAAGGGACATAATGGGCTACTGCGTAATGGCCTTGATCTGGAGCGGAATCGTAACGAGCGTACTGCTGCTCATTCTTTGATCTGGAGGTGATTCCATGAGAAAGGTCTACATCGTTGGAGCAAAGAGAACTGCGATAGGAACCTTTGGAGGAAGTTTGAAAGACGTACCCGCAGTACAGCTCGCCGTCACCGCGGCAAAGGCTGCGATGGAACAGGCGAACGTCAAACCAGAATGGATCGACGAAACGATAGTTGGTAACATCCTCATGGCTGGTCAGGGCATGGGCCCGGGCAGGCAGGTTGGGATATACGCAGGTATTCCTGCAGAGAAACCTGGTTACACGGTGAACATGCTCTGCGGTTCCGGTATGAAGGCCATCATGATTGGGGCCACAGACATCATGATGAACGAAGCAGAGATAGTTCTCGCAGCCGGCATGGAAAACATGTCCATGGCGCCGTACCTGCTTCAAAAAGCGAGGTTTGGCTACAGACTTGGCAACGGTGAGATCGTTGATCACATGGTTTACGATGGCCTCACGGACGTGTTCAACATGTACCACATGGGTGTGACCGCAGAGAATCTGGTTGAGAGGTACAAAATAAGCAGAGAGGAGCAAGACCAGTTTGCCTACAAGAGCCAGGTGAAGGCAAAGAAAGCGATCGAAACCGGAAGATTCAAAGACGAGATCGTACCTGTGGTCATCAAGGAAAAGAAGGGTGAGAAGATCTTCGATACCGACGAGCATCCCAGGTTCGACACGACGCTTGAAGCGCTCGCAAGGCTCAAACCTGCTTTCAAACCTAACGGGACTGTAACTGCAGGCAACGCTTCCGGTATCAACGATGGTGCATCCGCTGTGATACTCGCTTCGGAGGACGCTGTGAAAAAATATGGGCTCAAACCTATGGCGGAAATCGTTTCTTTTGCTCAGCATGGCGTTGATCCAGCAATCATGGGCATAGGTCCGGTTGGTGCCATATCCAAAGCGCTCGCAAAAGCGAAGATGAAACTCACGGACATTTCCCTGATCGAACTGAACGAAGCCTTCGCTGCCCAGTCGATAGCCGTTCTGAGGGATGTCAAAAAGGAACACGGTGTCAGCGATGACTGGCTTGAAGAGCGCGTGAACGTCAACGGTGGCGCCATCGCGCTTGGCCATCCAATAGGTGCCAGCGGAAACAGGATCGTTGTGACCCTGCTGTACGAGATGAAGAAACGCGGTGTCGAGCTCGGACTGGCGAGCCTGTGTATAGGCGGAGGTATGGGGACAGCCATAATCATTAAGAATGTCTGAGGAGGTTTTGGTATATGAAAAACAAACTCATCAGCGTCGAGCAAGCGATCGAGATGATACCGGACGGTGCCGTGCTCATGATCGGAGGTTTTCTGGGTGACGGTACGCCCGAACTTCTCGTTGATGGCCTGATCAAGGCTGGTAAGAAGAACTTGACTGTGATAGCCAACGATACGGCCTTTCCCGACAGGGGCATCGGCAAGCTCATCGCAAACAAACTGGTCAAAAAAGTGATCGTGTCGCACATCGGTACGAACCCCGAAACTCAAAAACAGATGATAGAAGGTACACTTGAAGTCGAGCTCGTACCACAGGGAACGCTTGCCGAGCGCGTCAGGGCTGGAGGCTTTGGGCTCGGTGGCATTCTCACACCCACCGGTGTGGGAACGGTGGTCGAGAACGGAAAGCAGAAGATTACTATAAACGGCAAGGAGTTTCTTGTTGAGACAGCTTTGAAAGCAGATTTCGCGCTCATCAAGGCGAAGAAGGCAGACTTCTTGGGTAACCTGGTTTTCAATTATACGGCGCGCAACTTCAACCCGTTGATGGCCTTCGCTGGAAACGTGACGATCGTCGAGGTTGATGAACTCGTTCCCGTGGGCGGCATTGATCCGAACGAAGTTCATGTGCCGCACGCAGTTGTGGATTACATCGTGAGGGGGAATGCGAAATGATCCAGGATCCCAAGATCGGAAGAACTGTTATAGCGAAGAGAGTGGCGCTCGAGTTGAAGGATGGTGACATCGTCAACCTGGGTATAGGCATTCCCACCTTGGTGGCGAACTACATACCGAAGGGTGTTACAGTGTTCTTCCAGTCAGAGAACGGTATCCTTGGTATGGGACCTGCACCGGAACCCGGATACGAGCATCCAAACCTGACCAACGCTGGTGGAAGTCCCGTGACCTTTCTGCCGGGAGCGGCAGCTTTCGATTCCGCCACATCCTTTGGGCTCATCCGCGGTGGACACGTTGACATAACTGTTCTCGGTGGTCTTCAGGTGGACGAGGAAGGACATCTTGCCAACTGGATGATTCCTGGCAAACTCATACCTGGTATGGGTGGAGCGATGGACCTGGTAACGGGCGCCAAGAGGGTCATTGTAGCGATGACACACATTGAAAAGAATGGGGCTTCCAAGATAGTCAAAAAGTGCACGCTGCCTCTGACATCCGTTAGGAGAGTCGATCTCATTGTCACAAACATGGCAGTCATCGAAGTGACAGAAAAAGGTTTACTGTTGAAGGAAATAGCGCCTCAAACGACTTTGGACGAAGTGCTCAAGTACACCGAAGCAAGCCTGATCGTTCCAGAGCAAGTTCCCACGATGCCGGTGAGCCTGTGAAGCTTTTGAAAAACGTCAAAGGCGGGCTTTTGCCCGCCTTTTCACTTGAGTGTGGAATATCTTTTTCGAAACAATTCTTTGTGATTCTCGATGATTTTCAGCACACCTCGCTGTGAATCAGATTGTGTTTCAAGTTCCTTACTCATTCGTTGTTGAAGATCATTTCAGTGGGAAAAATCAACTTTTGCTCGTGTACACACAGAACTTATTCAGCTCTCTTCTCATTACAAATGTTCACAATCTCAATCTATGCTCGAATCATGAGCTGAACTGCGTCGGAATAGACCTATCCCAATTTACGTTTGACCTCTCAAGGATCCTGCTCGGCGCGCCCTTCCATCTATCTATATACGGACTGAGAAAAACTAAGATTTGAGAGAATTTAGCTTCAGGACAGGCGAAGACTTCAGTCACTTATCGTTTGCTGGCTTCTGAACACGTTCAGCGGATTTTAGCGCGAATCCATTTATGAGGCGTCGAAAGCATCGCTCTTTATCACTTACATGTACATTGGATTCAGCAACAGTGAGAGCTTTGCTCAGTTTATGCATCTTTACAAAAACCAGATTCGGTGGTAAAATTTAGATAAGAAAAGGGAGCTATTCGCTCCCTGCTTGGTGGGCTCGGGAGGCTTCGAACCCCCGACCACCCGGTTATGAGCCGGGCGCTCTACCTACTGAGCTACGAGCCCGTAACCACAGTTCATTATACAGCGAGCCCTTGTTTGTGTCAAGGGCATGAGGACGGTGATCACCTTGGAAACGAAGACCCTGAAACCCGACCCGATCCAAAGACTCATGAAGCACTACCCTCGAATCGTTGTGATCAAAGCGGCTCTCATGATACTCCAGTCTGGACAGAAGATGAGCGAGGAAAACATAGAAAGAGCACTCAAACAGATACTCAGCGATGACGAGGAAGAAAGCAGGGATTAGTTCCCTGCTTTCTTCGTTGTTGCGAAGGGAGGTAGGTGAATGCAGGAGAGGTTGGAAAAATTGCTGAACTTTTTGCTGAGCAAAGGTGCTCGGTACGCAGACGTTCGTTACGAGGAGCATGCGAGGCAGGAACTTTTTGTCGAGAACGGAGTTCTCAAGAGTTTCACACATTCCGTTGACGTGGGAACGGGCGTAAGAGTTCTGTACGAGAACGGTTGGGGCTTTGCGGCAACCGATGAACGAGGTGATCCAGCGCTCGAACGGGCGGCACTGAAGGCGCTGGAAATCGCCATGGCTTCCAACAAGAGAGCGAACAAAGAAGTCAAGCTGGCACCGGAGCCGGTCCACAGAGCTGCGTTCAAATCCTGGGTGATGAAAGATCCTTTCCTCATCAGTGACAAGGAAAAGATTGAACTGCTCAAGTCAGCAACCCTGAAGATGAAGGAAAATCCAAAAGTGGTTCGTGCCACAGGTTCGATGAGTTTCCGAAGGATCGATAAACTGTTTCTGAGCACGGAAGGTTCCGTGATACACCAGGAAATATACATAACCGGCGCGGGAATCGAAGCAGATGCGCTTGGGGAAGCTGGTTTTCAAAGGAGATCCTATCCGGCGAGCTTCGGTGGTGATCACGCGACGAGAGGTTGGGAGTTCATCGAGGAGATGAAGTTGCTCGAGCATGCACCAAAGGTTGCCGAAGAGGCCGCCATGCTTGTGGACGCACCGGAGATAGAACCCGGAGAGTACGATGTGATCATCTCCGGTAATCAACTCGCCCTTCAGGTACACGAATCGTGCGGTCACCCCAGCGAGCTCGACAGGGTTATGGGTTCTGAGTTGAGCTTTGCAGGGGGAAGTTTCCTCACACTGGATAAACTTGGAAAGCTTAAATACGGCAGTGAACACGTGAACATCACGGCAGATGCCACGATCGCAGGAGGACTCGGGAGTTTCGGATTCGATGACGAAGGTGTCAAAGCGCAGAAGAGCTACATCGTGCAAAACGGCTTGTTCGTCGGTTATTTGATGGACAGGCAAACCGCGGCTGAGCTGGGTCTGAGGTCCAACGGTGCTGCCAGGGCCGACAGCTGGTCTCATCCACCCATCATAAGGATGACGAACATAAACTTGCTGCCGGGCAATTACACGCTTGAAGAACTGATTTCCGGGATCGATTATGGCTTTTTGCTGGACACGAACAAGAGCTGGTCGATAGACGATCTCAGATTGAACTTCCAGTTCGCCACCGAGATCGCCTATGAAATAAAGGGTGGCAGACTCACTGGTAGGGTCTTTAAAAACCCTGTTTATTACGACATCACACCAAACTTCTGGAACAAGTGTGATGGGGTTGCCAACGAGTCCTACTGGCACGTATGGGGTGTTCCAAACTGCGGTAAAGGTCAACCCATGCAGGTGATGCACGTGGGGCATGGGACAGCACCGGCCAGGTTCAGGAGGGTGAAGGTAGGTGTTAGAAGATGAGGGGCGAAGCGTTCTACAGAAACCTGTTTAGGCTCATGAACGAACACTTCATCGGTTTGAAGTTCCTTGCGGTTGTTTGGGAACAGGATCAGGCCCTGACGCGTTTTGCCAGCAGCAGGATCCATCAGAACGTGGCAGAACGCAAAGTCTCCCTTTCAGTCCTGGCTACTAGAGACAACAAAGTTGCACTTGCAACGAGCAACGATTTGACCGTTTCGGGTTTGAAGACCTTGAGAGAAAAGCTTGAAACGATGCTCGAATTTGCAACGCCTCTCGATTACGAGTTCAGCCTTCCAGAAGTTTCTATGGGTTATCCTGTGGAGAACGTGGCCGAATCGCTCAAGAAAGTTTCCGCAGAGCAAAGGGCGAACATTTTCGATCGCATGCTCAAGATCGCGACAAACGATGTGCAGCTCTTTGGCTATGTGAGTGACAGTGTGACTGAGAACGTCATCATCAGCTCGAACGGAACGTTCCTGTACCAATCTTTCGCTGGTGTTTACTTCAACGTTGTTGCGATGTGTGATTCAGCGAGCGGCTATGCCTCTGGAGTGGCAAAAAGTTATGACGAATTGAGCGTGGATGAGAAGGTCGAACGTGCCGTGAGATTCGCGAAGATGTCAAAGAATCCTGTGGAGATAGACCCAGGAAGCTACACCGTTATACTCGGTCCGGAGGCGGTGAGTGATCTGTTCATGTACTTTGGCTGGCTTTGCACTAACGGTTACACGCATGAACTCAAAATAAGCCCTTCTGCGAAGTATCTGGGCAGCAGGATAGGTCCGAACGAATTGAACGTCTACGACGACCCCACACATCCGATGCAGCTGCCGTTCGTCTACGATCTCTGCGGAAAGAAGAGAGAAAAGATGGCAATCATAGAAAACGGCGTGTTCAAAAACGTGTTCTACGCACACGGTGCAGCATTGAGGTTCAACAAGAAGCCTACGGGCCATACGTTGAACTTGGACGATCTGGACAGCAGTGTGCCTGTGAATCTGGTTGTGGACGCAGGTAATACGCCCGTCGAGGAGATGCTCAGTGATACGAAAAGCGGGATCTACGTGAACAGGTTTCATTACATGAACATCGTGGACCCGCAAGAGGCTATCTTCACGGGCATGACGCGGGACGGAACGTTCCTCATCGAGAACGGGCAACTCACCAAAGCTGTGAAGAACATGAGATTCAACGTCAAGTTCTTCGAGTTTACTCAAAATATAGAGGCGATCTCCAAAGAAATCGAGACCGTCGCTTCCGAGTACTTCCCACAGATTGCACCGTACATGAAGGTCCAACAGTTCAACTTCACTTCGAAGACCGCGTGAAACCGAGAAAGAGCTGGTCGGAGGGTCTTGAAAAGAATTTTCCGTGATGGTATGATTTTTAACGTGGTCGGGGCGTAGCGCAGACGGCAAGCGCGCCTGCCTTGGGAGCAGGAGGTCGCTGGTTCAAGTCCAGTCGCCCCGACCAATTTTATTTGAACTCCACCTTCAAATTGGTCTTCGTAGCGAGCGCCTCGTCCAGATTGAGTTTTAGATGCTCGAATTCCACGTCTTTCAGCATCGAGCAAAAGATGTTCCTGTACTCTTTGTTAAAGAACATGCCACCGAAACCGAGTACTCTATCTGCATTCGTTACGGCAAGCACCTGACGGACCCTGTCGGTGAAAAGTTTCAGCTCTCTCTTCATGATTCTCTTCACCAGTTGTGTGTTCGGCATCACTCTGGCGAAGGAGGCAATTTTTTCTTTGAAATCGCTGAACCTTTGCAGGTTCGCTAGCTGTTCGAGCTTGTCAAAATTGTAATAGTTCAATAGCTCGAGGAAGACCGGATCGTGTCCTGCAAGCCCATCCACGTGTAGCAGTGCCTCCACTATGATACTTTTCACGATGCTGAACGCGCTTGCTTCGTCATCGAAGAGGTGACCCCAACCGCCCGCACGAACGAACCTGCCGTTTTCATCGGTACCGACCACTATCGAACCAGTGCCCGCGATCGCGATCGTCAAAGGTTTCCCCTCATACAAACAAGCGATCAAGGCTTCGGCGTCTGACAGAACCATACGAGACGATTTTGCAAAGAGCTTCTCCAGAACAGCTGTCAAAACTGTCTTCCGCTCGGGATCACCCGCACCTGAAAATGCTGCCCTCACTTCGTCCACCAGTCCAGACCAACTTCTCACTTCTTTGATCGTTCTTTCGAGCTCCTCAACGCTCACCGCACTTATGTTGACACCTTTTTCGAAGATCTTTCTTTTGATCGTCCGGCCATCCTTTGCGAGCGTGGCTTTGAGGCTCGTCCCACCACCGTCCAGTCCGAGTACCAACATTTGTGCACCTCCTTTTCAACGGCTCCACTTGCGAGTATAATATGAAATGGAGGCGTGTCCGAATTGGCTAAGGAGCCGGTCTTGAAAATCGGTGGGGGTGAAGCCCCCTTGTGGGTTCGAGTCCCACCGCCTCCGCCAGCTTTCAATACACCAACTGGGAGGTCTGCGTATGCCACTCGTCAGCTCAAAACAGATGTTCGAGAAGGCTTACGGTAAGTACGCCATAGGGGCCTTCAACGTCAACAACATGGAGATCCTTCAGGGCGTCATCGAAGCAGCGAAAGAGGAAAGAGCACCAGTGATACTACAAATCTCCGCGGGCGCGCGCAAGTACGCCAAGCAGGTTTATTTGATCAAGCTCATTCAGGCCGCCTTAGAAGATGCTCCGGACATTCCCATATGTGTACACTTGGACCATGGAGATTCGTTCGAGCTTTGCAAGGCAGTCATCGACACCGGCTTCTTCACTTCGGTTATGATCGATGGCTCGCACCTTCCATTCGAGGAGAACGTCAAGCTCACCAAACAGGTTGTTGACTACGCACACCCGCGAGGAGTCGTGGTGGAAGGAGAACTCGGAAGGCTTGTGGGAATCGAGGAACACGTCGTGGTCAGCGAGAGAGAAGCTTCTATGACCGATCCAGACAAGGCCGTGGAGTTCGTTGAGAGGACGAATGTCGATTCACTTGCCATAGCGATTGGAACCAGTCATGGTGCTTACAAGTTCAAGGGCGAACCAAGACTCGATTTCGATCGTCTGAGAGAGATTGCAAAGAGATTACCCAACTTTCCGTTGGTCCTCCACGGAGCTTCGAGCGTTTTGCCGGAGTTCGTCGAGAAGATAAACAAGTACGGTGGAAAGGTCGAAGGCGCCCGAGGTGTTCCGGAGGAAATGATAAGAAAAGCAACGACCATGGGTATATGTAAGGTGAACATCGACACAGACTTGAGGCTTGCGATGACTGCCACGATACGAGAAGTATTCACACTCCATCCTGAGGAGTTCGATCCGAGGAAATACCTTGGACCTGCACGCGAAGCGATAAAGCAACTTGTCAAGCACAAGATGAGGAACGTTCTTGGTTGCAGCGGTCAAGCTTGAAAGAGCTTGACCGCATCGCTCCACAGACCTTCAAGATCGTAAAATTCTCTGCCGCGTGTGGTGAAGATGTGCACGACGATGTCTCCGGCATCTATTAACAGCCAGTCGTAACCTTCTCCCTTGTCGTAGTAGATGAGTGAGTGACCGTTGCTCAAAAAGAACTCAACCACCGCATTTCTCAGCGTCCCCATATGCGTTTGAGAGTTCGCGGTAGCGATCACGAAGAAATCCGCTGGCATCGGCGTTTTCCTCATGTCAAGCACCACAGTGTTGATTGCTTCTTTCTCGTTCATCAGATCAAACAATCTCCTCAAGAGATCCATTGCATCACTCCACCGTCACGCTCTTCGCCAGATTCCTTGGCTTGTCCGGATCGAGTCCGAGGGCATCGGCGATGTAGTAGGCGAAGGTTTGAATCACCGGGGCCATCAGCACGGGATACAACTGCTCGGAAAACGAGTTCACACTCAGCACATCGTCCGCGATCTCATGGACATCTTCACAGTCATCGCTGGTTAGCACTACAAGCTTCGCCTTTCGAGCCTTGCACTCGATCATGTTGTTCTTCATTTTGGCATACAGCGCATCGAGTGGCGCGATCGCGAAAACCGGAAACTCTGGCCCAAGCAGTGCGATCGGCCCGTGTTTCAACTCACCCGCGGGGTACGCAGTTGCATGGATGTAACTTATCTCCTTGAGCTTCAGAGCCCCTTCGAGTGCTGTTGGATAGCCCAGACCCCTTCCTATGTACATGAAATGCTGAAAATCCTTGTACTTCAAAGCGACCTCCTTTATGTGTTCCGTCCTGCTCAACGTTGCATCCAGAACTTCGGGAAGCCTCAGCAAACTATCAATCAGCTTTGTGCAACGCTCGTTCCACTGATCTCTGAGCTCAACTATCTTCAGCCCAAGCAGGTACAGCAACACAAGTTGCGTTACGTAACTTTTCGTTGCCGCAACGCTTATCTCGGGTCCTGCGTTGAGCAACAACGTGTGATCCGATTCCCTCATCAGAGTCGAACCCACGACGTTGGTGATCGCCAGGACCTTCGCACCTTTCGACTTTGCCAGTCTCACGGATTCCAGAGTGTCCGCAGTCTCTCCAGACTGTGAAACGGCAACCAAGACGGTGTTTTCGTCAAAGTTCGGTCTTTTGTATCTGAATTCGGACGAAACTTCCACATCGACGCACACGTCGCTCAAATTCTCGAGAAAATATTTGAAAGAAAGCGCAGCGTAGCTGCTCGTTCCACAGGCAACAACTTTCAACGTTTTCGAACTCGCGAGCAGATCCTGCAGCTCTCCGATCTCCGGCAGATGTACCTTCGCAGATTTGATCCTTCCAGACAGTGTTGCGGCAACACAGGACGGTTCTTCGAAGATCTCCTTCAACATGTAGTGTTTGTAGCCAAACTTCTGTGCCGTCTCGTACGTCCAGTCGATGTGTGTTGGCCTTCTCTCTTTCTTGCGTCCGACCACGTCGAAAACTTCGAAGCGATCCTTTGAGACGCAGAAAATGTCTCCATCTTCAAGAAAAACCATGTCCTTGGAGTACTTCAGCAAAGGTGTCACATCCGAGGCTATCCCTGCGACTCCGTCGCCAACGGTCAAGATCAGAGGAGAACCCTTCCTTGTACCCACAATGATGTCTGGATGATCAACGTGAATGACGGCAATTGCGAAGCTTCCTTCGAGCAGTTTCACTGCTTTCCTCACAGCTTCCACGAGGTCTGTTGTGTAGTACTCTTCGATGAGGTGTGGGATCACTTCGGTGTCGGTGTCTGAGACGAACCTGTGGCCAACTTCCTCGAGTCTCTTTTTGAGCTCTTTGAAATTCTCTATGATTCCGTTGTGTACGACACAAAGTTTTGATTGACAGTCCGTGTGTGGATGTGCATTGACATCATTTGGTTCTCCGTGTGTTGCCCAGCGCGTATGCGCGATCCCCAGGGTGATCCTTTCGTTGAGCAGTTCGGAAAGTTTTTCCTTCAGTGAGGCAACCCTGCCTTTGTTTTTCTCAATGCGCAAAGAAGAATCTCGAAGGAAAGCCACACCCGCAGAGTCGTAACCTCTGTATTCGAGTTTCTCAAGGCCTTCTATGAGGTCGGAAACGACGATCTCACCTACCAACCCCACTATCCCGCACACGAGCGATCTCCCCCGCGATCTTCTCAACGAGGTTCATCTGAACACCTTTCAGTGCGACTTCCAGCGCGTTTTTTATCGCCTTCCTGTCAGAAGAACCATGCGCCTTAATGACCAAGCCGTTGACGCCCAGTATGAAACCTCCGCCATAAGTTCTTGGGTCGAGTTTTTCCATCATTTTTTTCAGCGTTCGCGACAGCATCAGTGCACCCAGTTTTGCAAAGAAAGACGAACGCTTTATTTGCTCCTTGAGAATCGTAACGATCATCTTCGCTGTGCCTTCCATCGTTTTCATCGCCACGTTGCCCGAAAAGCCATCGCATACGACCACGTCGACCTTTCCAGTGTTTATGTCGTGTCCCTCAACGTTGCCAGCGAAATTCTCAGCGAGGTGAGTCTTGAGAAGTTCGTAGGCCTCCTTCGTGGTCTCATCACCTTTGCTCTCTTCCTCTCCCACATTGAGCAACCCAAGCTTTGGCCGATCCTTCCCCAGGACCTTCGCGTACGCAAGACCCATGACTGCGAAATCCAGAAGATGCTCGGCCCTCACACGAACGTTTGCCCCGGCATCTATCAAGACCGCGAAATCTTTGAGAGATGGAACTGGAACGGCCAGGGCTGGCCTATCCACATGCTCGATTCTGCCGAGCACGAAGGTTGCTCCAGCAAAGAGAGCACCGGTATTTCCGGCGCTGACGAAGGCGTCTATCTTCTTCTCCTTGAGGAGTTGCAAGCCCACATACATGGAGGAGTTCTTCCTGCGCAACACTTCGGTGGGCTTTACGTCCATCGGAAGGAAGTCGTCTACTTCCACTTTTTCAACATTATCTATATCCTTGAGCGCCTGTCTTGTTCCGACCAGCACCAGTTCGCCTTTTCCATCCGCAAGAAACTGCCTGGCGCCCTCCACGATCTCGACGGGCGCCTTGTCTCCTCCCATGACGTCGAGACCTATTCTCGGCATGCCTCACTCCGCTACTTCGAGGATTTGCTTGCCGTTGTAATAACCACAGTGCAGACAAACTCTATGCGGCAGCTTGGGTTGACCACAGTTGGGACAGACGGCCATCGGGACACTTATGGATCTGTAGATCTTGGCCCTCTTCATGTGTGTCCTCGACCGTGACCTCTTTTGCTTTGGATTCGCCATGGTTCAGCCCTCCTTCGTCAGGTTCTGCTTCACAAGGAAAAGTTTTTTCCACCTCGGATCGACGCTATCTTCAATGCACTTGTGGTCCTTTTCTTCGTTCAGATTCGCACCACAATAGGGACACAATCCTTTGCAATTGTCGCTGCACAGGACCTTCATGGGTATTTCGACCACGATCGCCTCAATTATCCTGTCTGTCAGATCGATCTGGTCCGAATCGTAGTATAGCACGTTCCTGAGAGACTTCAACTCCTCCTGATCACTTACGGGCATCTCCGAAACGGGTTTATACAGCGCCTCTATCGTGCCGTGGATGGGTAAGAAGACTGGCTTCAAACACCTGTCGCAAGGATGCTCGATCGTCGTTCTCGCATATCCTCCGACCGCTATACCGTCACGAGCCGCAACCACCACGATCTTCACCTTGATGGGCTCAACCACTCTGCAGCGAGCACCGGGAGCGTCCACGTACTCGGCTTCAAAGACACCCTGGAGGATCACTCTTTTTCTCAGCAGCACATCTTCCACACTTATGGTCCAGTTCAACGCACTCACTCCGTTTCCATTTTACACCCGCGAAGATCTTCCAAGCAATTTTAAAGGCTTTCTCGGTTTGGGCTATTACAAAAGTGTTTCGAAACATGTGGAAAGCGACTTGAACGACTCGGCTCAATCGATGGTAAAATACTTCAACAGGAGTGGTCCTTCTGGATTTCCTCAAAACACTTAAGGCGTTTTTCGCCAAGTTGCTTGATAAGTGGAAAGGCCTGCCGACCGCAAGCAAGATCCTGTTTGGAGGCACCCTTGTTTCGATCATTGTTGTGATCGTGGTCATGGCTGTCGTGCTCGCCGCGCCGGGATACGTGCCTTTGGTGAGTGGTCTCACCGAGGAGCAGGCCGGTTACATAGTGCAGCAGCTCGATGCGATGGGCGTCAAGTACAGGGTCGAGCCTGGAAGAATACTGATCTCCAAACGCTACAACGTCTACGAACTACGCATGAGACTCGCCTCTGCTGGAATTTTGGGTCCAATGACGCGGGGTTTTGAAATTCTGGACCAGCAGAGCCTTGGCGCCACAAGTTTTGACAGACAGGTGCGCTACCAGATTGCGCTTCAAGGAGAACTCGAGAGAAGCATCATGACGATTTCTGGTGTGAAAAGCGCACGTGTTCATTTAACGCTTCCAAAGTACACCTACTACGTGCGTGGTGAGATGGTCGAGCCCAGGGCGTCAGTCCTTGTGGTCTTGGAACCTGGCAAAGATCTCAGTCAGACTCAAATCAAGGGTATCATGCAACTCGTTGCGGGAGCGGTGGAAGGATTGAAACTCGAAAACGTTCGTGTGATCGATCAGTATTCACGCGTTCTGAGCGACAGGGTGACGAGTTCGGCTGAAATGCTTGTTGCCGCCGACAGGACAGAACTGAAGATGAATTTGGAGAGCTATTACGCTAAGAAGATCAAGCAAACGCTTGAAGCCGTCTTTGGCGCTGGAAGGGTTGAGGTCATACCGGACATCAAGCTTGATTGGGAAAAAGTCGAGCGTCAGATCACCAAGTACGAGCCAATCACCAGACAGGGTGGTCTGATCAGGAGTCAGGAACAGGAGAGCGAAAAGAGTGTTAACATGCCCACCACTGGTGGTCCTGTGGGTACCGAAGCGAACATTCCCCCCACTTACCCCAGTTTAACGCCGCAGGGTACGGCCACGTATGAAAGGACAAGAACGATCACCAACTATGAACTGAGTTCAATCGTTGAGAACTTAGTTCAGAACAAAGAGGGTGAAATAAGATCCGTGTCATTATCGGTCATCATTGACGCTTCATCGAGCGTTTTCAACGGTTTCAGCGAGACCGAGATGAACAAGTGGGCCACGATTGTTTCTGATCTTGTGGAGAAGGGCATAGGAGCGAGTTCTTCAGAGCAGAATCTGTCTGTCTCCGTGGCTTTTCTTCCATTTGACAGAAGCCTGGAAGAAGAATTCAGAAAGAGCCAGCTGGAACTGGAGCAGCGCAGGAGATACACCACGATGATGCTCGGTCTGTCTTTGCTCGCAGGCCTGTCGTTCTTGCTGATCTATTTGATCATCCTGCAGGTCAGGCGCGCGAAAGCGAGAAAAGCGATAGAAGCAAGGAAAGTGAGGATGGAAGAGGAGCTGAAACGAATGCTTGAGGAGGAGAAGACAAAAGAAGTACCATTATCACCCGAGGAGAAAGCTTTGCAAGAGTTGAGGGAGAATCTGGAGAAAGTTTTCAAAGAGGATCCCGAGGAGGTTGCCAGCGTGATAAAGCTCTGGTTGGTTGAAAGAGGGACCTGAGGTGCCAGAAAAGAAGCAGCTCACCGGAAAGAGGAAAGCCGCAATCTTGCTGGTTATGCTTGGTCCGGAAAAGGCAGCCCTGGTTTTGAAACATCTCGATGAATCCGACGTGGAACAGCTCACCATCGAGATAGCGAATCTTGGTAAGGTAACAGACGAAGAGAAGAGGCAGGTACTGGCGGAGTTCCAAGACATCGCAAATGCCAGGCAGATGATTGCCCAGGGGGGAATAGAGTACGCTAAAGAGGTTCTACAGAAGGCGTTTGGACCAGAGAAAGCCATGAAGATCATAGAGCGGCTCGTTTCGAACCTTCAGGTGAAGCCGTTCGATTTCTTGAGACAGGCGGACCCTCTGCAGCTGGTGAACTTCCTGCAGAACGAGCATCCGCAGACGATCGCGGTGATACTGAGCTATCTCGAGCCCCAGTTCGCAGGTAAGATCCTCTCGGCGTTTCCAGAAGAACTTCAGGTCGAAGTGGTGAAGAGGATCGCGCTGCTCGAACGAACTTCCCCGGACGTGATAAGGGACATAGAGAAGAATCTCGAGCGCAAGTTGTCTGGTTTCGTCATGCAGACTTTCAGCCAGGTGGGTGGTGTGGACACCGCGGCGGAGATTATGAACAGCATAGACAGAAGCTCCGAAAGAAAGATTATGGAGAAACTGTCGTACGATTCTCCAGAGCTCGCGGAGGAGATACGCAGAAGAATGTTCGTGTTCGAAGACATTGTCAAGTTGGACGACAGATCAGTGCAGATTGTGCTCAGAGAAATCGAGACGCGTGATCTGGCACTTGCACTCAAGGGTGCATCCGAGGAAGTGAAGCAGAAGATCTTCAAGAACATATCCAAGAGGGCTGCCCAACTCCTGCAGGACGAGCTCGAGTACATGGGACCGGTCAGGTTGAAGGACGTAGAAGAAGCACAGCAAAAGATCATAAACGTCATCAGGAGACTCGAAGAAGCTGGAGAAATCATCATTGCGCGTGGTGGCGGTGAGGAGCTGATCGTATGATCATCAAGAAGAAACAGCTCCTTATAGATGCTCCCTGCATCGTTGGAAAAAAAGAACGGCAGAGCAACGATTCGAACAACGCGTTCGATCCCGCGATTGTGACAAGAATCCTGGAAGAGGCTAAGGCTAAGGCCGACGAGATTCTGCGTCAGGCTGAAGCCGAAGCGACCAAGATGTTGAACGAAGCGAAAGAGAAGAGACAGAAGATGATCCAGGAGATGGAACTCGAGAGGCAGCAGTTTAAAAAACATCTCGGAGAAATTTCGCAGCGGCTCAACGTCTTGATGTCGAGCTTTCAAAAGCAGCTCGAAAAAGAGAGGGAAGAAATATTCGAAGAGCTGATCGATGTGCTGAGAATCTTGATAGAAAAGATCGCCTTTAAGATGCTCGACGAGGTTGATTTTCGTCAGAAGATGAACAGAATTTTCACGAAACTGTCCGAGGTCAAAAGCGCCAAGGTGATGCTCAGTGAGGAAGACGCAGAACGTTTTCCGGAAATTCTGAAGCAGTGCGAGACGATGGGTTTCGAGGTCGTTCGATCCTCATCTTTGAAACCGGGCGAGGTGCTCGTAGATACGGAACTTGGAGTCCTCGATGGAACCAGGAAAGCAGCCGCCATGCTGGTTGAGAAGCTGATAGAGGAGGTCTTTGGACCTGTCGGAACCAGTGAAGTTTCTCAGGCAGTTCAAGGAGAAACTCAACAGCGCTGAATTTCCAAAGTACAACGGAAAGATCGTCAGAATCGTGGGCTTAACCGTTGAGTCCATTGGCCCAGATGCGTTTTTGGGTGAAGTCTGCGAGGTCGACCTCGATTCGAGGAAGGCGCTCTGCGAGGTGGTTGGTTTCAAAGACGGACGGGTCCTCTTGATGCCCCTCGAGAACATTTCTGGTGCCAAGCATGGTACTCTGGTCCACGGCACGTCCAGACAGCTCGATGTGGCCGTTGGTGAAGACATGCTCGGCAGGATCCTGGATGGGCTTGGGCGTCCAATAGACGGTAGGCCTTTGACCACGTCAAAAAGGTATCCTTTGTTGAGGAACGCTCCGCATCCACTGAAAAGGATGCGCATCACAGAACCCCTTCCCGTTGGAGTACGCGCCATCGATGGTTTCATCACGATCGGAAAGGGGCAAAGGATCGGAATCTTCGCCGGCAGTGGTGTTGGAAAAAGTACCTTGCTCGGCATGATTGCCAGAAACACGATCGCCGATATCAACGTCATTGCCCTGATCGGAGAGCGTGGAAGGGAAGTGAGAGAGTTCATCGAGAAGGACCTCGGAGAGGGGCTCAAAAGGTCGATCGTTGTTGTTTCAACATCCGATCAACCTGCATTGCTGAGGGCCAAGGCTCTTTACACTGCCACGAGCATCGCCGAATTCTTCCGAGATCTGGGATACAACGTCCTTCTGATGGTGGATTCGCTCACGCGCTGGGCGATGGCACAGAGGGAGATCGGTCTGGCGATAGGTGAACCGCCCACATCGAGGGGATATCCTCCGAGCGTTTTTGCGGGTTTACCCAGTGTCCTCGAAAGGGCAGGGAACTCTGACAAGGGAAGCATCACAGGCATATACACCGTCCTGGTGGAGGCAGACGATTTCAACGAACCGATTTCCGACACGGTGAGGAGCATCGTCGATGGGCACGTGGTGCTTTCGAGAAGACTGGCAGAGTTGAATCACTATCCAGCGATAGATGTCTTGGCGAGCATAAGCAGGCTCATGATAGACGTGGTGAGTGAGGAACACATGAGGGCAAGCAGAACACTGAGAAGTCTCATGGCAGCTTATCAAGAGGCAAAGGATCTTATAGACGTGGGTGCGTACAAACCAGGTTCGAACGAGTTGATAGACAAAGCCATAAAGATGAAAAGCCTGCTGGATGCCTTTCTAAAGCAGGATGTTGGGGAAAAACCGTCGTTTGAGGAAACGGTGAACACACTCGTGAAGCTCGCCTCGATGTGAGTTCAGGATTTTTGCTGTTTGATCGGTGCAATCTTCACCATTTCGAGGTGGAAGATCTGATCGTATAATTCTTCCTTAGTCAGTTTGAACCCCCTTTCCCTTGCAATCTTCTTCACCAGGCCAACAGGCTGTTCCCGTCTCCATTTGGTGACATGGACTGTCCTGATCAGTTCCTGATTCGTGTCTATCAGCAGTGGGACGACGAAGAAACTCTTGTGCGCCATCTTCTTCGGTATCACGGCGTCCCAGATGTAGAGTTTTCCCCATTTCTTCAGGACACGATTGATGTTCTCGATGATCGCTTCGTGTTTTGGCAAATAGAAGAACGCGAAAAAGAGTACTGCAGCGTCAAAACTCTCCGGGGCGAAGGACAATTTTGTTGGATTCATCACCAGCCTGATCGATCTTGGATCGGCGAGCTTCAAGAATTCCTCATCCGTTGTTATGAAGACAGCCCTGTCGAGCAAAATCCTTGTGAAAACATCCTCGGCACCCGTGTTAATGACGATCACGCGTTGCCCATTAACTTCCGGCGTGAGCCTCAGGGTCTGATCTCTTAAACTGTAATAGCCTCCCATAGCACCAATTGAGTATAACAGATTCGAAAAAGTTAACTGTGCGAACCAATTTTGCAACCCGTTTCTGGTATGAGTATTGCTGGGTGAAGCCAGCTGAAATATTCTCTACTGAAACACTCCGTGAGCGGAAATGAACTGCGGTTCATTTCCAAACAGCTTCTGAAACTTGCCATCCCTTCGATGGCTGAAAATCTGCTTCAAATGCTCTTCGGGATGGTCGACACAGCCTTTCTGGGACATTTGTCGTGGCAGGCAATGAGCGGGGCTGGATTGGCGAACCAGTTGATTTTCGTTTTCCAGGTCGTGGTTGTGGCAGCTGCCGTGGGTGTGAACGTCATCGTTTCGAACGCGACAGGTGTGGGCAACAAGCACAAGGCGAGCAGTTCGCTGTGGAACGGGGTGCATCTGTGCCTGCTGTGGTCAGCTGCTCTCATGGTACTCGCGCCTTTCTCTCCCAGTTTCTTGAAGATCTTTGGCAATGTCGATGGCGTCGTGTTTGACTACGCTTCCACTTATTTGAAGACGATACTGTTTGGCATGCCGAGCATGGCGCTGATGGCAGTGCTGGGTGCTGCCCTGCGTGGTTCGGGCGATACGAAAACTCCCATGTTTGTTACGGGAATTGCAAACTCGCTGAACGTGTTTTTGGACTACGCGATGATCTACGGTAAGTTTGGTTTTCCAAGGATGGAAGTCTTTGGTGCAGCGCTGGCCACAGTTATTTCGAGGTTCGTGGGATCGTTCATGCTCATACTCGCCATCATGAGAAATCCACATCTCAACGAAGATGTGAGGAGGGCCATAAAGCTGGATCTGGCAAACTTCAGGGACATCGTTTCGGTGGGTTTACCGGCCGCTGGAGAAAACTTCATGTTCTCTTCGGGTTTGTTGGTCTTTGCGAGCATACTCTTGGCGTCTGGCCCAATGGCTTATGCAGGTCACAGGATCGGTATCAGCATCGAGTCACTGTCTTTCATGCCAGGTTGGGGCATCTCTGTGGCGGTCACCACGTTGGCGGGTCAGTACAACGGCAGAAGACGGCTCGACAAAGTCACGGCGGTGGCAAGGCAGGGTTTCATAATAGCTGCGCTGATACAGGTCTCGGTGGGCGTGTTCATCTTTTTCTTCCCTGAACTTTTGATAAACCTGTTCACGAACCAATCCGAGATTCTTCAACTTGCGAAGATTCCCGTGCGGCTGGTTGGACTCTTTCAGATTTTCCTCGCACTGGAGTCCAGTATGAACGGAGTACTGAGGGCGACTGGGAACACGACTTTCGGTATGATCGTTTCCACCGTCTCGATGTGGGCCGTCAGATTGCCCTTGGCGTACCTGTTCTCGGTGAAGCTGGGCCTGGGACTTCTGGGCGCGTGGCTCGGTATGATGACCGACATGAGCTTCAGAAGTGTGGTCAAACTTCTGTTCTACATGTCAGGTGCGTGGGAAAAGATGGCAATGAAGGTTTCTTCGAAGGTCACGCACGTGGGAGGATCCGATCTTTCTTGACCATTCGTGACAGGTCACGCACGATCTTATACTGCTGAAAAGCTTTTTCATTCTCACCAATGCGCTCGTAGAACATGGCAAGCTCTGTTCTCAGGCGTATATCGGTGGGATCCTTGCTGAGCTCCTTCTGACAGAGCCATATGGCGATCCTGTAGGCCCTGAAGAACGCGAAGAACGATATTTTCAATCTTCTGGGCAGCAGGAATAACGTTACGAAAAACGCTGAAACAACCATGATCGCCAAATCAACACGGAACTTCACTTTCTGCAGGTTGCTGCGATCATTTCCAGGCTCTCTCATCACAGAGTCCCGGATGCCAGATCTTTCTGCAAGGAGTGACAGGATCGCCTTCAAGTTGTCTTTCTTCAGGTTCAACGCGTCGAGCGCTCTGGAGAACTTCTCGAACTCTTCCTCAGAAAAACGCTCTGCTGAGAGTCTTTCCAAAGCTGTCATAAGTTCCATGTACCTGCCCAGCTCGCTTTCGAATTGCGAATTGAGTCCATCGAGCTGTTTTGCCAGGACCATCAACCTGTACAGAGTCGAATAACTTTCCTCTCTGTCCCTTAACTTTTCACATTCTTGTCTGATCTGTCTGGCGACGTCATTTTTGTTCAGCGAATTCTTCAGAAAGAACACCAGATTCCAGTCCACCAGAAAAGGATTGCTCAGGAAGTTCTGGACCAGCCATGCGGCAAAACCCTGTGGCAGGATCGGTCTGTATCCGAGCTTCCATAGGGCACAAACGCTGTTCAGTTTCGAAAAATCGCCACCTTCAAACTTCGCAACATCTTCTTTCAGTTCCGGAAAGAGCACGAAGCATTCGTCCAAAAGGTCTTCTCTCGACTCGCTCATTTCCAAAAGGTCCTCGATGAACCTCTCGAGATTCTCCTCAAGAACTGAGTCTCTCAAGCTTTCCAGCTGCGCGAGTCTCCTCTTGGCGGAAAGTTTTTTACCAAGTTCTATGAGCTGGTCCGACTCCGGTTCACGCACTATCCTCTGGAGCAGTTCGTCCCAATTCTTCTCGAGTTCTTCCAAACTTTGTGCGAGTATATTCACGCTGACGAGGAGCAAAACAACCAGAAGAAACCTCCTCACAGTCATGTTTCCTCAAAC
>DOKY01000002.1:206792-263132 GCA_003510135.1 Pseudothermotoga sp.
ATCGTGGTTTTCGTCACTTCGAAAAACAGCACGAACACAAAAAGGTGCACTATGAAAGCAAATATGAAGACCCACAGCAGTGTTCTCAAGCCCAGCGTAAGAGAGAACAAAAGGATCGGTACCAGTTCAAGCGGGACACCGACTATGGGAATGAGATTCGTCACAAAGGCCCATATCCCGATCAGCGGAGCGTAACGTGGACTCAAAAACGCAAAAAGAACACCAAAAGCCAGACCAACTATTATTGCGTTCAGCGTCAGCACACCTATGAACCTTCTCATACTCACCTTGAAGTCGTCTACAAACCCATTGACGAAGTTTCTGCACGTCGCTGGATAAAGGTTCGGAATGAATCGAGCGATCGCACCGGCATAAAAGGAGGCATAAACTCCACACAGAATCGTGAAAAAAGTGACGACGAAGAAACTTGGAGCATTAGCCGCAATCCACTTAAGAACAAATTCCAGCAACTTATCCAGATACGGCTCCAAAAAGTCGGCCAGATCGTTCAGTACGTTGACCACGCTTTCGTTCCCAGTGAGGTACTGTTGCCAGGCTTTCTCACGGATCACCTTCGCCACTAGGTTGTAGAAATCCGCAAGCTCTGTGACAGCCTTCGGCAAAATTTCAACGAGGGCCCAACCGAACAAAAAGAAGAACAAAACCAGGGCCAGGATCGTGGCAACCCTTTTGCGGGTCAGCCTGAAAAACTTTTTCAGCAAACTCGCGATTGCATCGACGACCATCACAAGGATGAAGCTGAAGAGACATATCTGAAAGAACGGCTTGAAAACGACCCATAGAAACACCACGATAGCTGTGTAGAGCAGCGTGTAATAGAGGGCAGCATTCCTTTCCTTCAATAGCCTTCCCTCCCGTTCAGAGCTGCGCGACTTCTTTCGATCTTCAGCATGGAGATTGGCACCATGGCGATCGAAATCACAAAGAGCACAATCAACTGCGCCACTATGTTCTCTCCAAATGGGAGTATCAAAAGATACCTGAGTGCAACGCCGCACGCCCACGCGAAACCCATCACTGTTGAAGATGCGAGCGCGGCGTTCTCAGGCATCAATTGTTGTGCATGCGCGACGTTCGTGGACATGGTCAGATAACCACAACCGTTGACGAGCAGATAGCCCACGACCAGCAGGAACGCAGACACCGGCTGGGCAAGGATCAGAACACCGATCGCCATTCCAGCGAAACTGACCAGATTCGTGACGTGGTTGCCAAATCTCTGGCTCATCCACGTGCCAACCATCGTTGTGGCCACACCGAGCCCAACCCCAAGCGTCAACAAGAGTCCTCCAAAGGTCAGGGGAAGTCCCCTCTTACTTGCTATTATTGGTCCGTACGTGTTCGACAGGGTGATCACCAAGGTCCTCACCGTCACAACGAACCACAGTACGATTATTCTCCTGAGCCCCCGCAGATTGTCCCTGAACTTGGTGTGATCTTTGATTTTGCTCGCATTGAGCTTATCGGGTTCTCTCACGTACAGCAGCAAAAAAGTCGCAAGAATCACAATCGCAACGATCCAGAGCTTTTCGAAGTCATAGTGAGAAACGAACTGCGTTACAAAAACTGGTCCAAGTGCTGTTCCCAGTGTTCCTGCAGCCACGAAGATCGACAGAGAATAAGGACTGCTTCCTCGCGCATCACGGCACCTATCGGATGAAAGGCCGAGTTACCGAAATATGCCATCAGGAAAAGCAAGAGTAAAACGACGATGTTCCGTGAGAACCCCACCAGTGCCATCGAACCGACCGTGAGCAACATGCTCACAAACAGGCCGCGCTTCAGACTCTCGAGTCTGGAAGCGATCATGCCAAAAACGATTTGGAAGATGGAAGAAAAGAAGCTGATCGATGTTATGAGCAATGCTATTTCTTTCACTCCGATGTCAAACTTTCGCATGAAAAAAGGTGCGAGTGGGTTGAGAAAAGAAACGAAGAAATCGCTTATGAAGTGCGACGCAACGGCCAGAAGGTTTATGCGTGCTCACCTCCGAGCCTTGAAAGTATACTGGCTGCTAACTCCCTGAAGGCTTTTTCGACTTCAGTACCCCTCATGTACATCAGAGCGGTCTTTCCCTCATCGAGAAACTTTGCCAGCCTCGGTTCCAAAGGTATCGTCGCGAGGCACTCCAGACCCAGAAGTTGTGAAAGCACGCTTGAAGAATCCTCACCAAAGATGTCTATCCTCTTGCCACAGTGCGGACAGATCAAATAAGCCATATTGTTGACGAAACCAAGCACTCGATGGCCCATTTCCTGACTGAAGTGCATAGCGCGCAGAACGTCGTCCACGGCCACCCTCTGTGGTGTTGTCACCAGAACGACTCCGTCTAGCTTCACTAGCTGCATCAAACTCATAGCTTCATCGCCAGTCCCAGGCGGAAGATCAAAGATCATGAAATCGAGATCTCCCCAGTCTGTGTCTGCCAGGAACTGCATTATTGCAGAATGCTTCAGCGGCCCTCTCCAGGCCACGGCCTGCCCGGGCTCAACGAGCATGCCGATGGACAGAACCAGCATGTTGGGCCCGTATTTCACGGGCACGATCAAACTATCACGAGCAGACGGAACATCATCGATTCTAAGCATACGGGGCACGTTCGGTCCGTGGAGGTCCAGGTCGAGAAGCGCCACCTTGAAACCTTCTTCGGCGAGCGCAACCGCAGTGTTCACAGCAACGGTCGTTTTTCCTACCCCACCCTTACCACTTAGAATGGCTAACCTGTACTTGATGCGTGCCATGTTTTCTTCCAGTCTTTTTTGCCTTTCCCTGACTTGCTCGAAACGTTTGTTGGTCTCCACGTATATCACCTCATTTTTATTGTACACAAAGTCTTGATGATAAAATGAATTCGGAGGAACGAATCTTGGAACCATTGAGAGTGGAGAACGTTACGGTCGTTCTGAACGGACAGGAAGTGATCAAAGATGTGAGTTTTTCAATAAAGAGAGAAGGTTTGTACGTGATCGTTGGACCCAACGGCGGTGGGAAGACCACCCTCGTGAGGACGATCATGAACCTTCTGAAGCCTTCTTCGGGCAGCATCTATATTTTTGATCAACCCAACCATGAATACCTTCAGAGAAACATTGTTGGTTATCTGCCCCAACGTTCGAGTTTCAGAAGATTTTTCCCAATAAGGGTCTATGATGTTGTAAAGATGGGTCTAAGAGAAAGGAAGGACAAGAAAGATCTGATCCTGACAGCTCTGGAGAAAGTCGGCATGCGCCAGTTTTCCCAAGCCAACTTTTCCACGCTGAGTGGGGGACAACAGCAAAGGGTGCTCATCGCAAGGGCCATCGTCTCACATCCAAAGTTACTGGTCCTGGATGAGCCTGTCACGGGACTCGATTACGAGAGTCAGAACGAGTTCTATCTGTTGATCAAATCTTTCGTAGAGGACGGCACCACGGTCTTGATGGTAACCCACGATGTCGGCTTCGCAATGGACTTCAGCGATCAAATATTCTGTATAAACAGAACGCTCGTCTGTCACGTTTCTGCACAAGAAAAATTCTCGATGGACTCCTTCTTGGTGAAGCTCTACGGTTACGGGGTCAAACCGTTGACGCACAGGCACGGTGAAGGCGAATGACGGGCCTTTTTGAAATTTATCAAAGATCACTCCTAGCCGGGATCCTGACGGCCATTTCGACTGCGATCATGGGTGTTCATGTCGTGTTCAGAAGGATGGCCTTCTTTGGTGATGCAATCGCCCACGTTGCGTTCGCGGCGGCGGCGATTGGGGTGATCTTAGGTTTCTCGAGTTTCTTCAGCGCTGTTATCTTGTCCGTGTTGGTTTCCCTCTTGCTTGGAAAGCTCTCTCGAAGAAGCGTGAGCGAAGATGCAGCGATCGGCGTTCTCTTTTCGTTGACCATGGCCGTTGGTATCGTTCTGTTTTCTGTTGCGAAGAAGCAGCGAAGCCTGACATCGTACCTTTTCGGAGATATTCTGACTGTAACCAAGATTGATCTGTTGTACCTTTCGATCGTGACAGGCATCGTCATTCTCTTCAACATCTCTTTTAGGGATGCGCTGGTCCATTTCACGTTTGATGAAGACTTCACCAAGCTTATGCGTCCCAAGATAGATGTTGTCTACCAGCTGTTCTTAGCGATCCTGGCTGTCAGCGTGGTCGTGGGCGTTCGAACGGTTGGTGTGATACTCGTTTCGGCTTTCCTCATCATTCCAGCTTCGACGGCGGTGATGTCTTCCAACGACTACCGCTTGGCCTTCATCTTCGCTCCTTTATTCTCTTCAATCAGTGTGATTCTGGGACTGTTTCTGTCTCTTGCCATCGATGCGCCGCCCGGAGCGCTCACAGTTCTCATTCAAGGTGCGATTTTCTTCACAACGCTATTTGTGAGAAGGTGATGTGATGTTCCTTTTATCAAAGGAATTCGTGTTCGATGCGGCCCACAGGTTGGATAAGTACAAGGGTAAGTGTGAAAACCTCCACGGCCATACTTATCGTCTGCGTGTCACTTTGGTTGGAGTTCCAGACGAAGAGGGCATGGTAATGGATTTCGTGGAGCTCAAACGTTTGGTGCACGAACAGGTGATCTCTTTGCTGGATCACAATTATTTGAACCAGATCATCCCTCAGCCGACGGCCGAAAACATAGCCAGATGGGTCTGGAACAGGCTTGAACCACTGCTTAAGAGTGAGAGAAGGAAACTGTATGAAGTGACGGTCTGGGAAACTGCAGATTCTTTCGTCACGTACAGGGGATCGAACGATGAAAGATGTACAGAGTCAGAAGGATGACAGGAACATCTATCTTCAGAGGGTGGGCATAAGGAACCTTTACTACCCCATAACGGTGATGGACAGGACCAACGGCTATCAAGATACTGTGGCAAAGATCAACATGTACGTGGACTTGCCAGAGCACTTCCGTGGCACGCACATGAGCAGGTTCGTCGAGGTGTTGAACAAATATCGCTTAGGAATCGATCCTAAACTGATCAGACAGATGCTCGAAGAGCTCAGGACCAAGCTGAAGGCATCCACGGCGAGGGTCGAGATAGAGTTTCCATACTTCTTGGCGAAAAAGGCCCCGGTTTCCGGTCAGAAGAGTTTCCTCAGTTACACCTGCAGAATCGAAGGGCAAAAAACCTTTGAAAAGTACGATTTCCTCGTGGGCGTGGGTGTTCCCATACTCACGCTTTGCCCCTGTTCAAAGGAGATAAGCGAACGCGGTGCGCACAACCAGCGTGCCGTTGCGTGGGTGCACATAAGATCCAGGAAACTTGTCTGGTTCGAGGAGCTCATCGAATACGCGGAGCAAGCCGCGAGTGCGCCGGTCTATACTATACTCAAGAGACCAGACGAGAAGTACATTACCGAGAGGGCTTACGACAATCCTCGTTTCGTCGAAGATGTAGCCAGAGAAATCGCACTGAAGCTGAATGCAGACAAGAGGATCTTTTGGTACCGAGTTGAAGTGGAGAGTTTCGAATCTATACACGCTCACAACGCTTATGCGTGCGTGACGAAGTACAAGGAGGAATGAAGATGCGCATCGATGTCCTGGACCACGGTTTTGTAGAGTTGGTCGATCACATGGGTGACGACACTTCTGTGGTGAGAGCTGCAAGGATATGTCATGCATCCCAACCTGGTGACGAGGAACGCGACAGACAGTTGATTGAATTTCTAATGAAGAACAGGCACGAAACTCCTTTCGAACACGTGACGTTCACCTTTCATATCAAATGCCCTATCTTTGTTGCCAGACAGTGGATGAGACACAGGATCGCTTCCTACAACGAGTTGAGCGGGCGTTACACCGAGTACGAGGATGAGTTCTACGTTCCGGGTAAGGACAGGCTCGATGAGAAATCGATAGAAAAGATCGAGAAAGCATACAGGTTCGCTTACGAAACCTATCAGGAACTGATCGCGTCTGGAGTGCGTAGGGAAATCGCCCGCATGGTGCTCCCCGTCGCACTGTACACGCAGTTCGTCTGGACCGTCAACGCAAGAAGTTTGATGAACTTTTTGTCTCTCCGCGCTGATTCGCACGCGCAGTGGGAAATGCAGCAGTACGCTCTCGCGGTCGCACAGATTTTCAAATCGATCTGTCCGAAAAGCTATGAGGCGTTCGTGAAGTACACCTACAGGGGTGATCTACTGAAGGGGTGAGCCGAATGAAACTCGCGGAGATCTTGGCAGAGCTGAAAGCCAAGGTCCTGGCCAACGAGCACAGAGTGGAACAACTGCAGTTCGAACACGCAGCCGCCTCCGATCTCATGAGTGAAGTCCTGGCGATCGCCAAGCCTGATGTCGTTCTGATCACCGGGCTGTGCACACCGCAGGTCGTCAGGACAGCCGAGGTGGTCGGTATACCTGCTGTGGTGGTCGTGAGGAGAGAAAGCCTGCCGTCTGAAACGGTCGAGATGGCAAAAGCTTCAGGCATCGTACTCGCCGCAACCAAGATGTCCATGTTCGAGGCGTGTGGAAGATTGTACGCAAGGGGCATCAGACCTATCTGGGAAGTGTGAACGATGGAGAAGGTTCTCGATCGTGTTCAAAGTTTCTTTCTGGATATGTCCGTGCTTGAAGTGATGAATCCTAACGTCATTTCGGTACGTCCGGATAGAACGCTCAGGCAGGTCAAGGAGATACTGAGGATAAAGCGCATCTCCGGTGTGCCGGTCGTTGATTCCGAGAGAAAGATCGTTGGAATAGTGAGCATCGAAGATATCATAAAAGCTCTGGAAGGTGGCTACATCGACGAAAAGGTTCAGAATCACATGACGAAGAACGTTGTGTGCCTGAAAAGCTCAGACACTTTGAAGGAGGTAATAGAGACGTTCGAAAAGTATTCTTATGGACGCTTCCCCGTCGTGGACGAGAACAACAGAGTGCTGGGTATCGTCACGAAGAACGACGTGATGATGGCGCTGCTCGCGAAGCTCGGACTGGTCTATCTGCACGACGAGCGAAGGAAGGAAGTGCTCGAGAGTCCTGACTACTTCGATAGATCGTTGATCACTGGCGAGAGCCTCGACAAGAGCGGCGCCGATTTCTACTTTCCAATAGATTACTACGACATCAATCTCGCAGGTGTGGGTGCGTCGAAACTGAGACAGTTTCTACTTTCCAAAGGGGTCGATCCTGAGATGGCGCGAAGGGTGGCGATCGCCACCTACGAAGCGGAGACCAACGTCGTGATACACAGCGGGAGCACAGGAGCAATCTACTGTTTCATAAAGCCTGACAGCATCTTCGTGCGTGTCGAGGACACGGGAAAGGGCATCGACAACGTCGAGCTGGCAATGAAGGAAGGATATTCAACCGCGCCGGACCACGTGCGAGAACTGGGTTTCGGTGCAGGGATGGGTTTCACAAATATGAAGAGATGTTCGGACAATTTGATGGTTGTCTCCAAAGTTGGTGCGGGGGTTGTCGTGGAGATGGAATTTCGCAGAAACAGGGAGGGAAGCAGATGAAGCTTTCTGAGATCGTTAAGGCTTTGAAACTGGAAGTTTGTTGTGGCAACTGCGAGATCGACGTGCGTTATGGCTGTGTGGGAGATCTTCTGAGCGAGGTGATGGCACACGCCAAACCGGACTCGATATGGATCACGGTCCAGTCGCACGTCAACATCATCGCCGTTTCGGTGATCACAGGAATACGTGCGATCGTTCTCTGCAACGCTCACAGTTTTTCAAGCGAGGCAATTGAAAAGGCAAAGGCCGAGGGCGTTTGTTTACTGAGGACAGACAAGAGTCCTTTCGAAATCGCGGGAAGGTTGTACGGGATGGGCATAGAGCCGTGATCAAAGCTGACCTTCATGTGCATTCCTGTCTTTCGCCCTGCGCCGATATAACCATGGTTCCCAGTGTGGTGTGCTCCAAGGCAAAGGAGAAACGACTCGACGTCATAGCTATCTGTGATCACAACAGCTGCGCGAACTTAGAATCTTTCACAAGAGCATGTGATGTGCTCTTGTTAGCGGGTATAGAGATCACGTCTCAAGAGGAAGTCCATGTGCTCGCGTATTTTCGTTCAATCGAGGTGGCAAACGCGTTCTGTGAAGTTTTGAAACGGCACCGACCGAAGGTCAAGTTCGATCCGGAAACGCTGGGTTACCAGCTCTTAGTGAACGAGCACGACGAGTTCGTAGCGCTGGAAGAAGGATACTTACACGTGGCTGCCGACATGAGTCTGGAGAAGATCGTGGAACTGATTTTCGCTTTCGATGGTGTTCCAGTTTACGCACACGTCGATAGGCAGTTCGGTGTGCTTTACCAGCTGGGTATCTTTCCGGTGAACGATCGTGTGAGGATGGCTGAGGTCAGAACGAAAGAAGGATGGCAAAAAGCCTTAAGGTCGGGCTACGTGCCATTAACCAGCTCTGACGCGCACAGGCCGGACGAAATCGGTTGCAGGTTCACACGTTTTGATCTCGATGCGTTGAGCAGCGAGAAATTCTTCGATTTCTTGAAAAATCCTGACCGAAGCAGGGTGTTAACGATATGGGACTGAGAACGATCGTTGATCACGTCATGGACATAGTTCAAAATTCTTTCAAAGCGGGAGCCAGAAACGTGCATCTGAAGATTTCTCAAACGCGTGATACCTTTTGCTTCACTGTGGAAGATGACGGCGTTGGTATGACCAGAGAAGAGCTGGAAAGAGTCTTTGATCCTTTCTACACGACTCGCGATCCAAAAGTTAGGAGAATCGGGTTAGGTTTGCCGTTTTTGAAGCAGGCAACCGAGGCCACTGGTGGGTTCGTAAAGCTGGAAAGTGAAAAGGGCAAAGGTACAACAGTCACGGCATGTTTCAACACCTCTCATGTCGACTGTCAGGAAGTGGGTGATCTCGTGGGTTGTTTGGTCACATTGCTGACTGGAACTCCGGAAGGTGTACAATTGTGTGTAGAAAGGTGCTACGAGGATGCGTGCTATGAGATATCGACCTCGCGGTTGATCGAGATCTTTTCCGATCTTTCTTCTCCAGTTGTGATCAGATCGCTGTACGAGGTGATGGATCAGATGGAAAAGAGCTTGTTCGAAAAGGAGGTATCGTGATGAGGAAGCTTATGACTCTTTTGCTTTCATCGATTCTGGGGTTGGCTCTCTTTGGAATCGTGATATCGGACGTAAAGTTCGTGGGGTTGGTGACCATATCCGAAGGGGAACTGTTGCCTTTGGTGAAGAACTACCTTGGAGTAGAGCTGAAGGACGAAGCCATTCAAGACATTGCAAAGCAGATCTTCGACACAGGATATTTCTCCTCGCTCGAGCCGAAGCTGGTCGCCTCTGAAGGTCGCTTCGTACTTCAGATCGTAGTTCAGGAGAACCCCATCGTGAGAGATTGGAAGATCAACCTTGAAGGCCCGGAGATAGTGAAAACGACAGAACTTGCGAGTGCTGTCACGCTCGAGAAAAATAAGGCGCTCAGCGTGGTAAAGGTCAAGGAAAGCCTGGGTGCAATGAAGAAGAAGTTCGAAGACGCCGGCTACTTTCTTGTCGAACTCAGCGGGGATTTCAAAGACGGTATTTACGTGTTCAACGTCGTTCCCTACGCACTGTGGGACATATACTTTGAGGGTGAAACGGAAGGTTTGGACATCTCACAGGTGCGAAATCAGATAAAGATCAGCACTCTCAAAGATTTCTACACAACCCCAGCGTTTCTGAGATTCCTGATCAAAGACATAAAGCGCTGTTATCCGACCGTCAGTGACATCTCTTCTGTTTTTTCCACGCTCGCAAACTATGTGTACTTTGGCAAAGAAACGTCTGTCGATTTTGAGAAGATAGAAATACCGAATGTTTCTGAAAAAGCCGTCGTCATGAAGGTGAAGGTCGTCCAACCGAAGTTCGTGCCCGAGGAAGGTAAGGTGTATGAAAGGATCGAGTTCTCAGGAAACAATCTGATCAGTTCTGAGCAATTGCGCAAGGTCTTGTCCGTCGGCGAGTACAGACTCGTCAGAAATCCGGATATTTTGCGGTCGATGCAGGCTATAATTGATCTTTACAAGCAAAACGGCTATCCTCTGTGCCACGTTGTACCTGTAGATGAAGACAAGACATTGCGGTTCACGATAGTTGAAAAGTACGTTTCGAACGTGGAGTTCAAGGGTTTTGAACGGACGAAAATCTATGTCATCGAAGACCTTGTGACTTTCGAATCTGGTGAACCTCTCACCGAGAAAGATTTCTACGACACCCTATCAGCTTTGAACAGAACGCAGTTTTTCGAGGACGTGGCAGTTTATCCCGTTGGTGCGCCGGAAGATCGCAGTACGAACATTGTGGTGGAGGTCAGGGAGAAGGACAAAAAGTTCACGCTGTCTGGGGGAATATCTTGGAGCCCTGTCAAGGACAGGCCCTGGTACGAAGGTTTCTTCGGAGAACTTTCCTTCTCAACGATGAACCCGTTCGGCTATGGCCAGACCTTCTCGACGACGCTGAAACTTGGATTCGAGAGCAAGCTCATCCAGTTTGACTACTCGATCAGAAAACCGTTCCAGATTCCTGCAACCCTCGGCGCGCTGTTCAGCTACGAATGGGCAAACAGCACTCAGGTTATCAAGGTCGGGGGTAACGCGTCTACGCTCAGGTTTTCCGGTCACGCTTTTGGTGGTGGCGTGACGTACGAGAACAGAACGTACAGCGATTTCACGGAGAACACGCTTGTTGTTTCTGGTAACTACTCCTATGACACGAGGAGCGATCCTTTATTTCCCACCCGTGGTCAGTACATATACCTCGGTCTGGACAAGGCCGGCCTGTTCGGCTTTCTTGCGGACCGAGATTACTGGAAGTTCCGACTGGATGCACGCATCTTCGTGCCTGTGTGGAATGACCAGCTCGTCAGTGCGTTCAGATTTTTCACGAGCGCTGTTCTCTTTGACCAGTACAAAAACCCGGATACCACTCCGGAAACGATTCTCTTCTACGGGATCGACTCGGTACGAGGCGTGGATGGAGGCAAAGCCAAGGCGGGCATCCTGGCCAGCGGAGAGCTGAGGTATAACCTCAAATCTCAGACCTTGCCGATGTACGCACTCTTTTTCGTGGACGCTGGTGGAACAGGTGAAACGCTGTCCCAACCAACTTTGAGGCTCACCGCCGGTCCGGAACTTGACGTGGCGATACCGCTTCTGGGTGTTCTGGGCTTCGGAGTTGCGTACGATTTCAACGGCGAGTGGACCTGGGATAACTTCAAGCCTTTCTTCAGATTCGGCGCAGCTTTCTGAAGAAACAGCGAGATTTTGAGAGGAAACCGGCCCATCCTGGGTATTATCTGCCGTGGAGATGCTATAATTCAGGAGGAAGTGATATGATTGCCAAAAAGCATGACCGGGTATGCGAAGGTCGAAAGGATCTCGAAGGAATACAGGTTAAGCTGCGAGTTAAAAACTCTCAATTCTCGTTATTTAAACGTTGAACTGAACTGTCCGTCTTTTCTTTCTTCGCGCGAGATAGAATTGACCAAGTTGATCCAGCGATATGTCAAAAGAGGTAAGGTTTCCTTGAAGCTTTTCGTCGAATTCTTGGTCCCGCCGGCGGACGCACTCCGCATCGATTTTGGGTTGGCAAAGGTATACTACGATGGGCTCGAAGAGCTCGTCGCAAAACTTGGAATTCCAGAGCCGGTAAATCTCGATCATTTGCTCAGATTCAGAGAACTGGTGAAGTTTGAACTTTCCGAGGAGCAAGAAGAACGTATCTGGAAAATCTGTGAAGAAGTGGTTGACGAAGCTCTTCAGAAACTCGATTCAGAGCGAGAGAGAGAAGGCCAGCAACTCTCCATGCAGTTGCGGACGATCGTGGAAGGGTTGAAAGCTATCGCTGACAAGCTGAGAGAAACGGCAAACGGTGCGCTACCTTCTCTGAGGGCGAAACTTCGCGATCAGATCCAGCAACTTTTGGATAACGCTCAGATCGATGCGAACCTTTTCGAAAACTTGGTTGCGATGAGTCTGCAAAAGCTGGACATTCGTGAGGAGATCGATAGGCTGGAGACTCACCTGAGTAAGACGATGGAGCTGCTTTCGAGCAGGGAGGCTGTTGGGAACCATCTGGACTTTCTTGCTCAGGAGATTCTTCGAGAACTCAACACGATCCTTTCAAAGTCAGAGGATGCGGGTTTGATAGATCTGGCATTGAAGGGAAAAGTACTGATATCACAGTTCAGAGAACAGGTTCAGAACTTGGAATGAAATATTCCAAGGAGGTATAAAGCGTGTACGGTTTGATCAACATAGGTTTTGGGAACGTCATATCTGGAGATCGAGTTATCGCGATAGTGAACCCGGAGTCCGCCCCTTTGAAGAGACTCAAAGAGGAAGCGAGGGACGAGGGAAAACTTATTGACGCGACCTATGGGCGAAAGACGCGTGCCATCATCATCACCGATAGCAACCATATCATTCTCAGCGCGATTCAACCTGAGACTATAGCACAGAGGTTCAAACAGTCCATGGTGGAGATCGAGGAAACTTTGAACAAGGCGAGGTAGATCTGTGGCAGGAGTTCTCTACGTGATAAGTGGTCCTTCTGGGGTTGGAAAAACTTCGATCATTGAGGGTGTAATGAAACGAGTCAACAACCTGGTTTTTTCAGTCTCGTGCACCACGAGGCCTAAAAGACCCGGTGAGATCGAGGGTCGGGATTATTTCTTCGTGGACGAAGAGACTTTCATACGCATGATGAAAGAAGACGAATTCTTAGAGTGGGCCATTGTTCACGGCTACTACTACGGTACACCGCGTAAGTTTGTGGAAGAACAACTCAGAAGCAATGTCAATGTTCTTCTGGACATAGACGTTCAAGGTGCGATGACGGTGATGAAGAAGGTCAAAGACGCTGTCTTCATCTTCGTGGCTCCACCTTCTTTTGATGAACTCAAAAAACGCTTGTTGAAACGCGGTACCGAACGACAGGAGGATATGATCAAAAGACTCGAGGATGCCAAGAAGGAGCTGGAACAGATACCGAAGTTTCAGTATCTCATCGTCAATGTGGATCTTCAGGAATCGATCGATCAGCTCACTTCCATAATCGTTGCCGAGCAATTGAAGGTCAACAGGGTGATCGAACGGCTGGGATTTCACAAGATCTTTTCGGGCGGAGGTGATTCTAAATGAGCAAGCAGATACTGCATTATGACAGATTGTCACAGAAGATACCTTACAAGTACGCTATACCGATAGCCGTAGCCAAGAGGGCAGAGGCACTCAAGGAGTATGCAAAACCTTATGTCACGCCGATTGACAACAACCCTGTTTCGATCGCATTTCAGGAGATTCAAGCCGGCTACGTGAGGATAAAGAACGAAGAAATCCTGCGCATACTGCTTCCCAATGTGAAGTGATTCCATGAAGGTCCTCGTCGGTGTGACGGGCTGCATCGCCCTGTACAAAGTTGCAGGCCTCGTGAGTAGTTTGCGCAAAGATGGGCACGAATTGAGGATCATCATGACACAGAGTGCCCAGAAACTGGTCTCGAAGGATCTGTTTTCTGCCGTCGGGAACTGTCCCGTGTACACGGACGAAGATGCGTTCAACATAACGGGTGGCTGGATACCGCACACAGAATTATCCAAGTGGCCAGACGTCTTCGTGGTTGCACCGGCCACGGCTAACACGATCGCAAAGATCGCGCACGGTGTGGCGGACAACTTGCTCACAATGGTGTCTCTGGCTTTTGCGAAAGACAAGAAGCTTTTGGTACCTGCAATGAACGTGCGCATGTTCGAAAATCCTATCACGCAGGAAAACATTGAAAAACTCCGTCGGATGGGTTGGTGGGTCCTCGATCCCGCAGAAGGACACCTTGCGTGTGGTGAAGTAGGTCGTGGAAGGTATCCAGAGAACGAGGTTGTTCAAGAGGCCATATACATACTCGGTAGCGACAAGCCCCTCAGGGATCTTCGCTTACTCGTGACTGCTGGGCCCACTTGGGAGAGCATCGATCCAGTTCGCGTGATAACGAACCGTTCCAGTGGAAAGATGGGTTTTGAGATCGCCAGGATGGCTGCACGGCTCGGGGCTGAGGTTACGTTGATCGCAGGCCCCACGTGTTTGAACCCCCCATTTTTCATCAAAGAGTACGTCAGGGTGGAGAGCGCCCAGCAGATGTTCGACGAAACGATTAAAAGATTCGAATCGGTCGATGCCGTGATCATGGCAGCAGCCGTGGCGGACTACACCCCTGCTTTCAAGAGTGGTTCAAAATTGAAGAAATCGGCGGAAAACCTCTCCATCGAGCTCATCAAGACGAAAGACATACTCGAAGAACTCGGTCAAAAAAAGAGCAAGCAGGTCCTGATTGGCTTTGCTGTGGAGACCGAAGAGCTGGAGTTCTACGCAGAACAAAAGTTGAGGAAGAAGAATCTTGACATGATTGTTGCGAACGAAGTACAGGCGATGGGCAGCGATCAGAGCACCGTGACGATCATAAAAAGGGACGGTTCGAAAAAGCGGGTTGGTCCAGATGCGAAAGATCGTATTGCTCTGGCTGTTCTTGACGAGCTCGCTCGTCTTTGGCGTGGCTCATGAATTGCTCGTCAGGTCTTTCGAGAAGAACATGATAGAGCTTTCCCTGCGGCCAATCTACACGACCGGTGAGCAACCGAAATTGTACCTGTTCACCCAAACTGGTCACAGGCTCGCTAAGGCCACTAATGGAGATTCCTTCGTTTTCGATGTCTCGAACACCGACTGGATCATCGCAGAAGCTTTCGGCAGAAGCAGTCTGGGTTATTTCATGCGTGGTGTTCGACCAACATTTTTGAAGCTCTCGAGCTACAGGCAGGACCCGCACGTGTTCTTCTTCACAGATCCTGAAAAGTATCTGTTCTACGTAGGTGTGAGATTGCCACAAGATTGGAACCTCTTAGACTGTGATTTTCAGAACCTCAAATTCAGAAGATTCTCCTTCAACGGTCTTTCGTACCTCTATACATCCGAAAAGCCCAGGGATGGCATACACACCTTGACCTTGACGTTCGAACTGCCGTACGGCCTGAGAAAAACGATGAAACTGGAGGTGTTCGTCTTCCACGGCCTCGTAAACACGTTAAGGGGCTCCGCGGCCCCGATGCGCGTTGAGCCAGTGGCTCCCTACACCCACGTTGTCAAGCCCGGCGAGACTCTCTGGTCAATTGCCAGGATGTATGGTCTCACCGTGCCAGACCTTGAACTGGCGAACGGTATTTCTGACGGCAATCGTATCGTGTCCGGTACTGTGCTCAAACTGGCGAAAGTCCACTTCGATTCTTCTTTGATGAGCATAGTGATCAACACAGCGACAGGTAGGTTGGCGCTCTACTACAACGGATTCCTGGTCAGGGTTTTCCCCGTGGCCGTTGGGCGCAGCGATATGACTCCACCCGGGACTTACTGGATCATGAAAAAAGAGGTAGATCCCGCACTCTACTGGTTTGGCGAGTACATCCCACCACGTTCTCCCATAAACGGTCTGGGAACGAGATTCTTTCAATTGTCCAATCCCACCTACGGCATTCATGGGACAACAAAACCGTGGGAAATCGGAAAAAGGATTTCCCACGGCTGTATCCGCATGTTTAATCAAGATATAGAAACGATCGATGCTTTCGTTGATGTCGGAACCAGGGTGGTGGTGGTCAGAAACACGGAAGAGTTTCCAATCAAATGGACCTTCTGATCAGAACCTTCCTCCCTTTTTCTCCGCCCTCTTCTTGTACTCGGCGAACTTTCTCTCACTGTCTCTAAGAAACCTTGCGAGCTTCTTCTCGAACTCCGCCTTCTTGGTGTCTTTCTGCTCTTCTTGTCTTTTCTCCTCCTTCAACGACAGTTCCCATTTGCCGTCGCGCGTTTTGCCGATGATCCTCGCTGTGACTTCCTGACCTTGTTTCAAGAAATCCTCGACGTTCTTCACGTACTGGTTCGCGATCTTCGAGATGTGTATAAACCCTGTTTCTCCGTTCTCGAGTGTGACGACTGCTCCGAATTTTGTTATCTGTGTGACTTTGCTCTTCACAACGTCGCCAACCTTTACCACAAAATAACCCTCCCTAAAGATTTATGAAACCTCAGTATTCAACACCCTCGTATTTCCGCTTGAACTTTTCAATACGACCTTCGGTGTCTATGACCAAACCTGCCCCGGCTTGACCTCTATAAAGTGGATGACAGTTGGAGCACACATCTATCCTGATGGTGTCCCTCGTCGTGTAGAATCTGTGTTCCGCACCACACGCACACTTCACTGTCACAAGCTTCATTTGTGGGTGAATGTTCTTCTTCATCAGCCTCACCTCTTTCGAACTTTTTGTTACCCTATAGATGATACCACAACGAGGTACGTCGTCAATATTTTGTGGCATAGAAGTTGAACAGCCTGAAACTCAGATTTCACGTGCATGGTATAATTTTTTGAGACGTTCGACGTGAAACAACGATCGCTTTCGACTCGTTCAGGCAGGAGGAACTCGGTAAGAAGAAGTTCGATGCAGTGAAAAGATTGAAGATGTGGAACGACAGAGCGGGGAGGGAAAGTTGTGGAAGAGAAAGAAGAACTTCTCCAGAGGATCAAGATGTTGGAGGATCAACTTGAGTATTACCGATCACGCGAGGCCCAGATGGAGCAACTGATCAGAGAGTACAACGAGTTCATTCGTAGACAGTTCGACATCTACGATCAGTTCGTTAGAGACATTGGAACCAGCAGGATCGTCGATCCATACACGAGGGTCTATTCTGCAGAGCACATAAGCCAGCTTGTCAGTTACTACCACCAACGTGCTTTCGAGGAAAATCGCGAATACGGTTTGATACTGGTACGCCTGTCCCAGAAGGATGAGAACTTTGATGCGAACCTGCTCGCGCTTGCGAAGTTGCTGAAAAATGTTATCAGGGTGCCCATGGACAGCATTGGGAGGCTCAACGAGGACACCTTCGTTGTCCTGCTGACCGAGATAGGCAAAGAGAACACCCGCAAAGTGGTGCAGAGAATTAAAACCTTCATCGATCAACATCTGGCGATTCCTGTCAAGATTTCTTTTAGATCCTATCCCGACGACGGCTCAAACCTCGAAGACATGATGAAACAGTTGCAGGCGGAGGTCAGTTGAAGTGGGCAAACTCATCGTTCACGGTGGTGCGAGCCTCGACGGCTCTGTGAAGATCTCCGGCGCAAAAAATGCCGCTCTTCCCATCCTTGCGGCGACGATTTTGCTCGATGAACCGGTCGTGATTCACAACGTTCCAGATCTGCTGGATGTGCGCACGATGCTGGAGATCCTTCAATCGGTTGGTTGCGAGGTGAAGTTCGAGAAAAACACGGTGCACTTGAGACCCTCGCCGAATTTGAAGGGCGAGGTGCCCTACGAACCCGTCAGAAAGATGCGAGCATCCTTCAACGTTCTTGGTCCGCTGGCGGTCAAGTGCAGCGAAGCTTCAGTGTCGCTCCCTGGAGGATGTTCCATTGGCGTGAGACCTGTGGATTTTCATCTTGAAGGTCTTCAGAAGCTTGGCTTCTCCATCGAGATAGAGCATGGCGTCGTTAAGGCAAAGAGAGAAAAGAAGCTTAAGGAGTGCTACGTGTATTTTCCTTTCCCCAGCGTTGGAGCGACCGAACACATAATGACTACCGCTGTCCTGCTTGGAGGAACAAGAACGGTAATTGAGAATGCTGCGATGGAACCTGAGATAGTTGATCTTGCAGAGTTTCTCAAACGCTGTGGGGCCAAAATCTTTGGAGCAGGAAGCAGAAGGATCGAAATCGAAGGCGTGGATCGATTGAAATCTTGTGAGCATTCCATCATTCCAGACCGTATAGAGGCCGGCACGTACGCAATAGCGGCTGCAGCGACGCGGGGCAAGGTGGTCTTAGAGGGTGTCAGATCCGATCACATGATGGCCGCCATCGATGCGCTGAACCAATCCGGGGCTCGAATCAAGTTTGACGATGAGAACCTTTTGGTCCAGATGAACGAGCGACCCAAACCTCTCAAACTTCAGGTGTCTCCGTATCCTGGTTTTCCGACGGATCTACAACCCCAGATGATCGCATATCTCAGTGTGGCTGATGGCACTTCCGTGGTCGTTGAGACGGTGTTCAAGTCTCGGTTCCAGCACGTCGATGAACTCAGAAGACTCGGATGCAAGATCGAACTCACAGATGGAACAGCGATCGTCTATGGGGTAGAGAAGCTGCAAGGCGCAATCGTGAAGGCCACAGATCTGAGGGCTGCAGCCGCGCTGGTGATTGCAGGCCTTATGGCCGAGGGGACAACGATCGTTGAAGATGTCGATCAGATCTTCAGAGGCTACGAGGATCTGACAAGAAAACTCACCGAACTTTCCGCAGTCGTGGAGTACGAGAATGGTTGAACGTGTGATCGATTGGCTCGAAAAGAATCTCTCGAACTGCAGGCTTTGTCCTCTCAGTTGCGGTGTTGATCGGCATCATCGACCCGGCACCTGCGGGGTTGGTGTCAGACCGAAGCTTTCCAGCGTGATTCTGCACTTTGGAGAAGAACCTCCGATCAGTGGGGAAACCGGTGCTGGCACGGTCTTTTTCAGTGGTTGCAACATGCGCTGCATTTACTGTCAGAACATGAATTTCAGTCAGAAAGGTTTGGGCATCGAGGTGAGCACGCAAGAGCTCGCAGAGTTCTTCCTCGATTTGCAGCAAAGTGGTGCAAAAACGTTGAACCTCGTGACCCCTGCTCCGAACGTGGCGTTCATAGTGAAAGCTTTATTCATCGCGAGGGAACGTGGGTTCAATCTACCCGTGGTTTACAACACGAGCAGCTATGAAGATGTTGAGACACTGCGCAGACTCGAAGGAATCGTGGACATATACCTTGCGGACCTGAGGTACGCTGATGACGAAACTGGACGGAAGTATTCAAAGGTACCCAACTATTTCTCTGTGGCGAGCAAGGCTTTGGTAGAGATGCACCGGCAGGTCGGGCCGTTCGATGAGAAAAGAATGAAGGGTCTGATCGTTCGTCATTTGGTGCTTCCCAACGATGTTGCAAAATCTCAACGTGTTCTTGATTTCATCTATTTTTGCCTGTCACCTTCTGTACCCGTATCGATCATGTCTCAGTACAACCCCGTCTTTGGCGCACAAACAGACCCGGTCATAGGAAGAAGGATCAAGAAAAATGAATATGAGCGCGTCATAGATTATGCACTCAAACTGGGCTTGAACGGTTGGATGCAGACCGACGAAAAAAAGCGGGTCACTGTTAGGCCGGTTTCGTCCACCTATAAGATCATCGAGAAGATGAGATCAAGAGCAGTAAAAGAACTGCTCCCAAACCAATAGCAGATACCGTCAGGATCTTCTCTTTCGTGTACGTGTAAACGCTCCTGTCCACAAAGACCGTTTCCCTGGCGGTGTAGGACTCTTCTGGTGTGCGCGCGACAACCTCCACCACGTATTCGCCATCTTCAACGCCGGTCCCATACCAGGCCAGAACGTTTGTACCGGCTTTGCCTTTGAGCGATTTTGTCCAGACCGTTCTGTCTGATTTGTCGACGACGTTCACGATCAAATCCGCTGGCTTAGACAGATATATGTAGAAGCTCGTCGCGTCCTGGTACCAGTCGTTGTTTGGGGAAAAGGTTTTCGGCTCGATCTTGAGGTTGACCGTGAGCGTTTCCTCGACGAGGGTCAAGTTCACAGCTGTCTCTTTCGCGTAAGCAACGTTCACCATATGCGTTTGTGGTTGATAACCACTCGCTTTGAATGTCAAATACTGGCTCCCCTCTGGCACTAGAACTGTGTCTTTCACGCTCCTGATGGTTCCAAGGTAGTAGTCTTCGGCGTACACCTCGACGGGATACACATTCGAAAACACTCTCAACTGTCCCGCGCGTTTCAATGACGCCTGTACTACGGCCTGTCCCGCTTGCGTTACGAGCACGACTCCTTCGAAAGGCAGATAGAAGGATTTGGTCACGCTAATTCTGTACTGACCCGGCGTTTGAAAGGTGAGCACCAGAACACCGTTTATGTCCGTGATGCCCCTGTAGATGCCATCTACGTAAACCCAGGAGAAGGGTTCGGTTCTCACCACGACGACATACTCCGCAAGCACAAGTGTGTAAACAAAGACCAGAACCAACAACCAGAAGCGTTTCATGGCTTCTCACCTCACTTGCGATCCTCTTGAATCAACACTTTCAGTACGAAAATGCGGGCTCCAAAGCGATGCGTTGTGAGCTTTACTAATTATAACCCACAAAGTCATGAACGAACCAACTTGAAAAGGACCAAAAATGATGGTAAAATAACAGAGGCAATGGGAGGTCGTCTAACGGTAGGACAGCGGACTCTGGATCCGCCGGTGGAGGTTCGAGTCCTCCCCTCCCAGCCAGGACGATGCGGGGCGGGACGATGTGCCCGCCCTTTTTGTGATCGTTGTATAATGTGGCGTGTGAAGGAGGAGGAGCGATGGAAAAAAACGTTGTGAACGTCGACGAGAACGTTGTGACGTACGAGTATTTGTTCAACGACGAAGAAAAACGTGCGGCAGAGTCGGTGGCACTTAAAAAGATCGCAAGAGACGTCGAAGTTCCCGGTTTCAGAAAGGGAAAGGTCCCGGAGTTCATCCTGCGTGCGAGGTTCCCAGAAACGCTGAAAGCCGAAACGCTCGAGGAACTGATGTCGAAGGTTTTGGAAGATCTGAAACAAGAGGAGATCATTCTGCCCGTCTACCCCATAGACATCGATTTGGAAACGAACGGCGCAAGGTTGGTTGTCGAGGTTCACAGAAGACCCGAGGTTCAACTCAAACCGTTCGAAGACTTCGAATTGAAGAGAATTGACAAACCCTCCGTGCTGAAAAAGTACGTTGAGGATAAGTTGAAGGAGCTCCAGGAGCAGCATGCAATCGTTCAGCCCAAGGAAGGTCCAGCGGAATATGAAGACCTCGTCAGGGTGAAGATGACGATATCGACAAACGATGAGGTGATCGTGGACGGCAAAGAAGTTGAGTACGTGCTCCACAGGGACGACGACAGGCCAATCGTTACCGAGCTGATCGGCAAGAAAGCTGGCGAAGTCGTTGAGTTCGAAAAGACCTTCGAAGATGGAAAGAGCTACCACTACAGGATAGAAGTCTTGCAGGTCAACAGCCGAACGCTCCCGATAGTCTCCGACGAATTTGCCAGAACAGTGAACTCACAGTACGAGACGCTCCAGCAACTCAGAGAAGCCATCGAGAAAGAAGCCAGCGAAATGTACGACAGGGACATCAAACATTTTTTGCGCGATCAAGCGATAGACGTGCTGATCAAAACGAGTGAGTTGAAGATCTCAAGTAAAACACTCGAAAGACTCGCAAAGCGCACACTCGAAGACATCAAATCCAACCACGAAGAATACGAAAAGCTGCTGAAAGAATACGACAACGACGAAGAAAAAGCCCTCGAAGCGATCAAGCGCTATTATTTGCAGGATCTCAAAGCGGAGTACACCATCGCAGAGGCGGTGCGTCAAAACAATATCGAAGTCAGCGATGAAGAGATGATGGCACAGGCAGAAAAGCTCGCCCTCGCCTGGGGTATTTCTGTAGAGCGTGCCAAATCGCTCCTGAAGAACAGAAGAGACATCTACGAAGAGGTTAAGGGCGAACTGATTAGGGAAAAGATAGCCGACAGGATCCTTGAAAAGTGCAAGATCATTGATGTGAAACCTGAGGAGGTGAGCACAAATGAGTCTGGAGCAGATAGCCCAGCTGATACCAACGGTGATTGAATCCACAGGTCGTTACGAACGCGCTTATGACATATACTCACGCCTTCTGAAAGACAGGATCGTGTTTCTGGGTTATCCCATCGACGATCACACGGCGAACCTCGTGGTGGCTCAACTTCTCTTCCTCGAGGCTGAGGATCCTGACAAGGACATACAACTCTACATCAACAGTCCTGGTGGCTCGGTTACCGCGGGCCTCGCGATCTACGACACGATGCAGTACGTGAAGTGCGACGTGGTGACCATCTGCGTCGGCCAGGCGGCTTCCATGGCAGCCGTCCTTTTGGCAAGCGGGACGAAGGGCAAGCGTTTCGCACTTCCAAACGCGAGGATCATGTTGCATCAACCCCTGGGTGGTGCAGAAGGTCCAGTGAAGGATGTGGAGATCATCACCAAAGAGTTGCTCAGGATAAAGAACCTCATCAACCGGATACTCAGTGAAAAGACCGGCCAACCCATGGAGCGGATCGAAAAAGACACTGACAGGGATTTCTTCATGAGCGCCTATGAGGCACTCCAGTATGGACTGATAGACAAGGTGATCGAGCCGAAAAGAAGGTGAGTTTCTTGAAACTCACCCCCTTGATGCAGCAATACATGAAGATAAAATCTAAACACAAAGATGCGATCCTTTTATTCCGTCTGGGAGACTTTTACGAGGCTTTTTTCGATGATGCAAAAGTAGTTTCTGAGAAACTCGACATCGTTCTTACACAACGTCAGGGTGCGCCCATGGCGGGCGTTCCTTACCATGCGCTGAACTCCTACTTGAAAAGGCTTGTCCAGCTCGGATACAAGGTTGCGATATGTGATCAGGTGGAAGATCCCGCAACGGCCAAGGGGTTGGTCCGCAGAGAAGTTACCAGGATCGTCACGCCCGGAACACTAGTTGAAGAAGAACTGCTGGAAGGAAGTCTCAACAACTACCTCGTGGCCGTTTGTAAACAAGGCGATCGTTACGCCGTTGCGGGGGCGGACGTGTCAACAGGTGAAACTTTCTGGACTTCTTTGAACGATCTCGACGAGCTGGGTGATCTTTTAAAATCCATCGGGACCAGCCAGATCCTCTACGAACCTTCCCTGAAAGATCAGCTCGAGGATAGATTCACGGAAAACATCGTTCTTGAACCCCTTCAGGACTGGCATCTGAACCGTGCGAACATCGCTCAGGACATCGCTCAGGCGTTTAACGTGACGATCGTTGATCATTTAGAACTTTCAGAAGGAGAACTTGCCTTCGCCGCACTGGTGAGGTACATCAGATACACCCTCATGTCGGAACAGATCTTTTTGAAGCCTCCAAGAGCTCTCAGATCCAACGATTACGTGTTTCTTGACGCCTCGACCATAGAACAACTTGGACTTTTACCGAAAAATGGGCAAACGAGTCTGTTCGATGTTCTCAACTTCACAAGGACATCCATGGGTGCAAGGCTCTTGAAACAGTGGCTACTGCAACCCCTCAGAGGCAGGAACAAGATCGACTGGAGGTTGAACAAAGTCGAAGCGCTCGTTAAGGACCAGTTGTTGCTCAATGAGTTGAGGGAATACCTGACATCTGTGAAGGACCTTCAGAGGATCCTAAGCCGTCTCGAGTACAACAAAGCCACGGTGAAGGATCTGGTGCACATCAGATTGACCTTGTCCGTGTGCCCGGCGATCAAGATGGCGGTGCAGACGAACGAAGTGTTCGACGACATGGCAAACATTGACTGTCTTGAAGATCTCCTTGACGAACTGAACAGAGCACTGGAGGAAGAACCATCAATGAACGTCGGCGAAGGGAGCGTGATCAAGCCTGGATACGACGCGGTGCTTGACGAGCTCAGAAGCCTGGTCTTCAATGCTGAGAGTTTTCTCAAACAGATCGAACAGCGCGAAAGGATGAGAACCGGTATAAGCAACTTGAGGATCGGTTACAACGAAGTGTTTGGCTATTACATAGAGATCACGAAGTCCAATCTCTCGAGGGTGCCGAAGGAGTACATCAGAAAGCAGACGCTCGTCAACTCTGAACGTTTCATCACCGAAGAGTTGAAGCAGCTGGAGGAGAAGATCATCACGGCAAAGGAAAAGCTCGAAAAGAGAGAGAAGGAACTTTTCACCGACCTCTGCTCGAAGGTTCGGAAGAACTCGGCAAGGCTTGCCAAGCTCGCAGACATGCTTTCCACACTCGATGTGCTCTGCTCGCTCGCCACGGCGGCCGTTCGTCATAACTATGTGAGGCCCACTTTTTCTGATGGAGCACTTGTGCTCAAAAATTCAAGACACCCCATAGTTGAGACGAAAATTGAAAACTTCGTGCCCAACGACCTGACTCTCGATGAGAAGAATTCTTTCATCGTTCTGACAGGTCCAAACATGAGCGGTAAATCTACTTTTGTCAGGCAGATTGGACTCATCGCGGTGATGGCCCAGATGGGAAGCTTTGTCCCCGCAGAGCAAGCCATTCTGCCGATTTTCGATAGGATTTTCGCAAAAATGGGTGTGCGTGACGACGTAGTCGCCGGTCGAAGCACGTTCTTAACTGAGATGAACGAGGTCGCAAAAATCATTCATCATGCGACAAAGGATAGTTTGGTCCTGCTCGACGAAGTTGGTCGTGGAACGAGCACGTTCGATGGCATCAGCATCGCCTGGGCGGTGAGCGAGTACATACACAACAAGATTGGCTGCAAGTGTGTCTTCGCCACGCATTTCACCGAGCTCACGGAACTCGCCAACCTCTACGAGGGTATCCTGAACAAAACGATACAGGTGGCGGAAGAAGGATCAACGATCGTGTTTCTGCACAAAGTCGTCGATGGCGTGGCAGACAAGGTGTACGGAATCGAGGTGGCTCAAATAGCCGGCCTACCGAGAGAGATCGTGGACAGAGCACGGGAAGTACTCGAGACGATATCCGAGAAGAGTGAACTTGAAAACAAGTTGCGTGTTGTTTCTACCGAGAGGCTGAAAAAGATCAAAAGGAGGAAGGTGCATCCGGACCAATCAACTCTGTGGTGATCTTCCTTTTCTTCATCTTTCTCACAAGAGGGCAGACGCGGACAGCTTCGCGAGCGCATACTGGGGTTACAGGATATTCGGCGGGGGAATCTATATAGACAAACCGGATCTGACCGTGCGAAAGCTGATGGAAAGATTCTGTGTGAAGAATTGCTTTCCCCCGAAGACTGAACTTTTCTTCGTTTACGACACCTCAGATCCCGAACAGTTGCCCTTTCTTGTTCCTCATTACTGCGTCTTCGACCATCACAACAATCCGCACGGTGGGTTCGTCGAAAAGGCCTTTTACTCTCATATCAGGCTGAGGAGTGCCAACGTGTTGAACCTGTACGATCTCTCTCATCAGGTTCTTCCCGATGACGTACTCTTCTGTTTCGCTGTTGCCTTAGTGAGTGAGACTGCTTTTCTGAGGACCGCGTGCTCCGAAGACCTGATGTACCTTTCCAGATTCCTCTCAGGTCACGTGCTGGAGGATGTTTTTGAGTTGATTCTGGAAGGTCGCGTCAAGGACATCAGCGGTTTCCTTACAAGGCTTTCCAGGATCGGGATCGTTGACTCACGAGAGAGGATCGGGATCGTCGAGTGCAAGGACGACGACGAGTTTCTCTGTGTTGCTGATTTGGCGATGTATCCGCTTTCTCTTTCGATTCTGCTCGGGAAGATGCCCTGGGGTGTGTGGGTCTACTGCAAAAAGAAACTCGTTCAGAAGGTCTACAGCGCTCTCAGACGTTTCGAAAACAGAAAAGCTGGTAGAATATATGAAACAAAGAACGTCGAAGCAGTTTTGAACACCATCCTCGAGATGTTCGAGCAAACTTAAAAGAGAACCTTTCATCCCGTTCACTGGTCCAAAAGAATAGACAATCTGTTATGGTAAAATGTTTTTGGAACCATAGTTGATGCTTTTAACATAGTTTCTGATCACCTACGCCCTGGAGGGTCACTCTTGACGAGAGAGGAACTGATTCAAATCCTGACGGAACGAGTTCAGAAATGTGAAGCCTGTCAGCTCGCTCAGGGTAGGACCAATGTGGTCGTCGGCGAGGGTAGTCTCTATGCACCCATCATGTTCGTTGGAGAGGGTCCTGGCGAGGAAGAGGACAAGACGGGTCGGCCATTCGTCGGTAAAGCGGGGCAGTTGCTCACGAAGATCCTCGAGTCTGTTCAACTGACTCGTGAGGACGTATACATATGCAACGTCGTCAAATGCAGACCACCCAATAACAGAGTTCCGGCAGCGCAGGAACAGAAAGCGTGTGCACATTTCCTTTACGCGCAGATCATGATCGTCGATCCAGCGATCATCGTCCCTCTTGGTAGCACAGCCCTCTCGTTTTTTCTCAACCGGAACGTCTCGATCAGTGATTATCGTGGCAGGGAGATTCAATGGAAGGCAGGCAAGAAACTTTTCCCCATGTTCCATCCGAGTTATTTGCTGAGGAATCCTTCGAGGGAGAAAGGTTCTCCGAAAGATCTGACGTGGCAGGACATCAAGAAGGTCCGAAAATTTTACGATGAGCTGAAAGGGAGGTATCACGATGCCAAGGGGTAGGAAGAAAACTTTGACACCCGCACTGGAAGACTACTTGACGGTGATCTACGAGATCCAGCAGAAGCAACCAGCAGCGAGAATCAGCACGATTGCGAGGAGGGTAGGCGTCAGCCTGCCGAGTGTCACGAATGCGGTCAGAAGGCTTGCAGACCTCGGGTACGTCGAGTACGAAAAGTACGGTCTGATCATTCTCACGCCACGTGGCAAGAGGAAGGCCCAGGTTCTGTACGCCTTACAGAGACGCATCAAGAATTTCTTCCATTATGTGCTTGGCATTTCCATGGACATCTCCGAGAAGCTGGCGAGGCACTTGTCCCACTATCTGACGGCGAGAACCCGCGAGAGAATAAGAGATTTTTACAGGTTAATCATCGACTTCACCGAGGACAAGTCCACGGAGCTGAGAAAGTTCATTGAGGAGAGTCGCAGGTTGGTGAACGCCACCACACTTCCAGAGGAACTGATCGAAGACCTCAAGGCTATGGAGAAGGAAGCAGAGGAAGAAGAAGAGGGTGAATGAGTGTGGCAAACATCCTGGTGACTGGAGGAGTCGGATTCATAGGTTCACACCTGGTCGATGCCCTGATTCGTGAAGGTCACAGGGTCGTCGTGGTCGACAATCTGAGTAGCGGTAAGATTGAGAATCTGAACAGACAGGCTTTGTTCTATCAGCAGAGCATCCAGGACGAAGAGATGATGGAGCGTGTGTTCATGCTCCATCGTTTTGACTACGTTTTTCATCTCGCGGCGCAAGCAAGTGTCAGCGTGTCGGTCAAAGAACCGGTCAAAGACGCAATGACTAACATCGTTGGTAGCTTAGTTTTGCTCGAAAAGAGTGTGAAGTACGGTGTGAAAAAGTTCATCTTCTCTTCCACGGGCGGTGCCATATACGGCGACGATGTGCCCGTGCCGACGAGCGAAGAAGTCTACCCAAAACCCATCTCACCGTACGGCATCGCAAAGAGAAGTGTGGAAATGTATCTGGATTTCTTCAAGAGGGAGAAGGGCCTTGACTATGTTTCTCTTCGCTATGGCAACGTTTATGGACCAAGACAGGATCCTAACGGTGAGGCCGGCGTGGTGGCCATATTTACGTCGAGGATGTTGAAGAACGAGGATGTCCACATCTTTGGCGATGGAGAATACGTGAGAGACTACGTGTATGTATCAGACGTCGTTGAAGCCAATCTGCTGTCTCTGAAACCAGAGGTCAGCGGTATCTTCAACATCGCGACCGGTGTTGGCACGACGGTGAACGAGCTGTTCAAGATGCTCGCAGAATTGACCAACTATTCGAAACAACCAATCTATGCTGAACCAAGGAAAGGCGATCTCAGAAAGAGCGTCTTGGATTGCTCAAAAGCTGAGAGACTGCTTGGCTGGAAACCCAAAATCGATTTGAAAACGGGCCTGGCTCTCACGGTGGAATTTTTCAAATCTGGAGGGTGATATAGACGCAACGCACACAACCGCTTGCAGAAAGGATGAGACCTAAGGATCTCGACGAACTCGTGGGTCAAGAGCACGTGCTCGGTGAGAATGGAGTCCTTCGTCGTGCTCTGGAATCTGGATCGATTTTCTCGTGCATCCTCTACGGTCCTCCAGGTTGTGGCAAGAGTTCCATCGCTGAGCTGATCAGAAAATACGTCGATGCAGAATACCATTCTCTGAGCGGGTCGCTCCATGGTGCCGCGGAGATAAAGCAGGTGCTCAGCAGGGCCCAGGAACTCAAAAAGTACGGTAAACGGACCATACTGTTCATAGACGAAATACACAGACTGAACAAAGCTCAGCAGGATCTTTTACTCTCGCGAGTGGAAGATGGAACGATCGTACTCATTGGCGCAACCACGGAGAATCCGTCTTTCGAGATCATCGCACCTTTGCTTTCACGCTGTCGTGTGATTCAGCTCAAGCCACTCACCCCAGAGGATCTGCTGAAGATCATGAAGCGCGCAATTGAGACAGACGAGCTGTTCAGAAGTGGTGTGGAGATAGAAGAAGAAGTACTGTCATACATTGCCAGAGAATCAAATGGTGATGCGAGGTATGCGTTGAACACTCTCGAGACGATCGTTGAAGCAACGCTGTCGAAAGGCTTGAAGAAGCTTCGTCTCGAAGATCTGGCCAAACTTTCGCCGTCGAAGATCCTAACGTACACGGAAGAAAATCACTATGATCTGGCCTCGGCGTTCATAAAGAGCCTCAGGGGAAGCGACCCGGATGCGGCGCTCTACTACATGGTGAGAATGCTCGAATCTGGTGAAGATCCCAGGTTCATTGCGAGAAGAATGATCATCCTCGCGAGTGAAGATATAGGTTTAGCAGATCCCTTCGCCCTGGTCATAGCCGTCAGTGCCGCACAGGCGGTGGAACACGTTGGCATGCCAGAGTGTGCGCTGAACCTTGCCGAGGCAGCGATATACCTCGCGACAGCTCCAAAGAGCAATTCTACTTATGAAGCGTTGTCTCGAGCGAAAGAGTTGGTCGAAAAGACGAAGGACGTTGAAGTGCCGTTGTTCCTGCGAAATCCTGTCACCAAACTCATGAAGAACATGGGTTACGGTAAAGGTTACGTCTACCCACACGATGTCGGAGGCTTCGTTCGGAGAAGCTATATGCCCGAAGGTCTTGAAGATGTCAGACTCTACGTGCCCAAAGACGTTGGCAAGGAGTCCACGATAAAGAAGAAGTTGGAACAACTCTGGGGCAAGAGAGAGGGTGATAGCGGTGAAAGTCATCCTTAAGGATAATGTGATTTACGCGTTCAGCCCTGGCATGAAGCCTGTCGCACATGTTCACGCTGGCGAAACGGTCCAGTTCGAAACACTCGATGCGTTGGGTGGGCAGATTCAAAACGAAGAAGACGTTATGAACCTGGATTTTTCGAAGGTCAATCCCGCCACAGGCCCGATCTACGTCGAGGGCGCCAGGAAGGGTCAGACACTTGTGGTGGAGATCCTCGACATAAACATCTCGTCGGACCGTGGAGTGATAGTTGCTGAGGAGGGCTTCGGCGTGCTCAGGGATGTCGTCAAAGGCTTCAGAGCCAAGATCCTGCCCATCCGCGATGGTTGTGTCATCTTCGACGGTCTCTCGATCCCGATCAAACCCATGATCGGAGTCATTGGCGTGGCGCCAGAACGAGAGGAGTTTCCCACCGGTACTGCACACAAACACGGCGGCAACATGGACACGAAGGAGATAACCGTAAAAAGCAGGATCCATCTTCCGGTCTTTCAGGATGGTGCTCTTCTGGCTTTGGGCGATGTGCATGCCGTGATGGGTGACGGTGAAGTGTGCGTTTCTGCGTGCGAGGTTCCGGCCACCGTGACGGCGAAGATAGAAGTTGAGGACAGAACGATCGACTGGCCGATCGTGGAGACTGAGGAACATGTCTGCGTGATTGTTTCTCTGCCCGAGCTAAAAGATGCTCTCGAGGAAGCAACGCGTGTCGCTGTGAAGATGCTCAGCGAGGCGAGAAAAATCTCTTTCGAAGAAGCTTACATGCTCGCAAGTCTGATCGTCGATGTGGGCGTGAGCCAGCTCGTTGATCCGAATCTGACAGCGAAGGCGAAGATTCCAAAGCGTTATCTTGCGTAGGAACGACGATGATCTGTCAACGTTTCCTTGATCTTCTCTTGAGTTCATCAGCCACTTCTTTCCAGGATACATCCTGTGCACACATGAGCACTGTCAAATGGTAGATGAGATCTGAAAGTTCGCTGATCAATCTTTCCTTCGTCTGGTGTTTCGCCGCCAGTATGACCTCTATACTCTCTTCACCGAACTTTTTCAAGATTTGATCCAAACCTGCCCTGAACAAGCTCGCAGTGTAAGAACCTTCCTTGGGATTGTTTTTTCTATCTTCGACGACTCTGTAGAGTTTTTGAAGGAATCGATCTACCTCGTCTTTCACACCCTCTCCATGAACGACGTTGAAGAAACAGCTTCTTCTTCCTGTATGACACGCCGGTCTGCCTTCGGGAAACTCCACCAGATAAAGCAAGGCGTCCCTATCGCAATCTTCCACGATCTGCAAAACTCTCATAATGTTCCCCGATTCTTCACCCTTTTTCCAGATCCTTTGTTTCGATCTGGAGTAGAAGTGTGCGAATCCAGTTTGTACAGTCAGTCTCAATGCCTCTTCGTCCGCGTAGGCCAGCATGAGAACCTCTTTCGTGAAAGCCTCCTGAACGACCACGGGCCTGAGCATCTCATTCAACCTCCACACAGTCCAGCCTCATATTGATTTTGTTCTGAGAAAGGTATTTCTTCAAACTTCGCACATCGATCAAACCGAAGTGGAACACCGACGCGCCAAGGGCTGCGTCCGCACCTGCCTTGAAGGCTTCGAGGAAATGTTGCTCCGTTCCAGCTCCACCCGAGGCGATTAGCGGGATTTTCAATATCTTTCTGGCCAGCGAGATGAGTTCGAGATCGAAACCCTCCTTCGTACCGTCCCTGTCTATGCTCGTCAGTAGAACCTCACCGGCTCCAAGATCTTGAAGGAGCCTGAGCCATTCTTCGAGTTTGATTTTCGTTGCTTTCTTCCCAGAGAGTGTGAAAACCTCAAAACCCAGCTGAGTCCTCTTGGCGTCGACTGCGACCACGACAGCCTGGGAACCAAATTTCGATGCGACCTGTTCAATTAGTCTCGGATTTTCAATTGCAGCGGTGTTGATGCTCACCCTGTCTGCACCGGCGTAGATCAACTTTGACGCAGTATCAACGTCACGGATGCCTCCACCCACGGTGAATGGGATGTCTGTTTTCTCAGCGACCTTCTCGATTACCTCGATCATGGTCTTTCTTGATTCCAGAGAGGCCGCGATGTCCAGAAAGACCAGTTCATCTATGCAGGATTCACAGTACCTCTGAGCCAGTTCCACAGGGTTACCACCGTAAACGAGGTTCTCGAACCGTCTTCCCTTCACCACCATCCCGTCTTTAACATCCAGGCACGCGATGATGCGCTTAGCGAGCATAGCTTTTCATCTCCTTCAATGTTATCTTTCCCTCGTAGAAAGCCCTTCCCACAATGACACCACTGACGTTTGGAACTTCAAGACTCAACTTTCTTACGTTATCGAGATCTTCAACGTTGCTTATTCCACCAGCGACGATGAACGTCAAACCTGTCTGCACTGCCAGACGTTTGGTGAAATCGAGCCTTCTTCCTTTCAACGTTCCGTCGGCTTCGGTGTCGGTGTGGATCACCTCCTTCAAACCGAGTTCTTTCAGATTTTTCAAAAGTTCCAAGACGTTCAAATCGCTCGTTTCTTTCCATCCTTTCAGTCTCACCTGTTCGCCGTACGTGTCGAGCGAAAAGACAACTTGGATGTCCTGTTTCAGTATCTCGCAGATCAGCGTGGGATCTTCGATCAACGCAGAGCTCAGTATCTGCCTTCTGAACCCCATCTGTCGCAGCCAGATCGCTCGTTCCGCACTCCTGATCCCGCCGCCGATTTGAACGAACTTTGCAAGATGCATGAGTGAAATCTTCTTCAGCACCGACTCGTTCGCCGTCGATCCATCGATTGCGCACGACAGATCCACCACGTGCACGAGTTCGAAGCCTTCCCGAACGAACAGTTCCAGTAACTCGACAGGATCCAGGTCATAAAGATGAATCCTTTTTTTGTCGCCTCTTTCGAATCTCACAACGTGAGATTCGTACAGGTCTATCGCCGGGATGACGCGCATTCGAGCACCCTCTTCAAAAGAATCTTTCCTGCTAAGTGGCTCTTTTCAGGGTGAAACTGGATCCCCATAACCCCGTTTTTCAGGACCATTGCTGGAAACTCTTCTTCGTACTCGCACGTTGCGACTATCAGAGATTCGTCGCAGACGACTCTGTACGAATGCACGAAGTAGAAATGTTTCCCATCCAAATCTTTGAACCTGTCATCAAGAAACCTCACCTGGTTCCAACCGACGTGTGGTAGGACATCTGCTTTCAGTTTCGTGACACTACCTCTGAGAAAACCCAAACCTCGCACAGGCCCAGCTGAGATGCTCTCCTCGCTTTCTTCAAAAAGGATCTGCATGCCGAGGCAAATGCCCACGATAAAACTCTTTTCAACTTGGTTCAACAAGAATTTTTCCATTTTGTTTTCCCTGAGCCGTCGCATCGCCTCTTCGAAATGACCAACACCCGGCAGGAAGATCACATCGTAAGGTTTCTGTGCGGGTCCTTCCAGGAGTTCCACCTTGAGATCTTGATCAACCCTCTTCAAGGCTCTGTAAAGGTTCATGACATTACCAGGCATGCTCGAAACGATAGCTATGTTCAATCTATTACCCCCTTCGTGCTCTGCACAGACTCCACCCTCTCGATCGCGTTTCTCACGGCAATGGCAAAAGCTTTGAAGATCGATTCAGCAATGTGGTGCGAGTTCCTCCCGAACAACTTCACAATGTGCAGAGTTATCCTCGCGCTGCTGGAGAAAGTTCTGAAGAACTCTTCGATCAATTCGACAGGAAAATCACCGATGCTTTGCGTTTCAAAAGAAACCTGAAAATTGAGAAAGCCTCTTCCGGAAAGATCGACCGAGCACATCGTCAGAGCCTCGTCCATCGGGACAATCGCATGGCCGAACCGTTTCGTTCTCGAATAATCCAGAAGTTCTCTGAAAGCTGTACCCAAGACGAGGGCGAGGTCCTCGACTGCATGGTGCATATCGACTTCAAAATCCGCCTCGAACTGCTGTACATTCAGAGACAGAGTCGAAAACCCGCAAAAAGTTTTGAGCATGTGATCGAGAAAACCAATCCTACTCGTTCCGGTTAAGTCACCTTTCCCATCGCCGATGAGCCACAGCTTTATCTTGGTCTCAAGGGTTTCTCTTGCCGCGTAGCAGAGATTCTTCTGCCTCTCGATCTTCATAACAATCCCTCCATAGTTTCGATCAAAAGATCGTTTTGCTGAGGCTGACCGACGCTGATTCGAAGTCCAAGCTCCGTCATTCTCACCGTTATACCACGATCCAGCAACGCACTGTAGATTTTCCAAGCTTCATCCGGTTTGAGGTAAACGAAGACGAAATTCGTCTGCGAGTCACTCACGTTGAGCCCCAAGCTCTTTAACGTAGTCTTGAGTCTCTCCCTCTCTTCAACGATTTTTTTCACCCGTTCCTGAAAGATGTGCCTGTTTCTCAGTGCGGTCATCGCACAGATCTGTCCGAGGTAGCTCACGTTGTATGGCAGACGGATCCTGTTGTACGCGTCGATCAAGCTTGGATCTGCCAAAATGTAACCGATCCTCTGCGAGGCGAGTGCAAAAGCTTTTGAGAAGGTCCTCAGGATGATCAAATTGGAAAACTCGTCTATCAAAGGCGCAAAGGTTTTACCACAGAACTCGTAATAAGCTTCGTCGAGTACCAGCAACGCTTTAGTGTTCAAAAGCCAAGAGATCTCTTCGTCTTTGAAGAGGTGCCCCGTTGGGTTATTGGGATTTGGCAGGAAAACAACGCAGCCTTCATTCAAAACTTCCTTGAGGCTGTTCACATCAATCTTTTCTTCCTTCAGTGCTATTTTGTTCACCTTCACGCCCAGGGCGTTCGCAAAGATTTCATAGCAACTGTAAGTGGGTGGAAAGACGTAGATCGAGAGGTCTTTGAACATGAGCAAGAGCACGTATATGATCTCGTCCGCACCGTTCCCAACGCTGATTTGCTCTTCTTTTGCTCTCCAACCGTTCGTTGAAACGTATTCGACCAGTTCCTTCAAGAACTCCTTCAACGGAGCTTCCACATAAAGGTTCATCTTTGTAGGATCCATCGTTTCGAAGCACTGCTGGATCAATTCTTCTGGAAACGAATATGGATTTTCGTTCAAAGCCAGATAGATGAATGATCTCGGCTCGGTTTGGTACGGTTCGATGTTTCTTTTGATCTTCTCAACCACCAGTTCGAAGTTCACCTCGATCCCTCCATCCTCATCTCAATTGAACGTGCGTGTGCTTCAAAACCTTCGAACCTCGCTAAGGTTGAATACAGTTTTCCTTGTTTCAGAACATCTTCTTTGCTCACGCGCGTGACGAAGATCTTTTTCAGAAAATCCTGAACGCTCAGACCAGAAGAAAATCTTGCACCAGTCGAGGTTGGAAGCACGTGATTCGGCCCGATACCGTAATCTCCGAACGCCTCGCCGGAGGAATCGTTGAGGAACACAGAACCAGCATTCCTGAGCTTTGTCAGAAGGGGAAAGGGATCTTCGACGAACAACTCGAGGTGTTCTGGCGCCAGGATGTTGACGAATTCCATAGCGCTGTTCAAATCCTTCATCAAGATGGAAAGTCCGCTTTTTTTGAGTGAGACTCGAGCGACCGATCTGTTTGGCTCACCCAGATCGTTCAACTGCCTTGCGAGCTCTTCGAGAGTTTTATCCAGCAGATCTTCGTCGTTCGTCAAAAGGACACTCATAGCCATTTCGTCGTGTTCCGCTTGGGCGAGCATGTCGATTGCCACCAGTCTCGGATCGGCCGATTCGTCGGCAACGATCACAAGCTCAGTTGGACCGGCGATGGAATCTATACCACAGTCTCCGAAAACCAGCTTTTTCGCGCACGAGACGTAGGCGTTGCCCGGCCCGACGATCTTGTCTACCCTCTTTACGAACTCTGTCCCGTAGGCGAGTGCTGCGATCGCGTGTGCTCCACCCATCTTGTACACTTCCTTTATGCCCAATTTTTGACACAGGTGCAGTACGTATGGTGAAAGTTCACCTTTTTCGTTTGGTGGACACACCGCGACGATTCTTTCGACTCCTGCGATTTTCGCAGGAATTGCACACATCAAGAGAGTGGTGAAATAGACCTTCTTTCCTGAGGGCACGTAGATCGCGACGCTCTCGATGGGTCTTATGAGCTGTGCAATGAAAGAGCCGTTTTCGGTCAACTTCCACACCGATCGTTCCAACTGCATCGAATGAAAGGCTTCGAGCCGTTCGATAAACTTCTCACACGCCTCTTCGAACTCTGGCTCGACCTTTGCCGATTCGAACTCCTTCCGCGAAACCAGGATCTGCTCAGCTTTGAGTGCACACTTTTCGTACCTGGAAATAAACTCTTCCAGAGCGCTTTGACCGTTCTTTTTAACGTTCTCGACGATGAGTCTCACACTTTCTTCGATTTTGGAAAAGTCCGCCTTCCTCTTTTCTAAAATCTCAAGAATGTGGTCTCTGACAGGCTCAACGAGGACTCTCATCTTCGATCCCCCTTTTCAGTCGTTCGAGAAAGGACAGTATCTCAGTTCGTTTGATCCTGTAGGCCACATCGTTTAACGTCACGACCGCGCTTATAGGATAGACTTCCTCCAGAATTGAAAGCCCGTTTTCCTTCAATGTTCTTCCTGTCTGGACGATATCGACGATCAGTGGCGCCAGCCCCACAATGGGCGCAAGTTCAACAGAGCCGTGCAGTTTTATGATCTTCACGTCAAAGCCTTTCGACTCAAAGTACGTTTTCGCACTCACAGGGAACTTGGTTGCCACGTGGATCGTGCCGTTTTTCGGCTTGAAACCTTCCAGACCTGCGACGACCATTCTGGCTTTTCCGAACGGCAACTTCATTGGTTGAACGAGTTTAAACTGAGATTCAACGATCGAATCCGTACCGCAGATTCCCGCGTCCGCAACGCCGTTGAACACGTAAGTCGGTACGTCCAAAGGCTTCACGATGAAGATCTGTATTCTTTGTCCTATGTCTTCCACGATGAGAGATCTGTCACCTCTCTCTTTGAAACGGAATCCACATTTCTTGAAAAACGCGAACGTCTCATCTTCGAGCCTTCCTTTGGCGAGCGCTACCTTGACCATGCTCTCTCCTCCAGAAAGATCGTTCCCCCCACCCCAAGTGCGTTCTCGTTCACCCTGTACCTTCCACCCGCGGCGATGAGCGCTGGATCCTTCAGATCGAAGAAAATGAAGGTTGGTCCGTCGTACTCTTCAACGGTTCTGGCGAGCGAGAAATCTATTTCTACCGTTACTCCGGGAAATCCTGACAGAAACTCCACAACTTCGACTATTTCTCTTTCGATGTATGATTCCAGCTCGAATTCCTTCAGCTGGTTCACACCCCTTCTCGTGAAACTGGCTTCGACGAGCTTCAGCACATCGCTCAAATCCAGGTTGTTCAAAGATGCGAAAAACTCCAGCTCAGATACATCCTTTCTGTCTATGAGCTCGAGCAGTTTCTTTCTGAATTTCTTCGGCACGTGCTGGACACATTTTTCTATCACCCGTGAATCGCCCATTTCGATGAGCAACTGATCTGTGAGTGAGTGGAGAACCGACTCGATCAGCACCCTCAAAACCACGAAACTGTCCTGGACTGATCTGTACGGAACGATCTCCAATCCAAGTTGGAAGTTGCTCTGAATTTGCCCCATTTGATCGTAGCGATAGACGAAGCCCGAATACCAAACTTTCAAAGAATTCGGAAGATTCTTGTTGAAGAACTCCACAACGGATGTTGTGTAATCGTCTCTGAGCTTGAACAACTGTCCGTTCTTGGCCTGGAAAAACACCACGCTGTTGATCTGAGAAAAATCCCTCAACGTCTCAGCTCCTGGACTCAAGAACAGTTCAAAGCCCTCTTTCGATGCCTGATCGACGAAAGACTGAACGAGCTTATCGATCTTTCTCAACACTCCACCTCCTTAAAAGAAAAAGGGTCACACCCTTTCGGATGTGACCCGGTAGCCTCCCAAAATTCCACCATCACGTAACGCCCGGTGGGAAAGCTACCGGGTCGAACACGTGATGGTGCACAAGATTCAAAACTTCAAGATAGCGATCAAACGCACCCATGATTGCTCACCTTTGATCATATCATACCACATAGATCCGGCTTTGTCCACTTCACCTCGGTTTATCTTCACAGTGTCAGCAGGTTCACCGTAAGCGCGGTCATCTAATGATTTGACATCTTCTCAATCTCCTGAAAGAGATGGCTTTCTGGTTGAACTTTGTAACACTCCGAACATATCGAATTGAACTTTCTACGGAGAGCCACGAAAGTTCACTGCAATTTCTACTTCCACACAGCTCAAAAGGACTTTGCTCACATTATGAACACGATTCCAGAAAGGCGAGCGCACAGTTCATCTGTTCGAGAAAGACAATTGTGCGTCCAAAACAGTTCTCATCATGAAAGCGTATCCTCACATTAAAGTATACCTCCGTATATCTCTTTACGGGAGCGCTCCCGAAAACGGAGGGAGGTGTTGAGTATGAAGCAGCTCAGGATTGTTTACAACACAGGAGAGATCAGCGAAGCCGGTCAGCCTGTTCTCAGGCGCGGCACCTTCGCCGTGGAAGATTTCGTCACAACCACGCAGGCCGAGCAGATTGCCAACCTGATTGACTCGCTCAGCAGCTACACAGTACAGGAAGCATATCTTGTCACAGTGACGCAGGTAATATGAGGAGGTGTGAGACATGAAGAGATTGTTCCTCGATTTTGTGAATCAGGCAGATGGGACAAGGCGCAGGATAACAGTACCGAACCCAAGTGACAGTTTGACGAGTGAACAGGTTGCGCAGGCAATGGACATGCTGATAAGCCTTGGAGCAATCCCGTCTGGTTACGTGAAAGACAGGGCGGCAATAGTGGAAACGACCACGAACGAGTTCTTCGACTTGTTCTGAGTATGGGGCCCCCGCAAGGGGGCCTTTCTTTTTTGCCACTCATTTGAAGATGAATCCAACATGAAATTTTTGCTGTGAAAAGCCCGCCGTTATGTAGAACCGCCAAATGCGAGCGAGTGCGCTGATATCAAGTTCGTTTTTCCCTGCAAGAAGCTGTATACCGAAATTGGGCATCTTTCTGAGCAAAAAACCACCGACCAGGTTGAGATTCCTCTCGCCAAAAACCAAAGAGACAGAATCGGTGATGTTCGGATACAGAAACACATGCTGAGAGATCCTGTCAGAAACGTTCAAGCCACCGGTTAGATACGCTGCCCCGAACAAGGAAAGATAGAAGTTCAAACCGCCCGAGATGTGTTTTCCGAGCTCAACATAAGGTTCAAAGTACACCACATCTTTGAAAAACACCATCCTGCTTTGGAAATCCCTCGCTCTGTTGAGAACTTTCTGAGCGTATTTCAACCCCTCAGCACTCGGTCCTTGTTTCGCAACTTTTGCTGGTCCTTCGTAGTAGGCGGCGAGGACAAGGGTTACGCTGTTGAACCGTTTCCGAAGGTCTTTCAGGTAACGGTTTGCACCGTCCACCGACTGGAAAACGTTGAACGGGTTCAACACGCCCAGTTCTCTGGCGGTGGCTGGCATCAGCTGAGTCAAACCCATCGCGCCTTTTTCTGAGAGCGCGTGCACGAAGAAATCGGACTCGACTTTGATTAATCCTTTCAGGAGTTGTGCGTTCTCTCCCGGCAAAAACCAATCCAGCGGTGCTACGGATCTTACTGCGGGCAGGAACAGAGAGAATCTGAAGCGATCGGGCTGAAAGTCGAAAGAGAAAGCTGGCTTCGGATCGTTCAGAAACACCAGCGGATTGGAGGCGAGCACCGAAAATACAGCAGATAATAAAAACAGGCACAAGAATTTTCGCAACCCTCATTCCTCCCCCAGGTGTCTTCATTTCTGAGTTTACCATTCAGCAGCAAAAGCACTGATCCTTTGAAATGAGTGTATCATCTGAAACGAGGAAATCTTCACTGTCTTGTGAGGTGGAGGATGGAGATCAGAAAGATCGTGGGCCAGGTTTGCTACGTTCCCAACCCTGTGAACATCGGCATTCTCTACACGAGAGACTCAGTCGTTCTGATAGACAGTGGAATAGATGAAGACTTCGCGAAAAAGCTTTGTCGACTCCTGGAAAAGCCAGCGAAGTTCCTCCTCAACACGCATTCCCACGCTGACCACTGCGGTGGCAATGCATTTTTGAAGAGTAGGTTCTCAGTTCACATACTGGCCCCAGAAATAGAGAGACAGATCATAGAGAGCCCTATCCTGGAACCGTTTTACCTGTTCGGTGCGGCCCCGCCGAAAGAGCTCCAAACCAGGTTCCTCATGGCAAAGCCATGTCGAGTGGACGAGACTCTCGAGCCTGGCGCCCTCACGCTTCAGGATGTGACCGTGAGCGTTGTCTCACTCGCCGGTCATTCACCCAATCAGGTTGGTGTTGCCGTGGACAAAGTTCTCTTCTGCGCGGATGCTTTGTTTTCTGAAGAAGCGATCAAGAAGTACAGGATCTTCGTTATGTCCGACGTGAAGAGTTTTCTGCAATCACTCGAACTGCTCGAAAGATCAAATTGCGATTTCTTTCTGCCATCCCATGGCGATCTCACCAACGACATAACTGGCCTGTTGAGACTCAACAGGAAAGTGATCGAAAACGTCTCGAACAAGATTCTGAAGCTTTTGAAGACACCACACACTTTCGATGAACTTCTGCGAGAGCTCCTTGACAGTTTCAACGTCGAAGTCAAGAATCTTGTGCAGTTTGTTCTGTACAGATCCACGGTTCACGCCTATCTCAGTTATCTCCTGGACGAAGGGCATCTGGAGAAAGATCTGATAGCGAATTCGCTGTTGTGGCGAATTAAAGCCTGAACAGTTGATCATTCAGTGCAGGACGTACCCGGTCGAAAGCTGTTCTTGTCTATTTTTATGAAAGTTTCCAGATGGCAATCGTCCTTTTCTCGCCGAAGGATCGTGCGTGTGCTGAGAAGTGATATGAAGTCCTGGGTGAACATCGCCGGGCCCGAAGATACGAAAGTGTGGAGCCTGAACCTCAAGCCCCTCACGGGGCTTTTCATTTTTCCTCAACTGGCTTCGCTCCAGGTTGTAGTACGATCTGTTGAGGAGGTTGCATTGTCCTTCTATGAGCTTTTTGAGACTCTGGCGTGGAGACGTGAAAAGGCTTACAGAAAAGGATTATCGCTGGAACTTCATTGTCAATTCGATCGACAACGCGTTTTTCAGCGTCGGCATGACCTTCGGCTCCGTCTTTACGATTTTCCCGGTCTTCGCCAAGAACCTTGGCGCATCCAACATCGAACTTGGTTTGATCTCAGCGATAACGAATCTGGGTTGGGGCATACCGGCGATCTGGGGAGCCAAGTACGCGGAGCGTTCAGCTAAAAAACTGAGTCTCGTGCTCAAGGTGACAATGCTGGAGCGAGTCCCTTATCTATTGATCGCACTCATCAGCCTGTATCTGGTCAGTTTTTCTACAAAGCTTGCCCTTTATCTTTCTATTGTGACGATGGGCGTTGCGATCTTTGCCATGGGCTTTCTGGGCCCACCGTGGATGAGCATGATAGAAAAGGTCATTGACCCGCGCAGAAGGGGAACATATTTTGCCGTGGGAAGTGGTCTTGGAGCACTGATGGGGATAGGTGGCTCGTTAATTGCGAGGCGTTTACTCGCTGAACATCCGTTTCCGAGGAATTTTGCCTACGTGTTCTTGACCGGTTTTATCTTCTTCATGCTGTCTTTTCTCTTTTTGTCGCTGACGAGAGAAGTGCCAGACGAGCGGATCTACGACAGCGAACCGGTCTTCGACTACATAAAAAAGATGAAGTTCGTCTTCTCGGACAAGAACTTCAGGAACTTTCTGATAGAGAGGATCATCAGTAGTTTCATGTTCAGCTCAGGTGGCTTTATGACGGTTTACCTTCTCAAGAAGCTCTCACTCCCCGACGATTCAGCCGCAGTCTTCACAGCGGTTGTTCTCGCCTCCCAGGGTGTCTCTTCATTCCTCTTTGGACCAATCGGTGACAAGAAGGGGCACAAGTTGAATCTGATGCTGAGCAAGGTCTGTTACGCTTTGGCGATCCTCCTCGCTCTGGTTTCTGAGCGAGTAGAGCAGGCCTACGTTGTATACGCCCTCATGGGAGTTGTGAACACAACGAACAACGTTGGAAGCATGGCGATCACGCTGGACATGACTTCGAACAAGCGCAAAGAACTCTACATGGGTTCGCTGTATTTTATGACTTCACCCTTCTCGTTTGTAGCACCACTCATCTGCGGAAAGCTGATCGATAACTTTGGGTACGCTGTTCCTTTCTTCTTGACAGGCGTGATTGGAATGTTCAATTTACTCTATCTCTGGAAATGTGTCGAAGATCCAAGGGCGAGAAGATGAGTTTGTCGCGATCCGGCGAGAGGATCTACCGGTCCTTTTAAGAATGGAGAAAAGCACCACGAGAAACTCTAGCTGTCCTCTTCATGAGAGCACACTTTCCGGGCAAATCTTCGCCAAGGATGGCAGAGTGGCTGACACTCTGACGTGACGATCTTCTCATGTTCCTGGTTTTTAACTGGAATGAGTATGGATGTTGATGCTGCTTGCCAGCGCAGGATACACGTGGTTTTGTTCTAGATTCTGGCTGCAGTTTTGTTCAGCTCATAACAGAGAAGAATACGACTCTGCTGAGAGAGACTTTATACGTTTCTGAGACACTCTTAGATGTACCTTCCACTTTGATGAACCCGTTTACCATAGGTAAACATATAATTCAGATCGTAGTCTAAATCGTAGATATTAATATTCGCCAATTTAAGTTATACAGACTATTTCTCACAAAACAGCCCTTCCTATCTCAGAGTGATCCAGAGTCAAGCAAATGGAAGTTTCTAAAAGGAGGCCAAATCCTATGAAAACGCTTGTGGTTGTTTATTCAAGGACTGGAAACGCACTTTCTGGAGCCAAAAAGATCGCTGATGAGCTTCAAGCTGATCTTGAAGTTATCGAGGGTAAAACAAATCGCAGGGGAATTCTTGGTTTTCTTCGCTCAGGATACGAAGCACTCAAAAAAGATCCCACCTATAGCTGAACCAAAATGCGATCCAGGTGATTATGAACTTGTCATAATAGGAACACCGATTTGGGCAGGTCGAATGTCAAGCCCTGTAAGGGCTTATCTTTTACGCTTTCACGGATGTTTTGGAAAAGTAGCTTTCTTTGCCACTTCTGCCCTTGGTGGTCATGAAAAGGTTTTCGATGAAATGGCTGAAATCGCAGGAAAGCCCCTTGCTATACTGGAGATAACCATGAAACAGATAAAGAATGGGAAAGTAGCAGAAGGGCTCAAAGGTTTTCTGTAGGCTATTAGAGTACAAAAGAGTTAATGTTTCACCCAAAGAAGAAGTTCTCAATATACAATCTCCAGCATCTGAGTTCCAGTGCCTATATATGATGCGGGTTCGTAAAGTTTAAGCCCAGTTTCAGGACCGTATTCGTGTCGTGATATAACCATTCCGTTCCAGGTGTTGTCTATAAGCATCCCTCCATGAGGTCCTTCTCCATTTGTAGCTATCTAAAATCTTGCCTCTGGAACTTCAAAAATGATCAAGACTTTTCACTTTTTTGATTTTATTCGAAATCCAGTTCCTGCTTCACAGCCACTTCTTTTTTCGGAAATAAATCACCATACCAATGGCAATGGTGATCATAACACCCCAGACGAAAAAGTATCCCCATTTCCACTTTAGTTCGGGCATGTACTCGAAGTTCATGCCGTAAATACCAGCAATAAACGTCAGCGGTATGAAGATTGTGGCGATGATCGTCAGTGTCTTCATTATGTCGTTCATGCGGATGCTGATGTTTGACAGATAGAGATCATGCATACCACTCAGAATATCCCTGAAGGTCTCCACCATGTCGATGATCTGGACAACGTGGTCATAGAGGTCTCGTAAGTACACCTTTGTTTCTGCACGGATTATCGTAGATTCGCTCTTTATCAGAGAACCAATCTCCTCACGCAAAGGCCAGACGGACTTGCGGATGTCTAAAAGACCTCTTTTGAGACGGTGCAACTCCTGCAAGATAGCGGGATTCGGATCAGATAAAACTTTTTCTTCAAGTTCTTCGATTTTATCCCCGATGTGTTCGACGACCAGAAAATAGCTGTCCACAACGGCATCCATGAGTGCGTAGGCCAGATAATCGGATTTCATGGAGCGGATGCGGCCTTTTGATGCTCTGATTCTCTCCCGCACCGGATTGAACACGTCCTCCTCCACTTCTTGAAAGGAAGCTACGTAGTTTTCCTCGATGACCAAACTTACTTGCTCCACTTCCATCTGATTTGTTACTTCTTCATAGCGGATAATCTTGAGCACCATGTAGATGTATCCCGGAAATTCCTCGACCTTTGGCCGCTGTGTGGTATTGGCAATGTCCTCCATTGTTAGTGGATGTAAACCGAGAGATTCGCCCAATTTCCTGATTAAATTGGTATCATGCAGGCCAATTACGTTAATCCATGTTACGGTGGAAGGGTTTCTTGCCATCTCCACGCATTGGTCTATGGAAGCATCGCGAACTTCATTAAGCTGGGCTTCGTTAAAGTCGATAACGTCAATGCGCGCAAATTCCGTTTTCTGCTCACCGATAAAAATTACGGATCCGGGTGGTAAGCCCGCCTTTTCAGCGCGCCTGATTTTCCCGAACACCGACATTTTTAATCCCTCCTTATACAAACTCAACTCCCCTTTCCGAAGCCAAAGAAAATTAAAAAGAACAACAAACAAAGCATTAGAACCCACGCCGTTACCGCAAGACGCGTAGCATGCTTTGCACGGGCTGCCTCCCACCATGTCCTGGGGGACATCCTCTGAAGGAGAAACGTCGCAATAGCAGCAAGGTTAATGCATGTGATGTTGGTCAGAAAAAGTGCAAACGCCCCCATGGCCATCTCGAAGTGTCCCGCTCCAGTTAGGATACCAGCAGCGACGAGAGGGGGAAGCAGTGCTACCGATATCATAACGCCCACGACCACGGCAGAAACACCGGTCGTAAATGCCAGCGATTCCGCAGTCCCTACTGCCAGTGCCAGCGAGATGTCCTCAATGCCTGAATGTGCCCTCGCCGCAATTTCTGAAGCAACAGAGTCTGTGTGCAGCAGAATGCCAATCAGCATGGAAATTGTCAGAGATGTGGCCACTCCAGCACCGATGGCTCTAGGCGAGTTTTTCGTGAGATTTAAGTCACCAAGAGTGACCGCGAGTGACAGCGCTATGTTGGGGCCAAGAAGTGGAGCGATGACCATGGCACCGATGATAATTGCTACATCACCTCGAATTAAGCCAACAGATGCCACTATAGTTGAAAGAGCAACCATCTCAAGATACGTGGATATAAAACGGCCTGCCTGGGCAATGTCCTCGTAAAGTTCCTCCCGGCTGATTCTCTCGGCTTTAGCCTTGCTCTCCTCAGCCTCTCCTTCAGTTGTTTTCTCACCTGATTGTTGGGCTGGTAAAGGAAACGTTGCCTCAACAGGAAGCACGACCAACCGGAAGATTGAAGAGGAGGCGAAGCGAGAGACAAATTTGTCTGTAACAGCCTCCACGTTTTCGGCCTTGAGAAGAATGCTGATAAATCCGGTTTCATCATCCAGCTTCAATGTCCTTACATAAAGGTAAGGAACATCGCGGTTTGGATTTCTTTTCAAAGGGCAAACATTAATTTTACAGCCCAGAATTCTTTTTTTACAAGAACGGATTCGGAAGCCCAGCATAGCCTGCAGGAAGCTAATTTCAATCTACAATACAATTCTCTCTTTCATACTTATCTCTAAAAAAATGTTTCCGACAATGAATTTTTGGTTAAACTATAGCCAGTATTTGTTAATTGGATGTATAACTTAACAACAGTTTTAATTTGATACATTTTACTTCTGTACATAGAAAAAGCCTTATTTTCCACAAGAAAGAAAAGATTACGATAACGGGTATACTGAGTATAGATAGGGAGGTGGAAAGATGGCTCAACTCAAAACAGGAGATAAGGCTCCAAATTTTACACTCAAGATCAAAACGGGAAGGAATTCAATCTATCAAGTTACAAAGGAAGAAAAATTCTTTTATCCTTTCATCCGCTGGCATGGACCTCTATCTGCGCAAAACAGATGCAATCACTGGAAGAACTCTTCGAGGATTTTCAAAAGTTGAATGCTGTAGCCGTAGGAATCAGTGTGGATGGTGTACCCTGTAAAAAAGCCTGGGCAGAAAGTTTGGGTATTGAAAAAACTTCTCTTTTGGCTGATTTCTGGCCACACGGTGAAGTGGCCAGAGCGTATGGCATTTTCCGGGAAAAAGAAGGATTTTCTGAGCGAGCCAACATTATAATGGATGAGGAACAAAGAATAGTCTGGATGAAAATTTATCCTATCAGGGAACTCCCGGATATTCAGGAAGTTCTGAATGAATTAGCAAAAATTTGAGTGTAAAGAATTGTCGACAGATATAAAATCACTGTTTTATGAGATTTTGACGGTAGATGAGGAAAACTGAAGGTCCTCCAGAAAATAAATGAGTATTTCAACATTATTCGCTCATAATCCGTTTTAATTGTCTCTCCTTCCAGTTAATTCCATTTTTTCAGACTTGACTGTCTCCTGTTCGAAGGAATATATTTATGTGTGGAACCGGTTCCATATTTCCTCGGGGTGATGTTTTTGAAGCTCACTATTTCACAGATCGCCAAACTGGCAGGTGTTTCCAAATCAACAGTCTCCAGAGCATTAAATGGCAGTGAATACGTTTCTGAAAAGACAAAGCGTAGAATCCTGGAGATTATAAGAAAGTACGACTACGTTCCTGACTCAAAAGCTGTGAGTTTGAGCAAGAAAAAAACCTTTACTGTAGGCCTTGTGCTTCCTTCAACATCCGGGCCATTTTACGGTGAAGTCATCAGGGGTGTGGAAGAGGTACTATCTGCCAAAAAATATTTCACTCTGTTGACCATTCTGGATTCCGGACAGGATGTAAAGCAGGCAAGAAAGAGATACCTTTCCATGATCAGAGAGAAAAGAGTAGATGGAGCCATAGTGTTTGACCCAACCGTTGATAAAACCACCGTTCACAAGCTTTCGGAGAGCAAGATTCCCATTGTGTTTCTGTTGAAAGATTTTCAGGACTTTGGAATCGACAGTGTAATGGTGGATAACTTGTCCGGTAGCGCCCGCATGGTAGATCATCTTGTGGAAGTGCATGGCTATAAGAGAATTGCCTTCGTCAAAGGACCTGAGGTCAGTGATGATAGTGAACAACGCTTCCAGGGTTTTGTGGAGTCATTGAAAAGACACAACCTGTGCTGCGATGATCTTCTGGTCTTCAATTCAGACTTCACATTCGAAGGTGGAAGAAAGGTCTTTCAGGAACTGCGAAAAAAGCTGAACAAATTGGAAGCTATCTTCTGTGCCAACGATGAAATGGCTTTGGGAATCATAGAGGAAATGAAAAAAGAAGGAATACAGATTGGGAAAGACATAGCTGTTGTGGGTTTTGACGATGCCTTCTGGTCTGCTTACATAGATCCTCCTCTAACCACAGTTCACCAGCCTATGTACGAAGTGGGAAAGATTTCCGCTCAGAGAGTTTTGGAAAGAATAAACAATCCAGATGTCTTCAAGGATCCTGTGAAAATCATGCTTCAAACTCAGCTGGTAGTGAGAAAATCGTGTGGTTGTTGATTTGAAAAAATAACGACCGAGATCTTTTTTGTGTGAGATGTAGGGAACCGGTTCCACAATAACAGAAGGAGGGAGAGGGGTGAAACACTTTGAAACCAAATACGGCTACTTCACTGAAAATGGAGATTTCGTTGTAACCAATGTTCGAACGCCTGCACCATGGATCAACGTATTAACAAACGGCAGGTACGGAGCTGTGTATTCTCAGGCAGGAAGTGGTTACTCCTTTTACATCGATGCTTCCCAAAGCATGCTTACAAGATGGGTTCAGGACCTGGTGCACGACAATTACGGAAAGTACTTTTATATCCTTGGCGAAGAAACAGGGGAAATCTTTTCTAGCACCTTCCAGCCATTGAAGAAAAATGGAGACTATTCCGTTGTTTATTCACCAGGAACGGTGGTCTTCCACACATCTTTTGAAAAGTTTTCTGTGAAAACAACGGCCGTAGTTTCTATCGATCACGACGTGGAAATTCTCAAGCTGGAACTGGAAAACAAAACAAACAAGCCTTTGAACCTTTCAATTTTCTCGTATTTTGAACTCAACATGGGAACCGTTTCGGACGTGCACAGAGAATTCCACAAGCTCTTTTTCGAAACTCAATTTTCCAAGAACACACTGATTTCCAAGAAATACATGTGGACCGCTGGACCAAAGAGCTGGAATGATTCTTATCCCTTCATCCTGTTCCACTCAACAAGCAGAAAAGTTGCTTCCTATGAGACAGACAAAGAAAAATTCTTTGGAATGTACGGAGATCTGAAAAATCCTGTTGCTGTCCAGAAGGGACAATGTAAAAACACAGCCGGACGAAACATCGATGGAATAAACGCCATACAGGTTCGAGTCAGCCTGGCACCTCTGTCAAAGGAAACAGTTTACTTCTTCCTTGGAGCAACCAAAGACGAAAAAGAGGCGCTGGATTTATCTGCACATTTCCAGGATGAATCGTTCTGTGAATCCCAGATCGAAAAAGTACAAAGTTACTGGCAGAACCTTCTGAAGAAATTCAGGGTGAACATTCCCGACAAGGATGTGGAATTTCTCCTGAACACCTGGTTGCCCTATCAGGCAATAGCCGGAAGATTGATGGCAAGAACTGCGTACTATCAGATAGGAGGGGCGTTCGGTTACAGAGATCAGCTTCAAGACAGTCTGGCAGGTCTATGGCTGGATCCTTCCATCACACAAAAACAGATCCTTCTCCATGCTGCTCATCAAAGGCAGGATGGAACCGTCCAGCACTGGTGGCTGCCGTTCAGCAATGGCTCTCCATCTGAAAGATGGTCGGATGATCTTCTCTGGCTTGTATTCGTAGTCTGTGAGTACATAGAACACACCGGTGACACACAGATCCTGTACGAAACCGTACCGTTTCTGGAAGGAGAACAGGCAACCATAAAAGAACACTGTTTCAGAAGTATCAGATCGGTTCTTGAAAATGTTTCCGAAAGAGGAATTCCTCTGATCTTCGGAGGAGACTGGAATGATGGACTGAATGGACTGGGGCAAGAAGGAAAAGGAGAAAGCTTCTGGCTGAGTGAATTCCTGTACTTCATCCTGAAGAGAGTTCTAACACTCTTTGAGCTGGACGAAGACGAAAGGAAATGGCTTGAAGAGTCCATGGAGAAGATCAGAGAATCCTTCAACAAACACGCCTGGAATGGTGAATGGTTCAACAGGGCAACTTCAGATGACGGAAAGATCATCGGAGGCAAAGAAGACAACAGGATATTCCTGAATCCACAGAATTGGGCTGTGATCTCCAAGATAACAGACGATGAAAAGATCCAGAAAGCAATGGAAAAGGTAAAAGAGCGACTGATTACAGATTACGGACCACTACTTCTCTATCCACCCTTCACCGAAGTGGATGAAAAAATCGGGTACATAACAAGATACGCACCTGGAACAAGGGAAAACGGTGGTGTATACACACACGCCGCTACCTGGACGCTCTGGTCAGCATGGCTCTTGAGAGACTGCGAGCTTGCAGAGAGAGTCTATCAAACCCTATCACCGATTCTCAGATATTACAAAGATCCAGTTGTCTACAAGGCAGAACCTTACGTCACACCCGGTAACAGTGACGGACCCCTTTCCTCAAAAAGCGGTAAGGCTGGATGGACATGGTACACCGGATCTGCAAGCTGGCTGTACAGACTGTTGATCCAATGCTACCTGGGCATAAAACCCACAAAAGATGGTATTCTGTTCTCACCCTGTACGAAAAAGAGATGGAAAGAGGGAACAATCACATTCACCATTCGCAGAGGACAGTACACTCTGGAGATCATCAATCCCGAAAGTAAGGAACTTCATGAGTTCAAAGAAATTCTCTTCAACGGAAAGAAACTGGAAGGAAACTTAATTCCCTATTGTGAGGGAAACAACCGGGTGCAAATCATTTATTAAAGCGGGGTGATTGAAGTGAGGAAAGCGTTGTTATTGTTACTACTTGTGTTAGCCACTTTTGGAATGTCACTCACCGTGGTAAACGAAATGGAAAGTGTCGCTGGACTGAGTGATGACAACACTGGAACCAGGTTTTCTCTAACCGATGAGTATGTTTTCTCCGGGAAGTATTCCGTTAAAGTGACGCCATCTGGAAAAGCAGACGAGACCAAGCTGGCATTTCAATTGAGTGGTGAGGTACTGGAAAGTTGGGCTGAGTCCGATTTACTGAAGATTGCAGTCTTCATTCCAGAAAACACAAAAACCTACCCGGACAAGTACTTTCTTGGTATGGCAGATGTAACTGATGGCTGGTCCTGGGTTGATGGAGTCTTTTCTGAGACCCAATCAAAGCGAGGATGGAACGTGGTAACCTTCAAACTCTCTCCCAAAATGAAAGAAGTTTCCACAGATGGAAAGTACATGCTTTACTTTGCCTTCATAGACTTTGACGAAGGAAACAAAAAAGTACCGATGGTGGATCCATTCTATGTGGATCACTTCGTGGCCATGTCTACAGAAGAAGAGAAGCTTAGACTCTACATATTCCCGATGGAAACCAAAGAGGAAATCTCAAAGTACAACAATGACAACACCGGAGCAGTTTTCGAGCTCAGTGACAAGTATGTAGCTCAGGGACTCAGATCCATGAAGATCATACCCAGCGGCGAGGCAATTGAAACCAAAGTGGCGCTTCCACTGGAAGGAGAAAACGTAGAAAAGTGGATTCAGGGCAACATTGTCAGGATGAGTGTTTACATACCTTCCGAGATGAGTACAATCCCTACCATGTACTTCCTTGGAATGGCAGATGTGACAACGGAATGGAAATGGGTTGGTGGAGTCTTTGCAGACGCCAAAAACGTTGACAAGGGTTGGAATCAGATAAGCTTTGAAATAGCAGGAGCCATGAAAAATCTGGATCCTGATGGAAAGTACATGGTCTATCTTGCTTTCGCCGGTTTTGACGAAAGCAACCAGAAAATACCTCTCAAGGAAGCCTTCTACATCGATGGAATATACACAGAAAAAACCAAAGTTCTAACACTTGAGGAACGCATGTCCATGGCCGATCCGAAGATCAAAGAAGAAGTTGAGAAGATGCTCCAGATGAGTGACGAAGAACTGCTGGAGTACGTTCAGAGAAAGACTTTTGAATACTTCTGGTACGAGGCAAATCCAGAAAACGGACTGGTCAAGGACAGGAGCACCGAAGATTCACCGAGTAGCATCGCTGCTGTAGGGTTTGCACTCACAGCGATTCCAATAGCTATAGAGAGAGGATGGATAAGCTACGATGAAGGTTATGAAAGAGTTCTGACCACACTGAAGACCTTCGTGGAAGGCAGGGTAGAAGGCAAAAACGGATTCTTCTATCATTTTGTTGACATGAACACAGGCAAAAGAGTCTGGAACTGTGAACTCTCCTCTATAGACACAGCATTGCTGGTGGCGGGTGCACTCTTTGCCGGAGAGTACTTTGAAGGAACGGAAGTGGAAAGGCTTGCGGATCAGCTTTACAGAAACGTAAACTGGCAGTGGATGCTGGCAGAAGATGGCACACTCTACATGGGATGGAAACCAGAGGGAGGTTTCCTCAACGCAAAGTGGGACTCTTTCAACGAGGGAATACTCGCCTACATCCTTGCAATCGGTTCTCCAACGTATCCTATACCGGCAGAGTCATGGGACAAGATTCTCAGACCCGTCTACGAAAATTACATCTCCTGTCCCACCGAGTCTCTCTTTGTTTACCAGTATCCCAGCATCTGGGTTGATTTCAGGGACAAAGAGGACAAGTACGCCAATTACTTCAACAACGCCAGAGTAGCCACCAGATACAATTACCTCTTCTGTGTGATGAACAGGTTCAAGTACAAGACTTACGACCTCGATATATGGGGACTTAGCGCCTGTGATGGACCCGCTGGTTACAAACATTACGGTGCATCTGAAGGAAATCACGATGGCACAGTTGCTCCATACAGCTCCATTTCTTCGATAGTCTTCACTCCTGATCTCTCAATGAAAGCGCTCAGGGGAATGCTGAAAAAATACGGCCCATTAGTCTGGGGTAGATATGGATTTGTCAGTGGATTCAACGTAGATGCTAACTGGTTCTCGGATCAACACGTAGGAATAGACCAGGGAGACATTCTACTGATGATCGAAAACTACAGAACAGAATTTGTATGGAAGTACTTCATGAAGAACAAATACATCCAGGAAGCTCTTAAAAAGATCGGTTTTGTCAACAAGGTTTCAGATTATGCTGTCACACCGTGGTACCGTCAGAAGTATCAGGAGATGATTTCCCAGCCGTCCGAAAAAGTCGTCATTGCACCAAAAGTAAAAGGAATAGCAGTGGATGGTAATCTGGAAGACTGGAAAGGTGTACCTTACAACGTGGTGGATGAAGATATGAACGTACGAGTGCCAGGTATAAAACCCGCTGACAAAAGGTCCCAGATACTTCACAGTCATTTCTATGTTGCCTGGGATGATGAAAATCTCTACCTCGCAGCTCAGGTGTTTGATGAATACGTTGTGGTAAACATTACACCCGGTGATCTTGGAGCATTCTACAGAACAGATTCCATCGAATTCTATCTGGATCCGTCACGGGCTAACCCCGAAGCTGGTATTTTCAAACTGGCTGTGTTGCCTTTCGACACAGAAGGAAATGTACAGGCTGTCCGTCATGAAGACGCTAACCCTGGACCCATTTCAAAGGTGGCTCCAGAAGTGAAAGTAGCCTCTTCCAAGACCGAGAATGGCTACATCATTGAAGTGGCGATACCGTTCAAGTACCTGGGTATCACACCAAGAAAGGGTCTGGAGATAGGATTCTGTCATACTATTCACAACTCCAACAAGAGAGATGCAAAACTGGGTGAATACGTCCGGGAGCACATTCTTTCTTGGGTTCCTGTGGCTGACGTTTGGGCTCGACCGGAAGTTTGGGGAACTCTAAGGTTTTCTGAGTAAAGGGGGGTGGATGAGAATGAAAAGGGGTTCTCTGATACTTTTTCTGATTTTCGCACTGATAACCTTTTCCTTCGCTGAGAGAACGCTTCAAATATGGGCTATGGGAGAAGAAGCAAAGAATCTCAACGTCATGGCAGAAAAGTTTATGAAAGAAAATCCCGGTGTAAAAGTGGAAATCCAGGCTATACCGTGGTCGGCTGCATACGACAAGATACTCACAGGTATTGCCGGTATGCAGCTCCCCGATCTGGCACAGATGGGAACAACTTGGATGGCTCCCTTTGGTTCAATGGGTGTCTTTGAAGAGCTCAGTTCATACATGCGTGATTCCTTCATAAGCAAAGACATCTTCTTCGAAGGTTCCTGGCAGACGGTAGAACTCAACGGAGGAATCTACGGAATACCATGGTATGTGGATGTCCGGGTGATGTTTTACAGAACAGACGTTCTGAAAGAAGTCGGATATGACCATGCACCACAAACCTGGGAAGAACTCTACGATGCTGCCAAGAAACTTGCTGCCAGAGGAGAAAACATGTACGGAGTTTCGTTGCTTTACACGGGTGTGTTCGGAAACGAGTTCATGCCCTTTGCATGGCAAGCTGGTGGAAGGATATTCGATGAAAAAGGAAACGTCAGAGTGACCGATCCAGAGTTCGTTGAAGCCATCGAATATTACGCACGATTCTTCTGGGAAGAACTGGCTCCTATGGGCGGAGGAAATCTATTCCAGGATTTTGCTTCAGGAGCAGTACCCATATTCTTCTCGGGTCCATGGATGGTGAACATGATAGACCAGCAAACCCCGGAGATAAAAGGAAAATGGTCAGTAGCCCTGATGCCCAAAAAGAAAACCAGAACCTCTTTTGTGGGAGGCTCCAACTGGGTGATCTTCAACACCTCCAGGAACAAAGATCTTGCATGGAAGTTCATAGAGTTCATGACAAGGCCAGAAAATCAACTGGAGTGGTATGAGATAGTCGGTTCACTACCTGCAGTTAAGTCGGTGTGGGAGTATCCTGAACTGGCAAATGATCCGATAATGAAGGTTTTTGGAGAACAGCTCAAAGACGCTAAATCACCTCCAAACATTCCACAGTGGGAAGAGATCGCAAATGCGATATCAAGAAGAGTAGAGGAAGTTATCTACAAAAAGAAAACTCCACAAAAAGCTGCAGAGGCGCTGAAAAAGGATATCGAAAAGATCGTTAAGTAACGAGAAAGTACTGCGGAGCCCCGCGGGGGCTCCTTTTATTGAGGAGGAGAAACTCATGAAAACAAACTGGATCTGGATTCTGACTTTCGTTGGACCAGCGCTTATACTCCTTATGGTCTTTTTGATTATTCCCATCTTTGCGTCTTTTTATCTGAGTTTTACAGACTTCAACGTTTTTGCCATGACAGACTGGAGTCGAGCAAAACTCGTTGGACTTCGAAATTTCATCGAACTTTTCAAAGATGAACTCTTCTGGAAAGCACTGATGAATACATTCTATTGCCTTGTGGTGGCAATGCCGGTAACTGTGGTTTTATCCCTCACGTGTGCAGTACTTTTGAACAGAGAACAAACCAGATTCAAGAGCTTTTTCAGAACAAGCTTTTTTCTGCCTTTCATAACCAACACGGTGGCAATAGCCGTGGTCTGGTCATGGATTCTGAATCCGAGTTATGGACTGCTGAACTGGTTTCTGAGTCTGTTCGGTATTAAAGGTCCGAACTGGTTGGGAGATCCCAGGTGGGCCATGCCTTCTGTCATCATGCTGGTTGTATGGAAGGCAGTGGGATACAACGCAATCCTTTTTCTGGCAGGGTTACAGAACATGCCGGATTTCCTCTACGAGGCAGCTGAGCTCGATGGTGCTACATCCTGGCAGAAGTTCTGGTACATAACCCTTCCCATGCTCAGGCCAACCATGGTCTTTGTGACCACAATGATGATCATAGGTTACCTTCAACTGTTCGAAGAACCGTACATGCTAACGCAGGGAGGACCTTTAAACTCGACGCTTTCAATAGTTTTGTATCTGTACAGACAGGGATTCAAGTTCTTCAAGCTGGGTTACGCATCTTCCATCGCAGTGGTTCTCTTTTTGATGATCTCTGCCCTCACTTTGCTGAGACTGAAACTTGCTGAGCGAGAATAGAGGTGATTGGAAGTGCGAAAAAGAAAATCATCGTGGTTGCAGGAGATAGCGGTTCATGGATTCTTATTCATCATGGCAGCTATTATGATTCTTCCGTTCCTGTGGATGATCTCCACATCCTTCAAAACACCCGCGGAGATTTTTGTTCTTCCACCTCGCTGGATACCAAAAGAGCCCGCTCTGGAAAACTATAGAGAACTTTTCGCTTCTATCAATTTTGGACGGCCCTTTATGAACACGGTCATAGTTGCTTCTTCCATCACCTTTCTGTCGTTACTCATTTCCTCCATGGCGGGTTACGCCTTCGCGAAGTTCAGATTCAAAGGCAGAGACAAACTCTTCTTTCTGATACTGGCAACTCTTATGGTACCGGGACAGATGACCATGATCCCTGTGTTCTTGCTTTTGAGACAGCTCGGGCTTTTGAACACCTACGCTGGATTGATTCTTCCGGGAGTAGCCAGTGCCTTCAACATATTCTTCATGAGACAGTTCATAATGACCATACCAAATGAACTGATCGAAGCGGCCAAGATGGACGGAGCCAGAGAGAGTTTCATTTTCTTCAGGATAATTCTTCCTCTTTCAAAACCTGCTCTCACGACCATAGCCATTTTCACATTCACAGGTTCGTGGAACTCCTTTCTCTGGCCGTTGATCATCGCGCAGGATGAAAGAATGTACACTCTACCTGTGGCCGTCTCGGTGCTTGCTGGTCAGTACGGAGAAAACCTTGGAATACAGATGGCAGGTTCATGTGTCGTCATAACACCCATTCTTGTGTTCTTCCTGTTCGCACAGAGATACTTCATAAAGGGTATAGCTCTTACAGGTCTAAAAGGATGAATTGTATTCGTTGGGTAACCATATTTTCATAGGGAATGTACGGAGTGTTTCTAACATTGTCGAACCTTTCCTCTTGCAAGTGATGCAAAGATGCCAGCAAAGCATAGAGCTGCAAAGATGAAGAATACAGTTTTCACACTGGTTAAAAAAAGAGGGAAGTGTTGAGGAGTGACTTGCACTTTCCCGATGTACAGGGCAAATATCATCATAGTTATGCCCATACTGAGTGTTTGTCCAACCAATCTCATTGTTGCAAGCGTGGCCGATGCTACTCCATAGAATTTCCGCTCAACAGAACTCATGACTGCATTTGTGTTGGGAGAGGAGAAAAGAGCAAGTCCAGAACCAAGAAGAGTTAAATTAGCAATGATAAATTCCAGCCCTGTTTTCTCGTTCAAAAAAGTAAAGAGTGAAAGGCTTATCGCTGTTAATGCCATACCTGTTGAAGCGATTATTCTCGGTTCAATTCTGGTTTCATATTAACTATGTGGGATGTAAAGAGGGATTTTCTCCCTAGGGTTTTGTTTTTAAAATCTGTTTCATATATTATCTTTTTGTATTTTCCAAATATCTCAATTGCTGAGCCTATTGCTGCTATAAAGTAGTCGGCACCACTTACACCTTCTTCCCAGAGTTTTTCAAGCTTCTTTGTAATGTGCTTCTTTATCTCATCCTTGACCTCATTTAGCCAGCCCGTCTCCTTTCTCTCCATTTTTCTGCAAACAAAATATTTGGATGAAGATAAGGCGGCATTTCCTTTTGCTAAGAGCCTTGCCTTCATCTCCGTGTCAATGGGCCATGAGGCAGTTGGGATAAGCCCTGAGTCAAGCAAAGCATTTATCAGCGTCTCCCAGCCAGATGTGGATTTGTGTGTATAGACAATTGTGGCAATGCCATTTGGCTTTAAAACCCTAGCAATCTCCTTAAAAGCCTTCTTGAGCATTTCTTCAAAGAATTTTTTTTGCTTCTTCTCTGGAATTCGCCCTTGCAGGATCTGCCACTATTTCTTTTGTCTTTGGAGTCAGCGGAGTCATACTTGCGAGCTCCTTCTTCGTTTTCAGTATCCACCCACAGATACGAAAGTCTATGATTGGGCCTTCCGATAACAACAAAGGGGAAACCGAGCTCAGTTAAAGCGTC
>DOKY01000002.1:263456-264825 GCA_003510135.1 Pseudothermotoga sp.
TGAAGTAAGGAAATGAAAAGAGGTGATCGATATCGTGTGGAACGATCAAGCCGATGGAATAAACCCGCTCCACTCTCAAACTTCGCGCTACATGATTAGGAACATATCCCAGCCTTTCTATGGCTTTCACAACGCACCAACGCGTTTTGGCTTTTACCTTGTTCGAGTTGTTCAAGACTCGAGAAACTGTTGCTGTTGAAACCCCCGCCTCTTTAGCTATGTCTTTGATTCTGATACGATTGGTCTTTGACAAGATTTACACCACCCTTAGTTTGTGGTTGGAACTGCGATAGGGATGTTAATGTTGAAGGGGAAAGCCCACTACTTCAATAGTGAAAGGAGGTCACTGTCAACGTGCACCCCTCTTGAAGATGACTGCTTCCAGAGTTTTGAGTATCACGCTCAGGTCCAGAAGGAGCGAGTGATTCTTGATGTAGTAGAGATCGTACTCCAACTTCGTTCTGTACTCTTCAAGCGTTGTTGTGTGCTTGTAGTTTATCTGCGCCCAGCCGGTCAGTCCAGGTTTGAGTTTAAGTCTGTAGCGATAGTAAGGAATCCTGTTCACATAGTGAAGATGGTACTCCGTCATTTCTGGTCTTGGCCCAACAACGCTCATGTCACCTTTCAGCACTAGCCAGAACTGCGGTAGCTCATCGAGTCGGTACTTTCGGATGAACCTTCCAATTCTCAGAACCCTTTGTTCGATGTTCCTGTTTGGATTGGCCGGGTCAAAATTCTGCTGTTTCAGAGAACGTAGCTTTACAAACTCGAACTCTCTGCCATCCTTTCCAACGCGCTTTTGTCTGTAGATGATCGGTCGTCCGTCTTCCAGAAGGATCAGTACCGCAACGATCAGAACGATGGGCGAGGTGATGATGAGCGCAAGGCTGGCTAAGATCACGTCCAGAATTCTCTTGTAGGCGTTCTCCGTGATACCATTGAGCGACGTTTCGTAGTAACCTTTGAATTTCTCCAAAAGTGTCAGAGGAACTCTCTTCAGGACAGTCTCGGCGATGTGCGGAAGAAAGATGATGTTGTTGAGGTTCAGCCTCGCGAGCTCCGGTTGAAAGGATTCGTAAAGACTGTAGTCTGAAACTACAACACCATCGATCTCATCACTGAGTTCTTTCAACTGCTCTCTGTTTTCGATGAACTGAACGAACCTGTACTCATCGCTCTTTTCTTCTATCTCTTTGAGCAGTTCTTTTATCTCTTCTCTTCGACCGATCACGGCATAATGGTAGGGCCTGATCTTTCTTTTCAGAACGCTGAAAAGAAAATAACCAGTCAGCGCCACCGCTGGTCCACAGATGATCGTGTGCTCGGCAAGCGCTGTGAGTCTCACTCTTCCAGAGCCCTGGAAAAAGGA
>DOKY01000006.1:0-161 GCA_003510135.1 Pseudothermotoga sp.
AGACGTGCTCGAAGAGATCTTCATAGTGTCTCAGGTCGAACTGGAAAAGGGAGAAGAAAGGATACAAGTTTTGGTGAGCAAAGCTGAAGGGCAGAAGTGTGAGAGGTGCTGGAAATACCATCCGTTGACCAATTCGGACGGCCGTTTCCCCGGAATATGTC
>DOKY01000006.1:482-732 GCA_003510135.1 Pseudothermotoga sp.
TGTCGGTTGGAGTTCCTCCGATCTACAGGATCGACGGGGTGCTCGTGGTTCAAAAGCAGTACGCACCCGTCAGTGCAAAGGATCTGCTCGACGCGGTTCAGAAGATTTTCGAGCAGTTGAACATCACAAGAAGCGAAGACAAGAAAGAGGTAGATTTCGCCTTTTCCGTGGGAGACAAAATTAGGGTCAGAGGAAATCTTTACCACGAGAGAAAAAACCCCGCCCTCGCACTGAGGCTGATCACCAGCAG
>DOKY01000006.1:1077-1546 GCA_003510135.1 Pseudothermotoga sp.
TTCCGTACCACATCATCACCATCGAAGATCCCATCGAGTACGTTTTCACCAACAAGAGATCGATCATCCACCAAAGAGAACTCGGTCAGGACACGAACAGTTTCTACGATGGTCTCAAGTATGCGTTGAGGCAAGATCCAGACGTCATACTCGTCGGCGAAATGAGAGATCTGGAAACTATGGCGCTGGCACTCACCGCTGCAGAGACAGGACATCTGGTTTTGAGCACGATACACACCAACAGCGCCGCGAGCGCCCCGGAAAGGATCATAGATGTGTTTCCGGCACATCAGCAGAAACAAATTGCGCTTCAGGTGGCGAACACCCTCATCGCGATCGTGTATCAAAGATTGCTGAGGCACGCTTCGGGTAGAGGTGTCGTGCCAGTGTTGGAGATACTTGTGGGAACAACGGCGGTGAAGAACTTGATAAGGGAGAACAAGCTGCACCAGATAGAATCGATCATGCA
>DOKY01000006.1:1846-6924 GCA_003510135.1 Pseudothermotoga sp.
TTCAAGAATTGCAGATCGAGCTCGCAAGAGCCGATATCGACGTCGAAGAGATGAAGAGATTGTCCATAGAATATTCAAAACTTGAAGAGATCGTTCAGCTTCACGAAGGGCTTGAAGAGCTCGAAAGAGATATCGAGTTCTGGCAACAGGTCATTGCGGAGGATCCTTCTGCCGAGAAAGAGCTCGCTGAGACGAAACAGGAACACGAGCAGAAGCTCTCGCAGTTGATTTCGCTCCTGCTTCCGAGCGACGACTACGACAGTATCATCATGGAAATAAGGGCAGGCACAGGGGGAGAAGAAGCCGCACTCTTCGCCGCAGATCTGTACAGAATGTACAGCCGCTATGCGGAGCGCAAGGGCTGGGAAGTGGAGCTCGCAGACTTTCACGACACCGGTCTTGGCGGGTTCAAAGAAGTCGTGTTGTTCGTCAGAGGGAAATCTGTTTATAAACATCTGAAATGGGAAAGTGGGGTACACAGGGTCCAGAGGATCCCGATCACGGAATCTTCCGGTAGGATACACACCTCCACCGCCACCGTCGCGATACTGCCCGAGGTCACGACCGTGGAAGTCCAGATAGACCCGAAAGATCTGGAGATAGACACCTTCAAGGCTTCAGGTCATGGGGGACAGTACGTGAACAAAACTGAATCTGCCGTGAGGATAACGCACCTTCCAACGGGTATCACCGTGAGCTGTCAAAGCGAAAGATCGCAGCATCAAAACAGAGAGAAGGCTCTCGCCATACTCAGGGCCAAACTCTTTCAGCTGAAACAGGAAGAGCTCATGCAAAAGATCTCCCAGCAAAGGAAAAGCCAGATAAAGACAGCCGAGAGAAGCGAAAAGATCCGGACCTACAACTTTCCGCAAAACCGCGTGACCGACCATAGGATCGATTACACAAGTTACAGGCTCAAGGAAATATTGGACGGCGATCTGGACGAGTTGGTTTCTAAACTGCTGGAGTTCGAACTCGCAGAGACCGCAAAGCGCATCTTAAGTTGAAGTCTTACCGTAAGCCTTCTTCGCCAAAGCTTCGTAGATCATGTTCGTCAGGGAAGAGAGTTCGTGCCTCGCCGCCTGCCTCGAATATTCGTACAGGGTCATGTTCATGAACCAGCTTTCTGCGAGCGTTCTTCTGAACAAGTTCGACTTGGGTATGGACTCGTACATCTTCTTGAGAACATCGTAAAAGATCGTCGCGGTGAAGTCCGCACAGGCGTTCCAGAGTTTATCAGAACCTCTGTTGATCGTAGAAATTGTCTGCACCATTCACATCACCACCAGCTCGGCAAGCAACACACCAGCTTTGTGCATGGACTCGAGTATCGCTATGATGTCCTGTGGTGTGGCACCGAGACTCTTGAGCGCGGAAACGAGCGCACCCACCGTGGCTTCCGTTTCCTGTTCCGGAAGTTTGCCATTTTTGATCGTGACGTTGAAAACCCCGTAAGAGAGAGTGAAGTCGAGGATCTTTATGTTTCCGCCGAACACCACCGTGCCCGTCTTTTCGTTCACAACCACTCGTGCGGGCATGTCCACTGAGACTTCGATTTCCTCTACGAGTGCGAGGAAGGATATCACATCGTCTTCGAACGCAGAAGGTACGTCTATCTTTATCGTCGAAGCATCGATCGCCTTCGCTATTCTCCTTTCAAAAGTGGTGTTTATCGCCTGTGCCACCCTCGCGGCGGTCGTGAAGTCGGGTCGTTTCAGATGCAAGGTCACCGAGTTGGACTGAGCGAACTCGAAGGGTATCTCACGTTCCACGATGGCGCCAGATGGAATGAACCCCACGACCTTGTACTTCGATTGCAAATTCGCCGAGACCTTGACTTCCGCTCCACCCACGCTGACGCTTCCTTGGGCCACTGCGTAGACGTTTCCATCCGCACCGAACAGTGGTGTTTGTAGCAGAATGCCACCCTCCAACGACTTCGCGTCCCCTATGGATGCCACCACGACATCCAGCCTCATGCCCTCTTTGAAAAACGCAGGAATGTCAGCGATGACCATCACCATCGCACTGTTCCTCGTTTTGATGTCCTCTGGATTCATGGTCACACCGAGTGTTTTCGCTATGTTGCTGAGTACGGTAGAACTTATCTTACCCGAATCACCCGTGCCGTTCAGTCCCACCACGATGCCTATGCCGAACAGCTGGTTGTCTCTCACGCCTCTGAAGTTCGCGATGTCTTTGATCCTTGCGGTGGAGAAAGCGATGCACGTCAGTGTCAATGTCAGCACGAGAAATATCTTTCTCACGCCCACCACCTCACAGCAAGAATCTGGCGATGGCAGAGAGAAATGCATCGAGCCATGATTCCTCGTCGGGCTTCTGCCTGAAAACGAGCTGTCCGTTGACCCAAATCTGACAGTTGGCGATCTTCGAAGAGTCGATCGTGTTGTTCGCGGCGATGTCGTCGGGTCTGACGGTGCCTCTTATCGTCACTTCGCTGAGCTGATTGCCGACCTTGAGTTGTCTGTTTCCTTCTATGACGAAGTTTCCATTCTCTATGGCGACCACGACGGCAGACATGGTCATGATGACGTTGGTACTGGTCTTTGCGCTTCTGTCGATGTTCGTGTTGTTGTTTATGGGAATGAACTTGGACAAGTCGAAGTTCGTGATGCCTTTCACCGTGCCTGTGATCAGGTTCATCAAAGCCTTCTCCAGAGATTCGGTGCTGAGCGAAGTGCTGAACTGCGGACTTTCGCGCACGACGATCGTGACGATGTCACCCACGCGACTCGCCTTTCTGTCCGAGATGATGTATCTGAACTGCGTGTTGGTGGAACTGTTCCACAAAGACGTTGAAAAGAAGATCGTTGTGAGCATCATCAGAGTGAGCAAAAGAAACCTTCTCATGTTATCAACCTCCAGTCACTAAAACGGTCAGATCCTCTTGGAGCAAACCTTCTATGAGTACACCACTTGAAACGTTCCTGACGGAGATCCTCTCGCCTATGTAACCGTCACGCATGGCGCGCACCTGCGCCGTTGCAACAATCGGACCGATAGTCACTCTGGCTGTCAACAACTGACCGGCTCTCACATCCGGTGGTTTCGCCAAGTACCTCGCGTCCAAAGGTTCGTTCTGTCTGAACATCCTTCGAGCGATCTTTCCGACGACTTGATTGAGATCCGTGCAATGTTCCACGTTCAACGTCAGGAGGTTCACCCTCTGAAGCGTCACATCGTTCACGCCAAGAACTTCGTTGGATCTGACCGTTCTGTTCACGACCAGAACATCGGCAAAGACTGCGAGCTCACATTCAACTCGCACATAACCACAGAACTTTTCTTCTTGATAAGCTTTGAACAGGAAACTGAAAAAGCTTTTCGAACGGCTGTGTGAAGTCAGCTGGATCTTGTCAAAAGAACTAGGGGAACTCTTGATCTGCAGAGAAACGATCGTTGCTTCTGAGCCAAAGTTTTCTCTGGCGAACTTTTCTATCGCCTCGATGAGCATCTCGTTCGCAAAACAGTAGACTGTGAATATCAAAAGGAACACGACTGCAAGAACGAGTCCTTTCATACCCTCACCGACTAACTATTTCTACGCGAGGGAGGGGTTATCCTCAGAGGAAAGGAAAGACCCGGTCGTGAGACCGGGTCGAAGGTTCAACCCTTTCTTCTATCGAACCACTTGACCAGCTCAAAAAGGGGCACGATCATGAAAGCTGCAATAAAGCTGACCAATAGTTGATGACCTGCGAGCGTTGCAGTACCGAAAACGCTTTGCAGACCCGGAAGATATATGACCGCGAGCAGGAGCAAGAAAGACACCACAACCGCGAGGATCAAACGTGGGTTGTTCCTCAGACCCACCTTGAACAGAGAATGCTTCAACGACTTTGAATTGAACGCATGGAACAGCTGGCCCGTACACAAGGTGAAGAAGACCATCGTTCTGAGTAGTCTTATCTCGTCGTGTTCCATCAAGGCCCAACCGTAGACGAAGAGCGTCAACATCGAGAGCAACAAACCGCCGATGAATATCTTCTTCATCACGTCCTTGCTCATGATACCCTCTTTCGGATCCCTCGGTGGTCTGTTCATGACGTCAGGTTCTGCAGGTTCGACCCCGAGCGCAAGTGCTGGAAGTCCGTCGGTGACCAGGTTCATCCAGAGAATCTGGACCGGAATGAGGGGTAGAGGCAATCTGAGCAGGATCGAGACGAATATCGTCGCCACCTCGCTGATATTGCACGAGAGCAGATAGTAGACGACTTTTCTGATGTTGTCGAAGATCTTTCTTCCCTCTTCAACGGCAGCCACGATGCTCGCAAAATTATCATCGGTGAGCACCATGTCCGCGGCGTCTTTCGAAACATCCGTTCCCGTGATACCCATCGCGACACCTATGTCCGCTCTCTTCAGGGCTGGTGCGTCGTTCACACCGTCTCCCGTCATCGCCACGATTTTACCTTTCTTCTTGAGTGCCTCCACGATCTTCAGTTTATCGCTGGGTGAAACCCTCGCGTAGACCTTCACCTCTTCCACGACCTTCACCAGCTCGTCGATATCCATATTCAAAAGTTCACTACCCGTGAGCGTTTTACCTTCAGAGTCAATTACTCCCAACTCTTTCGCTATCGTCTGTGCGGTTGCCTTGTGATCGCCCGTGATCATGATCACCTTTATCCCAGCGGTTCTGCACTTCTCGAGGGCATCTTTCACCTCTGGCCTTGGAGGATCTATCATGCCGATCAGTGCGAGGAACACCATGTCTTGCTCGAGATCTTGATACTGACCTTCCTTTACGCTCTTGTAAGCCACCGCAAGAACGCGCAGGCCATCCTGAGCCATTCGCTGGTTAGCCTGCAGAATCTGTTCTCTGTCCTTCTCGCTCATCTGTTTCACTTCGCCTGAAGCTGAAACGTATTTCGTGCATCTTGCGAGCACGACATCGGGAGCACCCTTCGTGTAAGAAACGAAAGTGTCGTCTTTCCTGTGAACGGTGGTCATCATCTTTCTGTCGGAATCGAAAGGTATCTCGTGGACACGTGGCATCTTTTCTTCCAGTTCTGTTTTTTTCAAACCGAAGTCCCACGCGGCAAGTGCGAGGGCGA
>DOKY01000006.1:7227-7902 GCA_003510135.1 Pseudothermotoga sp.
TGTTTCAACCACTCTCCTGGGTGCAGGTAATACCTCACCACGGTCATCTCGTTCTTGGTGAGCGTGCCGGTTTTGTCCGAGCAGATCACGTTCACAGATCCGAGTGCTTCAACGGCTTGCAACTTTCTTATGATCGCGTGCCTCTTCACCATGTTGTACATACCCAAGGCGAGCACGATCGTCACGACGGCAGGTAAACCTTCTGGAACCGCTGCAACGGCGAGACTGACGGCCGTGAGGAACATCTCGAGGATGGGATTACCTTCCAGAATACCAACGACGAAGACGATCGCGCAGATCAAGAGCACGATCATGCCGATCTGTTTTCCAAGCTTTTCGAGGTTCCTCTGCAGTGGGGTTTCTTCTTCCTCCATCTCTGTGAGCATCTTGGCTATCTTTCCGATTTCGGTGTCGTTTCCCGTTGCAGTCACGATCGCTCTACCGCGACCCCTGCTGACGATGGTGCCAGAGTAAACCATGTTCGTTCGATCGCCGATGGGTAGGTTCGGCTTGTCTATCGCTTCGATCGATTTTTCTACCGGCTGTGACTCTCCCGTGAGCGCAGCTTCGCTGACGGACAAGTTCATCGATTCGATCAACCTTCCGTCAGCGGGAACGTAGTTGCCCGCCTCCAAGATGACTATGTCTCCTGGGACCAACTCGCGCGATGGAACA
>DOKY01000006.1:8233-9312 GCA_003510135.1 Pseudothermotoga sp.
CCCGCTGCGGCGAGCAAGATGATGATGAGAAAGTCCGTGAACTGTGAGAGGAACATCTGAAGGATCGTGCGTCTCTTTTTTTCCGCAAGTTCGTTCGGGCCGTACTGCTGAAGCCTTCTTTTCGCTTCTTCACTGGAAAGACCCTTCTGAGGATCGACTGAAAGTTCCCGGCAGACCTGCTCCATGCTGAGCCTGTAGAACTCTTTCAACGCACCATCACCCCTCCTTCTTCGGTCCAAGTTAAAGTCTAAGGTCGAATGGTTGCACAATTCTTGCAAAAGCGTGTCTTAAACTCAACGCGCGCGAAAGTGGTCCATTCAGTTGAATAGTATATTGGAATGGATATACGGATCGCTGAGCTTGAGCGGAGGGATCACAGTGAAAAAGTTGGGTATCGTGGGTTTTGGAGCTGCTGCGATCGGTTTTCTTCAAGGACTGATTGAATCGAAGAAGATCGACAGTTATGAGATCGTTGTGTTCGAGAAAGGGAAAGATCACTCGTACAACACCATCTCCGGTGTTCGAATGGACGGAAAGATCTTCGTGAGCAAAGGAATGGGTGGTGAACTCGACATACCCTTAGAGGTACAGTACAGGATCGTCGAGCTGTATTTGAGTCATTCAGGTTATCGGCCCACGCTGAAGGAGAGAATCAATCCGATCGAGTATCTCAAATCTTTCGAGAAGGGTGGAAAAAAGATAGAGTTCGGTGAATCCTTCGCAGACGATGAGACGTACAGAAAGTTCTACGATCACGGGTTTGAGCCGATCAAGGCTTACTTCTTCCATCTGGGAACGGACGTGCTGAGAGAAACGAACAACAGTCTGTTTGAACACTTCTCGTCCTTCAAGAACGTGCACTTCATGTTTGACACGATCGTTGAGGATGTCGAACTCGGTTCAAAACATAAAGTCATCACAAACAAGGGTGAATTCTTGTTCGACGAACTCGTGATCGCTGTTGGCAGAAGTGGCCACAGATTGATGGACCGCATCAAGGAGAAGTATCCGCAGCTGGTCAGGGAGAATTATTACGTTGACATAGGTGTCAGGTACGAACTTCCGAACCACGTGATGGA
>DOKY01000035.1 GCA_003510135.1 Pseudothermotoga sp.
GCCCAGGAAGACACAACGCTGCAGACTTATGCGCTGGCAAGGCTGTTGTTCAGCACACTGGTGAGGTACAAGGGCGATTCTCTGGAACTCGAACCAGAGCTGCTCGTGAAGATGCCCGAAATTTCTGAGGATGGAAGAGTGTACACGTTCGAGCTGAAGAAAGGCATTAAATTCCACGATGGCAAAACGGAACTCACGAGTGATGATGTGAAATTCACTATCGAGAGAATGCTCAGTCCGAAAGGAAGAGGCGCGAGCAAGTGGTTGTTCGAGCCCATACTCGGCGCCGAAGAGTTCATCAAAGGTGAGTCCACAAGCCTGGAAGGTTTCAAGAAGATCGACGACTACAGGTTCCAGATAATACTCAAAGAGGCGTACGCACCCTTCCTCTACCATCTCGCAGTGCCGGGCGCATCGATCTACTCGGAAAAGCTCGTCAAGGCAGCTGGAGACAACTGGAAACTCAATCCCGTGGGAACAGGACCATTCAAACTGAAAAGGCATGTGCCCAACACCGAGATCGTTCTTGAGAGGAATCCGTACTACTTTGAAAAGGATCTTCCATATCTCGATGGCATAGTTTTCAGAATAGTCCCAGACTCAACGACGGCGCTCATGGAGTTTGAAGCTGGAACACTTGATGTGGTCACTATACCCGTGCTGGAGTACGAGAGATTGAAAGCTTCCGGCAAGTACAACATCATCGAGAAGGAAGCACTCAACACATACTATTTCCTGATGAACATGAGCGATCCGAAGTGGTCCAACCCGATCCTGAGAAAGGCCATGGCACTGGCGATCAACAAGAAGGAACTCGCGGAGGCAGTCTTTGGACCCAGGGCAACGGTGGCGACGAGTTTCGTCACACCCGGTATACCCGGCTCCTATCCACTGGGAGAAGGCCCAGCTTACGACTATAACCCGGAGGAAGCTAAGAAACTGGTCGCACAGCTTGGAAACATTGGTAAAGTAACGGCGTGGCAGTGGGGAGGAGACACGCTCTCACAGCCGAACATAATTATCCAGGCGATGGCCAAGGAAGTCGGAATAGATCTGGAGATCATACCGGTCGAAAGGGCAGCGTTCCGTCAGGCCAGACGTGAAGGCAAGATTCCGGCAAACTACGGTAACTGGTGGGCCGACATTCCTGATCCAGACAACTACATAGGTGTGTTCTTCGCCGAGGGCAACCAGATGTCTTCGGGCTACAACAACAAAGAAGTCCAGGAGATGATCGAGAAAGCACGGGTTGAAGTCGACCCAGAAAAAAGAGCCCAAATGTACAGAGAGATAGAGTACAAGATCATAAGAGAGGATGTAGCGGTCATACCGCTCTTCCATCTGAAATACCTGCTTGCAACTCAAAAGAACGTGCACGGCATAATCGCTCACCCAACGGGAATAACCGTCTATCTGTATGCGTACAAACAGTGAATGAACCGGGCGGGCTCACGCCCGCCCTTTCGGGAGGAAAACGATCGTGGTCCAATACATTGTTCGCCGCCTTCTCTATTCGATACCTGTCATCATTGGAGTCACTCTGATAACCTTCATCCTGCTCAACGTGGTACCTGGTGATCCTGTCCTGGAGATGGTGGGAAAGTACGCAGATCCGGAAGCTATTGAGCAGATTAGAGAACAGCTGGGATTGAACGATCCTCTCGTGGTGCAGTACATGAGATTTTTGTTCAACCTGCTGAGAGGAGATCTTGGCAAATCTTTCAAGACGAACCTGCCCGTTTCCAAGATGATCGCCGATACGTTTCCCACCACGCTGAAACTGGCACTCAGTTCGTATCTGGTGGCAATAGTGCTCGGAGTTTCCGTGGGTATCATTTCGGCGGTCAAGCAATATTCCATCCTCGACCGTTCCATGATGATCCTCGCACTCGCGGGAGTGAGTGCACCCGTTTTCTGGGTCGCCGTCGTTGCACAACTGATCTTTGGACTGAAACTCGGCTGGTTTCCCATATCCGGTTACTACAGTTTCAGACACATGATTTTGCCTGCGATCGTTTTGGGAACCAGGTTCGCCGCTTCTATTGCTCGTTACACCAGGAGTGCACTTCTGGACGTGATAAGACAGGATTACATAAGAACTGCGCGTGCCAAAGGACTTTCGGAAAGAAGAGTGATCTTCATCCACGCGCTCAAGAACGCGATGATTCCGGTTGTGACAATCCTTGGAATGCAGCTCAGCGGGCTTTTGACGGGTTCTATTCTCACCGAGACGGTTTTCGCCATACCGGGACTTGGAAGGTTGTCCGTCTGGGCACTTTCGGAAAGAGATTTTCCTCTCGTCCAAGGAACGGTAGTTTTCACAGCGATCGTGTACATTCTGGGCAATCTGATCGTGGATATATCTTACGCGTTTTTGAACCCGAGAGTCAGGTTGAAATAGGAGGTAACTTCTGTGGCTGAGAAGAAAGCCACTTCACTGTATGCGGACGCCTTCAGAAGGTTGAGAAAAAACAAAGCGGCAATGTTTGGGTTGATCTTCGTGATCTTCGTCGTGTTCGTCGCCATTTTTGCACCCTTGCTCGCACCGGCGGATCCGAACAAGATAGACCTTCAGAATCGTCTCAAACCCATGGGCTCACCGTCGAGAATCTGCAGAAATGGGGTTTACATTCTTGGCTCCGATGAGTATGGCAGGGACATACTTTCACGCCTGATCTACGGTGCGAGAGTCTCTCTGACCGTCGGTGTGATGACGCAGCTCATCACCACAGCGATAGGCGTAGTTATCGGATCACTGGCGGGCTACTACGGTGGGGTCATCGATATGGTGATGATGAGGATAGCCGACATGTTGTTCGCCTTTCCTGAACTGCTGTTCTACATCGGTATGATGTTCGCGCTCGGTCCGGGCTTGACGAACATGTTCATCGCCCTGTCTGTGATTGGTTGGGCTGGAAAGGCGCGTCTGGTGAGGAGTCAGGTCATCTATTTGAAAGAGACTGAGTTCGTCGAAGCCGCAAAAGCGCAGGGATTTTCAGACTTTAGAATCATTGTGAAGCACATACTTCCAAACTGCATGGGTCCGATCATCGTCTCGGTGTCGCTTGGCATACCCGGTGCGATCCTGGCTGAAGCAGGTCTGTCGTTCCTCGGTCTTGGCATCCTGCCACCAACACCGAGCTGGGGGAACATGATAAGATCGGCGAGTGCGTATCTAAGGATTCAGCCCTGGTACGCCGTCTGGCCGGGTGTTGTGCTCATGCTCGCCACGTTCGCCTTCAACCTTCTCGGAGATGGCCTCAGAGACGCACTTGATCCGAGATTGAAGCAGTGAAAGGGTGTGCGATGATGAAAAAGCTCGTTTTCGTTTTCTCGATATTGATTCCAATGTTGCTTTTCGGGAGTGGTGTGACCGTGGAGAGCTTGGAGCTTGCAAGACAGCAGATAGAACTTTTCAAGAAAGAATTCAAGATTGAACCACGAGAAGTGGTGTTCAGCGTTACGGTGGGCAGTGAGGAGGGAAAGCTGGCGATCTTCGGTGAAGTTTCAAATCTGGAGCTGAAGCTTTCCTTGCTCGAAAGACTGAGAGCCTCACTTGGAGTTTCCTTGGAGGACAAGATCAAGCTTCTACCTGATGAATCCGTTGGTGAGAAGAACTACGCGATCGTGAACGTAGACGTTGTGAACCTGATGGACGCTCCAAGGAGAACGTTGCAGAAGAACGCCGTAACCCAAGCACGCATGGGAGATATTCTGAAACTGTTCAAGAAGGATGGCGACTGGTACCTGGTACAGATGGAAGATTCTTACATAGGCTGGATCGATGGGTCCAAGATCGTTCCCATGAACGAGAATGAACTTGAGAATTATCTTTCCTCTTCGTTCGCACTGGTCGTTTCCAAGTTCGCACAGCTTTACAAAGAGGCAGATCCAGCGAGCGCGATTGAGGCAAAGCTGGTGCAGGGGACCACACTGCCCTGCGTCGAAGTGAAAGACGAATGGCTGAAATTGAGGCTGCCCGATCGAAGAGAACTTTTTGTGAGAACGAGTGAGGTGCAGTTGTTTGAAAGCAGGAATAAAGTCTTCGCAATTGAGAAAGATGCAGAGTACATCATCGAGCTCGCCAAACAGCATTTGGGGCTGCCTTATCTTTGGGCAGGTACGACGTCTTACGGATTCGATTGTTCAGGTTTCACGCAGTTTTGCTTCAAGATGGCAGGATATTTCTTGAGACGGGATGCCGACATGCAATACGAACAGGGCGAGCCCGTGTTGGATAGGAAAGAACTCAAGCCGGGAGATCTGGTGTTTTTCCAAACTTACAAGGCAGGTCCATCACACGTGGGCATCTACATTGGAAACATGAAGTACATTCATTCTGGCAGCAAGGGTGTGGCGATAAACAGTTTTGATCCGAACGATCCGGATTATTCAGCAGATCTTGACAGGAAGTACATCGGTGCAAGAAGGATCATTCAAAGGTGATAGACCATGGCTGAACTTTTGCGCGTTGAGGATCTCACCGTGAAGTTCTTCACCAGCGATGGAATCGTACACGCCGTGGACAGGGTGAGTTTCTCCATAGAAGAAGAGGAAGTCTTGGGACTGGTGGGGGAATCCGGTTGTGGCAAATCCGTCACTTCTTTATCAGTGATGAGGCTTCTGCCAATGCCACCAGCCAGAATCACGTCGGGAAGGATCTTTTTCAATGGAAGGAACCTGCTGGAACTTTCGGACGCCGAGATGAGAAAAATTCGCGGTAACGCGATATCGATGATTTTCCAGGAACCTATGACTTCTCTGAACCCCGTCATAACAGTGGGAAAGCAGATCGCCGAAGCGATTGTGACACACCAGAACGTAAGCATGGAGGAAGCCAGAAAGAAGTCGATCGAACTGCTCAAACTGGTGGGTATTCCAAATCCCGAAAAACGTTACGACGATTATCCGCACCAGATGTCGGGTGGTATGAGACAGCGCGCCATGATAGCCATGGCCCTCGCGTGCAACCCGAAACTTTTGATCGCGGACGAACCCACCACCGCACTCGACGTGACCGTTCAGGCGCAGATACTCGATCTCATCGCCCAGCTCAAGGATACCTTCGGTATGAGCGTCCTGCTCATAACACACGATCTGGGGGTCATCGCCGAGATGTGCGACAGGGTCATCGTGATGTACGCAGGTCA
>DOKY01000031.1:0-898 GCA_003510135.1 Pseudothermotoga sp.
TTTTCAAAAGCCGGGAGTATAATATGATAGAACATAGACGATAACAAATAAGGAGGTGGATGGTATGAGGAAAGCCAAAAACATGTTGAGAGGCTTCACGCTGATTGAACTTTTGATCGTCTTGGCAGTCATCGCGGCATTGCTGGCGATAGCGACCCCAATCGCGCTGAACGCAGTGGCGCAGGCGAAGGCAACACAGGTGGCGTCGAATTTTAGAAACCTGAAGAGTGCCGTTGAAAGTTATGTAAACATCGAGAAACCAGCTACGCCATCGAACATAACCTTAAGCGAGCTGAAGAACAAAGGTTACCTATCCGCCGTACCAGATAATTTCACATTAAGCATGACTAACTGGTCGAATGGCGTAGCAACAGCAACAATCTTTTACAATAGCTTAGATGTTGACGCAAATAAGGTGACGGGCATATATCCGGATGTTACTGTAGGCGCTACTAACATGACTCTGCGGTTCCGAATAGCAAAGTGGTGGTGATCTTTTCCAAAAACCGGCAGGTTAAGCCTGCCGGTTTTTTATTCGTTTACTTTCTTGATTCTTTTTCTGCCGCCTACTATCCGGAACGATTGACGCTGGCTTCACTTCCATTTGGCTGTACTGGTTGTTGTTATTTTGTCATCGGCGATAGTGATGAACAAAGTGCTCTGTAAAATTGAGGATCTTTGGCGGGAAAAACCCAGCCCATTCTCAAGTGTTATTTGATTTCCACCACCCTATTCTTCTCTCCAAGTATCGCCACCTTTGGTCCTTTATACTCGTTCTCGTTGAACAGGCCAAAGCTCATGATAATGATCTTGTCCCCGACTTCCACCAAGCGCGCCGCAGCGCCGTTCAAGGCTATCGTTCCACTCCCTGCTTTTCCTTTGATCACATAAGTTTCGA
>DOKY01000031.1:1208-6001 GCA_003510135.1 Pseudothermotoga sp.
TCACGGTGGCCATGTGAAGTTTTGATTTCAGCATCAAGCGCATCATCCTGCACACCTCCAAAGAAATTATAATCTTTTTGGGTGAGGATCGTGAGCGCATTTCTGACGGTCGCTACGAGTGTGGCCCTGGTGCTTTCAGGCGGTGGCGCGCGAGGAGCTTACCAGATAGGTGTGTGGAAGGCTCTGAGGGAGCTGAACATCGACATTGTGGCGGTGTACGGTACCTCGGTGGGCGCGATCAACGGGGCACTAATCGCCTACGGTGATTACGATTTCGCGGAAAAGGCGTGGCTTGAAGTCGAATTTGAAGATGTGATGAACGTACCAGAGGAGATGAAGAAGCTGCTTTCGGGTGGCATATTCGAACTCAATATCTTCAAAGCTCTTGAAGCGGCGAAAAACCTGATCGAATCTGGTGGCATAGATATCACGCCTCTTCGGGAAAAAATGAAGGCTCTGTTGCCCGAAGAGAAAATAAGAAACTCAAAGGTCCACTACGGCCTGGTGACTTACTCCATCAGCGACTTGAAGCCTTACATGCTGTACATAGAAGAAATCCCCGAAGGTATGCTTGCAGATTACATCCTCTCGAGTGCGAACTTTCCACTCTTCAAAAGAGAAGAGATCGCAGGCAAGTTGTTCATCGATGGTGGAATCTACAGCAACGTTCCTGTGCGCATGGCGGTTGAGAGAGGCTGGGAAAACATCTTGGTCGTCGATATCGGAACGATCGGTCTGGCGGATATTCTTGATTATCTGAGAATCTTTCGCGAGAGAACTCGGATCGGGTACATCAGACCGAGGGAACATTTCGGAAACGTGCTGAACTTCGATAGGGAAGTGATCAGGAAATACTTCGTTGAAGGTTATCTCGACACGCTCGCGTACTTTGGAAAACTTTACGGGGAACAGTATTACCTTTCGAGCGAAGAGGACGTTTTGAAACAGCTCTATGCGAAGCTCGACGCGAAAGAGAGAGACATCGCAGGTTTCTTGCTGGGATTGAAACTTCCAAGCGAACTGTCGGCGGAACAGCAGTACGAATCTTTCATACTTCCTCGTTTGAGGCTCGAAACGCTCTCTTTTTTCGATGAACCCAAGAAGGTGCCGATCAAACTTTTGGAGAGTCTGGCAAAGGTGTTGAACGTCGACAGATTGAAAATTTACACGCCTTTGGAATTACTCGAAGCGATCGTTCACAGCACTGAACCTGAGAATTTGCTCAGCAAAGTTGCCATCCAGATCAGATACAGAAAACTTTTAGACTTCGTGATCTTCGTCTACAAGAACGCGATAAGGAAAATGTAATCGTGAGAGTGCTAAGCAGTTCAAATTCTTTCGCGTTTGGACGATAAAAGAACAGGTGATTCATATGAGGATCGACGGTGTGTCGAACAATCGTATCGCTTTGAACTTCATTTCTGCACCGAAGCAACCACAAGAAGTAGCATTGGTGAGCAAAGAAGATTTTCTGAAGCTTTTGAGTTTCGCCTTCTACCAACAGAACGGTTTGAACATGAAGTTGGTTCGCATTGCCGTGGAGAACTACACTAAAGCACGTATGGACCTTTTGGCTTGAAAGCAAACGAAGCTCGATGTGCTTCGAACACGAATCGACCGTTGTTTTGGGGAAAAACTGCACACCTTATGTAATAATCAAGATATGTCCGTGCTAAAATATGGCAAAATCAAAAAAGTCTTCGGTGGTGAAGAGTGTGCGGGGGTTTACTTTGACGGAAGTGCTCGTCGTTATGATAGTTCTTTCAATAGCTCTCTCTATAGTCGTCCTTCTCATGACGAGTGTCTACAGAGGTTCTGTCGTGTCTTTTGACAGAATAACGCTTCAAGACGAACTGTTAAGGATAGATGCAGAGATCCGCAAAGAATTGCTAAAGGCTGGGCCGACCATTGAAGAATTGAACGTACAAAGCACATACGTTGAATTCGACGTGATCGTTCCTTTTTCAAAACCACTCTACGGAACTTACGCTTCTGCCACGAGACTACGCTACAAACTCATCTTTGCGAACAACAAACTTGAGCTTCACATCATTAATTATGACACCGGTGATATTGATAAAAAGCTGCTCGGCGAACTTGATGACTGTCGATTCGACCCACAAGCAACACAACTAAAAAGGAATTTGATAAGGTACAGTCTGACAAAGAAGAACACGACGTTGGTCAAGTTTGATTCCTCTGTGGTGCTTTACAACCTGAAATGAGGTGAAACGGTGAGAAAGGGTCACGTTCTAGTTCTTACCTTGGTTTTATTGATCGTCGCGTCATTGTTCGTCGTTGCAATACTGACGAACTTATCTGCTTATGTGAAAAGAGTTAGCCTCCAAAGTACTAGCAATCTCTCACACCTGGGTGCGCAAAATTTGCTCCAGCTGTCTGTGGCGTTCCTGAAGCCAAGCTTCAGCGGTGTGAGGGGTGTGGTGTTGCCTTGGGTGAACGGCAACGTTTCGAGTAACGTGGGTTGGTGGGACAGGTTCAAGAACTGGTTGTTCAGCCAGTCTGACGGTGATTTCTGGCGCAACTTCTTTCAGAGAGTCAACGAGAACAGATATTTCGATCTGAGTGCCGTGAACGAGTTCAACGAAGCTCTAGCATCCTTTGGCCTCAGCGGTTCGACGGTCGTCGTGCCCATTACAGGGACATACATGGTGGGTGGAAATCCGTACTCGGTTCTGGTGGTCAGCCGAAATTCGGTCGGAAAGATGGAAAGTTACGCCTTGGCCGTTTTAGCGATAGATTTTTTGAACAAGTATGCGTATTTCACTGAAAGGGAGACTCGTCCCGGTGGTGGGAAGATATACTTCGTCACGCGAGACTTGATAGATGGTCCGATGAGATCCAACGACACGATAAACATTTGGGGAAATCCAATTTTCAGATCGACTGTTGAGGTAGGAGGCGTAAACATAGTCTCCGGAAGCCCCAGCTTCGAAATGGGATGGAAACGTTTAATCCAGCAGGACATCGAAGATTACAACATGACCAAGATAAAGCAGAACTACGCCAACGATCTGGAGGCTTTGGTCAAACCGATGAACCAGTTCGTGGCAAGTGATGCGGAGTCAGGCATAAAGTTGAATCTTAAAGGAAAAACGATACAAGTTGGAAATAACACCAGAACGGCACAAAAACTCATCGTCGAGTTCAAGAGCGCTCAAGGTCAGGGAGCAGACCATTTCATCAGGGTTTCGGTTGAGTACAGGCAAGGGTATACGACTGGCATAGATAATCTCTTCACCATCAAACCAAGAGAAGGAGCACAGCAAATAACCATCCATGGCGAGAACGCGAGAAAGTGGCTCGATCTGGCCGGTGTCATTCCAGACAATCCATCCGAGTACAACAAGGACGTGGACTTCAACGGCGTGCTCATGAGTGACCTGACGATCGCCTTGACCAACCGTTCCAACAACGACAAACCGATGTACGTCGACGGAAGGTACACGATATATTCCAAGGAGAATGTAGAGATCTACGATCACATTGTGTACGAAGATTTTCGCGATCTCTTTCCATACAACAGGATCGATGGCATCGTCGTCGATAACAATTTGGTTGAACGGATGAAAAACGCAACACGAACAGATTTTCTCAACATCGTCGCCGACAAGTACGTTTTGGTCAAAGAGAAACAAAGGAATCTCAAAATCACGGCGAGTATCTACTCATTCGACCAGAGTTTTCAAGTTGAAGGCTACGATCAGGGTAGTCCTGCCGGTCAACTCACGATCTTTGGCTCTTTGATGCAGTATTACCGTGGACCTGTTGGGACGTTTAGTGGAGATAGGATTCGAACAGGCTACTACAAGAACTACATTTACGATTACAAGATCTTGGAGGGCATCAGCGCGATAGGTACGCCCGCAAAACGTGAAGGATTTGTCTTGCTTGCGATCAGGGGGATCTACTGATGAAGATAGGTATTAGCCTCGTTGAGGTACTTGTCGGTTTGGTCCTGATCGCCATAACTGTTGTCTTCGCGTTCGAGGCGATCACCAATTCTTTGAACACGGTCAACAGGCAGGAACTGGAGATCAAGACTGTGTGTCTTTTGAACTTCACGCAGAGCTATCTGGCCGAGTACCGGGTAGGTGTTCAACTGCCGAGCAATATAGTTGAAACCATCAACACTTCTTTCCACGGTTCGAACTCCAACAACGTGTTTCCAAGAATCCACACTTTGCAAGCCACGACAACGAGCTTGAATCTTTCCGGTTCCACCATCTTCTACAGAGTTGTACAGATTGAGATACGAAAGACACCGAACACCTCTGAGAGCTTCGTTCTACTCTTTGGCCTTTGATGCTTCGAACCTGGAAGTTTCAGCCCGGCTCACCGGCCGACAAGCCTTCGATCAACGTGTCGGTGTTTTGCTCCTGTTTCACCAGCTTGTACGCGAGCTTTGCGACGGCTCCAGCAGTGTGCGTTTTGAGTTCGCCTTTCTCTTCCTCTGAGAGTTTGTCGAGGTCTGCGAGTTTCTCTTTCACAAAGTCAACGTTGGCCCTCAACATGTTTCTCACAGACGCAGTCGAAACACCGAGATACTCCGCTATCTCCTTTTCAGTCTTCATGTACTCTTCCTTCAACACGATCGCGATGCAAGCGCGGGCAAGCGATGCGAGCCACGTCAAATTTCTATGTTGAGCGAGTTTACTGAGCCCTCCGAGGAGCTCGATCGATTTGAGTAGGACCTTCGTGGCGAGCTGTTCGATCTGCTTTTTAGTATTGGACGGCCTGGGTTCCAGTATCATCACATCACCTTCCACCGATGG
>DOKY01000017.1:0-4920 GCA_003510135.1 Pseudothermotoga sp.
TCGCTCTGCTTTACACGATCGGTGTTTGGTATCTGTTCGAAAAGGTTTTCCTGATAAACCTTCCTTAGGAGTGATCGAAAATGGCCGCAGTTGAATATTTGATGTACGGCTTCAAGGTCGTTTTCGAGCCGGCAAACTTCTTCTGGTTGACGCTTGGGAGTTTCTTGGGTACAGTGATCGGAATGCTTCCAGGTCTTGGCCCGGCGACAGGTATAGCTTTGCTTTTACCCTTGACGTTCGTCATGAAGCCAGAGACTGCCTTGATCACCATGTGTGCCATCTTTTATGGAGCGATGTTTGGTGGTTCTCGAAGTTCAATCCTTCTGAACATCCCAGGCGATGGTTCAGCCGTCGCTTCGTGTTTCGACGGCTATCCCATGACCTTGAAAGGAGAGGCGGAGGCTGCACTCGCCATCTCGGCGATAGCGTCGTTCATAGGTGGGTTGATATCATCCATAGCTTTCGTACTGTTGGCTCTACCACTCGCAAGGATCGCACTCATGTTTGGACCACCCGAATACTTCGCGCTGATGGTTCTCGCACTCACAGCAACGGCTTCGATGTCGGAAGGCAAGGTATTGAAAGGGCTTCTTTCCATGGCTCTGGGCTTGATCGTCTCAATGGTTGGGCTCGATCCTCAGTCTGGTGTTTCCAGATTCACTTTTGGAAATCTTGAGCTGCAAGGCGGTATAGAATTCGTCGTGGTGATCATAGGCATATACGGTTTGGGAGAGGTTTTGAAAAATTTGGAGAAGATAGCACGCTCAGAGGCACTACAACCCATCAAGAAGAAGTTTGGACGGATTTGGATCAGCAAAGAACAATGGAAACGCAGTGTTGTACCGATACTCAGATCAACACCCATAGGATTTCTGATAGGGATACTACCCGGCGCGGGTGGTACCATAGCCGGCCTTATGGCTTACAACGTTGAAAAAAGACTATCTAAAGAACCTGAAAGGTTTGGCAAAGGTGCCATCGAAGGTCTGGCCGCTCCAGAGGCTGCAAACAACGCTTGCTCGATCGGCGCAATACTTCCCACTCTCACGCTCGGTATTCCTGGTTCTGGCACTGCGGCGATCATGCTCGGCGCACTGATGATCTACGGTCTTCAGCCAGGACCACTTCTGTTCGAATTCTATCCAGAGATAGGATGGGGTGTCGTGGCGAGTTTCTTCGTTGGTAACCTTATAGCGGCGGTGATAAATTTGCCTCTGGCAGGTTTGCTGGTGAGGATTTTGGCGGTTCCACCGAAGATCCTCTATCCATTGATAACCGCGTTGTGTTTCATAGGAGTATACGCGATCAATTTGAGTGTCGTGGATTTCTATCTTCTCATAATGTTTGGCCTTCTGGGCTACGCGATGAGAAAGTTCGACATCCCGACAGCACCCATGATACTCGCCAGCGTCGTGGGAAGAAAGTTTGAACAATCCTTCAGGCAGTCTTTGATGCTCTCGCACGGTGATTTTTCGATTTTCTTCAAATCTGCTATATCGGTCACCTTGCTGATTTTGGCAGTTCTTTCACTCGTCTATCCCATCGTCTCAGGAGCTATCAAAAAGAGGCGTCACACGCTATAATTGACGTTAGGATTGGGGGAGCGTCATGGAAACCATAGAAAGAAGATCGTTGAAGGAAGAGGTTCTCACGAAGATCAAAGAGTTCATAACCAAGGGTCGATACGTACCTGGCCAGAGGATCGTTATCGATGCGCTGGCGAAGGAACTCGGTGTGAGTGTTACACCCGTCAGAGAAGCGTTGCACCATCTCGCGGCCGAAGGCTTGGTCTCGGTTGAACCAAGAAAAGGGTTCACCGTGAAGAAATGGGAACCCAAGGAAATAGAAGATTTACTCTATCTGAGAATGTATCTTGAAAAACTCGCCTGCAGGTTGTTCATCGAGAGAGCTTCGGAACAAGATATTGAAGAGTTGTCAATGATTGTGAAACAGATGGACAACGCCGTTCAAACTTCAGATTTGGAAGCTCTGACGATGTTCAATTCGCAGTTCCACAAAAAAATAGTGCGAGGCTCTGGAAACGAGGAACTTCTGAAGATCATGGAGTCTCTGAGCGCGAAACTTCACAGGGTAAGAATCCTTTCACTTTCGTATCCAGGCAGGATGGAACAATCATGCGTTGAACATAAAGCGATTTTCGATGCCATCGTGGAAAGAAACATCCCTTTGGCTGAACAGAGGGTGGAAGAGCATATCAAGAAAGTGATGGCCACGCTTTTGAAAAGGGCCCAAGAGGGGTTGATCTGACCCAAAGTTTTTTCCAACGCTTGCGCTCAGCTAAAAAGGGATGGCGAATCGGCCATCCCTAAAATTTATTTATTTTGCTTGACTACTGTGTTCTTTTGACTTGAAACGTGCCAGACACATTCGTTCCCTGAACCGTGTAAGTTCCCTGTATCGCGTTGCCTTGCACCGTGCCGTTGAAGACCACCACGTAGCTGGTGCCGTACGCGGACGATTCCATCTTTGCAGTTATCTTGACGTTGTTGCCTGAAACAGTTCCAGTGAAATCTCCCATGTCTTGGTCCGCCCAAGCAGTTCCTTTTACGGTACTACCAGACTGCTCTATGTAGAACTCCAAAGTCCCCTGTTGACCGGTGATGCTGTTCCTGTAAGTTCCCTCGAACACACCCGTCAAGTTCACGACGGTCGTGGAAGGTTGGCTCGGTCGAGGTTGAGTGCCGGTACCAGTCTGAGGCGTGGTTGTCTGCGGTGTTGACCCGCCGGCAGTTCCTCCCGTCGCCCTGGGAAGCGTGTATCCCCAATCTTTTATGATCGTTGAAGGAAGTTGCGGAAGTTCTGGAGGTAAAACTCCCTTTCTCTGCATTTCACCGATGTCGACGATGAAAAACTTACCGAACTCGAGTTTTCCAAGCAGTTCCATCGCCATCTCCACGGCTTGCTCGAACGTGGCGCTCTTACCGACCACGGGTCCACCCAACCCTGTGGTCTCGATAGGCAGTATATCACCCGAGGGAAGTTCTATGACCGTGAAGGCATGGCCGGGCATCACGACGAGGTAACTCTTCAAACTGACCGCTTGTCCCACCGCTGCAAACAGGATCGCCAAATCGAGGCACGTACCCGCCTTGTCCCTCAACACATCCCTTGGGTACTTGACATCCTGTCCGAGTGAAGCGTACTCGACCAAGAACCCAGAAGGGGTTTGGTAGGATATACCGTTGTGTATGGCAAGATCGTACAAAGATTTCATGAACGCTATGGCGTCTTTGTCCTTCAGAGCCGCTCCAGCTCCACCGGAGTATTGACTCACCAGACCGACGAAACTCTTCACCACATCGTCCAGGTATGTCACGAAGGCCGCGAGTAATGGGGAATTTGAAAAGTTGTCTATCCATGAACCAGTTCGCTCTTCCTCTGGGACGTTCGAAAATTCGAACTGGTTGACACCCAGCATCTGGATACGTTTGATGATCGTGTCCGAGTAAGTTTTTCCCGAACGGTCTTTGTAACTGTACTTGATCTGAAGGTCAACCGGAGTTTGAGAACGAAGCTGTGTGACGTTGGAAGATATTATGGGATAGTACAGATCGACGACTGCTCCATTGGGTGGAACCACGTCGTAGACGGACTCCGGAGACCAAGAGGTGTAGTCACCGAGTTTGTAAGAAATCCTCAAATCCACTATGTCACCCTTGCCCTTGTTCATCAAGATGAACTTCGCCACCCAGTAGGCTCCGTCCATGACGTCCGGCATACCGTAGACTTTGTAAAGGGCAGACATGATTCTCGGTTTTACCTTCGCGTTGACATCGGCACTCACACTGCCCGAGACGTTCTTCCTTTTCATGTTGAAAGAGAAAACACCTGAGGCAGGATCGTACTTGAGTTCAGAGCAACCACTCGGCAGGTTTAGCTTCATGGTCGTGAAGATGACCTCTTCCGAAGAGGCAGCGTTCACAAGGACAAAGATGGCCATTTGATCCGTTGCGTGAACCAACTCTGCACCTTTTCCGAGGTTGAACTCCCATCTGCCTTTCCTGTTCACCACGGCTCCGATCACATCGGTATCAACCAAAATGGAGTTCTTCGCATCGTCGTAGCTGATCTTCGTGTTCGTCAGTTCGAATATGCTGCTGAACGTGGTGAGGTTCCTCAACAGTACGTAAGGGTTCGGGAAAGTGCTTTTCACTTGCATGTAGAGTGCGTTGGTTGGGAAGACCCACCTGAAAGAGATCTTCATGCCTCCCTGCGCGTCGATGGTTCCATCCGCAATTACCCGTATCGTGTTGATGCGTGCAAACTGACCGAACGCCGAGGTCAAGACCATTACGATCAAAAGAACGAGTAACAGCTTCTTCATGGTTCTCACCTCCGTGAGAGTGACCGTCGTTCATATTGTATCGCTTTTCCTTTAAATTGTGAATGCAGTAAAAAACATCGTTACTGTGAACTAATTTGCACAGATCTTTTTCTTCGCTGTTTGTGAGGATGATCCAAGCACATTGTTCAATCATCGTCAGAGGAAAATCTTCAACAAATTTGAATCCAATTATCGCGTCCTGCTCGATCTTATGTGTCTGAACTTAGCCTCCGATCGAAAGCGTTCACTCCTGTTGCGTTAATGCGACAGAAATATGAAGAGATAGTTACGAAAACATTGATCTTCGCATAGTCGAGCTTCGTATGTGATAAGCTTTAGTTGAAACAGGGTTGCGGAGACGTGGAGAAACCAACCCGAAAGGGTTGGTTTTGCTTTTGTGGAACCTATTTCAACGAGATTGTACGATTTTTTAAACATCACTAATCTCTCAATGCTTATCTCTTTTTGAATCAACCTCAAAGGAGGTGTTTGTGGTGAGAAGGTTCTTGGTGATCGTTCTTGCGGTTCTGACAGTTCTGAGCTTCGCCAAGGTCAAGATCCAGTTCTGGCACGCA
>DOKY01000017.1:5246-10423 GCA_003510135.1 Pseudothermotoga sp.
ACTCGCCAAGTTGATCTCAGCGGTTCAGGCCGGCACTCCCCCACACGTCGTTCAACTCAACGAGATCAGCACGCAGAAGATGATCGACAGTGGTGTGATCGTCCCAGTGCAAGATTTGATCGACAAAGATCCTACCTTCGATGTCGGATTGTTCCTGCCACAGGTTTTGAACTATTACCGCGTCGGTGGGAAACTCTACTCGATGCCTTGGAACAGCTCTACGCCTTTGCTTTATTACAACAAAACGATGTTCAAGGAAGTTGGGCTCGATCCGAACAACCCACCAACAACCTTCAGCGAATTGATAGAAGCTTGTCGAAAGTTGGTTAAGAAGGATGAAAAGGGCAACATCGTCAGAACGGGGATCACCTGGCCACTCTACGCTTGGTTCTTCGAGCAATACATGGCGCTTCAGAATCAACCGCTTGTGGACAACGACAACGGAAGGACCAAGAAAGCCACCAAGGTGGTCTTCAACAACCAAGCAGCGCTCAACTTCCTGAACCTTTGGAACACACTCACGAAGGAAGGCTTGATGATCAACACAAGACGCGCTGATTGGACCGCGGCAAGACAACTTTTCATATCTCAAACCGTCGGTATGTTGATCTCGTCCACTTCGGACGTGGCACTTTTGATGAACGAATCAAAGAAGCAAGGATTTGAACTCGGCACAGCCTTCCTACCACTCCCAGATGGCACACAGCGCGGCGGGGTCGTGGTAGGTGGAGGAAGTCTGTGGATTTTGAAACAGAAGAACCAAGCGGAAGTCGATGCCGCATGGAAACTTGTCAAGTACCTCGCCGAACCAGGCCCGCAGATCGTTTGGCACAAGGCCACTGGGTATTATCCGATACGCGTCGATGCGATACAGACGTTGCTCGTTCAGGGTTACTATCAAGAAAATCCACACCACCTGACCGCTATTCTTCAGTTGCTCACAAGCGTTCAGAACTACAACACTCAAGGCGCCATCATCGGTGCATTCCCAGAGGTTAGAAACGCCATAGACATGGCAGTGGAAAAGATGCTCACGGGTGAACTCACACCGAAACAGGCACTCGACGAGGCGGAAAAGAACGCAAACAAGGCCATCAAGGAGTACTTCTGATCTTGGGGCGGTCCGTACGGACCGCCCTCTTTGGGGGTAGTTCTGTGCGCAGAAAGATTTTCCCGTACTTGCTCTTAATACCAACTTACTTGGTAATAATTCTTTTTATCTACATGCCAGCTTTTGACGCTCTGTACAACAGCTTTTTCAGAGTCTCAGTGTTCGGGAGAAGAAGGATCTTTGTGGGGCTGCAGAACTTCCTTTCTCTTTTCACAGACAAGGATTATTTGTATGCGGTCAATTTCACTCTCGTTTACACCGGAACCACCGTTGTGATCTCGATCTTTTTGTCCTTCTTCCTCGCTCTCCTGCTCGATCAGAAAGTCCCTGGATCAAAGATATACAGGACCCTGATCTTTGCACCCTATGCGGTATCTTACGCGGTTGCCGGAGCACTCTGGGGTTTCCTCCTTAACCCGGTGGTTGGGCACGTGAACTATCTGATGAGAATCCTTTTCGGCATACAGACTCACTGGCTCACGACAAGACCGTTTGCTGCGTACTCTCTCATATTTGCTTCAATCTGGAAAACTCTGCCCTTCAACGTCATATTTTACCTGGCAGCCTTGCAGAGCGTGCCCAGTGAAGTCATGGAAGCAAGCATCATCGACGGAGCCAATTCATGGAAGAGAGTTTGGAAAATCATCTTTCCTCTGGTTTCACCAATAACCTTTTATCTGGTCATCATGAGCATTATATCGGCTACCTTCCAGTCTTTTGCGATCATCGACGTGATGACGAGAGGTGGTCCTGGCATCTACACGACGAACCTGGTTTACAAACTCTATCTGGACGGATTCAGGTTTCAGAAAATCGGTTTGGCTTCCGCAGAAAATGTGATTCTCTTCGTCATGATGATGATCGTCACGATCCTTTACTTCACTTACGGTCAAAGACGCGTGCATTACCAATGAGGTGATCGCATGAAGAGATCCAAGAAAAGGATCATTAAGACGATTGTCTTCGAAATACTCTTGATAATATCGAGTTTGCTGATATTCGCACCAATCCTTTTGGCGATCATCATGAGCATTCAGCCCCCTGAGTTCGTCTTCTCCTACCCACCGAAGTTTTTACCCAGAGGTTTCTTCGTGCAAAACTACATCGACGCCTTCAAGATAGTTCCGTTCGCAAGGATGATACTCAACAGCGCTTTAATATCGATCTTTATAACTCTGGGTAAACTGTTCACGGGGAGTCTCTCAGGTTATGCCTATGCGAACTTTTCTTTCAAGGGTTCGAAGATCACGTTCTACGTGCTCTTTGCCACCCTTTTCATCCCCGCTGAAATTGTGCTGATCGTGCCGTTGTTCAGAATCATATCCAGGCTCGGCTGGACCAACACCTACTGGGCTATGACGATACCTTTCCTGGCCAGTGCAACCAACACCTTCTTGATGCAGCAACACTTCAAAACGATCCCAAAAGAATTCGAAGACGCCGCAAGGATAGACGGAGCAACACCTATGCAGTACTTCACGAAAGTTTTGCTGCCACTATCCAGACCTATCATCGCAGGTGCTGCGATAATAAACTTCACCTATGCCTGGAACATGTACCTCTGGCCAATGATTGTAGCGATGGAAGACAGAATGAAAACGGTTCAGGTGGCGATAAACATGATCATGAACGCCGAGTCTTCGAACAACTGGGGCATCATCATGGCCGCAACGGTGGTTGCACTCCTTCCAACTTTGATTCTATTCTTCGCGTTGCAGGATCTTTTCGTGAAATCGCTCGTTGGAAGTGGTGTGAAGGGCTGACGTTACTCACGCCTGTGCGAAACGTATCTCTGCAACGCTAAGGTCGACTCCGAAAACCCACCAGAAGCGTATCGCTTGTTGTCTATTTTTTTGTTAGGAGTCGCATGGTAAGATAGTTTTGGTAAGAACTTTTCATTTTGGGAGAGTTTTAAATATGATCCAGCACTTATTGAGGCACGTTCTTTTGATCTCATCTTGGCTGATCGGCTGGATATTGTTTTCGAGAATGAGATTTCTGCAGAAGAAAATCCCCAGTCGACGGCCATCGGTTTCCTTGATCGTGCCTGCGAGAAACGAAGAATTGAACATTGGAAAAATTCTGAGAGCCTTGAAAAAGCAAACCTATGAGAACCTTGAGATCATCGTTGTCAACGACAATTCGACGGACCGCACGAAGCAAATCGTCCAAAGCTTCGAAGATGTCAAGCTCGTCGATTTTTCCAGCGAACCACCTGAAGGATGGGCAGGCAAGAGCTGGGCTTGTTGGAACGGTTATCTCAACAGCTCGGGCGAGATTTTGATCTTCATGGATGCGGACGTCGAACCGCAACCAGAAGCCATCGAGAGTCTTGTGGCGATCCAACTGGAACACGACGGCCTGGTCTCGGTTTGGCCCTATCAAAGATTTGAAAAACTTTACGAACATCTCTCCCTGCCGTTCAACATGATCGTGATCGGATCGATGGGTAGTTTCTCTGTTTTCAAGACCAAACCGATGGGCGCGTACGGACCCGTCATCGTCGTGAGCAGGAGGGATTACGAAAAAACACAAGGACACGCGGCGTTCAAGGACGGCGTACTGGAGGACATAAAGCTTGGAAGGTTGTTCCTGCAGAGAGGTTATCGCGTCGAGAATTACCTCGGTGGTTCGCTGATAAAGTTTCGCATGTACCCACAGGGTTTGGCGCAACTGTTCCAAGGTTTTTCGAAGAACATGGCGCTCGGTGCCTCATCGCTTGGTCCGATGTTCTTCTTGGTTTTCATCTGGATGGTTGGACTGTACTCAGGAATGGGTAACCTCTTTTCTTTTCCGTACAGTCTGTACTATTTTCTCTTTGCTATACAAATCTACAAGGTATCGAAAAAAACTGGCGATTACACAATTCTGGACGCACTCCTTTATTTCTTACACTATCTGTTTTTCCTGTTGGTTTTCTTCGTCTCGCTCTACAAAGTGATCTTTCTGAAGAGCGTCGAATGGAAAGGAAGGAAGATTCGTGTTTGAGATCTTCGTGATAGCGCTTCAGTTTCTGTCAGGTTCCATCATGTACTCGTACATCTTGGCGAAGATCAACAACGTGGATCTGAAAAAGATCAGAGACGGAAATCCAGGTTCATCGAACCTGTGGCGCGCGAAGGGGTTCAAATGGGGAGTGCTTGCTCTCGGACTCGACTATTTCAAAGGAACCTTCCCACTGTTTTTGTTCATCGCGAGCGATTCACTGGCGAACAAGTACGTTGTCTCTCTGGCGGCGTTGGCGGGTGTTGCTGGTCATGCGTTCTCACCCATGCTGAAATTCAAAGGTGGCAAAGCCGTGGCGACTACTTTTGGAGCGTGGTCGGTACTGACGAAATGGGAAGCACCCGTCATACTCGGTGGGGTGTTCAGTCTCTTCAGTCTGTTGAAGAGAAAAACAACAGCCGAAGAAGATTCCTTCAGAGTGCTCTTGGGATTGATCGTTCTGTCGATCTACGTGTTGTACAAGGCGTTGAACCAAGAGACGCACCTTCTTGTGTTCTATCTTGGCAACTTCACCATCTTGGCAATGAAGCATTGGAAAGATTGGAAGAAGTTTTTCTCGAGACTCTCATATCCAGCCAAATGAAAAAAGAGGCGGCCTTTCGGCCGCCTTCAAGCTTCGATTCATTCTGACTCGGCTTCTGTGAGTTTCTTCTTCATCCAGTTTTTTTGTTGAACAACGCATACGTATTTTTTCGACAGTTCAGTCCTTCTTCGCTGCGAACAGCTCGGCACCCGTGAGGAAATAGTTGGTGAGCGTGAAGAACAGAACGAACATAGGTACGCTGGCGATCGCGGCCGCAGCCATCATCGCTCCCTCGTTGGTGTACTTTTCTGTTGCGAACTGAATGATGTAGAGTGGAATGGTGCGTTTCTCAGGACTTTGAACGATCAAGAGGGGCCATATGAGGTTGTCCCACTGAGATCTGAAGGTCAACACAGCGAGCGTGGCCAAGGCTGGTGTGCTGTTTGGAAGGATTATCCTCAAATAGATCCCGAATTCACTCGCACCATCTATCCTCGCCGCATCGATGAGCTCGTCTGGGAAAGTGATGAGAAACTG
>DOKY01000040.1:0-14897 GCA_003510135.1 Pseudothermotoga sp.
ACACCATTTCTCAGTGCTCTGAGCTTGCTGGATCTTCCGCTCACCTTCTCGAAATACCTTCAAGACTTAAGGTGACCTCCTCCCACTACTGAAGTAGTGGGCTTTCCCCTTCAACATTAACATCCCTATCGCAGTTCCAACCACATTCACACTTAATAACTCTATCTGCAAGGAATAGGCTTTGCTCACAATTTACTTTCCGTTCTGTTCTTCTGTTGTACACTACCATCATTAGAAAAACCGCAATATATCTAACGAAAAAGCAGCCTTTCATCCCACCCTTGAAAGAGTACACTTTCCCGGCGGGCTGTCGTAAAAGATCGAGTTTGCAGACATTCACTTTTTCGGATGACGAACAAATGAGGACATTTTGAGGCGCTTCCAGACATTTGGACCTCTTTGCTGTTCTTAGATCTGATTTATCAATGATTTGAAGTCTGTCATATCGACTTGACATAAGGCCGGTAGATCGTTTATACTCCTTTTAGATAATGTTTCTTCACCAATGGTATGGAGGAGAATTGGAGAAGGCCATACCCTTGTTTGGGGTATGGCCAATTTTTTGAAGGGGGTGTATCTCCATGAAGAAGGGTGTTTTCTGGGTTCTGCTCTCGCTCGCACTGATTTTCATCGGCTCTCTCATCGCACACTTGGTTCAGACAGACTTTGGACGGGTTCAAGTTAAAGATGTGCGCTTCGTCAGCAGTGATGGCAAGATTTTGAGCGCTTTGCTGTTCATTCCGAAAGGTGTCTCTTCTGAGAAACCCGCACCGGCCGTTCTGACCATGCACGGATACATCAACTCTCGAGAAACGCAGAGTGGTTTCAACATCGAGTTTGCCAGGCGTGGTTACGTGGTCTTCGCCATGGACATGGCTGGGCACGGTTACTCCGAGCAGATCAAGGGTGGCCTTGCCAACCCAGCACGTGGTGCAGCCGATGGATTACTGTACCTAGCCAGTCTTCCATTCGTTGACAAAGATAACATAGCCGTTGAAGGGCACTCGATGGGTGGCTGGTCCACGCTGAGTGCTGCGGGAAGATACCCGAATCTTGTTCGAACCGTGATATTAGTCGGGTCTTCTTCGGAGACGTACGGAGCACCAAAGGTGACGGCCGAAACGCCGTTCAACTTCGCTGTCATATTCAGCAAGTATGACGAGTTCAGTCGATTGATGTGGGGTGTCGAAAAGGCTTCGGACATCGTTAAGACGCAGAAGCTGAAAGTCGCCTTTGGCACAACTGAAGACGTCGTTCCCGGAAAACTTTATGGCTCCTTTGAAAACAAGTCTGCAAGAAAACTCTACATACCGAACTGCACTCATCCTGGAGACCACTTGTCGACCGAAGCTATCGGTTATGCCATCGAGTTCTTGCAGGATTCCATCAAGCCACCAAAATATATTGATCCAAAAAACCAGATCTGGCCATGGAAAGAGTTTGGAACTCTTCTTGCTTTGGTGGGTGGCATCATGTTCTTACTGAGTTATGGTCACTGTTTGCTTCAAACTGCATACTTCTCTTCTTTGAGAAACAAACCGGTTGGTTTCCAGGTGAAGAACAAGGTTTTGAACTTAATCACCTGGCTCGTAGGCTTCTTCCTTGTCACGTCGATTCCGGCGTTCACGTTCTTCAGATTCCAGCAACCTGGCGGAAAGACTCCGACTCCGACCGCGTTCTGGCCGCAGAGTCTCACAATTGGCTTCGCGCGGTGGGCGACGTTCAACGCCATGATCGCGATCGGCCTGTTCATTGTTTGGCACTTTGTGTACCACCGCAGGGTTGGTGGGAATTTGGTCAGCTACGGTTTGGCAACGAATCCTGATAAACCGCATTTCCGTCTTGGACAGTTGTGGAAAGCCTTCGCATTGAGCGTTTGCACAGTGTTCGCAACGCATATTGTCCTGTCCATAGTTCAGTGGGCATTCAAAGTGGACTTCCGCTGGTGGGTTATAGCACTCAAGCCGATGGACTTCGCAAGGTTCTGGATATTCGTCAAGTTCCTACCACCGTTTGCCCTGTTCGCTTTCGTGAACGCGCTCGTTCTGAACGGACAACTGAAGGCGAGAGAGTTCAAAGGCGAAGCAAGCTCCACAGCCATTTGGATGATCTGCTCGGCGCTGGCCAACTGTCTCGGTATTCTTATCCTGGTACTGCTCCAGGTGGGTAAATTGCTCAGCACAGAGACCCTCTTTTTCCCGACACAACCTTTGCTTGGAATCGTCGCGTACCAGTTTGTTTTCCTGACCGCCGTTGTGGGAGCAATATCGGCGTTCTTCTACAGAAGAACTGGAAGTATCTACGTTGGCGCCTTCGTGAACGCCCTCTTCGTGACCTGGTACATCGTGGCAGGTCAAGCCATACAGTTCGCAGGATAGAGAGTTTCATTGAAAAGCCGGCGCGCACGCGCCGGTTTCATTTTCTACATCTTTTCAGTTTGAGCCACTGGTTCAAAGACGGGTTTGGACAACTCCGGAGCATCGTACAGAGGTTTGAATTTCAACAGTCTCATCATCGCCTCCACCAAAAGGCAAGCTGGCAGCATCGCGATCAAGAGGCTCAGCTGATTGAACATTTCACAGATCAAGAGCGCACTCGAGATTGGTATCCTCAGCACAGCCGTGAGTGTACAACCCATACCACAGGCGACGAGAACTGGTAGATCTTGACCAGAATCGAAGAATGAACCTGTGAACATCCCAAGCATCGACCCAATCGCGAGCGATGGAACAAACAAACCACCGGGAAGTTTCGCAGCGAAACAAATTGCAGTGAAGAGCGGTTTGATGAACAACAGCAAAATCGTTTTGGATTGAGGAAGCGTGCTCGACAAAACGGTTTTGATCAGCAAGGCACCACTACCAAGCACCTCTGGAGAAAGGATTGCGAGCAGCAGTGTACAAGAGATAGGCAGGAAAATCTCGGCTTTCGAGTTTTTCCAACGGGTCAGGGCAACACAGATTGAAGTTAGAAGAGCTCCCAACATGGTTGAGAGAACAGCTAAGACGAAAACGGCCTTCACGTCGGAAGGAATCACCACGGAAGACAAATGGTGATCCGTCTCCTCTCTGAAGATCAACCCGCTCAGATTAGACAAAACCAAAGTGAAAAACAACAGAAAAACTGTTTGGTTCAACCTTGGTCTGTAGCGCAAACCTTCTACCACGAAGATAACGCCTGCTAAGGGCGCATCGAACGCCGAAGCCATTGCTGAACAAGCGCCAATAGAGATGAAGAACTTCCGCCTCTCGCGCTCCTCTTGGGACCTTTTTGCAACAAAATGCCCCACCGTCGAGCCGAGTTGAATAGTGGGACCTTCCGTGCCCAAAGAGTAACCACAGAACGTGGACAAAATACCGGCGGAAAACTTGACCAGAAGCACCTTCAACGGATCGTAATCCAGTTGTCCCGAGAGAACCTTTCTCACCTGCGGAACACCACTTCCGCTCGCGCAGGGTTGTTTCTTCAACATCCCGATGATCAAGAAAGTCACGAATAAAATTGAAGCAAACCAGCACAACAGCAATTTGCCAGAGAACACGGAGAACAGGAATTCCCCGATTTTGTCTGTGATGAATTTGTACGAACGACCAATGAACGAGGCGAGCAGATCAACAACGATGCTCAATCCCAGGTTCCTCACAAGATCAACCTTGCTTGTCGATCTTCTCCACAACGATTCTACACAATCTCTCTTCTTCTTCCATCACGTTCAGGCAAGGTACATCGAGTTCGCGTTCGATCCTCCTCGCCAGCTCGCTCAAATCGATTCTTGCCAGTGCGTAACCTTCCATTCTTCTCTCCGGATAACACGGATTTACTGTTACACAGAGAAGCTCTGGCTTTCTCATCACGGCAACGTCCAGATCGTTCAAAAGCTGTTCAAGCCTGACGAAGTCTTCCGTGAGTAAAAGATGCATGGGAGATTCCACCAAGATGCGCTCACCACGCAAGGAAGAAAGCTTTTCAAGGCTCACGAGTCCTTCGACTAACTTCCTGTCCTTCCCACCAATCGGTAGCCTCAACATCTTCACGATGATTCTCGTTTCTGTGAGCAGAAAGTCGAGGTTCGTGGACCTCGACGCTCCAACTGCAAGTACCACGAAATCTGAATGCTGGAAAGGCACGATCCTGTTTATCGCACCGTCGATCAGGAAAACTTCGACCATGTCTTTTTCCAGAGTCTGTTTGACCGTTAGCAAGTCCTCACTGCTGTGTGGGCCAATCAAGATCACTGTACCAGCTTGTCTGACTCTGTACAGACAGATCGATCCCAAAGCGGTTCTGATGTCGAATCTTCTGAGCAAATGCAACCTCGCGGTCGAATGCTTCGCGGCTTCTTCGCTCGTTACTGCGAAGCTCCCTTCCTCTATCAGAACTTTGGGCTTCGGAAGGCCCGTGATGTGGTCGAGGTCCTCTCCATCGAAGCCTATGCTTGTGATGGCTATCGATTTTCCACTCAAACATTTCAGCAGTGCGTTGAGGGTGGTTGTCTTACCTGTGTTCTTTGCCGTTCCCAAGACGCCAAGGCTCAGCACTTTCTCACCGTACCTCTCCCAGCCCTGCCAGGATTCGCACCCTCTTCACGTGTTCCAAACAGACCTTCGTACAGTGCGGCGACAAAGTCCTGTCTTTCTGCCACTTTCTTTAGAGTCTCGTAAATACCATTCACGATGTTTTCTGCGTACTCCTCCGCCTTCTTCGTAGGCTCTATCCTCGCACGGCCGAAGAACCTGAAGGCCTCAGCTACGGCCCTCAGTGTGTCGATGCGTGCACTCACAGTGATTGCGCCACGCGCGTAGGCTTCATCGGTTGAAGCAATCGTTATAGCATCGAGTCCAAGCGAGCTTGCAAGTGCGGCATGCAACGCCGTCGTCATGGCTGATTGAACCCTGTCTTCCGTATGGGTCATGAACCCTATGGGCTCACCGGGCCAAATTGGTGCATCCATAATGCGTCTCAACGCCAACACTTTAGCAACGTTGTAGTCGACGTAGTTATCTTTCATGTAGTCGTTGATCATGACGTCAGGCGAGTAGCAGAACAAAGGTTTCAGGATGGGCCTCGCGCCGAGCTTCACTCCGAGATGCGCCACGACGAGCATGCCTGCGAACGCTTTGTGCGCAGGCACACCACCGAGTTCCTCGTTTGTTGGTATGTCGTAGGGAAGTTTGTACCTTGCTGAAAGCTGCAGCGCATACACACCATCCACAGTGAGCCTTTCCGGATCCGTGCCACCGTTCAGTGAGCCGTAGACCATGTTTATCTTCGTCAAGTCCGCACCGGCGCGCGCTGCGAGCAGTACGGTCTCAGGTGTGTTCAAACCCCTGTGCGCCCTTACGCACCACAGCGTTGAACTGTTGAGAGCGGATTTGATCAGTTTGAGGTTCTCAAGTGTTATTATCGATCCATCCTCTTCGTGTGCCAGCAATCCCTCGAGCAATCCTTCACACCTTGCACCCCAGGATGGATCGAAGTGCAACACTCCATCAGCACCCCATGCCTCACTCACTTTTATGTGCATCGCGTCCATGAAGGGACAGCCTGTTCCGTACTGGACGAAGACGAGGGGCTTATCGAGGCTGTGGCGCAGGATCCTTTCGTTGAAGTCAATCCGATTCACGAGCCGTTCGAACTTCTCTTTCTCTTCCTTCGTTATGAGCCTCACTTTTTTCGGAAGAACGTTCTTTCTGAAGTACGAAACTACGACCTCATCACACAGTTTCAAATATTCCTCAAGCAAATCTTCACCTTCGAGCATTTTTTCCTTGATCTTCGTTCTTTCAATTGCAAGACTCGTTCTGTCCTTCGCCCAGGCGAGGATCTGATCTGAGATCTCGTCGAGCAACTCTCTGAAAGCGCTGTCACGAACTTCGTACGTATAGCCCTGCGTTATGTCCTTCTTGGTTTTCTTGACCGTGATTTCTTCCCTCTCGAATCTGCCTCCTTCGACGTACGCGATCACTTCTTCCCAGCTTGTTCTCTCACCAAATCCAGCATCGTATCCAAGTTCCGCAGCAAGTTCCTTTGTGATCGCCTTGCCACCGACAACTACCTTGCATTTTTTCCTGAGCCCTGCAGCGTCCAGCATATCTATGAACCTGGCGAGCAATTCAGCCGCACCGTAGCCGACGGTCCTGCTGACCATGATGAAGTCAGGCATCTCTTTCTGGCAGATCTCGATAACCTCTTCCATTTTCGTGTCCGGTGGTAACAGTATGGTCTGATGCCCTCTTTTCAGCAGTTCCCTGTTCAACATCTTGAGTGCGACATCGTGAACGGGATCGAGTGGAAACAGGACGAACTTCATCTTGCATCGCCTCCAAAAATCCAGGCGTACCTGTCACCGGGCCTGAACACGTAGGCACGTAGACGGATCCGAGCGGCAAAGCCGTTGTGTTCGACGAACACCACATCGACATCATTGAAGCCGAGTGACTTCAAGTACTGCACGGCTGTGTTCTTCGCATCTTCTTCATCTTTGCAGAGCAAGGTTGTTTCGATATCGATGGCATCCACAATTTTTTCTATCATCAAACCCACCTCACTTTCGAGCAGGTTCATTCTCTCCACGCATCGGGGAGGATATAACCTTCAGCCACAATACGTGCATCACCCTGCAAATAGACGTTTCTGAATTCATTCTCATGTCTTTCAAAACCAACCTTCAGCTCTCCACCCCTCATTTTCACACTCACGGGTGGTTCCACAGCTTGGATCAGGAACGAGACGATGCTCGAAGCGATCGAACCTGTTCCGCAGGCCAGCGTCTCGTTCTCCACACCACGTTCGTACGTTCTAACGATTATACGGGACGAGCCAGCTACTTCGACGAAGTTCACATTAGTTCCTTTTGGAAAAACGTCCAGAGCGTACCTGATCTTCCTTCCCCAGTTCAGCAAGAGATCGGCCCGCATCGATTCGACATCTTGTCTGAATATCACCACGTGAGGAACACCCACCGTGCCGAAATGGTACTCTACGGATCCGAAACCGAAATCATGTCTCTGGAAGAGCTTGAATTCATCCACCTTTAGATCTGGAAACATGATCCGAACCTCTTCCCCCACGACCACTGCTTCGTGTATGCCTGCGATCGTTTCGAACCGCATGTGTTGACCCGCAACATTCAGATAGTTTGCAAATCTTGCGATACATCGAGCCCCGTTGCCGCACATTTCTCCCTCGGAACCATCACTGTTGAAGTATCTCATCCTGAAATCTGCCAGATTCGAGCGTTCAAGCAACATGAGTCCGTCGGCACCCACAGATTTACCCCGGCGGCAGACCATCCTGACAAAGTGGTTTATGTCGAAATCTTTGAGCACGTTCTCTCTGTTGTCGATCACGATGAAATCGTTTCCCGCTCCGTTCATCTTGACAAATTTGATCTTCACAGTTGAAAACCTCCCAATGGAAAGGGGCGCCCAAGGCGCCCCTTTTTCACATGAGGAACATCGCGACTATCGTTGCGGCAACGTAGCCCAGAATGACTGGCAGGAAGTTTCTCCTTGCAATTTCTTCAGGCTTTGTCTTACAGACAGCTGCGACAGCTATCAAAGCCCAGGGAACGATCGTTCCACCACCACAGTTCACCGCGGTGAGCTGACCGAGTGCTGCCAAAACGGATGTCTTGACCTTAGCGATGGGTGCAAGACCACCTGCGAGTGTCCCCACGAGCGGCAAACCGGAGAAGCCAGAACCGTCCAACCCTGTGACCGCTCCTATGACTGCCTGCATGGGTGCAACGGCGAACTTGTTCAGAGGCACTTTGTCGGCCAGGGCGTTCGCCAGATCGAACAGCAAGGGTCTTCCAGCGTCACCGAAAATTTGTTTTGCTGCCCCGCCACCCATGTAGAACATCGCTGCGATGATGAAGACGGGAGCGAAAATCTTCGCGCCAAACATGAAACCGTCCCTGAGAAAATCAACACCGACTTCAAGACCTTCAGTCTTGTACTGCAACAAAGTGAAGACGAACAACAAAGCACCGGCTGTTCCACCAAGCAACGCTGTGGCATCGCCGCCGCGCAACTTCAGCGCGAGCATCAGAACTATATCGATCAAAAAGGCGAGGCTGACCACAACGGCTTCCACTTTGGCGAAGGTGCTGAACTCCTCGCTCTTGGCCTTCATGACGCTCTCACCGAACAGCTCGATGTCCTTTCGAGGATCGTAGTTCTTGTTTGCCTTCATCGTCCAAAAGTAGGCAAGCGGTATCGTCACCACGGCATAGGCGATAATGAGGGGCACCATTGCACTCATTACTTCTCCCACACCTATCCCCGCAGCCTTTGCCGTGAGCGTTGGCGCACCCTGAATGACGAAGTCTGTTGTGAGAGCTATACCGTAAGCAAACATAGCGATCGCAACGCCGGCACCGACCGGAGAAAGGCCTGCGCTGACGGCAACGGGAACGAGCAAACTACCGATCAAAGCAACTGCAGGCGTGGGCCAGACGAACAACGCCAGGATTGCCGTGATGATTCCAACGAACCAGAACGCAGACCTGGGACCCTTGATGGGTTTACCCAATGTCCTTATCAGCACGGCCGCAGCTCCGCTCTTCTCCATTTGCCTCGAGAGTGCCACCATGAGTGATATCACTGCCACGATGCCGAACAGTTCTATACCGGCGACGACGATGGCGTTGAACACGGACTGAATGGCTCCAATAAAAGATTTCGTCACAGCCCAACCGATGAACAGTGAGCCGAGCAAACAGATAAGGGGGGTGTCCTTTCTGAGGAACATTGCCACGATGACTGCAACCATGAACACGAGGTACAACCAGTGGGCCAATGTCAACTCCACCACGACCAAAGCACCTCCTCACACCAGTTTGGTGTTGAAGATGTCCTTCAAATTGGCATCGTGTACCCTTTTCCTGATCTCTTCAACGTTCGTTGTGTACAAATTCTTCTGAACCATGCGTCTGAAGTAGATCGAGCCTGAGAATGTGTACTTGTACTGGCGGCCCTCTTCCTTCTTCATTTCTTCGATCACGTGATTCACAAAATCTCCAACAGCTAGTTCATCTGGATATCTGAGCAGTTTCTCACCTATCGCCTTTCTTACAGCGTTGTGCCCCGCCAAACTGCCCGTGACGATCGCTTCGGTGTGTCCCACCATGGCACCAGCCTTTTCACCTGCACAGAAAAGATTGTCCACTGGGCCGATCGCCTGAAGCTCGGGCGTGCAGTTTGCAAAACCAAAATATCTCATCGAATTACCTTTACCGCCAGCGATGGGATCTTCATAGCGAGCCCTCTCCATCCCTGGAATCTTTCTGAGTTGCTCGAGTGGGAAGAATGGTGTCATCAGTTTCGCCGGTCCAGTGTCCAGCAAGACCAAATTTTCGATGAACTCCGGTAATGCGTACTGCTGACATGCCTTCATGCTCAGCAGCTTCTCTTCCTCCCTCACGCCCTCCGGCACCGGGACGAGTGCACAGCCTTTCTCTTCAAGTTCCCTCACTATGCTCGAGTCGATCGAGTCTTTGCAGAGTTTGCAAGAACCACTCATGGCACCCAGGCTACCATCCGGTTTCTTTCCGATCCACTCTTCAACACCGACCCTCGTCGTAAGGCTCACCCTGGGTCCGAAACTGTGACATCTCAGAATACACATCGCACAACCGTTGCCGTACTTCGTACAGTTTGCTGGTACGGCCGATGTACCGGTAGCGTCGACGAACACATCCCCATGAACAGGCTCACGTTTTTCAATCACAACACACACGATTTTGTTCTTTTCCCTGGCGACATCTATAACGCGTGAGTTGGTCAGAATCTGAACACCGAGACCCATGAGATACTCTCGAACGGCGGGTTCGATCTTATAAACGCTGTACAGGCTCGCATGCTTGTGTCCGGGAAACTCCACGTTCGTGTGGATGGCACACCTGTCCATCACGGCGAATATGTCCGCACCCATCTCCAGCATTTCTTCTGCCGCCGTGAAACGACCGTTGTTTCTGAATATGCCACCGACAAGGCCGGTTCCGAGCAACATATCCGCTCTCTCGATCAAAAAGACCTCGGCTCCAGCTTTACGTGCGGCCGCGGCGGCCGCACAACCAGCCCAACCTCCTCCGACGACGACCACCCTTGGCACCTTTGCCATGGTATCACCCCGTCACAAAATGTTCGAATATTTGGCTACGATCTCGATCAACTTCACAAGCCCTCTGACAGCCAGCCTTGCTTTGTCTTCGATGATGTCACCGTTTTCGTCCGTTGTTCCAAGACCGAGCGAGATGAATATGTTTGCATCGTACGCGATCGTCTGGATGATGCCCATGGCGTCCGTACCGATCTGGAGTATGTTTGTACCTGCGTACATGTCTTCGATCGAAAAGATCGGGAAGGGCACACCTTTTTCCCAGCAATCGTCATAGTTGACCTCGACGGCACCCGAGTTGTAGCTTTTAGAGATCTTGAAGATGTGTCTGATGCGCGAATCGAGATTGGAGAACTCCTCGACGGTGATCTCATAAAGCCTGTCGACGTTCCTCTTGAATTTGTCTGCTTTCTCTTTCAGTGCCTTCAACGCCGCGATCGCGCCAGCGAGAGCTTCTTTTCCTGGATCGAAGGTCACATAGGCTGCCTTGCCGTAGCTCGACCAAGTTCCATGCCTGTCGCCGTGTGTGCCCATCGCCCTTCTTATGGGAACCATGACGTCCTCTCTTCCGATGATCAAACCGCAGGTTGGTGCGCCCGCGGCCTTGTCCATGCTGTAGGTCATGACCCACGCACCGATCTGTCTCGGATCCGTCCCGATGAAGGGCACGCCCCAGGCGTTGTCGACGATGTACGGCACGTTGAATTCCTGAGCAAGTTCACCCAGCTTTTTCTGTAGTATCGGTGCGCCGTCTTTATCCTTCTCACCGTAACCATAGCCGAGCGTGTCGTATCCGAGAGAAGAGAAACCGGCCAGCATTTCAATATTCTGTTCCGCCACCTGTCTTACTCTCTTCACCGTCTCTTCAGCCTTCACTCCGCTCAAAAGGATCGTCGGATGGTACTTTATTCCGTGCACCGTGTAGCGTGCCCCAACCATGGGAACGATGACGACATCAACATTTTCAAGCCTTTTTCCATAGAATCCCAGCTCTCCAGCGGTGCAACCTCTATCCGCAAAGATGTCTTTGTACTGAGGTGGGAAGGGTCTGCCGTAAGCACCGTGATGATGCAGATGTCTCTCGTAGGGTACAATGTATCTGGTTCTGTATTTGTCGCCCCTACCGGTGAACGGCGGTGAGACCAGCACGTCGAAACTCAGCCAGAGAGCTGCCTCGCACGTGCTCACGAGCAAAGCATCGTACTCATCACCGTAGTAATCCTTCACTATGTCCCTGATCTCGTCCGCGAAGACTTTGTTGGGAATGACCTCTCGGGCCACCGCACTGATCGCTTCGTCCACCTCTTTAGTGACGAGTCCATGGCAACCGGATATGGCACCAGTGAGGCCGAACTTACCTTTCCACTGCTTGGGGATACCGATTTCATCTGCAGCCTTTCTCGCATCTTCCAGAATTTTGGGCAGAGACTGTTTCAGATGTCTGTACAGATGATATCTGTACTTGAACATACTCATACCTCCTTTTCAAAAATGATCATCTCCCCAATTTCTAAGCCCAGTTCTTCACCGCTGACCAACTGGTCGGAGTAAATCACGATGTTCTGATGGTTCGGCATGTGAGTCTCATCGAAACCCACAAGTTTCCCGAGCTGCCTGCCGTCGCTCACTTTGACGACGTCGTTCGAAACGATGACTCCAGCCTGAACGATCTCTACAAAGGCAACGTAGGCCACACGGTTCACCGTTTTTCCCGGGGCCGCTTCTTCTTCGTCGGTCATCAAAATTTCGTGGATCTCTCCAATTTTCAGAGCCCTTGAACGAGGCTCTATCAAGCTAAGATTTCTGTTGTCCAATCTGCCCCTTAGGACCGCCACCACCTTGCCGATCACGGGCTGTTTCTTCGCGTAAGGATCAAACTTCAGCATACCGGCGGAGTACGGTTCTTTCATGATTTTGCCTCCTTGACCGCGATGACCTCGATCTCCACCTGAGCGTTCTTCGGCAACGCCGAAACCTCCACAAAAGACCTGGCGGGCTTGTGGGTGCTGAAGTATTCCGAGTAGACTTCGTTGATCAAGGTGAAGTTGGAAATATCGTTCGTGAAGACTGTGACCTTGACAACGTTGCTCAGATCACAACCTGACGCGGCGAGGATCGCTTTGATGTTTTCGAACACTCTCCTGGTCTGGTTCTTGATGTCTCCATCCACGAGCTGACCCGTCTGAGGATCGAGCGGTATCTGGCCAGAAACGAACACGAAACCATTCGCTTCTACCGCTTGAGAGTACGGCCCTATGGCCTTGGGAGCCGCATCGGTCTGAACCGTTTTCACCATCGACACCTCCTCAAATCATTATTGAGTCGCCCTTCTTCCTCGCCTCTCTCAGATAGGCGTAAACTGTGAACTTCGAATTTCCGAGCTCCCGGGCGAGCATTTCTACTGCGTTCTTCAAAAGAAAGAAACCTTTCTCGTCAAGTTTCTTGATCACTGCCAGCTTCTCTTCCTTGCTCGCAAACCTGAGAGGTTTTCCCGTCAAACTCTTGATCTCCTGCATCGCTTCGAGGAGCAACTCCTCGACTTTGCTCACGAACTTTTCCTCCTTGGTTCCCGCCAGTTCCTCGAGGTTTTGGAACTTCAGATACTGTTCGACAAACTCTTTTACCGCGAACGCTTTGGTCGTGTCGTAGTTGATGCAGAGAAAACCTATAACCTCACCTGTCTCGTTCCGTATGAACACCGTGGTGGATCGAAGTTTTCTCCCATCGTTCGTCCTCGTCATGTAGTTCGCAACGTAGTCGACGTTCTTGAACCTGGGTGATCTCAACAGATAAAGGCCAAAGTCCGTGAGCGGGGAGCCGACAGTCCTGCCGGTCACGTGGCCGTTCTCTATGGCAACAACGGAACGTTCTGGATCGGAAACATCGTGCAGGACGACTTCGCAGTCCGGCCCCAAAGTTTCAGCGAGCGCCTTGACCATCGGAACGAAAGCCTTGAGAATCGGATGCAATTTCTTCACTGGACATCCCTCCTGTATTGTACAACATATCGATATGTTATACAACTTTTTGTTGTAGGAGATACAACAAATTATTTGAAGTCTCAGCAAGATCCTTTATGATATTTAAACACAACCGCCAGCTTCTGCGAAAAACCACCCAAAACCGCCGAAAACAGTGCTTTTTGACCCACTCCTGAGTTCACGTGAAGTTCGTGAGCTGATCCTGTCCACACCGGATTTCGAAGCTTTGAAGCGAAACCTCTGAATGTTAAGTGTTCCACAAACTTTCCAGTCGTTTTGCTTCCCTGTACTCGTCTGGGAACGAGAAAACCTATAATTCTTTTAGGAGGTGCTAAGGTGCGGGCTGAACTCTACAGGTTCAAGTACGAATCTCTCTGCAAAGCCGTCAAGCCCATACTTGAGAAAAAAGGCTTTGAAGTGTACATTGCCGAGGATGAAAAACAGGTGCTTGAGTTGGTGGAGAAACTCGTTCCAGCCAGTTCGGTTGTAAGCTCAGGCGGCTCTCTGACACTTACAGAAACAGGTGTGCTGGATCTTCTAAGATCTGGCAAGTACGTCTTTTTGGACAGGTACAGAGCGTCCGACAGACGAGCAGTAGAACTCGAAGCTTTCAAAGCAGATTTTTATCTGTGCAGCGCCAACGCTATCACGATGAACGGTGAGATTGTATTCATGGATGGCTGGGGTAACAGAGTCGCAGCGGTGACCTGCGGTCCGAAGAACGTGATACTGATCGTTAGCGCGAACAAGATCGTCGATGATTTGAACGCTGCAAGAGAAAGGATCAGATACATCGCACCCATGAACGCGAAGAGATTATCTCTGTCAACACCGTGCGTGGCGAGTGGCATATGCCAGGACTGTGACTCACCCCAGAGGATTTGCAGGCACTATCACATCATCAACGATTCGAGGAACCAGCCAGGCAGGATAAAGATCGTTTTAACGATCAAAGAGTTCGGACTGTGAGGGATTAAAATGGATAAAAAGTGGCTTGAAATTTTCGAAAGACTCGTCAACACAGACACAGGCTTCGATCTCGACAGCTCAACCAAGCTTGAAAGGACTCAGTTTGTGGCAGCTTTTCTCAAAGACCTTGGTTTTCAGCTGCACGAAGAAAGGGCCGCACACGTCGCTTTGAAGGGCGAGGCACCGTATCTGACGCTCATAGGACACCTTGACACGGTGTTCAAGGAAGGTGAAGCGACTCGAAGACCGTTCAAGTTGGAAGACAACGTTGTTAAGGGTCCGGGCGTTGCCGACATGAAGGGCGGAGTTGTGGTGTTGCTCGCCGTGGTTGAGGAAGCAACCAGGAAAGGTTTGGACGGTCTGTGCGTTATCCTCAACGTTGATGAAGAACTGGGTTCAAAAGAGAGCAGAGAAACTTTTGAAAGGTACGCAAAACAGAGTCTGTGTTGCCTTTCCTTTGAACCCGGTGGGGTTCATGGCGGGATAGTTGTTTCAAGGAAAGGCATCGCATCGCTCGACATTCAGGTGAAAGGCATAAAAGGACACGCGTCGAGACTTCAGGAAGGAGCCAACGCCGTTGTCGAAGCATCGCACAAAGTCTGCCAGATCTACGCGCTCAACGGCCAGATAGGAAGCTTGAGCGTGAACCCAACGATCATCAGCGGTGGAGAGAAGTCGAACATAACACCCGACCTCTGTAAAGTCCACTGTGATGTGAGATTTTCGAACGCAGAGGAACTGGAAGAATTCAAACGAAAACTTGAAGAGATAGTCCGCAGTAACCACATAGAACGCACCTCTTGCGAGTACAGTCTCAATGAGAGA
>DOKY01000040.1:15203-26401 GCA_003510135.1 Pseudothermotoga sp.
TCACAGCACTCGGCGTATCCACGCTCGATGGGCTTGGACTGTCCGGTGGAAGGTTTCATTCGGAAGAAGAATTTGCGCTCGTCGACAGCTTCGAAGGGCGCGTGAAGTTATCCTTAGAAGTGCTGGATCACTTTGACAAAAAGAGAAGGTGATATCATGAAGTTCGTCGACACAACGCTCAGGGATGGTCATCAATCGCTCATCGCCACGCGTATGTCTACTGACGACATGCTGCCCGCACTCGAGGCGATGGACCGGGTTGGATTCTACTCACTCGAGATGTGGGGAGGTGCAACCTTCGATGTCGCCGTGAGATTCCTCAACGAAGATCCATGGGAAAGGATCAGAAAGATCAGAGAGAAGATCAAGAACGCAAAGCTTCAGATGCTTCTCAGGGGTCAAAATCTGGTGGGTTACAGGCACTACGCAGACGACACAGTGAGGCTCTTCGTCAGAAAGATGGCGGAGAACGGGATAGACATCGTGAGGATCTTCGATGCGTTGAACGATGAGCGCAACTTGATGGTGGCCATCGAGGAAGCCAAAAAATGTGGCTTGCACGTTCAGGGAGCGATCTCTTACACTGTGAGCCCCGTGCACACGCTCGAGTACTATGTCAACTACGCCGAAAAGCTCGTGGAACTTGGGGTGGACTCGATCTGCATAAAGGACATGGCCGGTCTGCTCACACCTCAGGACGCGTACAGGCTGGTGAAGGCTCTCAAGGAAAGATTTGCGCTTCCTGTGGACGTGCATACACACTGCACGTGTGGCCTTGGACCGCTTGCGTACCAGGCGGCTATCGATGCGGGTGCCGATATCGTCGATACGGCCCTCTCTCCTTTTGCGCTCGGCACTTCGCAACCTCCGTTCGAACCGATCTACTATTCGCTCAGCAAAGAAGGCTTGCTCCCGCCACCTGATTGGGATTCGCTATCGTATTTGAACGAACACTTCAGGAAGGTGAGGCAGAAATACGCGCAGTACGACGTGAATATGACGAGTATAGACTTCCGTGTGCTGTACGCCCAGGTACCCGGGGGCATGTACTCCAACATGATAAAGCAGTTGCAGGAACAGAAGATGCTGCACAAACTTCATGAAGTCCTCGAGGAGATACCGAGGGTCCAGAAAGATTTGGGTTATCCTCCGCTGGTCACCCCCACCAGTCAGATCGTGGGCGTTCAGGCCGTGCTCAACGTTATGAGCGGTGAGCGCTACGCTAAGGTCACGCGTGAAGTGAGAGATTACGTGAAGGGTCTGTACGGAAGGCCACCGGCGCCGATCGATCCGGAACTGGTGAAGAAGATTCTCAAAGATGAGAAACCCATAGATGTGAGGCCAGGTGAGCTCATAGAACCTGAAATCGAAAAGGCAAGAAAGCAGATAGGCTTGCTGGCGAAAAACGATGAAGATCTCTTGATCTACATCATCTTGGGTGAGGTCGGTAAGAAGTTCTTGCAGAAACGCTATTACGATCAGCTGAAAATAGATCTCGAGCTGGTCAAGGAGTTCGAAGCTCCAGTGCATCCCATATGATCTTTGGAATCGGCGTCGATGTGGTCGACATCGAAAGGATCGACGAAAAACTCGCCACAAGAATCTTAACGGATCGCGAGTTGCAAGAATTTCAACGAGTTCACGACAGGAAGCAGTTTCTCGCATCGCGTTTTGCGGTGAAGGAAGCGTTTTTCAAGGCGCTGGGAACCGGCTTGAGAGACTTTTCTTTCAGGGACGTTGAACTGGCGCACAACGAGTTGGGAAAACCCGTGCTGGTCTTTCACAGAGACGTACAGTTCAACTTCACCCACGTGAGTGTGTCGCACGACAGAGTTGCGATGGCGATGGTCGTACTCGAAAGGAAGGAAGGGTATATCTACGTTGCACTGGGCTCGAACGTTGGTGAGAGGCTGAAGAACATACAGCGGGCGTGTTGCTTGATGGAAAGCTCTGGCATGAGATTGCTCAGAACCTCTCCGGTGTACGTGACGAAGCCTTATGGATTTGTGGACCAACCTGATTTTCTCAACTGTGTCGTCGAGATTGAAACAGAATTGACACCGTTTCAATTGCTTGCAGAGCTTCTGAACATAGAGAGGCTTCTTGGAAGAGTCCGTGACAGAAAATGGGGACCGAGAACTATCGATCTGGACATCGTTCTGTACGGCAACATCGTTCTGGAAAGCGAGAGTTTGACGATACCTCACTACGACCTGGCGAACAGACAGTTCGTGCTCAGACCTCTCCTGGACATCTCTGACATCGAACATCCTTTGATGGGAAAACTCAGAAGCTTCTTGAAAGAAGGGGGAGAATGCCTGCTGATGACGAAGAACTGGTTCAACAGCTGATACACCTTGAGAACGAACTCGACAGGGCACTGGAGCAAGAGAATTTTGAGCGCATGAACATGCTTTTGGAACAGCGTGAGTTGTTGCTCAAGACGCTTTCCAAGATCCCTGAAGAACTTGCCAACAACATAATTGAGGCCGACAGGGTGAGGCTGGAAAAGATGAAGAACTTCATGGAAAACATCAAGAATCAGGCACTTCAGGCTCGAACCTCACAGGCTGCTTTGAAAAGTTATTCGAACCTTCAAGAAGGAACAAGACTGGATGAAAGAAAATGAAAGCGGGGCACAAGCCCCGCTTCCTTCATGGATATATACCCCTCAGTTTGACCGCCTTCGCCACTCGATCGATCGCCACTATGTACGCCGCGGTTCTGAAGTCCGTACCGTACTTTTCCTTTGTCTTCGCTACGTCCGCGAAGGCAGCCTTCATCATCTTGGCCAGCTTGCTTCTCACATCGTCCAGATCCCAGAAGAACGATTGTAGATCCTGCACCCATTCGAAGTAAGAGACCGTCACTCCACCAGCGTTCGCGAGGATGTCCGGTATGATCGTCACACCCTTTGAACGAAGGATCTTGTCGGCTTCGGGTGTTACAGGTCCATTCGCACCTTCCACGATGAGTTTTGCCTTGATCCTGTCAGCATTTTCCTCCGTGATGGAGTTTTCCAAAGCGGCTGGAACGAGTATGTCAACGTCGAGTTCGAACAGCTCCTCATGCTTGATCTTCTGAGCCTTTGGATAACCGTTGATGAGTCCCTTGTTGCTGTCCCTGTAAGCTATGAGATCACTGATGTTGATCCCGTTCGGATCATAATATGCCGCGGAAATGTCGCTCACGGCAACGATCTTCGCTCCGAACTCTTCCTGCAATATCTTTGCAGAGAAGGAACCAACGTTACCGAAACCTTGAACGGCGACCTTAGCCTTAGAAATGTCCTTGCCCAGTAATTTGCACGCCTCTGCCGCCACCACGGCAACGCCTCTACCTGTAGCTTCGTTTCTGCCAACCGAACCTCCAAGCTCCACGGGCTTACCCGTTACGACCCCGAGCGCGGTGTAACCAACGTGCATGCTGTAGGTGTCCAGATACCAGGCCATGACCTGCGGGTTCGTGTTCACGTCTGGAGCTGGGATGTCCTTGTGTGGACCAATGAACTGCGATATTTCGAAGAAGAACCTTCTCGATAGCCTCTCGAGTTCGCCCTTGCTCAGCTTGCTCGGATCGACCTTCACACCACCTTTACCGCCGCCGTAGGGCAGATTGAGCAACGAACATTTCCATGTCATCCAGAACGCGAGGGTCTGTACTTCGTCGAGCGTGACGTTGGGATGATACCTTATGCCTCCCTTTGCAGGACCGAGCGCTGTGCTGTGCTGGCATCTGTAACCAACGAACATTTCGACCCTGCCGTCGTCCATTAGAACCGGGAACTCAACAATTATGGTGCGCTGAGGCCTCTCGAGAAATTTCTGAATGTTGGGATCCAGCTGCATGACGCTCGCCGCCTGCCTGAAGACCTCGAGCGCCTGTTCATACAGTGACTTTTCCATCAAAGAACCTCCTTTCACGTAGGGTAAATGCTCTTCCACGAGTCATTCGTGAATTAGTTTACAATTAAATTCTACCACCAACCTGCTCAAAACGAAAGCATCGTAAAACAGAACTTTGGCCCTTTTTTGACCATCGTGCTTGAAAAAATTGCACCTTCTGTCTCTAATCTCTTCAAATCTCGAGTATGCACCAGTATGCTCCGCGTGTTAACGAAGCTCGCCATTCTTGACGTTGTGGCTTCCGTAGTGATAAGCTAATGTTGCGGAGGTGATACTGTGAGGAAGTTACTCATCGTGGTGGTCGTTCTGATGACACTGGCGATCTTTGCACAGACAAAGCTCACCATCTGGTGTTCCGAGAAGCAGGTCGACATCCTGCAGAGGCTCGCGGAAGAGTTCAAGGCCAAATACGGCGTGACTGTTGAAGTCCAGTACGTGAACTTTTCAGACATCAAACCGAAGTTTCTAACGGCCGCTCCGGAAGGACAGGGAGCAGACATCATCGTGGGTGCGCATGACTGGGTAGGAGAACTGGTGGCGAACGGTTTGCTCGAACCCATACCGAACTTTGCAGACCTGACGCAGTTCTTCTCGAGCGGATTGAACGCCTTCTCCTACGGTGGCAAACTCTACGGCCTGCCTTACGCCCTCGAAGCGATCGCGTTGATCTACAACAAGGACTACGTGCCTGAGCCTCCGAAGACAGTAGAAGACATGATCAAGATAGCAAAGGAAATCGATGCAGAATTCGCGGGAGAGGTCAGAGGACTCATCTTCCCAGCCACCACGTTTTACTACGTGGTGCCGTTCATTTTCGGCTATGGTGGTTACGTCTTCAAAGACACTCCATCAGGGCTCGATGTCACGGACATAGGTCTGGCGAACGAAGGAGCAATAAAGGCCGCCAAACTTCTCAAAAGACTGGTGGATGAGAAAGTGGTGGACCCAGCCGACAATTACCAGATCATGGATTCGATGTTCAAAGAGGGCAAGGCCGGGATGATAATCAACGGACCCTGGGCGATCAAGGACTACAGAGATGCAGGCATCGATTACGGCGTAGCGCTGATACCGGAACCTGAACCTGGCTTGGTTGCAAGACCTTTCGTCGGCGTACAGGGCTTCATGGTGAACGCCAAATCCACGAACAAACTCCTGGCGATCGAGTTCTTGACCAACTTCATTGCCAAGAGGGACACCATGTACAGGCTCTACCTCGCAGACCCCAGGCTTCCAGCAAGGAAGGATGTGCTCGAACTCGTCAAGGACAATCCAGATGTGGTCGCCTTCACACTGAGCGCGGGTAACGGCATACCCATGCCGAACGTACCGCAGATGGGATTCGTCTGGGGTGCTATGGATGATGCGCTGAACCTTATCGTCAACGGGAAAGCCACACCGGAAGAAGCTATGAAGAACGCGGTCGAAAGAATCAAAGCTCAGATTCAGTGAATCCTCACCCGGGGCTATCCGCCCCGGGTTCTGGAGTGGGAACACGTGATCAAAAAGCTTTTGAGCTTTTCCTTCATCGGCCTTCTGAACGTTTTTTTCTTCTGGATAGCCTTCTTTCTCTTCAACAACGCTTATTATGCTCTGGGCGCTCTGTTTTTGATCCTTGTATTTTTGATCGATTTCTTCATTTTCAATCCCAAAGGATACCCATACAGATACGTTGCTCCCGCGCTTGTTCTGCTCACTGTGCTTGTCATCTATCCGATTTACTTCACCGTGAAAACCGCCTTCACCAACTACGGTACCGGGCATTACATGCCGAAAGAGGAGGCCATCGAGAGGCTCTTGTACGATCCGGTTTACACTTACGAGGTGGGAAATGAAGCAGTCGAGTACAAGCTGTTCATCGCTTACGATGGTCTGATACCGATGTACGACGATTTTCTGATTTTGTTCAAAATAGAAGGAACTCTGTTCATAGCTGAAAAACCGATCCCCATCAAAAAGAAAGGAAAGGACGTGCTCCTGAGTGAAGCTCAGCTGATACCGATCGAGAGTTCAACTTACCAACGTGTGCCACAGTCTGAGGATCTCACAGAGATCAGGATGATCACTTCAGGAGAAAAAACCTACAGGGCCTTTTACTCGCCACAGGAGGAGTTTCTCAGACTGAACGCACCTTTGTTCAAGAGCAGAATCGCGCAGTTCTACCTTCAGAAGTCGGAATTCGTCCATCCAAATGGAAACAGATACGCGTTGAGAATAGATCGAACTGGTGAATGGAGCTTCGCCAGAATAGAGAGATTGTACAGGCTCGATTTGATGCAGACTTTGGAAAACGATAAGCCCAGAACGAAACTGATCGTTGTGAACAACAAAACGAACAGACCCTTGATCGAGAGGGAAGGCTCCTTCTACGATGTGAACGAGAAGAACGAAGAGGTCTATCTGATCGGCTACATAGACTTCGTTGGCTGGAAAAACTTTTTGAGAATCTTGAGGGATCCGAGGATCACGGGACCGTTCTTCAAGATTTTCGTGTGGACCTTCCTCTGGGCATTGCTCAGCGTGGTGCTGTCTCTGGCTGTGGGGCTGCCTTTCGCTCTGGTCTTGAACGACCCAAAGCTCAGAGGAAGAAATATATACAGAACCTTGCTCATAATTCCCTGGGCGATCCCCGTGTTCATATCGGCACTGATTTGGAGAAACGGACTCTTCAACGAGAGCTACGGAGTGATCAACAAGTTCCTCCTACCAGCGCTCGGCCTGCCGATCATCAGATGGATGAACGATCCTTTCTGGGCAAGGGTTGCAGTACTGCTCGTCAACGTCTGGCTCACCTATCCTTACATGATGACCATCTCGCTCGGGGCGCTTCAGGGTATACCTTACGAACTGTACGAGGCTGCCATGATCGATGGGGCTGGAAAATTCAGACGGTTCACGAGCATAACCTTTCCGCTGCTCATGGCCGTGATCGCACCGCTTCTTGTGAGTAGTTTTGCCTTCAGTTTCAACAATTTCACGATCATCTATCTCATCACGGCTGGAGGTCCTCCCATACCGGGTTCCACGACACCGACAGGCTATACGGACATACTAATATCCTACGTCTACAAGCTCGCGTTCCAGGCTGGAACGGGCCAAGACTTTGGCCTGGCGGCAGCCATATCGATCCTCATCTTCTTCCTCGTTGGTGGAATCAGCTACGTCAATTTCAGATTCTCCGGTGTCTTCGAAGAGGTGGGAAAATGAAACTGCACGTGCACGCGATCCTGATATTTCTGATCGTCGTCATCCTTTTCCCGACCGTGTGGGTGGTGACAACCTCTTTGAGAAGGGACGAGGCGGCTTTCTCGACCGATCTCTTTTCGAGCAGGCTCACGCTTCAAAACTATGTGGACTTGATCGTTCAGGAACAAAATGTGCCGGTGCTCGTCAAAGAACTTCAAAAGCTGATATCGCGTGTGAGCCCTTACGATAGACTGACCTTAGCTCAGGCCCGAACGAAGGCAACGGAACTGCTCCGAAAAATGAGAAATTACCTCGATGAATCAAACAAAAGGAACGACTCCGCCAGGAAATCTTACGAAGCCTTAGTGAAGATATTCGAAACGAACGCCAACCGGGTGAAGCAGTCGACCTTGAACGATCTGAGGCAGATCGAAAAGGTCCTTCTGAAAACTCTGAGTGAACTGAAGATTGATAAAGAAGAACTGGCTTTTGTCCTTTACGAAGTGTTGAGCAAAGAGAAATTCAACTCCCAGATGGAAAAGATTTTGAGATCGGCGGTCGAGGAGATGGTTGGATTCAAAATTGATGACGAACAGTCTTATGCACTCGCCATGAATCTTCTGAGGCAAACTCATGAAGAGCTCGGGGGTGCGTCTTTGGAAGAACTCGAAACGCTTTCGGCCCGGATTTCTTCGTTGAGATCAGAAATAGAATCACTGAGAAAGACCCTTCAACCTCTGGAGCGATCTATATTAGAAGCACAGATCCTGTTGAACGGTGATGTGCTGACCGAACTACGTTCCCTGACCACCGCTGTTGAAGCTCTTGTGAAAATGAAGGATTCGCTCGCACGCACGACTGCCAAGAGCGTCCTTCCCACCGACGATACGTTGTTCCTGAAGAGTCTTCAAAACGTCGCTTCTCGGCTGAGGAACGCCTCGCTCTCTTTGCAGGGTTTCGAAGACTTGCTGGAAATTGGAAAAACTGCAAGGCACCTTTCCGAGAGACTCGTCGAGCTTACGAACATAGAGCCACGGCTCAAGAGTTTGACAACCTACAGCGACATGGTGAGAACCTACGAAGAGATCAGACCAAGGCTCGAGAGGATATGCGACGATCTGGAAACATTGATCGGACGATACAGCGATGAACTTTCAAGACTGCGAGAGCTCAACAGCTCGATTTTGTTGAAAGAATCAGAACTTCAACGGCTCAGTCAAAGAGCGGAGGAGCTTCAACAAAAGAGACAACTGCTCGAGCTCAGGCTCGCCGAGGAAAGATCATGGCTGCAGCTCATTCTTTTTGAAGACACTTTGAAAGCCAGACTTTCCAGCGTCGAGGCAATCAAATCCTTATCGAGAACGGACCTTCAGCGCTACTCAACAGTTCTCACCTGGCTGAGAAACTTCGCGAATTCCTACGGGCGAAGCGATGAAGTGAAGGAAAGCGTGCAAAAGGCTGTCAGCGATCTCAGGTGGATCGAGGATTACAGAACCTTCACGACGCGCTTTGAGAACTATTCAAAGAATTACGAACAAATCGTCAAAGAATTCGAACAAGTGATGGCTGACTTCGAAAAGATCTGCGATGATCTGCTGGTGCTCTCTTACAGCGGGACCTTCGTGACCTCGGAACATCTGACGCGATTGCTCGATCTGGTGAAGCTCGATTTTGTGAACAAGGTTCGCGCGGACCTCGCCGTGGTTTCACGCCGAGCTGGTAGTCTGATGAAGCTTTCTCTGTTTTCTGAAGCACAGAAACTGTTCCGCGACGTGGACAAACATCTGTTCAGGATAGATCAGATCTGGAAGGAGAAGATGAAGCATTACTTTGGCCGGTGGGTGCTCAATTCCATCATCGTTTCTACGATCGTCGCAATCATCACGACTTCAATCTGTGCCGCGGCAGCGTATCCGTTCAGCAGGATGCGTTTTGTTGGCAGAAGGTACGGAATTTTGAGCTTTCTTCTCATCCAGATGTTCCCCAGTGTGATATTCATGATCGCGATCTACAATCTTCTCAACTTTCTCGGAAAGTTTGTACCCTTCCTCGGTGTGGATACCATAGGTGGTCTCGCACTCGCCTATCTGACGAACATCGCTTACAACGTCTATCTGATCAAAGGCTTCTACGATCTCATACCTGCCTCGCTGGAAGAGGCTGCGATAGTCGACGGTGCGACCAGATTTCAGAGCTTCTACATGATCGTACTGCCGCTCGCAAGACCAATATTGGTTGTGGTCTTCCTTTTGACCTTTATCGGTACCTTCAACGAGTACGTCATCGCAAGAATCGTGCTGCAAAACGTGCGAAACTACACCTACGCACTCGGGTTGCAGTCCTTCGCCGTGGGACCGTACGAAACAGAGTGGGGCCTGTTCACAGCTGCCGCGTTGCTGGGAATGCTACCGATGGTGATACTGTTCTTGGCGATGCAGCGATACCTCGTGAGTGGTTTAACGAGAGGGGCGGTGAAGGAATGAAAAATCTGTGGAAAGCGGGGATCATGGCCTTGATATTTTCAACGTTGCTTTTCGCTTCCGAAAAGCTTCTTATCCTGGGCGTCGATGTTTCGATGTTGCACGAAATTGAAAGGCTGGGTGGGAGATTCTACGATATCGGCGTAGAGAAAGACTGTCTCGAGATTCTGAAAGACTACGGCGTGAACTGGATCAGGCTTCGAATCTGGAACGATCCAAGAGACGAATTCAAAAGACCCTTGGGTGGTGGAAACTGCGACCATGAGAACATGACCGAGTTGGCGGCGAGAGCGAAAAGATACGATTTGAAGGTTCTGATCGATTTTCATTATAGTGACTGGTGGGCCGATCCCGGCAAACAGAGCAAGCCGAAGGCCTGGCGAGATCTGCACGGGGAGGATCTGCAGAAGGCGCTTTACGATTACACAAAGTTCGTGCTCGAATACATGAAAGAGCGAGGCGTTCACGTGGACATGGTTCAGTTGGGAAACGAGCTGAACAACGGTTTTCTCTGGCCAGACGGTCAAAATATCTGGTCCGAACGCGAGAGGGTTCGATGATTTCACAGCATTGCTCAAAGCTGGAATAAGAGCAGTGCGGGATTTCGATCCAGAAATTCCCATCGTCGTTCATTTAGCCGAAGGTGGAAACAATTCTCTGTTCAGATGGTTTTTCGACGAACTCATCAAAAGGAACGTTGACTTCGACGTCATCGGAGTTTCCTATTATCCCTACTGGCACGGCACGCTGGAAGAGTTGAGCTTCAATCTGAACGATGTCTCGCAACGTTACAAGAAAGATGTTCTCGTCGTCGAAACGGCATACCCATGGACGCTGCAGGATGCGGACGGCCATGGGAATATCTTTGGTGATGAAAGCCTTCAATGGACGGCAGGTTATTTGGCCACCGTTCGGGGACAGACGAGTTTTCTCAGAGACCTGATCAAGGTTTTAAAGCAAGTGCCAAACGGCAGAGGCTTGGGCCTTTTCTACTGGGAAGGTGCATGGATCCCAGTGAAAGGAGCTGGCTGGAAAACTGATGAGGGAAACCCCTGGGAGAACCAGGCGCTCTTCGATTTTCAAGGAAACGCACTCGAAACTCTTAAGATCTTCCGCAACTACGAAGAACTGCTCGAAGAGAAGGCTGAGCTCGTTCAGGTTTCTTCAATAACGCTGGAGTCAATCGTGGGAAGTGTAGAGCTTCCTCAGAGGGTTAGAGCACTCTTTTCAGACGATTCGCTGAGGCTTGTCCCCGTCGTTTGGCAGGTGGAAGAGGGGAAGCTGAAGGACGCTGGAGAATATCGAATAATGGGAAAGATCGATGGTTACGATACCATTGTTGAGGCCAGACTGCTGATCAAAGAGCCGACGAACTATCTTTCGAACTGGAGTTTCGAGACAGGTAACTTTGATCCATGGATCGTTGAAGGCAACAAGCAGTCGGTCAAGCTCGTGCGGGCAAGCCCTCCACAGAACGCCCACCACGGCGTGTATGCCGTGAACTACTGGCTCGACAAGCCCTTCGAGTTCGAAATGTACCAGATCGTGCGGGATCTTCCCGTGGGAACCTACAAACTCTCTATGTGGATCCAGGGCAGTGGTGGGGACGAGGTTGAACTGTCGATCA
>DOKY01000040.1:26709-30959 GCA_003510135.1 Pseudothermotoga sp.
TCACCCCAGTGATGAGACTGTCGCTGTTAAAGATCTTCACGTTGACGGTCAGCAGAACAGCGGCGAGTACCAGATTGTACAGACTGCCGCAGATCAGCAACGAATAGTTATCAAAGAGAACGTTTCTCATCGAAGTCATCGCGTGTGTAAAATGAATGGCAAAGACGATGATTTTCAAAGCTATGGGCATGGTCGAAAGATCCTTGAACATGGTCAGGAGCATGCTGAAGACGGCCAGTGCAACGAGTGGGAATGTCAGTGTCTGGGCGCTCCTGAAATCCTTTGAAATCAGACCCAGCAGCATGGCGATGCTTATACCGCAAAGCAACGCGGAGAACATGGACAGCGCGACGAGCACATAATCGACAACGTTCATGCTGAAATCGATCCCGGATGACAATGGGACTTCGAAAGATCTCATGTAGAAACTGAACCCGACCATGTATATCACCGCCATGACGAGCCCGGCGATCGTGGCCGCAAGGATTTTAGCCAGTATTATATGGCTTCTCGCCACGGGCATGGTCAGGAGTGTTTCGAGCGTTTTGTTCTCCTTCTCGAGTCCCAGAGAGGAAATCACGGTGCTTCCAGACATGATGATCAGCATCATGATGACTATGGAAACGATAAGCCACCTGTTGGAAACGTAGTTCAAAAGTTGCGATGGAGACGTTCCTTCCAGAATCTTATCCAGATAAATCGTCGCCTCTTCTCTGTCGATGGGATCGAGCACGAAACTTGGATTTTCCACACCGTACTTTGTCAGCAACGTGAGAACTGTTTGGCGTTCCAGAGCGTTCAGAAAGTTGTTGAAGGCTTCGGCAGGCACGGTATCCATGATGCCGAGGCCTTTCAAAACCGAGATCACTTTGACCTTCGCCTGCTGGTTCAAAGTCAGTTTCTCGGTGAAATCTTCCTGAACGATGAGCAACGCGGAACCGTTGTTCTTCCTCAATTTCTCCATTGCCTCATCAACGTTGACACCTTTGTAGATCACGGTCGCGTACGAGTCAACGGCATCTTCAATCGCCCTCGCCAGTTCTCCACTGTCCAGGTTTACCACCGCGACGATCGGTTTCTTCGAAACTTCCTCCGTTACGCTACCGACACTTTTCCCTATCATCGCGTAGATGAAAGCCATCGCGACGATCGAAATCAAACTCGATATGGTCAGAACCTCCCTCAATTCCTTTTTCAGCAGGTTCCAGAACATCGAACCACCTCCACGAAGACTTCCTCGATGTTCGAAGCGGAGTACTTTTTCTTCAACTCCTCGGGCTTTCCAATTTCGACGATCTGTCCGCTGTTGATCAGGGCTATCCTGTCACACAGGAGCTCGACCTCGAGCATGTTGTGCGAAGACAGAAGGACCGTCCCTCCATCGTCCACGAACTTCCTTATAACGTTCCTCATCTCTCGCGCGTTCAACACGTCGAGCCCTGAGGTGGGTTCATCGAGAATGGCCAGCTTTGGATTCACCATGAGCGCTCGGGCGATGAGGAGTCTTCGCGTCATACCTTTACTGTAAGTGGACACTTTTGACTTCAACCTCTCGTTGAGGTTCGCGATCTGAACACCCCGCTCCAGCATGGTTCGAAATTCTTCTTCGCTCCTGGCAAAAAAGCGGGCCACGAATTTCAGGTATTCAAGCCCCGTCAGTTCTTTGTACGCGCCTGCGTCCTCGGGGAGATAGCTTATCAGCTTACGAACTTCGTGGGGTTCTTTCAGCACATCGCGGCCGAAGACTACGACTTTCCCTTCGTCTGGTTTCAACAGAGTCGAGACGATCCTGAGCGTGGTAGTCTTTCCGGCGCCGTTCGGTCCGATGAGTCCAAATATCTCTCCCGGCTCGATCTCAAAACTTATACCCTTGAGTGCCTCTATGGGTCCGAAACTTTTCCTGAGCCTTTCAACAATGACAACCAAATCGAACACCCCCTCGCATGTAATTATGGCTGGTCGAGGTTTCCAAAAGGTGAATCTTTCATTCCTTTCTCAGAGTCCCTGATTAAGCATCGTCAATCGCAACCTGAACGATTTTGAACAATTCGTCCCCTTCGAAAAGGGAACGGAAGCACCTTTCTCGTGTGAATACACGAACCACCATATCTGTTATGTTCTGAACTGAATAAAACTGCTGCTCGAATCTACAAATTGACACCCGTTGTAGGTGTGAGGTACAAGCACATCTGCGTGGCCATGGGGTATCACTCGCTCCATGAAAGGCGCCCTAGAGCCGCTAAGAATTCCATTGCCTTTAGAGAATTGGGAGTGTCAATTTCACTTTGGCAGGACCATGACAAACTTGTTGATCCCGTCTTCGTATTCGTAGTGAACCTGCGCCCTGTGCAAGTCGGCTATGGCCTTCACCACAGCCAAACCGAGGCCAAAGCCCTCAGTTTTCGCGTTGCTCGATCTGAAGAACTTGAGAAAGATCTTGTCTCGATCCTGTTTCGGGATCGGTTCTCCATAATTGCAAACTTCCACTTTCACCGTCTGGTCATTCTCTTCGATGTGCAACATGACTGGCTTCTCCGTGCAGGAGTACTTACACGCGTTGTCCAGGAGGTTAGCGAAGGCGTGTATCAAGAGTGGGCCAACGCACTTTACCTTTATCTCCTTGATCGGGTCGATCAGGAACTGCTTGTTACTGTACTTCTGTGAAACCTGGTCTATGCTCTCGAGTATCAAACTCGACAGGTCTTCCTCTTCGAAATTCTTGGCAGAAGTGTGCTGCGTTCTGGAGATGAGCAACAGTTGTGATGTGATCTCGACCATTCTGTCGACGTTGTGCTTGATCTTTTCTATCTCGATCTTGACGTCGTTTGGCAGGTTTTCCGTTAAGAGCACCTCGAGCCTCGTTTTAACACTGGCGAGTGGATTTCTCAGCTGGTGGGATATCGTGGTTGCGAAGTCTCTCAGCTCTTCCATGGTTCTGTTCAATCTGTCTATGGCATCGTTCAGCTGGGTCTGCAGTATCTCAGCCTCTCTGCTCGTGGGCTCTATCTGTATCTTTTCCAGCACTCCTTTCGAAACCAGCTGCATCTGTTTACCGATCATCTCTATGGGTGTGGTCAGCTTACGGGTGAGCCTTCGACCGAACAGCAGCACGATAAAAATGAACGGAACGAGTATGGCCATCAGAGTGACCGACAGAGAGGCGAGGAATGTGTAGTGATCCTTTAAGTTCCGCGTGACGATCACTTCCAGATCGTTCCTCATCAATTTCAGATAGCGTTCCGAATTCATTGTTTGAAAACCTTCTGCTTTGGGTATCACGAAATCGTCCGGAAGGTTGTAACTCGCTATTGTTCTGCCCCGCTCCGTGACGTGGAACCCGTAGTTCTTCTTGCCGAATATGGCGATTGGTTGGCCTTCGGGCTTTTCGAGGAACCTGAGCAGGTCGTTCGTGAACACGAGCATTTCTTGGTCTATCCTTTTGATCGCGAGACTGTGGAACAAAAGGATAAGCAGAACGGACATGGCCACCATGGAGATGACAAATACGGAAAGGTAATACTTCTCGATCGCATGCCTCAGAGTCGGCATGATCATGCCTCCGCTCTGAGTCTGTAACCAATTCCAGGAACCGTCTCGAGGTACTTGTCGTAGTCGAAGGGTTTGAGCTTGCTCCTCAGATAGAGCACATAAACATCGACCACGTTGCTCTTGGTCTCTCGCTCGTTTCCCCAAACGCGTTCGAGGATCTCTTCGCGACTGAAAACCACGTTAGGATCGCGCATGAAAAGTTCCAGCAGATCAAACTCCCTCCTGCTCAGTTTCAGTTCAACGCCCTTGATCGTCACCTTGCGCGTTCTGCAGTTTAACTGAACGTCTCTGAAGCTGAGAACTTCTCCCCTCAAAAGATGGCTTCTTCTTATGAGGCTCTGCACACGTGCGAGCAGCTCCCTGAAGTCGAAAGGCTTGGTCAGATAGTCGTCTGCTCCGCTGCTCAGACCAGTTATCTTGTCGTCCACCGAATCGAGGGCAGTCAGCATCAACACAGGTGTTTGAACGCCGGTTTCCCTGAGCGTCTGGACAAACTCGAAACCGTTCACACCGGGAAGCAGCACGTCCAAAACGATGCAATCGTAGTTTCCTTCCAAAGCTATGTCGAGACCCGTATCGCCATCGAAGGCGAGCTCCACCGAGTAACCTTCCTTTTCGAGTCCCCTCTTTATGGAATTCGCTAAGTCCTCGTTGTCCTCCACAACGAGTATCCTCATCCTGACCACCCGCTACTTCTGCTG
>DOKY01000038.1:0-36079 GCA_003510135.1 Pseudothermotoga sp.
TCTAAAGGTTCAAGCGGTGAATGGTGCTTTCTCTCTGAGGTTTGCGAAGCTATAATAACTATAGCAAAGGTTACGATTGGTGTCAATCCATTACAAAATGTTTCAGAAAATCGCAAAAAACGAGGGTGACAGCGTGGTCAGATTGATTGGAATAAACATCGACACGAAGCGCCTTTCCGGCTCAGAAGAGAGACTCAAAGAAGAACTCGAGAAGTTTGAACGCCTCGGATTTGACTGCGTCGAGATTCCCCCCGCGGGTCTGGATGTTATCTTCACCGGCCAAATCGTTCACGGAAGATTGAACCGTATCACGCAGGTTATGAAGCGGTCGAGTCTGAAGTTCACAGTTCATGGACCAGATCTTGTGGATCTGTCTTCAAGCAGAAAAGAAGACCTTCAGATCCTCTCTGCAACCATCGACTTCGCTTCCAGTATAGACGCGCTGACGGTCGTCTATCACTGTGCCTGGCTTGGCGAAAGCGCAGAAAAAAAACGAAGAGAAATCGAGAATCTGAAAAGACTCTGCGCCAAACTCGAGAAGACGAACGTCTGTCTTGTCGTTGAGAACACCAGACAGTTAATAGAACAAACTCTACAGGTCGTAACCGCTGTGAACCATCCGCAGGTGAAACTCTTGATCGACGTGGGACACCTTTTCCTGAGAGTGAAAGGGAACGAGCAAAAGTTTTTGGAACAGCTCTCTCTCGGACTTTCCCATGCTTTCGAACTGCACGTTCACGACAACTTTGGAAAACCGGTGAATCACGGCAAAGCTTCGCTGTCGGGACAAATCGATTTTGCTTATCTGTATGGACTGGGGGATCTGCATTTACCCTTAGGATTTGGCAAAATTCCGTTCGAAAGAGTGTTTGAACTGGTGCGCGAGAGGTTCGAAGGTATAATCGTTCTCGAGATAAACGATCTGAACAGGTTCGAGAGGGACATTCCTGAAACGTTAGAAAAGTTGAAAGTCCTGTCTTATGCTGGGGGTGTTCAACGTGCATGAGTTCCTCGTGTGCGGCATTCCCGAGAACGTCCGACGGTTCGAAGAGGTCGGCGACTGGGAAGCGGCCATGGCGTTGATCGACAGGTGGTTAAGAGACACACGGATCAGCGATCTACAGAGGCAGCGACTCGAGTACGAAAAGTTCAGGATCAAAAGATTGCTTGCGGCATACCCGTACGACGAAGCTGACGCTTTGGAAAAGGCGAAAGAAATGATCAGAGACCTCGATTACGAAGAATTCTACAGACTCATCGACGAAGGTTGTGTCGACTTCATACTCGTCAACAGGAGAAGAAGGTTTTTCGAAAGGTTCGTTCAGAACATAGGCTTCATTCGACCCGAGTACAGGGGCAGGATAAGGAAAGATCCCGAGGAAGAAGAACACAGAGAGTTGATCGAACGAAGAATAAAAGCGCTTGCCGATGGAGCTTCACCAAAGACCTACACCGTACAGGTTAAATTGAAAGCCAGAGTGGATTCGCACGACGATTACTTCAGAGTCTGGCTGCCGTTTCCAAAGGAAGGTCTTCAAGTTGAAGATGTGAAACTGCTCTATGTCAGTGACGAAAACTATTTTTTGGCCAACAACGACGTGCCACAGAGAACCATCTTTTTCGAAGGAACAAGCAAAGAGTACATCGTGGAATTCGAATACAAGATTCGAGAATGGATCAACAGGATAGATCCTTCAAAGGTTCAAACGAGCGACATGGATGAGTTCTTGAGCGAGGAACCTCCCCACATAGTGTTCACGCATTACGTAAGACATCTCACTCAGCAAATCGTGAGCAACGAAACCAATCCTTATCTGAAGGCCAAGCGCATCTACGACTGGATCACGACTAAGGTGAGGTATTCTTACGTGAGGCCCTACGCGACTTACGAAAACATATCCCAGTACGTCGCGGAGAACCTCAGAGGAGATTGCGGCTTTCAGGCTCTCCTTTTCATAACCATGTGCAGGATCGCGAAGGTTCCCGCGAGATGGCAGTCAGGCTGGTACGTGACACCTTACTTTGCCTCGCCACATGATTGGGCGCTGTTTTACGTCGAACCGTACGGATGGCTTCCTGCGGATCCTTCTTTCGGTGGTGCAAGAAGACACGATGAAAAGCTGCGCAGCTTTTACTTCGGCAACCTCGACGGCTTCAGGATGGTCGCCAACGACGATTTCATGAAGCAGTTCGTGCCCGAACCGAAGTTTTACAGGGAAGATCCCACGGACAACCAGCTCGGCGAGGCCGAGACACACAACAAGAAAATACCACTAGAAACAAGCATAGAGGTGGTGCGCTTTGAAGGCTGGGAGGTATGAAAGATGGCGAAGATCAAAGACGTTCGTCTCGTTTTGAACAAATACAGTTACAGAAAACCTTTCCACATCACGGGCAGTATCTCTTCAGAAGCAAACAACGTCGATGTGGAGTTGCTCCTGGATAACGGTATCGTGGCGCGTGGTGAGGCATCTCCATCCTTCAGAGTCAACGGTGAGAAGACGGAAATGCTCTTGGCGATGGAAGACTTCCTGAGGGAAAACTTGATCGGTCTGGACGTGCGCAATTACGGAGAGATTTTTGAGATTACAGACAAACTTCTGGCGACTCCGAGCTTGAAGGCTGCTGTTCAGTTTGCCACGCTTGACGGCTTGTGTGAAGAGCTGGGCATAACTGTGGCGGAGTTCCTGGGCGGTGCAAAGACAGAGATAGAAACGGATAAAACGGTGGGCATAGACACGATAGAGAACAGATTGAAGGACGCAGAAGAGATCTTCAAAGAGGGTTTCAGAACCATCAAGGTGAAGGTGGGGGAAAATCTGAAAGAAGACATCGACGCGATGTTAGAGATTGCCAGGCTAACGAAAGGAGCTAGCTACATAGTCGATGCAAACATGGGCTACACACCCAAGCAGGCTGTCGAGTTTGCGAACGCTCTGTACCGCTCTGGCGTGGACATTGCAGTTTATGAGCAGCCCGTTGTCTGGTACGACATCGAGGAGCTCAGGTACGTGAGGTTCCACTGTCCGTTCCCCGTGGCCGCGGACGAATCCGCCAAGAGAAAGTACGACGTGTTGAGGTTGATCAAAGAAGAAGCGGTGGATTACATCAACATAAAACTCATGAAGAGTGGTATCAGCGATGCGCTTGCGATCGTTGAGATGGCAAAGGCTTCCAACGTCAAACTGATGATCGGTTGCATGGCGGAATCCAGTCTCGGGATCAATCAGAGTGTTCAGTTCGCGCTCGGGACCGGCGCCTTCGATTTTCACGATCTGGACAGCCACCTGTTGTTGGAAGAACCTTCTTTCAGAGGAAAGTTCGTCCAGGACGGTCCAAAGATGAAGCTGAGGTGATCGCGGTGAGAATAAGAGAGCTGATGAAACTGTACGCACAGAGAAGAATCAGACCCCAAGAGGTCATCGAAGAATGCTTCAGGAAGATAGAAGAAACGAAGCACCTTGGAGCCTTCATCAGTCTCGATTACGATGGTGCGATGAGAACAGCACAGATGCTGGAAAAATCTTTCACAAAAGAACTTCCACCACTGTACGGAGTGCCCATAGCCGTTAAAGACTTAATCGACGTTGCGGGTTTGAGAACGACGGCCGGGAGCCTGTTCTTCAAGGATAACGTTGCGAAAGAGGATGCCTTCGTGATACAGCAGTTGAAGAAAGCGGGAGCCATTATCGTGGGAAAGACGAACCTGCACGAGATCGCACTCGGTGTGACGAACAACAATCCACACTTCGGACCTTGCAGAAATCCGCACGATCCAGCAAGAATTTCGGGTGGTTCGTCCGGAGGCTCTGCGGTCTCAGTCGCCACAAACGCGGTGCTGGCAGCGCTCGGTACGGACACCGGCGGTTCCATAAGGATCCCCTCGGCGCTGTGTGGTGTCGTCGGGTTGAAACCCACCTACGGAAGGGTCAGTGTGAGAGGTGTGATGCCTCTGTCCTGGCATCTGGATCACGTTGGACCGATAGCAAACTGCGTTGAAGATGCGTGGATCGTTCTCAAGTCGATTTCGAGATACAATGCGCAGGATCCCTTTTCTCAGAAAGCACCTCTCAGAGAGCCCGATTTTGAGAAGTTTCCCAAAGGGATAAGAATACTGAAAGTCACGGGCAACTTCGTCTCCAAAGCTGACGAGAGAATCTTGAAGATCATGGATGAAGCGTGCGAGGTGCTCGAACAGTTGGGTGCCCTCATCGAGGAGAAGCCTCTGGAATGGCTCAAGGACGCGGCGGCGGCCAACGGTTTGATCACCCAGACAGAGGCAGCGGCCTTCCACAGAGAAAGGTTGAAACAGCACCCAGAAATGTTCTCTGACGATGTCAGACAGAGACTAATGGAAGGTGCTTCAACGAGTGGTGTTGATTATGCTCAGGCGAGGAAGATTCAAACGATGACAAAGCACAATTTCAAACAACTTTTCTCACAGTACGATCTTTTAATGCTCCCAACTGTGCCCATCGTTGCTCCCCCAATAGAGGGCGAGAACGCCGTCGAGATGGCAAGGCGTTTGACACGTTTCACGGCCGAGTTCAACATCTCGCATCTTCCAGCTATCAGCATACCGTTTGGTCGTGTGGACGGCCTGCCGGTCGGTGTGCAGTTCGTCACGAAGTGGTGGAGGGAAGATCTACTGGTTCAAGTGGCGCACGCGTTTGAGCGCTCGACGGCACACTCTTGAAATTTGAACTTCCCCGATGAACCAACTCTGTTCTTCCAAGGTCGAAGTTTTTGATCAGGAGGGGGTGAACGAGACGGCAAAGTGGATTGCTTGCTTGTTCGTCTTTTTTTGGTTGACGACATTCGGGCAGTCCCACTTGTTTTTCTGCAGCAGCCTCATTCAAGAAGATTCAGGTTTCGCAACGTTGGAAGCAAAGGAAAGTGTGACTAAAAGGGCAGTCCTCTTGATCGAATATGATTCTGGCGGTTTCGTACATTGGCATGCTGTTTTGACCGTTTATGAGAATTGCTTAGCCATACTCACGGAGAAAGGTCCATCGGGTCCAAGAAATGTGTGCTTCAAGGTTGAAGAGAGTGATTTAGCCTCGATCTTGAATTACCTATGTAGCATGCCGCAAAAGCAAATAGGAGAGCCACAGGTGAACAGTGACACCTATAGAATAAAATGTCCGATGAAGGAAAACGCCGAGCTGATCATCTTCGTTTCTCCGCTGTATCACGAAACGAATGATCATTACACTTCACAGTTGCTCAAGATCCTAAGAAAATGGCTCTGGCAGCACAAACGCTGAAAAGACTTCTCTGAAGAGCGCCGCGCTATTTTGTAAATGCCTTCACTTCGGAGATCAGCTCTTTGTCAGCGATCTTTTCGAAGTGATCCCAGAGTTTTGGATCTTTCATCGTCAACATAGAAATTGCTTGCACTATGTCTTTCTTTACATCTTCTGCGAACCTATCGTCTCTGTAAGCTCTGGCGAGCACCTCTATCGTTCGCGGTACTGGAACGTGGGAAAGTGCCATGATGACCTGCGTGGCCAGCTCTTCTCTGTATTCATCCTCAAGCAGATAGTAGGCAAGGATGTCGAGGATCTTTTCACCGTCTTTGAGCTTGCAGATCGCTTCGTATATGACGAGCTGTGCAGACTCGTCGTCGTACCTGCTCAGAAGATTGTACAGATCCTTCTTTATACTCGTTTCACCAAGATCGGAGAGTATGTCCACAAGATAGAGCAGAACCACATCGTTCTGCTGGCACATTTTGATGCGCTCTCTGTACTTCTGAAGCAGGATGGGACGTGCGGCATCGCCGAAACGGTATATGATCTGCAGGACGGTCTCGCGAACCTTTTCGTCCTCGTCCGTGAGGAGGTTTATCAAACTCGGTATCGCCTCGACTCCTTTTTCCGATATTATTCTCTCAACGAGTCGTTCGACATCGTCGTTCACGTCCATCGCAGCTTACCACCCTTCTCAACGATCAGCTTACGGTCGAAGTAATCCGCAAACTCTGGTTCGTGTGTCACGAACCCTATGACCTTGCTCAGTCTTTCGAGTCTCTTCAAAGCGTCTGCGACCTTCAACTTATTGTCGCTGTCTAAGCTCGAGAAACCTTCGTCGATGAAGAAAGCTTCCATCTCGCCGGTGGCTTCCTCCGCGATGCTCATCGCCAGTGCTATCGAAACCAGGGTCTTTTCACCACCCGAAAGTCCGTTCGCGTCCCTCCTGATACTCCCATCTCTCACGACGAAACCCGATTCGTCGACAGAGAGCGAGAACCTTCCATCGGTCAGGAAATCCAACAGCTGGTTCGCGCGTTCCACGATTTCGCTCAGAACCGTGTTTGCCACGTAAGATTGGAATTCTCTCGCAGCGAGCGTGTCCTTTACCATGGAAAGTATTGAAGATTGCCTGCGCGCCTCTTCGAACCTTTCTTGGAGTTTCTCCAGTTGCCTCGACAGTTCCTCTTTTCTTTCCATGAAATGCCTCACAATCGCTCTTCTGTTGATCTTTTGGTCTCTCTGGTTCTTCAAACCCTCCAGCTCCTGCCGCAGCGAGTTCTCCATTTTCTGGCACTCTTCTTTGTTCTTCCTCACCGATCCCTTTAACTGTTCTATCTGACTCTTGAGCTGTCCTATCTCTGCGTCTATCCTGGAAAGCCTCTCCTGCGCGCCCACCGGGGGCAGATCCTTTACAACGTACCTTTCGAAGGTTTCCAGATCCATACCGATCTTCGTGAGTGACAGGAGCAATTCTTTTTCGATGCTTTGTTTTCTAAAAGACAATTCTTTCTGCTCTTCGACAAGAGCTTTCAGATCCTCTTCGAGTTCCTTCAACCTCAACTGGAGCTGCTGTTTCGTGCCTTCCTTCTTCGAAATGTCCGCGGCCAGCGCAGATTTTTTCATCAGAAGTTTCTGAAGCTGAGCGTTGAGCTCTCTGAGTCTCTTCTTGATATGTGGTGAATAGCCGATCTCGTCGAGCCTTTGAGAAATCTGACCTTGCTCCAGCTCGATTTTGTGTAATTGTTGCTGAAGCGCGGTGAATTCTTCCTTCAGCTTATGGTCGGTCTCGGAAAGGTTCTCAAGCTCTATGAGAATCTGAGTCCTTTTCTCTTTCAACTTTTCGATCGTCTCGCGCATCTGTCTGTACTTTTCCAGATCGTACTCAAGCCTACCCACGCTTCTTTTTCTGTAAGTTCCACCACAGACGGGGCATCTGTCTCCGTCTCGCAGTTCTTCCGCGATCTGGTCTGCCATCCAGAGAACGGCCGAGGATTTGACTTTCTCGAATTCTTCGGTCAGAAAATTCAACTCTCGTTCCAGTTCAACCTGTTCCTTTTTTTTCTCCTGGATTCTCCTCGTCGTTCTTTCGAGATCCTGTTTCCTGTTTTGAAGATGTTGTTCCAGCGTTGTCCAGCGTTCTTTGAGGTTGGACGATCTTTCCACCAGTTGTTCGCACTGCTCGTCTATTTTCGAAAGCCTCTCGATCTCTTGCTGAACTTTCTGAACTGTATCGTCGCATTGAGAAGCTTCGAAACTGGCCTTTTGCACCTCTTCTTCGAGCCTCTGCAGTTCTTGCTGAACCCTGAAACGACTGGCCTGGAGCTTTTCGATGTTGCCTTCAACTTTCTCCAGCGATTCAGACGTATGGAGAAGTTCTCGATAGGGCAACTCGAGCGATTTGGCCGCAGATATCTTTCTCTCTTCCTCAATTAAAACCAAAAGTGTCTTTCTCTCTTCAACTTTGGAGTGCAACATCGTTTCGAGGGATTCTATCTGTGAATGTATCTGAAGATCGCGTTCGACATTTTTGAGCTCTTCTTCTTTCGAGGATATCTGTCTGTCCAGATTCTTGATCTCGCTTTCCAAAAGGTCTAAGGGCGTCTCTTTGATGTGTGAATCCAACCCTTCGATTTCTTCCTTTAACTCGTTGACCCTGCGCAGAAGTTCGTCCCTATCGCGCTGTGCATCTTTGAAGGCGTCGTTCACCTTTTCGATGATCTTCGTCAGTTTTTTCTTCTCGAATAGCACATCGAAAACGATGTCGTTTATCTTTGAACGCGTAGCGGTGAGCAAACTCGAAACCATACCCTGTGGCAGGAAGAAGGTGCTCGTGAAACTCTCATAACTCGCCCCCATGACCTCTCTCAGTTTTTCGTCCACCAGACTGCGCTGGGAGGCCACGACTCTGTCGTTCACGAAGAGCACGGCTTCACTCGATCTGTCTTTCGTTCTGACGCGCCTCACGACCTCGTACTTTTTCCCACCTCTCAAGAAGGAGAACTTCACCTGACAGTGATCCGCTCCAGATCTCACGTAGTCGAGCGGGCTTTTCTTGCCGTAGCGAACGCCCACGCCGTACAGCGAAAAGACGATCGCTTCGAGCAGTGAAGACTTTCCCGCGCCGTTCTGCCCGACGATGAGAAACACACCGTCTTTGAAATCGAGTACACACTCCTCGATACCAAGAAAATTCTCTATCTCAATCCTGAGTGGCCTCAGACTGCTCGACCTCCCTCAACAGCTGTTCCACGACCCTGACCATGTCTTCTTCGAAGTCTGGATACTTCCTTCTAACGTAATCACGGTACATTTCGATCAAGCTCTTCTTTTCCACGGGTCTGTCAACACCGTGCTGTTGCCAGCCCGTCTCGAACTCCACCTTCACGACAGATTCGTAGCGTTCGAGCAGGTGCTTCCTCACCTCGTTGGATGGAACGCATCTGAACAGGACGCGCGCATAGCCCGAGAAATTCTCGAGCTCCGACTCGAGCTTGTTCAAATTCGAAAGACTGTAGTCTTCGTACTCGAAGGTCTTCAGAGTCACATGGGGTGTTCTCACACGCCTGACGATGATCCTTTCTGAAATCTCGACAAGGAGCGCACCCTTCACGTCTTTTTCCTCACCAAAGTCCAGAGCGATGGGCGAACCGCAGTACCAGCCGATCGGTTGCTGTAAGATCTGCATCTGGCTGTGCACATGGCCCAGCGCCACGTAATCGAAACCCGTGGGGAAACTGCCAGGCTTGAGCTCGTACAGTATGGCGTTTTCTCTCTCCGATTCGAAGCAACCTTCCAGCATCGCGTGCGCGACGAGCACGTTTGCCTTGCTTGGATTGATACGGCGTCTGAATTCGTCAAGATAAGAATCCAGAAACTCTCTCATGCGGGCGACAGGATCTTTCTTGATATCGAGAAACCTTTGATAATCGGCGTGGGGCAGAAAGGACAGAACCACGTCGTCCAGCTCGATCGTGGCCGGCCTCTCTATGATGTGAAGGTTCTTCAGCTGAAAGTTCTTCCACGAATTCAGTCCCTGCCAGTCGTGGTTGCCGAAGACCAGGAACGTGGGGGCGATTCTCGAGAACTTCACCATCACTTCACTCAGCACGCTCAAAGCATCGATCCTCGGATTAACCCTGCTGTGTATCACATCCCCCGCGATGAGCACAAGATCGACTCTCTCTTTTTCTGCAACGTCCACGAGAAAATGAAGAGCCTGCCTGGTCTCCTCAAGCCTGTCCACGGCCTTGGAGCCAGCCCACGACTGCAGTCCCACGTGCCAGTCCGAGGTGTGAAGAATTTTCATTCAGTTTCCTCCCAGCCTGAAAACGTTCCCCTCAGTTGGAAACTCTCTTGTTCGAACTTCGTTCACGTACTGAGAGATAGCCCTGAGTGAAACTTCGTACAGATTCGCATATCGCTTCACAAACTTCGGCAAAAATTCAGGGTTCAAACCGAGCACGTCGTGCAGCACGAGCACCTGCCCATCGCAGTACCTGCCTGAACCGATACCTATGGTTGGCACCTTCACACTCTCGGTGATCTGTTTCGCCACCTCTTCGACCACCATTTCGAGCACGATCGCAAAAACCCCGGCCTCTTCGAGCGCTTTGGCGTCCTCTAAGAGTTTCCTGGCGGTGTTTTCATCTTTGCCCTGGACCCTGTAGCCTCCAAAAACGTTCACAGACTGCGGTGTGAGACCCAGATGTCCCATCACGGGAATACCGCTCTCCACAATTCTTCTTATCAAAGGTGCGAAACTGGAACCCCCTTCGAGCTTCACCGCGTTCGCACCGCCTTCCTTCAGAAACCTACCCGCGTTCCTGATCGCCTCGTCCTGTGAACACTGATAGGAAAGGAAAGGCATGTCACCGATTATGAACGCGTCCGGTGCGCCCCTCCTGACCGCCTGCGTGTGCCTGATCATGTCGTCCATCGTGGCGGGCAAAGTGTCGGAGAAACCCAGAACGTTGTTCGCGAGAGAATCTCCAACCAGTATCGCATCCACACCCGCCTCGTTCACGATGCGCGCGAAGGGGGCGTCGTAGGCGGTTATGAGAACTATTGGTTGTTTTCCCTTCATCGAGATGAATTTTTGAACGTTCATGCTCACAGTCTCCCCTCCTTGAGGCTCCTCAGCAATTCCACCATCTGATCGTAGAACAACGCAAGCTGCGGAAAGATGTTCTTGAACAGCTCGCCTTCTTTCTTCACCACTTCCCAATCGCCCCTCGCCACCGGTCCCGTCAGCGAGCCTGCGACACCCTTCATCTTTATATTCTGCGCCACGCTGTCGATCAGATTGCCCATCAGTTCCTGAGAATCTTCGACGCCGCTCTTCTCATATATCTTTTCCGCGAGAGCGGCAAGACCCACGACGAAGTTCGAACACACCACCGCCGCGAGGTGATAGCCAGCCTTTCCGTCCTCCGACAGGACCACGTACCTTTTGGATATGTCCTCAACCAATTCTATCGCGATTCTCAATCCTTCCTCGTCCCCTTCGACGCCGAAGATGCAGCTCGAAAGGTTCGATTGAGCAACAACAGGATCGGCAAAGGAAAGGTTTGGATGCATCGATGCCCTGTGGAAACCGAGCTTTTCCGCGTCCGCGAAGATCTTCGACGAATGAAAACCGCTGAAGTGTATCAGACAGGTGCCCGGTAAGATCCTATCCTTCGTTCGCTCGTAGACCTGCGCGATGACAGAATCCGGCACGGCGAAGAAAACGACGCCTGAAAGTTTTTCTATTTTTTCATAAGTTATGGGTACGCCGCTGCCGATGTCTTTTACGAACCGCTGTGCTTTCTCTCTGAAGCGAGAAACGACGAAGCCAACCGTGTGGGATCTCTCAACGAGCCTGCGACAGATGGTCAGTGCCACTTTGCTTGTGCCCAGAACGTTCAGTTCCATAGAAGTTCACCCAATTAAGTTTTAACACACGGCTCAAATCCTGCCACGTCTGCGATTCAACAGATGCTTCAGGGTGAGCAGGCTCTGCGTGATGTCCTCGTTCACGATGAGAACGTCCTCGGGTACTTCAAGCTCGATTGGGGCGAAGTTCCAAATACCCTTTATTCCACAGGCAACGAGCAGGTTCGCAACTTCCTGTGCCGATTCTTTCGGCACACAGATCACACCGATCTCGACGTTGAACCTCTTCACCACTCTCTTCAGATCCTTTAAAGGAAGGACGACGAGGTCCGAGACGAACTGACCGATCTTTTGTGGATCGTTGTCGAAGATCGCGACGACCTCTATTCCATACTTCCTGAAGCCTTGGTAATTAGCAAGGGCGGAGCCGAGCCGGCCCGCCCCGACGATGACGACGGCCGTTTCTCTTTTGATGCCAAAGAGTTCGTCCAGTTCTTTTTTCAGCTCCTCGACTTTGTAGCCAACCTTGGGTTTTCCTGTCGTCCTGAGATAGCTCAGATCCTTCCTGACCTGCTCGGGCTGTATCTTGAGCAACTTGGCTATGGTTTCAGACGAGACGTACTCCTCTTCGACGTCGAGGAGCAGCCTGTGATACAGTTTGAGTCTTTCAAACGTTGGTTTGGGAAGCATCGTGAACCCTTTGCTGCTGGAGTTGTCTTTCAACTTCCGCTTCCACCTTTTCAAGGTTCGCTTCACCTATCAGTTTATCATTCACGAGCACGTTTGGTGAGTGGTCACAGTTCTCCAGACAGAACGTGCCCACTATCTCCACGGACGAGTAGTCTTTGCGTTTCGCAAGTTCGATCAACTGTGAGAGCAATCCGTAGGAACCTTTCAGATAACAGGAGGTCCCGAGGCACACCTTCACCATCACTTTTTCGCCGTTTGGTGCTGGCAGAACTTCCACGTCCTCGTGCACGACACGCTTCCTCGGTCTGTAGGTCGTGTGGATCAGCTCATGCAGGTTTGAAACTTCTTCGTAGAGCTTTCTCATGTGGTAATTCTCCGTGGGTGAGACCAGATTCTTAACAGCTACGAGCTCTTTCAGCTGTTTCGCTCTGCTCTGTCTGACCTGCGCGTCGTTCGGGTAAGGCTGACCGCCCCCACCCACACAGCCGAAGTTGCAGGCCATGACCTCGACGACATCGACGTTCAGTTTCGCTTCGAGAATGTCGCTGACAACCTTCCTTGCGTTTGCGAGTCCGAAAACCATCAAACCTCTGATGGTTCTACCGTCCACAGTTTTCACTTCGATCTGTCTGATACCTTTTTCGAGTTCGAAAGTTCTTTCATCTTCGATCCCAACTTCGTCGTTCAGCACCGTGATGACACTCGAGAGCACGCCGCCGCTCTTGCCGAAGTCGAGCCCACCCTTGGAAGAAACACCGTAGGGTCGGTCGAAAGACTGTGGTTCAAGCTTCTTGAGCTCGATCCTGCTGGCCTTTATGAACTGCGAAAGTTCCCTGGTGGTGAGCACGATATCGACTGTGCCGGCGTGTTCTTCTCGCTCTGCCTCGAATTTTTTCGCAGTGCAGGGCATGAACGAAACGAGGCATATCTGTTCGGGATCGAGGTTCATCTTCCTCGCGTAGATTTTCTTCACCACGCTGCCAAGGGCCTGCTGGGGAGACTTCACGCTGGAGAGGTTGCTGGTGAGCGTTGGGTAGAACTGCTCCACGTACTTGACCCACGCCGGACAGCACGAGGTGAACAACGGTAATTTCTCTTTGTTGGAGAGACGTTCCAGAAGCTCGTGTGCCTCTTCGAATGCCACAAGATCTGCGCCGAACGCCACATCGAAGACTTTCGAAAAGCCCGTCAGCTTCAGAAAGCTCACCAGTCTCTCCGCTATGAACGGATCTTTCTCAACGCCGAACTCCTCAGCGAGGGCGACCCTCACGGCGGGTGCGACCATGCCTATGACGAACTTGCCACTCGACAGCGCCTCGTACAGCTTTTCCAGATCGTTCCTCACGTAGAGTGCACCCGTAGGACACACCGAAACGCACTGGCCACAATAAACACACTCGGTCTTTGAAAGATTCTCTTCGAAAGCCGGTGAGACGCGCGTTTCAATGCCACGACACGCGAAGTCTATGGCGCCGACGGCCTGAACCTCTTCGCACATCCTCACGCAGTCTCCACAGAGGATACACCTGCTCGTGTCCCTAACTATGGGACTCGATGCGTCGATGAACCTGGGTTTGGCAAGTTCGTCGAAACGTACCCTCCTGATTCCGAACTCTTCTGCGTACTTCTGAAGCTTGCAGCTACCGTTCCTCTCACAGACGGTACAGTCCCTGTTGTGGCTGGCGAGTATGAGTTCAAGGATGCCCCTTCTCAGCTGGTGAATCTGTGGCGTGTTTGTCTTGATATGCATGCCCTCTTTTGGCTTTGTGGTGCACGAGGTTACGAGCTGTCCATCCACCTCGACGAGGCACATTCTGCAGGCACCATAGACTGAGGTTTCTGACAGATAACACAAATTGGGTATCTCAATGCCAGCTTCCTTCAAAGCCTCGAGCAGGTTTCTCGCGTTGGGATCTATTTGAACCTGTCTACCGTCCACGTAGACTGTCATGCCTTCACCTCCCATCAGGCAACTTTTATGGCTCTGAATTTACATTTTTCGACACACAAACCACACTTGACACACTTTTTGTGGTCTATCACGTACGCTTTTCCTCTCTCCCCGCTGATGGCACCGTTCGGACAGGATCGGGCGCACAAGCCACAACCTTTGCAGAGTTTTTCGTCGATCACGTATTTTTTGAAGGCGGTACATGAACCGCTCGGGCAGACTCCGCGCAGGTGCGCTTCGTACTCCGACCTGAACCATCTCATAGTGCTCAGTATGGGATTAGGTGCGGTCTTTCCCAAACCACACAGAGAAGCGGTTTTGATGAGTTTTGCCAGAAACTCCAGATTCTTCAGATCCTCTTCGTTCGCATTCGCGTTGACGAATTTTTCCAGGATCCTGTAGGCCTGCGCGGTACCTTCACGACAGGGCACGCATTTTCCGCAGGATTCTCGCTTGGTGAAATCGAGGAAGAACCTTGCCACCTCCACCATACAGGTCTTCTCGCTGATCACCACGATACCTCCGGAACCAACCATGGCATCGATGGATCTCAACGTATCGTAATCCAGTGGCATATCGAGATATTCCGGCGGTAAGCACGCGCCCGACGGGCCACCTATCTGAACCGCCTTGATCTTCTCGTTGTTCGCGAGCCCACCGCAGATGTCGTATATGATCTGTCTCAGGGTCGTTCCGAACTGTACTTCGACGATTCCTGTCATCTTCACCGGTCCGGTCACGGAGAACATCTTGGTACCTGGAGAGTTCGCCGTTCCAAGTTTTCTGTATTTCTCCACCCCATCTCTGATGATCCTGGGGACGTTCGCGTAAGTTTCCACGTTGTTGATCAGGGTCGGATATCCCCACAGACCCGATTGCGCGGGGAATGGGGGTCTCGGTCTGGGCATACCCCTCTTTCCTTCGACGGAAGCGAGCAGGGCGGTTTCTTCACCGCAGACGAACGCGCCCGCACCTTCCTTGATCTCCAGATCGAAGGAGAAACCCGTGTTGAGTATGTTCTCTCCAAGCAGGCCCATCCTTCTGGCATCGTCTATCGCCTTCTGCAGCATCTGTATCGCTATGGGATACTCGGCACGCACGTAGGCGTAACCTTTTTGGGCACCAACAGCATACGCTGCGATGATCATGCCTTCCAGAACCAGGTGAGGATCTCTCTCGAGCAGGGTCCTGTTCATGAAGGCGCCGGGATCTCCCTCATCTCCGTTGCAGACCACGAACTTGACGTCCGACTCGCTTTTTCTGGCTGCCTCCCACTTGAGGCCCGTTGGAAAGCCTCCACCACCCCGGCCTCTCAAACCGGAAGCTTTGATGGTCTCGATCACTTCCTTTGGTTTCATCGATGAGAGAACCTTCAACAGTGACAGATAACCGCCCCTGCCCATGTAATCTTCGATGCTGTCGCATTCGCTCTTACCGATGTCTTCCATGATGTAGAAATTCTGCCTTTTGTAGAGGTTAGTGTCCTCCAGCGATTTGACACGCTGGTTGGTTTCGAAGTCTATCAACAGCAACTCTTCGACGACTTCTCCCCTCTTCAGGGTCCTTTCAACGATCTTCTCGACATCGTCCACTCCGACGTGCGCATAGAAATAACCGTAAGGCTGAACGCTCACCAGTGGACCTGAAGAGCAGCGACCGCAACAACCGGTCTTTCTCAAAATGCCGTCGTGCTCGTCGTCTATCTTGAAAACGCTCACGTTCAGGTTCTCGCGCTCGATCAATTCCCTGAACTTGTTGTACACCTTGAGTGCGCCCTTTGCGGTACAACCGGTTCCCACACAGACGTAAACGGAAACGTTCTGCAGTTTCCTGGTTCTGATCTCTTTCTGTTTCTCTATGAACCAATAAGCGTCAGTTAGACTTTTGAGCATTGTTATCACCCCTCAGGTTCCGGAGAATTTCTTTGACCTTGTCCGCGGTCAGGTTACCGTAAACTTCTCCGTTTATGACCATCGCCGGTGCGAGCGCACATGCCCCAAGGCACCCGACGCAATCCACACTGAACTTCAAATCCTTCGTGACCTCGCCCGGTTTGATGCCTATCTCTTCTTCGATAGCTTTGATCAGGCTTGTGGAACCTTCCATGTGGCAGGCAGTTCCATCGCACACCAGGATCGTGTACTCTCCTTTGGGTTTCAGTGAAAACTGCGCATAGAACGTCGCGACACCGTAGACCTTTGCGGGGGGAAGTTGCAGCGCAACCGCTACGTAGTGAACGACATCTTTCGAGAGATAACGATGAAGTTTCTGAATCTCGAGCAATATCTTCACCAGGTTCTCTTTCCTGTAGTTGTACCTTCTCAAAACCTGCTCGACTGCTTCGTAGGTCCTTTCCAAGGCCCTCACCTCCTCAGCAGTATTCGATGTTCACTATCTTTCCACGTTCTCTCAGGATTCGAGCGATATCGTGCACGAGTCTGAACTTCAACGAAACATCATGGCTGAACAGAGGATTCTGATGCGCCGGATTGATCGCTCTTCCCACAACGAAGTTGATCTCGTCAGCCTCGAACAGAAGGTCCAGAAGTTTCTGAGTGGCGAGTCCAATTTGGCTCTGCTGGTTTTCAAGGTGTCTGAACACCTGGGTCAGCGTCACAATACCCTCGGTAACGAGTTCGAAGCCTTCGAGTTTTCCGAGCGGTGGAGAATCGAAAGATGTCGTGTCAAGCTCTATCTGAACCTTCTTTCCGAGCACGCGTTCGAAGATCTGAGCTGTGGTGCCACCGCAGATGACCTTCTTACCAGACAGGCTCAAGAATCTTCTGACCATCGTTTCGTCCTTGCTTTTGTCCTCAGGTGGGCCAACGAATATGTTCAAGACATGCAGAGGCCTGAACTGCGCCACCATCGCGAGTGCGTCGTCGCCCCTGGTTCCTCTGTCGAGATGTTCGGCGAGTTTCACAAGATGCCTCACGATGTCGCTGGGTGGAAGTCTGTGCCTGAGCAACGACTGGATCTCTTTGAGAATGTTCTTCAAGCCAAAACCAAGGGGAAACTGTGGTGTTCCCATGCCGGCCTGCGAAACTCCGTCGGTCATGACGAAGAGCAGATCGTTTTCCTGGGGTGTGACCCTGCTCAAGAGTATGTTTCTTCCTTCGACGCACCTTTCTTCTTTATCCAGGTTCACCAGCTCACCGTTTCTCAAATACAGCACAACGGGAAATTCGTACTCGACAACAGTGCATTCGTTGATCGTCGCATCGTACACGACGCAGCACAGGTTCGCGTAGCTTATCCATCTCACCTTGCAGATCGGCAGCGTCTTCAAAATCGAGGTGAAAACCTCATCGAAGGGAACATTGTGAAAGAGCATCGTGGCAGCCATCTTCGTCGTTAGCGTCGAGAGTATGCAGGCTTTGACGCCGCTTCCAAGACCGTCCGAGACGCAGGCCACCACTCTACTCGAGCTTTTCTTCACGCATATCGAATCTCCACAGATTTCCTCACCCGGCTTACTCTTCTTCGCGTGCTCTATCTGACAGGTGAGCACGGTTCATTCCTCCAGCGATGTTCTCAGCTCGACGAAACTCGCTTTTATTTCGGCAACAGTTTCGCCGAGCAGGCCTGCCACTTCCTGAACGACCCTCATCTGCTTGGAGAGCATTTCTTCCATCTTCTGGATTGTCTCTTTCTTGATACGTCTCAGGGTTTCTTCTTGCTGTCTTTCTTTCGTTACGTCCACAAGCAAATAAACGTCGGCCTTTTCCTCAGGGAGTATGAAGAACTTCACGTAGTAGAGGTTCGAACCTACCTGGACGGGTTGACCTCTGAAGAAGGCCTGTCTTAACTCCTGGATGCATTTTTCTTCCGCGCCGTTTCTGAATATGTTTGAGGCACTCTTGTTCCGGTAAATTATCTTCCCGCCCTTGACCATGATTATTGCGTTCGGTGATTCTTCAACGATCCTGTGCGTTGCGGCTTTGAGCCTGTCCACCAAGTAAGTGATGCACATCTCTTTCTCTGCCCTGCCCAGCAACACTGCCACGGCTTTGTCTCTGCAGCTGTCGTAGCCACAAGCACCACAGTTCAACCTCTTTTTTTCATCCGCCTTACCCATCTCCGTCAGAACTTCTTCGATTTTTGATTCATCTATCTGAAGGCTTCTCTTCTTCCTGGAGAAATCCCGGCCGATGTTCAGCTGAAACTGGGTCGAACCCTGCTCCAGTTGAGACATTCTCTTGGCGTGTTGCACAATTTGAAGACGTTTCTCCGCGAGACTGAGATCCTTTCTAATGGCGGGCCCGTTGATGCATGCACCATGGCACGCGGAAGCCTCGATGAAGATGTTCTGTTCGTGGGATGGAAAGTTTTCGAAAAGTTCGATCAGATTCTCAACTCCCTCGATGACGATGTGCGCATCGAAGTTTATACGAACCGTGTAGTTGATACCACCAGAAGTTGGGTACATCCTCGCAAACGAAGGATATGGGCCTTCGGGAAACTGCTCATCGAACTGAGATAGATCTGTCTTCTCTTCATTGATGAGCGCATCGAGTTCTTCGAAAGTCAACGCGACATCCACGGTTCCTTCGGCCTTCTTCGCGATGCATGGTCCTATGAAGACGACTGGCAAATCTCCATGGACCTGTTTCAAAAGCTTCGCGTGCGCGGTCATGGGCGAGTCCACACGGGCCAGGTGAGGCAGGATGGAAGGATAGTGCTTTTCGGCCAGTTCCACTACCACAGGACATGCGGTGCTGACAATCGTTTTCTGCCGTTCGAAAAGATGAGAATACTCGTTGGAAACCAGCTCTGCGCCCAGAGCAGTTTCCTGAACAATCTTCGCCCCCCAATGTTTCAGCAGCGAGATCACGCGGTACGGTTCATCGTAATGGGCAAAGAAGGAAGGGGCGATCGAAACGAGGAAAGAACTCTCGCGCAGTTTTCTGAAATCCTCGATGTTCCTGGTGTACTTCTTCGCTTTCTGTGGGCAGATTGAAACACACCTGCCACAGTGAACGCATTCTTCCTCTATCACCCACGTCTTACCTGTGGAGAACGATATGGCCTTCACCGGGCAATTTCTCAAACATTTGTAACAGTAAAGACATTCTGCCTCACTCGAAACGATCAGTGACATGTTTTCACTCCCAGGAGCTGCTCAAGTTTTTCAGGAGTGACGTTCGTGTGAAGTTGACCATCAATCTCGACACAGACGCCCTCAGCGCATCTACCGAAACAAAGAGAACCAAGGATGTCGAGGTCGAATCCTTTCTGTTTCAACTCCTGAAGCTTTTCAACTATGGCGTAAGAACCTTTCAAATGACAGGAACTGCCCATACACACCTTCACCAGCATCCGATCACCCCATATCGTGAAATATTTATCGTTATAGTTTTCACGATTTATTCTAAGGCCTTTCCACGAAACAAAAATGAAGCGACTGGAAAATCCTTGAGACATCTATGTGAAAGAATTCACAATGATGTCCATCCGCGTCAAGAGACACATGCTGTAGAATATTTTTGTGCGGAAGGAGGAGAAGGAATGAAGTGCAGGAAATGTTCGCGGACGGCCGTTATCCACTTGCCCCAGCACAACGTTGCTTACTGCGAGGAACATTTCAACGATTACTTTCTGAACAGGATTCAGAAGGCGATAAGAAAGTATTCCATGATAGAAAAAAACGAAAGAGTGCTCGTCGCAGTTTCGGGTGGCAAAGACAGCGTCTCACTGTGGCATGCTCTGGTGAAGCTCAATTACAAATGTGATGCGCTGTTTTTGAACACAGGTATGGGCAAGCCCAAGCTCGAGGAGATGGACCAGCTGGCAAAAGAGGTGGGCAGCAATTTCATCATCTACGATGCTCACGAAGATCTCTTGGGGTTGGACATACCCAGGATCGCGAAAATTCTGAGAAGACCCACATGCTCGGTGTGCGGTAACGTGAGAAGGTACTTGATGAACAGATTCGCGGTGGAGAACGGTTACGATGTTTTGGCGACCGGACACAACCTCGACGATGAGGTTTCTTTCTTGCTCGGAAATCTTCTGAACTGGCAGACGGGTTATCTGACGAGGCAATCACCGACGCTTCCGAAGACTCACGAAAAGTTTGTGAAGAAGGTCAAACCACTGGTGCTTCTCACAGAGAAAGAGACATACGCTTACGCACTGATCAACGATTTGCCCTTTTCCGAAGAGAGCTGTCCTTTCTCGAAGAATGCGAGTTCACTGCTGTACAAGAAGGTTCTGAACGAGGTGGAGCTGGCTCAACCGGGAACCAAACTCAGATTCTACGCGGGTGCACAGGAATTTTTCAAGGAGAAAGAACCAGTACCATTGCGTGAATGCACTGTCTGCGGTTATCCAACCACAGAGGAAGTGTGCAGTTTCTGCAAAATGAGAGAGAGGTTGAAGAATGCCCTGGGAGAACAAGCGATTTGAACTGTTTCTTCCAGTCATGGTAGTTTGTCTGATGATCGTTGGTCTTCTGGCTCTGTACAGCGCCACGAGAGATCTCGGTCTGAGCTTCGTTCGTAAACAGGCGGTTTGGAACGTTCTCGGTGTAGGCGCCATGTTTTCGATGCTCTTCGTACGCGAGAGGTACTTGAAGATAGCAGGTAAAGCTCTTTACTTTGTCTCGCTCTTCCTCCTCGTGCTTGTCCTCTTCTACGGCACAGTCTCTGGCGGGGCACGTCGCTGGTTCGATCTCAGGTTTGGTTATTTTCAGCCGTCAGAGTTCGCAAGGCTCGCTCTGCTGATCCTGAACGCCACACTGCTCGCCGAGCCGAACAGGAAGAACTTCTACAGTTCTTTCTTTCTGACGCTGGTGTGTCTAGGACTCGTTGCCGTGGAGCCGGATCTGGGAACCGCGCTGCTCATGGCCGGCATATGGTTCTCCATGGCCCTGGCGAGTCAGGTGAAGATTAAAAGGTTGCTGAGAGTCGTCGCTCTTGTCGGTGTAATGGCGGTGCTGCTTTTCTTCTTCGGATTGAAGGATTATCAGAAAGAGAGGATCGCATCTTTCCTCAATCCTGGCAGGTATGCGCAGGGAAGTGCCTACAACATGCTCCAGTCGATCCACACCGTCGGTTCTGGGGGTTTGCTTGGCAGAGGATTTCTCAAAGGTCCTGCGACGAGATTGAAGTTCGTTCCCAAGAACCACACAGACTTCATATTTTCGGTCATCGGAGAAGAGTTTGGTTTCTTTGGAACCGCAGTCGTGCTCGTTCTCTACTTCGTCGTGTGCCGACGCATCGTGAGAGCGGTCAACCTTGCGAAGGATGAGTTTTGGAGACTTCTGTGTATCGGGGTGCTCGCAACTTTTTCGCTTCAAATGTTCATAAACATCGGTATGTGCATGGGAGTGGCTCCCGTGACAGGCTTGCCACTGCCATTTGTGAGCTATGGGGGCTCGGCAACGCTGTTTCTGTCGATCCACATAGGTCTGGTGATGAAGAGTATCGCGATCGCCAGAAGTGGTGTGGAAGTCAAGAGCTGAGAGGAGGTGCCAGCAATGCCCATAACCACAGGGACCGGGGGAAGAAAAAAAGGTGACTTTCTCACAAGTTTTCTGGTGTTTTTGTTGATCAGCGTGTTCATCTGCGGCTTCGCACTCTCCATAGTTTCATTCTTCTACTATCTCAACCAGAGAAAACAGAACGAAAAGAATCTTGCGGCTATGTCCCAGAAGATAGATGCTCTGTCGAACCGTGTTTCCAAGCTCGAGGAACTGCTCAAATCGGGCACGAGCATAGAGAAAATCATAACCTCTGCGAACTATCTGTCCAACCTGTCCGTTGATCTTGAGCAAATCATCGAAGAACTGGTAGACGATCCCACCACGGGATACATAAGGCTCTTCGTCATAGGGCAAGAAAACGTCTGGGTCACTTTCAGAAAGGGAAACGAAATCTATTTCTCACGAGAACTGAAGCCCGGCTTGGCGCCATACAAGTTCTATTACTTTAAAGGACCATCCATACAGACCCAGTATTCGATAAAGATCCCACGTGACTGCACTATTGTGATTGGAAAACCTGGAACTGTGTACTTCCTCGTTTACGGTGTTGGAACGAGTAAACATCCCACCAAAGTTGTCATATGGAAAGAGACTCGGGTTGAAAACCTGGAGCGAGATTTTTCGCTCTACATACCAAAATAGACGGAGGGCCTGCTGGCGCAGACCCTCCGTCGTTGCTTGGTTCCATCCAAGGGGGGATAGGGGGGCTATCCAGGCAATATGGTAAACCAAACTTGTTACGTGGTCGTGAAACCAAATAGACGCGGTGTTTAAAGGAGGAGTGAAAAGATGAACCTTATACGTGAAAAGCGTAAACTGGCGCCGGGCGTGTACGAGTTCTGGATCGAAAATAATCATATAGTTAAATACGCACAGCCCGGCCAGTTCGTTGTGATGAGATTGCACGAGAAAGCTGAACGTATCCCCATCACCATCGCGGGTAAGAAAGATGATAGCTTCCGTGCCGTTGTGAGAGCGGTGGGTAAAAGCACCTATGAACTCTGCATGGCCAAAGAAGGCGATTCGATAATGGACATCGCAGGACCTCTCGGAAGACCCAGCGAGATAGGCTTTTACGGAAACGTGATGCTCGTCGGCGGAGGTGTTGGCATCGCCACTCTTCTGCCCATTGCAGAGGCACTGAAAGCTCAGGGTAACAGGCTTTACGTTGTGCTCGGTGGGCGCAGCAAAGAGTACGTGATAATGCTCGAGGAATTTTCGAAGCTCGCGGACCAGATTGTTATCACCACCGATGATGGTTCTTTCGGCATCAAGGGTGTCGTCACCGATGGTATGCAAATGCTCTTTGAGAGAGAAAAAATAGATATCGTTTGGGCTGTGGGTCCTACGATCATGATGAAGTTCTGCAGCATGAAGGCGAAGGAGCACGGTGTGAGGATATGGGTGTCTCTGAATCCCATCATGGTGGACGGGACCGGCATGTGCGGTGCGTGCAGGGTGACTGTGAATGGAAAGATCAGGTTCGCCTGCGTGGATGGACCGGAGTTCGAAGGTGAGTTGGTCGATTGGGACGAGCTTTTGAAGAGACTTGCCCAGTACAGGAATGAGGAAGAGCACAGCCTGAAACTTTTCATGGAAAGAGTGGGTGATCTGTCGTGGCTGTGAAACCATCCCCAAAGAAAACACCAATGAGAGAACAGGAAGCGAAAGAAAGAATAAAGAACTTTTTCGAAGTTCCGTTTGGCTACAGCGAGGAAGAGGCAGTTCTGGAAGCTGGCAGATGCCTCCAGTGCCCCGCGAAGCCGTGCGTGAGTGGCTGTCCCGTGGGTATCGACATACCCGGGTTCATAAGGAAAATAAGAGAGCGAAACTTCCCTGAAGCTGCAAGAATCCTGAAACTCTACAACAATTTACCCGCGATATGTGGAAGGGTTTGTCCTCAGGAGACTCAGTGTGAAGCAAAGTGTGTTGTTGGCAAGATACCGGGTTCAGAACCGGTGGCCATAGGCAGACTCGAGCGGTTCGTTGCCGACTGGGAAGCCGAACATTCCATCCAAAGCCAGGTTGAGATCGCGCCTGCGAAGCACAAGAAGGTCGCGGTGGTCGGCTCGGGTCCGGCGGGGCTCACCGTGGCAGCGGACCTGGCGAAGCGAGGCTACGAAGTTCACATCTTCGAAACGCTCCACAAGCCCGGAGGAGTTCTGGTTTACGGAATACCTGAGTTCAGGCTTCCTAAATCCATCGTTGAGAGAGAAGTAAATTATGTCAAATCCCTGTCCGTTCAGATCTTTCTGAACATGCCAGTCGGAAGGGCAATACCGGTGAAGGACCTTCTGAGGGAGTACGACGCGATTTTCATAGGAGTCGGAGCCGGCACGCCCAAGTTCATGGGGATCGAAGGGACGAACCTCAACGGTGTCTATTCGGCCAACGAATTTTTGACACGCGTCAATTTGATGAAGGCTTACCTTTTCCCGGAGTACGACACGCCGGTGCGACGTGGAAAGAAGGTCATAGTGGTGGGTGGAGGAAACGTGGCGATGGACGCGGCGAGGAGCGCGCTCAGACTCGGTGCTGAAAGCGTTACGGTGGTGTACAGAAGGACCGAGCAGGAGATGCCCGCCCGTCGCGAAGAGTATCTGCACGCGCTGGAGGAAGGAATAAAGTTCTACTGGCTCACGCAACCGATAAGGTACGTCGGGAACGAGAAAGGTGAAGTGGTTGGCGTCGAGTGCATCTCGATGAGACTTGGTGAGCCAGACGAGTCGGGAAGGCGCCGCCCCATTCCGATAGAAGACAGCAGGTTCATTTTGGAAGCAGACACCGTCATAGAAGCCATAGGGACCGAGGCGAACAGGTTCCTCCTCAGTCAGTTTGATGGACTGAAATTGAACAAGTACGGTTACATCATCGCCGATGAGAACACCTGCGCAACGAGCATGAGAAAGGTCTTTGCAGGAGGAGACATCGTCACCGGAGCGGCCACCGTGATCGAGGCGATGGGTGCCGGTAAAAGAGCGGCTGAGTGGATCGACAGGTTTCTTTCTGGAGAATACGATCCATGGAAGTGAGGAGATCTTATGATAGTCTGCATTTTTGTCGAAAGTTCTGAGCATTTCAAAGAAAGAGTGAAAGAGTGGTTCGAAGAGCGAAAGGTGCAAGTGCGTTTCCTTGATAGCGAAGCGAACGTGGACAGGTTGACCGAGCTGCTGTTCGAACATGCTCGAGACGACACGCGACTTTTGCTGGTTCTCGGAGGTGTGGACGTCAGATCCAAAGCAGTTTCAAGTATAGCACTGAAAAGGATCTCCGACGGAAGGATCTACACTTTGGAAACGTACCTGTGCGAGTACATCGCGGAGAACTGTCCGGAGTGCTTGCTCACTTCGCCAACCGTGGGTTTGAGGAACCAGACCATCATGGTTTCGTTGCCCGATCACGAAGTGGTCTTCAAACTTCTGAGCGTGATACTCAACACGTTAGAAAGAGGCGGCTGAGCCGCCTCTTCATCTGCTGTAGACGAGCTCGCCGTCGATGTAAACCTTTTCCACAACGGACTTCATGTCGAATGGATGACCCGACCAGACGACCAGATCCGCGTCCTTGCCGGGTTCTATCGAACCAAGTCTGTCTTCCAGACCGAGAATCTTCGCGGGGTTCAGCGTGAGCATCTTCAACAGATCCTCTTCCTTCACTCCATAGCGCATCGCGGCCGCCGCCTGGACCGAAGCGAACTCTAAGGGTATCACCGGATGATCGCACATCAGCGCCACGAGCACTCCTCTTTCAACGAGTATTCTCAGAGCTTCCATGGTCATCTGCCTGAGCTCCAGCTTCGTGGCGAAGGTCATGAGCGGGCCAGCCACGACAGGTATCTTTTTGCTGGCGAGTATGTCCGCAACCTTGTAGCCCTCCGTGCAGTGTTCTAAGACGATCTTCAGGTTGAACTCCTCGGCGAGTCTGACCGCGGTCAAGATATCGTCGACGCGGTGCGCGTGTATCCTTGCAGGAAGCTCACGTTTCAGCAGTTTTTCCCCAATTTCGTATTTCAGATCCCTTTCCAGGAAGGGCTTTTTCTCTTTCGAAGCCTGTGCCTTTTTCTTCATGTAATCTTCCGACTTTAGCAGAAACGTTCTTATGACCGCTGCCGTCCCCATCCTCGTCGTCGGCATCATCTTCTTCTCAGAATAGACCCTCTTTGGATTTTCCCCGAGCGCCATCTTCACCCCCGCGGGATTTACCAGGCACATATCCAGCGCAGTTCTTCCTCTGAACTTCGCTATGAATCCCGTGCCACCGACGGGATTTCCGCTCCCCATCACAACGAAAGCGGTCGTGACACCACCAAAGAGCGCTTTCTTGATCGATTCGTCCTCGGGGTAGAAAGCATCGATCGCCTGAAGGTGCGCCGTGACGGGATCCGTCATTTCGTTTCCCTCACTCTCAGTCGGTCCCAGACCTTCTGGATACAGTCCAATGTGCGCGTGGGCGTCGACAAAACCCGGAACCAGGAACTTGCCTTTCAGATCGATCACTTCCACAGACTTCGAAGGCTTGATCTCGCCGATCTTTTTGATCTTCCCATCCTCCACGAGCACATCGCCTACGAAAGGTTTCGAAGTGATCGGCAGCACCGTTGCATTCTTGAAGAGCAGTTTCATTCCTTCACCTCCAATCGTTCGCTCTGCTTACTTTATGATAACACGCTCAGGCCTTGATCGCGCCTTGAGTCAAGCCTTCGACGATGTACTTCTGAGCGAGTGAAAAGACGACGATCGTCGGCAACAGTGCCACGACGATACCGGCGGCCATCACGTTCCACTGTATTCCGGCCTTCGAAACAAACGAATACAGCGCCACAGGTACTGTCATCTTGCTGTCCGTGTGCAGGAACAAAACTGCCGTGAAGACCTCGTTCCAGCTGTTGACAAAGCAAAAACTGAATATGGAGCCCACTCCAGGAAGAAGAAGTGGAATCACCACTCTGAAAAGCACCTGCAATCTGTTGCAACCATCTATCAGAGCAGCCTCTTCGATCGTTCGGGGCAAGTTCTTCAAAAATGCCCTTGCCATGATCGTGCCGAACGCGGAGCCGAAACCGCTATAAATGATGATCACAGACGTGAGCGTGTTCGTGAGTTTGAGCCTTGAAAACATCGTGAACTGCGGTATCATGATCAAGTATGTGGGTAGCATCTGGACGAAGAAGAGCACGAGTATCAAAAAGGTTCTGAGTTTGAACCTCTCGCGCGTTAGAACGTAACCTGCCATGAGTGAGAAGAACGTGGAAAGTCCAGCCGAAACCGTCGCAACAACGAAGGAATTCTTGAAGTACATGTTGAACCTGGCAAAGCTGAAAAGATACCTGTACGCTTCGAAAGTCGCTTTCGAAGGAAAATATTTCACGGGGAACGTATAAACCTCCGTGGCGGGTTTTATCGAGGTGAGGAATATCCAGAGCAACGGGAAGACGGCCACAACAAGAAATATCCCAAGTCCAATCGCCCTCAGGATACCGATCGCTCTCTTTCTCTTCACAGCTCGAACTCACCCCGTTCGAGGAGGGTCAGATAGATCACAGCGAAAATCGTTAAGATAGCAGTTATGATCATGCCGAGCGCCGAAGCCAGCCCGAAGTTGTTCCTGTAGTAGACGATGTTTATCATCTGAACGGACAGAATGTTCGTCGCCCCAGCGGGACCGCCACGCGTCATGCCGTAGATGATGTCGGGAAAGTTCATCACCCAGATGATTCTCAGAAGGACGGTGCTGTAGATCGTTGGGCGAATGTAAGGTAACGTGACAGAAAACAGTTTTCTGAAGAAACCTGCCCCATCGATCTGTGCGGCCTCGTACAGCTCGCCGGGAATCGACTGGATCGCCGCGAGCAACATGATGGCGAAGAACGGAATACCGTACCAAACGTTCACTAAGATGACTGAGAACATCGCAAACCTTTCGTCCGAGAGAAATCCTATGGGTGTTCTTATCAGACCAAGCCTTATGAGAACATCGTTCACGATGCCGAACTGACCGTTCAGGAGCCAGGACCAGAGCAAACCTATGGCAAAACCAGAGAGCGCCCACGGGTAGAACACCAATCCCATGTACAGCCCTCTACCGAAGAAGGGCTTCGCCAGGAGCAGCGCTAAGATCAGTCCAAACAGGAACTGGAACGCCACCGAACAGGCGATCCATACTAACGTGTTCCAGAGCAGGCGCGGAAAGGCAGGATCGTTCAAAATTGCCCTATAATTGTCCCAGCCCACAAAGCGCGGATTGTTCAGGTTGAAAACGGTGAGCCTTTGAAATGAAATTACCCCCCCGCGGGCGAGGGGGTAAAGGTTCACGAAAAAGACGAGCGCAAAAGTGGGAAGAAGCATCAATATCCAGAATTTGGATCTCTTCACTTTCTCCCAAGACCCGCCTTTTTCCAGAATTCCGCCCAGGTCTTCAGTGCGTCTTCTGGCTTCATCTTGCCCAGAAGTACCTGTTGCATCGTCGTCTCGTGTAGTTCGTTCCATTCGCTCCAGGCTTCGTTGTCGAGTGGATACTTGGTGAATTGATAGTGCTCCTTATCCTCAAACATCGCGGTCCAGCCGTAGAAGGTTTCACTCTTGAAGTAAGGATCGATTTCATAAACTCTCATGTCCACGGGCAGTGCACCGTATTCTCTACACCAGTACGCGTTGACCTCTGGAGAGTTAAAGAATTCCAAAAACTTCCAAGCCAGATCTTTGTGCTTCGAATAACTCGTGATGCCCCACCCCGCGAAACCGATCGTCGGATAGGCCTTTCCACCACGACCAATCGGTAGCGGTGCGGTCTTGTAGGTTCCTTCCTTCATGATCTCGTTGAGCAAACCAACCGTGTCCGGATCCTGGAAGAGATAAGGCGTGATTCCGGAAGCGAAGGCGTTCACTTGCTCGTCGAATCCCCAGTTGATCGAATCTTTTGGCGCCGTCTTGAACAACTCGATGTAGAACTTGATTCCTTCCAGTGCTCTGGGATCTTCGAAAATGAGTTTTCCATCCTTCTTGAGGTACATGCAGTTCGGATCTATGTCGTCGAAGAAGGATGTCATCACAAGATCGATGAACGCCGTCGGATAGCCCTTGCCTCTGAAGTCGAAGCCGTACTGACCGACCTCGGGCTTGGTCAGATTTCGGCAATGCTCCAAAAGCTCGTCCATCGTCCTGGCAGGTGGTGTGATACCGTACTTCGAGATGACGTCCGGCCTGTAGAACAAGGTCTTGACGTAGATGGCGTTCGGCAAAAGGTAAGCTGTTCCTTTGTAAGTTCTTGCGGCCTCCAGAACACCGGGAACCAGATGTTTCGTGAGCTCGGATTTGGCGAGGTAAGGCTCGAGTGAGAGAAGCTTTCCCATGCTCGCGAGTGCGCTCAAAGACCAATCGCCAACCTCAACTATGTCAAGGGGCTCCTCGGCGCTGACCATGAGGTAGATCTTTTGATACGCCGTTTCATAAGGTGGAGAGATGAGCTCGATCTTCACTCCGGGATTTTGCGCTTCGAACTTCGAGATGATGTCCTCGAGCACCTTTGTTCTCAGAGGGCTTGTGAACACCTGGATCATGCGGAGCGTCACCTGCTCTGAGAACACCAGCACGGAAAGCAGAACGATCAGGACCAGAATCCACCTTTTCACAGATTCACCTCCCGAAAGTTATTCTACACAACTCTCGGGGTTTGAATCGTTTGAAGGTTCTTCAGCGCAGCGACAGCCTTCCATCGAAGATCATGTCCGAGAAGAAATTGCTCGTGATCCTACAGTTCTTGATCCTCACTTCACAGTGCTCTAACTGTAGAGAACGTTCAACGTCTTCCAGAACACAGTTTTCCAAAAGAACGTTGACTACCTTTGAACCCTCCAAACCCTTAATCACAACACCGCATTTTCCACGCACACCTTTGAGGTTCTTCACGAAGATATTTTTCACCTTTGGCGGAAAGTCTCCCACTTCGTTGTCGTAATCCAAATGGATCACAACGAATTCTTCAGACACGTTCATCGCAAGGTTATCGAAAAAGTAGACATCTTCAATAAATCCTCCCCTTCTCGAATTGGACTTTATCCTCAAGACCCTCTCAAGATTAACAAAGAGGTTGTTCGTTGCCACGAGTTTCCTTGCGCCACCAGACATTTCGCTGCCGACGACGAACCCGCCGTGACTCTTTTGGCTTAAAATCGTGTTGTTTCGAGCCAAAACGTACTCACATGGAACGTTGATGCGCCTTCCATCTTCGTTTCTTCCGGATTTTATGACGATCGAATCGTCGCCAGTATCGAAAAAGCAGTTTTCGATCAGAACGTACCTGCAAGATTCCGGATCTACCCCGTCGTTGTTCGGACCCCTGCTCGAGATCTTCACGTTCCTGACGATGACGTTCTCACAAAGTACAGGATGGATACACCACATTGGAGAGTTAGTGAGTTCGAAACCTTCCAACAGCACATTCTTACACTGGTAGAACTGAATGAAACTTGGCCTCAGGAAATGACCCTCGCCGAAGATTCTTTTCTCCACGGGTACGCCGTTCTTCACCATCTCGGTCAATCTCGCAACATCCGGTCCCTGTTGAGGCATGCCAGGTCTCCAGCCGAATTCCTCTTTACCTTTCCAACTCCACCAGTTCCTTTCACTTGCTTGACCATCCAGAACTCCGTGTCCCGTGATTGCTACGTTCTTTTTGGCGTGCGCGTAGACCAATGGAGAATAGTTGTAAAGCTCCATGCCTTCAAATCTGGTTAAAACAACGGGAAGAAATCTTCCCGGATCAGCGTGAAACTTTATCAAAGCGTCTTCAAGGTGAAGCTCAACGTTACTCTCCAGGTGTATTGGACCTGTCAGATAAACACCCTTCGGAACGATGATCCTTCCTCCACCAGCGTCCGAAGCCGCTTCGATGGCATTCCTGAAGGCTTCGGTGCAGTCGCTCTCACCATCGGCAATTGCACCGAAATCGAGAACACAGAATTCCCTATTTGGTATCTCAGGTTCGGAAATGTTCGTCATGATCTGCTCAACTAAATGCTCCATGGCATCCTCCTTCCCTTTGAGTTTTAGGGTATATCGAAAATCAACTTACCCGCACCGGCCCCCTCAACGACAATGGTAGGCACCTTGTCGGCAGGATCGAGCTTGTAGTCGTAGAAGTCAGCGGGATTGAAAACGGCTTTTCCTTCCTCAATGAGTCTTTCTTGGGCTTGCTGGCAGTACGTGAACACGTTCTTCGCTTCGTTTTTTCCAAGCGATATGTACCCTTCAGGAGATGTTCCTGCTTTGCTTGCAGTTGGCACGAATGCGATGTTGGCAGTTTCCATAAGGGTAGCACCGAAACCCATGAAGTTGTTCGCTTCAACATGTACTCTTGCCTCACAAGTGGACGCAATTGCATACTGCGGGACCACGTTGCCAGACACACCGCACCTGAAACCCGCACTGTAGAAGTTGTTGAACACGTGTACCATGCCGAACCTCACCCTTGGCATTCTCTGGATACAGTTCTTGAAGTAATTGTGATGGTACGTCACTTTGTACGCCTCTTTCGCTCTGATCGGATCCTCTTTGTCACTGCTCCCCACGAGAGAAACTTTGTCATGGTCGACAAATTTGCACCAGGAAACCGTGACGTAACTTGAGTACTTCGTGATGTCAACAGCACCATCGTTGCCGTTGACAAAGGTGCAATGGTCAATCCAAACATGGTGCGAGGATTCGATGGAAATGTAATCGTAGTCGTACATTTTTCCCTGAGGATCGTCCTCCATGTAGAATCCTTCGAAGTGGATATTTCTTATTATTACGTTCTTGCCATTTTTGATCACGAAACCTCCGCCAACGATCTTCGCATCGTTGATTCCCACGATGGTCTTGTCTGAAGCGATGCTGATCTCTTTCTTCGGTTCGAAGACGATGGTTCCGTCGATAACTATGATGTACTTACCCTCCTTCTTGGCCCACTCTTCCAGTTCTTGCGCAGTTCTCACAACCACGATCGGTCCTCCGCAACCTCCCGTCGTTCCGTCTTGCCCCAGCGCACTGACTGCTGCAAAACCGATCGGCTTTTCACAAAGATCAGCCTTGATCACTCCGAAGACCACGCTCACGGTTGCAAGCAAACTAACCAGTAACAGTTTCCTCATCGAACCACCCCCTTGAACTAATTACTTGCTGAACCAACAAGTTCAAGCATCTTCACAAAAAATTTTATCACACAGCAACACCCAGAGCAAACTGCCAACCATTCATCTGTTGCAAAACTGCGGAGCGGAAAAACTACTTTCTGTCTTACAACAGAGAATCACCCTGCACCAGCGATCGGACTCTTCGTCCTTTTCTTCAATTACACTCTTCACAGCGAGCAGAGCTTAACGAGCAAACCTGCCACCCAAAAACATCGTAAACCACGGCACATAGGTAACCAGCAACAGGATTGCGACCATCACGGCGTAGAACGGTATGGATGCTTTGGCCACCCTTTCCATCGTGCTCTTTCCGATAGCGCACCCAACGAAAAGCGTCGTGCCAACTGGCGGTGTGCACAAACCGATACCGAGATTTATCATCATCATTATCCCGAACTGCACCGGAGACATTCCCAGCGATCTGACCAGAGGCAAAAGGATCGGCGTGGTTATGAGTATGAGCGGAGCCATGTCCATGATCATACCCAAAAAGAGGAGCATCAAGTTTATCAGCAGCAAGAGCACGTACTTGTTCGTTGAAATACTCGTCAGAGCACTCGCGACGAGTGCTGGCACCTTCAAATAGGCCAGCAAGTAACCGAACGCAGAGGAGCTCGCTATGATGAACAGAACCATTGCAATGACGATCGCTGTGTTTTGAAAAGTTCTCAGAAGTTTTTTGAAGTTCATAGTCCTGTACACGAACACAGTTATGATGATCGCATACACGGCCGCGACAACGGAAGCCTCGGTCGCTGTGAAGACACCGAATATGATACCTGCGATGATGATGACACCGACCAGCAATCCCAGAATCGAGTCCCTCGTTATGATCAGCGCCTCTTTGAACCCCACCTTGCCCGCCACCGGATAGTTCCTCTTTCTCGAAATGATGTACGCGACGATCATCTGTGACACACCGACCATGATACCCGGGATGTAGCCAGCCATGAAGAGCGCTCCGACGGAAACCCCGCCTGCCACGAGAGAATAAATGATCATGTTGTGGCTCGGGGGAATGATGATACCCAGCGTCGAGGAAGTGATCGTCACAGCAATTGAAAAGTCCCGATCGTATCCCTGATCAACCATCATCGGGATCAAGAACGCACCGATGGAAGATGTGTCCGCCACGGAAGAACCGCTCACACCACCGAAGAACATGCTTGCAAGTATGTTCACCATTGCAAGTCCGCCGCGCACTCTACCAACCAGGATGTTTGAAAACTCCACTATCTTCTGTGCGATCCCGCCTTCCGCCATGACCTGACCGGCCAGTATGAAGAACGGAATCGCTATCAAAGAGAACGCGTTTATGCCGGCGCCCATCCTCTGGAAGATTACCATCGTTGGAAGGTTCAAATAAATCGCCGTGAGAAAGGCCGGGATGCTCAAACAAAAAGCTATGGGCACCCTGAGCATCATCAACAGTACGAACGACGTGAAAAGTACGATCCTTCCTCCCTCTTCGCGGGAAAAACTTTGAACGACAGGAAGCTTGAACATGAACACAAGAAGCACACCCAAAAGAAAGATCATGAAAGCGCCGAAGATGTATGAGAAAAATTTCTTCATCGTTTTCTCCCTTCTTTCAAGGATGCGATCTGCTCAAGGATCTTGAGTAGAGCACACATGATTATCAGAACACCACAAATGGCGATGGGTACGTACATCCACGCAACTGATATGCCCGTTGCCGCGAGCCGGTTGGGAAGCCTTTGAACCATCATCACGGTGTAGCGAGTCATCTGAAACCCGAAATAACCAATCAAAACCATGATCGCGATCTCAACGAGCCTCTGAATCTTTTTTGGAAAGACGGACATGAACACCTCAACGCGCATATGTATGTCGTTTTTCAAACCGATACCAGCGCCGAGCATGGCAACCCATATCATGGTCACGAGGGCGATCTCTTCGGTCCACTTCGGCGGCCTGTTGAATAAATACCTCGCTATCACTTGATAGAACACGATCACGACCATGAACACGACACCTACGATGGAGAAACCAACGACGACGTTCTCGACCCACCTGAGAATGTTCTCAAGAATTTTCCTCAACGTGCTCACCCCGAAAGGCTGGGCGCAGGGCGCGCCCAGCAAGGAGAATCATTTGACTTCCTGGATTCTCTTGATCAAATCTTTGTACTGCGGGAACTTATCATAAACCGACTGAACTGCCTTCTGGAAAGCGGTGATGTCCGGCTGGAATATCTTCGCTCCACCCTTTTGAACTTCCTCCAACGCCTTCAGTTCCATCTGCTTCCACAGATATTTCTCGTACTGCGCGGAGGCTATGGCTGCAGTCTTGAAAATGAGTTTTTCTTCAGGAGTCAGTTTGTCCCAGAACGCTTTGGAGATGAGCAAGATTTCAGGAATTCGTGTGTGGGCATCAAGGCAGTAATAGGGTGCGACCTCGAAGTGTCTGGTCGTGTAATAAGACGGTGGGTTGTTCTCAGCGCCGTCCACAACGCCCGTTTGCAGAGCGGTGTAAACCTCTGCAAATGCCATGGGCACACCCGTCGCACCGAGCGCCTGCATCAGCGCCACCATGACTTCGTTCATCTGGACCCGGATCTTCATACCCTTCAGATCTTCCGGCTTCTGAACAGGCTTTCTTGTGTAGAAACTTCTCGCGCCTGCATCGTAGTAACAGAGGCCAACAAGACCGATCTTTTCCACACCCTTGAGCAGTTCTTCACCGATGGGACCTTCGAGCACTTTCCAGTAGTGATCCTCATCCCTGAACAGATACGGCATCGTAAAGACTCCAATGGGATCGTAGAACGGTTGCAGTGGAGCAACCGAAACGCGTGTCATCTGGATCGCATTCATGATCGTCTGCTCGATCGTTTCTTTCTCGTCTCCCAGCTGTCCGCTCGTGTACACTTCGATCTTGTACTTTCCATTCGTCATGACTTCGATGATCCTACCCATCATCTTGACGGCTTCCACTGTCGGATAACCATCTGGGTGCACGTCCGAGGACTTGATCACGATTGGCGCGGCAAAGCTCATAACCACTAAAGAGGCTAACAAGATCACCAAGAACCTCTTCATACAAACACCTCCTCACAAAGAGTGTGGTAAATAATCTTCTCTTATCGGGGTGAAAACATCCAGAAGAACTGCGTCGGAAAGAGCTTCAACCTGGTGTTTCACGCCGCCCGGCACGTAGATCGCCGAACCCGCCTTCATGTGGTACTTCTCTTCCCCAACGGTGTAGATGAATTCACCTTCCACCACGTAGCTGATCTGCTCGTGAGGATGGCTGTGAAGATCTCCGACACAACCTTTCTTGAAACTCACCTGGGTGATCATCAACTTTCCGGACCACACCAGAACCCTCATTTCTACACCTTCCTTGACCTTCTTTGGAACCACTTCGTGTGCGTGTGCGAACGTTCTCATCTGCTCAACCAACCTCCATCCACAGCGATCACAGAGCCAGTCACATAGTCGGAAGCTTCGCTCGCCAGGAAGACTACAGCGCCTTTGAGATCTTCTGGCAGACCCCATCTGCCCATGGGTATCCTTGAGAGTATCTCGTTGTACCTTTTTTCATCCTTTCTGAGCGCTTCGGTGTTGTCAGTGACCATGTAACCGGGAGCGATCGCGTTCACATTGATATTGTACCTTGCAAGCTCGTTCGCAAGCACTCTTGTCAAACCGAGTATGCCGTGCTTCGAAACAGTGTACGCCGTGGTGTAGATGCCACCTTGAAAAGAAAGCATGGAAGCGATGTTGATGATCTTGCCTTTTTTCTGATTCTCGATCAGATACCTCGCGAACCTTTGAGAAAGAAGAAAGACCGATTTCAGATTCACATCCATCACTTCGTCCCAGTCCTTCTCGCTGTATTCGACCGCAGGGGCCCGCCTTATTATGCCTGCGTTGTTGATAAGTATGTCCACCGTACCGAACTTTCTGACGGCTGCATCGACAATCGTTCCAACCTCGTCAAGCTTTCGTAGATCAAGTCCGATCCCCAAATACTTTCTACCCAGAGATTCAACAGATTTCCTTGTCTGTTCCTGCTGTTCGATCGATCTGCTCACGCCAACGATATCCGCTCCCGCTTCGGCCAGGCCTATCGCCATCGCCTGACCCAAGCCCCTCGAAACTCCAGTCACGATGGCGACCTTGCCCTTCAAGGAAAAACTTTCAACTACACCCAACATGATCACCTCACAAGGAAAGGTTGTCCTCAATGTTCTTGATCATCTTCGTCGCCTGATCTATGAACCTCATGTCTGGATCGACGTAAGGTATTTGAACCCTGTCCTCGCCCGCCAGGAACCAGAGGTAGTACACCGTGAATCCTGGTGCCGCAACGGCTGTGTGGTAACCCCTGGGAATGAAATGCAGCGTGTCATCCTTTATGACTCCGGCAAAATCTATAGTGCCATCGTCGCTGTAGTGGCGAGCCAAGCCCCAACCTTTTGGATGATCGACCTTGTAATAATAAATCTCTTCGAGGAAGACTTCTTCGGGTGGGTTGTGTCGTTCGTGCCTGTGCGGCGGATAGGTCGACCAATTGCCTGAAGGTGTGAACGTTTCTCCCACCATCAATTTCACTGCGGGATGCTTCTCATCGACAGCTATTTGGTGGAAAGTTCTCGAATAGTTCGAAATACCCCACTTGCCACTGTT
>DOKY01000038.1:36214-49787 GCA_003510135.1 Pseudothermotoga sp.
TCGAAATACCCCACTTGCCACTGTTGACTTGAGAGGGAGTTATCAGATAGGGTTCTATCTTTGCCTGGTCAAGAACAAGAGCTTTGGCGAGCGCGATTTCACAGCCAAAGTCGAGCGCCTGGACGGAAAATTCCGTTTTGGGTGGCAAATACACCGCATAGGGCTTTCCAGAAAAAACGTTCTTCCGCTCACCGATTTTTTCAAAAACCTTGTCCTTCACCTTAACGGTACATTTTCCACCCAGCACGACAAGAAAGATCTCAAAGTCTTCGCTGTGCGCCTTGTGAAAACGTCCGGAAGGAAGAACGAGTCTTTCAAAGCCCAGATACTTCATACCGTTCTCAGGCGGTTCGCTAACAAAATGCTCTACTTTCTCTATCCTGACAAACATCACATCACCCGGACGAAATTTTACAGAATGTTTCGGCTGTTTTCCAAGAAAAATGCTATTGGACTTTGTATGAATGATATATAAACATTAACTAAAAGAAAACTAAAGCTCCGCGAGCTTCAAAGAACGCAAAGTTTATCCTTATTCCAAGCCTTATGAGCTGCGGAAAATTCATCTACATGCTGGACAGGAAGTCGTGGTGAATTTCCAGACAGGTCCCTCAGTCTCTCCGTCTTTGTCATCCCTGGCAACGATTTTCCAGTAGTACGTTGTGATCAAATTCAGTTCTCCAACCGTGTGGCTTTTTTGAGCTGTGGTTGTTGCCAGGCAAGATTGCTGTGATCATCAGCACCGCGAGGAAGACTCTCTTCACCACTCTCCAAGTTGTGGTGTGCACCATTCAGATGATATCACGTCGCACTCTTGTAAATTCAGTATCGAATCAGGTGAAAAGTTTGGCAACCTTCAGACACCGTGCCAGACTGGATGATAAAATATAGAAAAACTTTGGGGAGGGATGCTCATGAGAAAGCTCGTTGCGGTGTTGCTTGTGGTTTTGGCAGTCTTCGCCTTTGGAGCACAGAAGCTGTACGTCTCAACCTGGGGTTTCAATCTCGATTTGCTCGACAAGAACATCACCAAGCCATTCTTCGAAAAATACGGCATTCAGATTGAGAGGGAGCTGGGAAACAACTCTGTCAGACTCAGCAAGCTGATTTCTCAAAAGGACAATCCGGTGATCGACGTGGTTCATTTCGCAGACTACTACGCCATGCTGGCTGTGAAAAATGGCTTGCTACAACCCATTGATGTCACGAAGTTGAGCAACTACCAGGACCTCTACGATTTCGCAAAGGATCCGGTAGGTGGCCATTATGGAATAGGTTACACGGTCTACAGCATGGGCATAGTTTACAGAACCGACAAGATCAAGCAACCCATCACGTCCTGGAAAGATTTCTGGTCGAAGGAAGTGGCGGGTCACATAAGCTTGCCTGATATCACGACGACGCAAGGACCCGTACTCATGATGCATCTGAACAAGATCTTTGCCAACGACGCTTACGATCCAGAACTGAAGGCCGCTTTTGAAAAGATAGCAGAGCTGAAAAAGGACGTTGTGACCTTCTACAAGACTTCATCTGAACTGATCAACCTCTTCAAGATGGGTGAAGTCTGGATGGCCCCGGTCACACGCTTCTCCTGGGGACAGTTCCTGGCGACAGGTCTTCCGCTCGCATGGGTCGTGCCCGAAGAGGGCATGCTCGGGTTCACGAACGTGGTGAGTATCGTCAAGGGCGCGAAGAACCTGGATGCGGCGTACAAGTACATCGACTTCATCATAAGCTACGAGGTACAACTTGCGGAAGCGATGGACCTTGTCGATTCACCTGTGAACATCAAGGTCAAAGTTCCACCAGAGATCGCAGAGAAATTGACTTATGGAGAAGATCACATCAAATCTCTGGTGTTCTACGACATCGGCTTCATCGTGGAAAACTACGATAAGTGGATCAACAAATGGAACGAAATGATCGCACAGTAATATGAAGAAATATTTCTTGCTGATACCCTGTCTTGCGTTTTTGATAGTGTTTTTCATAATCCCGATCGTTGGAATGTTCGTAGATAGCGTTTACCAACCTGAAAAAGGCTGGGTGGCGCAGAAGTACCTGGATTTCTTCAGGCAAAGGCTCTCACGAACGGTCTACTTTCGAAGTCTCTGGATGAGCCTTCTGGTCACGCTCGTCGCGTTGCTTATAGGTTATCCGACGGCCATGGCTGTGGTCAGAGTCAAAAATGATTCGCTCAGAAGTTTGTTGATGACTTTGCTTGTCTTCCCACTTATGACCAATCCGGTGGCTCGAACCTTTTCCTGGCTTGCGGTGCTCGGAAGGGAAGGACTGATAAACAACCTGCTTCTGTCGTTGAGAGTGCTCGACAGCCCCGTACGGTTGCTTTACACGCGCGGGGCTGTTTTTATCGGACTGCTCCAGCTTTTCTTACCGCTCATGATCATCTCGCTAACGAGCGCTCTTGAAAATCTTCCAAAAGACGTTCCTCTTGCTGCGAGAAGCCTTGGTGCGAACAGTTTCAAACTCTTCACGAAGATCTATCTACCGTTGACGAGCGAAGGGATCGTCACGGGTTCAACCTTAGTCTTCACAGGATGTATCACCGCGTACGTAACCCCCGCAGTCCTTGGGGGAAGCCGTGTTCTCATGCTGAGCACGCTCCTCTACCAGAAAGCGTCCGTGACGCTCGACTGGACCATGGCCACCGTGATAGCGATGATCATGTTTCTGAGCACGCTCGGTGTGAACTTCATCTCTCGCGCGTTCAGCACGATCGGGGTGAGAAGATGGCGCAGAGCAAGTGGTTGACGGTTGCACTTTTCGTTGCTCTCTCAATAATGCTCGGGCCTTTTCTTATCATCTTTTTCGCTTCTTTCGAACCGAGCTCGACTCTGAGGTTTCCACCCACAGGGTTTACGCTGGACTGGTTCAGAAAGGTCATGGGTATGAGCATGTTTCAAAAAAGTCTCGTTCTGAGTCTACGCATAGCGCTCATGGCATCTCTGCTGTCGTTGTTACTTGGAGTTCCAGCGGCGTACGCTCTCTCACGGTACAGTTTTAAAGGAAAGAGGACGATCGAAATTATCGTCACTTCTCCGTTAATAATCCCGGGTATGGTCGCCGGTCTGGCGCTCCTGCGATTTTTCGTTTTGATGCAGGTTTTTCCAATCGAAACGACATTGTTGATAGGACACACCGCTGTCGTTTTACCTTACGCGGTCAGATCGGTCCTCTCGAGCTTGGTGAACCTGCCAGTTGCGATTGAAGAAGCGGCGCAGAGTCTTGGAGCCCACCCGCTGAGGTGTTTCTTCCTTGTGGTACTGCCCAACATCAAGGTGGGAATAATCTCTGCATTCATCATGGCCTTCATCACATCCTTCAACAACGTTCCGATATCTCTGTTTCTCAGCGGCCCAGGTGTCAACACTCTGCCTATCGTCATGATGACCTACATGGAGTATTACTACAATCCAAGCATCGCTGCTCTTTCGACACTGCTCATAGGTTTAACGCTCGCAATAGTGCTGGTTGCACAAAAACTACTCGGTGTTTCGAAACTCGTGTGAAGGGTGGATGAAGTGTGGCATTTTTGGAACTTGTGAACCTAACCGTCGCTTATGGGAAAAATCCGCCAGTGCTGAAGGGTTTGAACCTTTCCGTTGAAAAGGGCGAGTTCGTCTCGCTTCTCGGGCCCAGCGGCTGTGGCAAAACGACCACGCTGAGAATCATCGCAGGTTTTCTTAAACCAATCGAAGGCAGGGTAATTCTGAATGGAAAAGATCACACAAACGTTCCTCCACACAAGCGAAACATAGGCGTGGTGTTTCAAAACTACGCTCTGTTTCCGCACATGGACGTGTTTGAAAATGTGGCCTTCGGTCTCAGGATGAGAAAGATCTCCAAAGCACAGATCGAAAAGAAGGTGAAAAGGGCGCTCGACATGGTGGGACTTTCAGGCTTTGAAAACAGGTTCCCTTCCGAGCTGTCTGGAGGTCAGCAACAGCGTGTCGCCATTGCGAGAGCTATCGTGATCGAGCCAGACCTTTTGCTCATGGATGAGCCACTCTCGAACCTCGATGCGAATTTGAGAGCAGAGATGCGTGGTGAAATAAAACAGTTGCAGCAGAATCTCAAAATCACGACCGTCTACGTCACACACGACCAGTCCGAAGCGATCGCGATGTCGAACAGAATAGTTGTGATGAGAGATGGCAGGATCGAGCAGATCGGAACAGCTCAGGACATCTTTCTGAATCCAAGGACCAGTTTCGTGGCCAGCTTCATGGGCTTTCAGTGGCTCACCAGCGGTGCGGTGGAGTCGATTGAAGGTAACTTCGTGCGCGTTTCTTGTGGTGAGAAAGTTCTTACGGCGCGAGCCACCAGCGAGGCCAAGATCAAAGACAGAGTGTCACTCTTCGCAAGACCAAAGAAAATGAGGATCGTTCAGGAGGAAATGTCCAACTCTTTCGAAGTGAAGTTGGTTTCCGTGCTCTATCAAGGAGAGACGAGCCTTTTCATTTTCAAGCTTGGAGAGAAACAACTTTCGGTGGAACTGGATTCGAGCGTGGAGCTGTCCGGTAAATCTAAGCTCTTCGTTCACGTTCCTGCTGAAGACCTTCTGGCTGTGAAGGAGGAAAGATGATGGACGTACAGAAACACATAAGATGCAAACTTGGCGATGTCGGTGAATACGTCCTGATACCCGGAGACGAAGCGCGTGCGGAAAAGATAGCTGCACATCTACAGAATGCCACTCTGATAGCTAAAAACCGTGCATACCATGTCTACACCGGAACTTTGAAGGATGTCAAAGTAAGCGTATGTTCGACAGGAATTGGAGGACCGTCCGCCTCCATCGCCATAGAAGAGCTCGTCAGGGTGGGTGCAAGGACGCTCATACGTGTTGGCTCTGCCGGTGCGAGACAGCCTGACATGCCCATCGGCGCTCTGGTGATCGCAACTGCGGCCTATCGAGGCGAGGGAACGTCTCACGCCTACGCTCCTGCCCCATTCCCGGCCGTGGCAGACCTCAGCGTTACTCTGGCTTTGATGAAGGCGGCCAGATCCTTGGGCTACGACTTCTATCACGGCATCGTTTTCACCAGGGACGCCTACTACGTTCAGGACGAGAACCTGAACAGGTTTCTCACAGACTGCGGGATCGTGGCCTCTGAGCAGGAGTGCGCCATCACCTTCATACTGGGGAGCATCAGGCGGGTTCGGACTGGTGCCATTCTGGCGACTGATTCGAACATCTGGCTCAAACCACAACCGAGTCTGGAGGAAAAGGAAAGGTTATTCCGAATCGCCGAGGAGAAGGCCATAGAAGTGGCGATCAAGGCTGTTGAGATCCTCATAGAGGAGGACAAGAGTGGAAAGAAAGATCTTCCTTAACGCTCGCATCGTTGACGTGATCACGCAGAATATCTTCAACGGCTGGTTTTCAGTGAGAAACGGCAGATTCGAGTTTGTCGAAGAAGGGGACGTGAATATCAACGAACCTGTCGAGATCGTAGATTTGAAGGGTCTCTACTGCGTTCCCGGCTTGATCGATGCTCACATGCACGTTGAAAGCAGTCTCGTAACGTGCTCTGAATTCGCGAAAGCTGCCCTGAGGCACGGTACCATGGCCGTGCTTCAAGATCCACACGAGATGGCCAACGTGTTTGGAAAAGATGGTGTCCGTTTCATGTTCGAAGAAGGTTATCTGCAACCTTTGAGATTCTACGGAGCGATTCCAAGCTGTGTACCACCTACGCGTTTTGGTCTGGAGACAGCCAACGCTTCGATCAACCACGAGGACATCGAAGAATTAGTGAGGATGAAGGATGTTCTGGCGATTGGTGAAGTGATGGACTATCCCGCACTCGTTCGGGCTAATGAGGAGATTTTGAGAATCGTTGAGACGGGTTTGAAACATGGTCTGCTCATCGAAGGACACTGTCCAACGCTCTCGGGCGAAGAACTTTCGAAGTACATCTTGAGCGGAGTCGGCTCGGACCACACCCTGAGCACTCCAGAAAAGATGCTGGAACAACTCCGCAAGGGCATGTTCGTCATGATTCAGGAAAAATCGATCAGGCCTGAGAACATCGAATTCATCAACAGGTTGCCGGACCGATCGAGAATCCTCATAGTCACCGACGATGTGCCTCCTTCAAGACTGATCGAAGCTCATCTGAACTCTGTCGTTGCTGAGGCCATCGAACGCGGTTGGCCTGTCCTCGATGCGATAGCGTCGGCAACGATCCGGCCGGCGAGCTATCTCAGACTCAAAGATCTCGGCGCCATAGCACCGGGAAAGAAGGCGTGCTTCTTCGTTTGTGAGGATCTCTCAGAGCTGAGACCGCTGAACGTTTTCGTTGAAGGTGTTGAAATGAGCGAGCTTGATTTTCCAAGACTGCGTTCTTTATTTTCATCCTCCATCTCTATAAGATCGTTCAGTGAAAGAGATTTCAGGCTCACCAACGTGCCAGACGGGGTTAGAAAGCTCAGAGTGGTCGTTGCGAATCCACAGAACAGTTTTACCGAACTTGCCCACGAGACCGTGGTGGTACAGGACGGTTTTGCAAAGGGTGATTTCGTCAACGTTGGCGTGTACCACAGAAAAAGTTTCGAGCCACGAGGACATGTCGGTCTTCTGAAAGGTCTCGGTTTACAGCGTGGTGCCTTCGCTTCCAGTTTCGCCCACGATACGCACAACATCCTCGTGGTTGGAAGATGCGCTGAACATATGAAAGTCGCTGCGAACGAGCTTTTGAACATGGGTGGAGGCGTGGTCTTCTACGACGGTTCCAGCCTTTTGAAACTTCCTTTAGAGATCGGCGGGATCATCAGCGAACGAAGTCTGAACGAGATTGCCTCAGCTTTGCATCAAATCGAAGATCGCTTGAAAATCAACGGTGTAAAACATCTCAAACCCTTCCTGTTCCTTTCTGTTCTTTCCCTCACACTCAGTCCCAGGTTCAAGTTCTCGGATTTGGGCATAGTGGATGTTGAATCGGGCAGGTTGCTTTCGAACCTTGCTGTATAATCTTTGTTGGTATGTACGACTCTTATGGAAGGAACATAAACTATCTTCGACTCTCGATCACGAACAGGTGTAACTTCGACTGTTTTTTCTGTTCTTCAAACAGTCTTTCTGTTCGTGAACTCACGCTGGACGAGATTCGAATTCTTTCCGAATTCTTTTCGCAGCTAAAAATACAGCATGTGAGACTCACAGGTGGCGAACCTACCCTCAGGGAAGATCTTGGCCAGATAATAGAGCTGCTCTCGAGACATTTCCACATCCTCGTCACGACCAACGGTTCAAGATTGAAAGATTTGGCCAGGCTTTTCAGCAAATACGACGTGCGAGTGAACCTCTCACTTCACAGTCTCGACGAAGAAACCTTCTACAGGATCACTCGCGCGGAGTTGAAAGACGTTCTGGATGGTCTGAAGGCTGCTCTGAACGAAGGACTCAACGTTAAACTCAACTGTGTCGTGAGCGAATACAACGTGGACGAAATCGCAGAATTGGTTCGCTTCGCAAGCAAGCTGAGAACACCCATCAGGTTCATTGAGCTCATGCCGGTGGGTCAGAACAACAAAGCTGTACCGCTGAACGAGATCTTCGACCGTTTAAAAGATTTCGATCTCAAACCCGTCGATGCCAAGCTCGGTTTTGGCCCGGCGAGTTACTACGTCACAAAGGATGGCAACTACGTCGGAATCATTGCCGCTCTGAGCAAGAACTTCTGTGACAGTTGCAACAAGATCAGACTGAGCAGCGATGGTAAGCTTTATCCATGCCTGGGTTCAAACTTTTACGTGGATCTCAGACAGATCCTGAACCGTCCCAGAGAGGAAATTCTCAAGCTCATGAAACAGGCCATAGAGGCCAAACCTTTGAAGCACAGAATGAATGAAATGCCTGCTTCAAACAGCATGAGAGAGCTTGGAGGTTGAGCGATGCCGGAATTCTCGCATCTGGACGATCAGGGTAACGCGAGGATGGTTGATGTCTCTCAAAAGCAGGATACCGAAAGGATTGCAATTGCGCAGGCAAAAGTGCGAATGAAGCCAGAGACGCTGAAGATGATTCTGGAAGGCTCCATCAAGAAAGGTGACGTACTCACCACCGCAAAGATCGCCGCAATAATGGCCGCGAAAAGAACCTCCGAGCTCATTCCTCTGTGCCACAACATCAACCTTTCACACGTGGATGTCGAGTTCGAACCGGACGTTGAAAAAGGGATCCTGGCCATAAGGAGTAGCGTCAAGTGCGTTGGCAAGACGGGCGTCGAAATGGAAGCGCTGGTTTCCGCATCGATCGCCGCGCTCACCGTGTATGACATGTGCAAATCTGCCGAGCGGGGTATCGTTGTTGAAGAGATCTGCTTGCTGTACAAGGCAGGTGGCAAATCCGGTGAATGGAAAAAGTGAACTCACCGCGATCGTGCTCTCCGTGAACGTGTCCAAGATGAAGGGTGTGAAGAAGATCCCGCAGGAGCAAATAGTGTTGATCGAAAATCACGGAGTTCTCAACGACGCACACGCTGGCGACTGGCACAGACAGGTCTCCATGCTCTCAAAGAGTAGCATAGACAAAGCCAGAAGCTGGGGCATAGACGTTTCTTTCGGAGATTTTGCTGAGAACATAACCATTGATGGTGTGGACGTGTGGAAGTTGCCCGTCGGAACGAAGGTGTACATAAACGATGCGATACTGGAGGTTACGCAAATAGGTAAAGAATGCCACGATCGCTGCGCCATAGCGAAAATGGTTGGAAAGTGTGTCATGCCCGTCGAAGGCATTTTTCTCAAAGTTTTGAAGGGTGGAACGGTGAAACCCAACGACAAGGTGGTGTTTGTCCTTCCCGGATGAGAAACCTACTGATCTTTTTCTTGTTTCTGTCTGTCACGTTGCTTTCCAGACAACTGATCATCGCAACGACGACGAGCCTCTACGAAACCGGTTTGCTCGATCTTCTCAAGACTCAGTTCGAGAAGAGATACGCCGTCCAGGTCGTGCTCGCACCGGTGGGCAGCGGCATGGCGTTAGCTATGGGCAGGCGCGGTGATGCGGACCTGCTCTTAGTGCATTCTCCCGCGGACGAGGAACAGTTCATGAAGGAAGGATTCGGGCTGGAAAGAGCGAGCCTCATGTACAACGATTTCGTCATCGTCGGACCGAAAGAATGGCAAGAAAGAAGGTTCGAAGATGTTCTTTCGTTCATGAGATACATCTATGAGAATCAATTGCTGTTCGTTTCGAGAGCGGATGGCTCTGGAACGCACAGAAAAGAGCAGGAGCTCTGGAAAAACATCAACGTGATACCGCAAGGAAAATGGTACTACGCGGCCGGCACAGGAATGACTCAAACGCTTCTGATCGCTGACGAACTGAGGGCCTTCTGCCTCACAGACAGGGCGACTTTCGAAATGGTGAAGAAAAGGCTGAGTCTGAAGATCTGTTACGAGGACGGCGAGCTTTTGAGGAACGTCTACAGCGTCATTCTGGTGAATCCCAAAAACGGAAAGAGAGTGAACCATGAAGATGCGAAAAAGTTCTTCGACTTTCTTTTCGAAGATTCCACGCTTGAGCTGATCGAAAACTATTCCGTAAACGGCGTGAAGCTTTTCAGAGTGTTCAAAAGATGAGCGAGCTCGTTGAAATTTCGCTCAGGTCCATCTACGTCAACTGCCTTGCGACGCTCATAGCTTCCCTGATAGGCGTACCGCTGGCGCTCCTTTTGAACGTTGCAAGACCTCGTTTCAGAGATGGTCTCGTTCTTATCTTTCAAACGCTCGTTGGAATTCCTCCTGTGCTGGTTGGCCTGGTCCTCTGGCTTCTGCTTTCGAGAAGCGGCCCACTCGGTGGATTGAACCTTCTCTACACCACAACTGTGATGATCGTTGCTCAGATTCTCATCGCGCTGCCGATTATCGTTACGATGTGTCATTCACACTTTGCGAGGGTGGATGAAAAGATCAAACTGCTGGTTCGAACGCTCGGCGCGGACAAACTTCAGTTCATGGGAGCGATGATGAGAGAATCGCTTTCCGGCGTTCTTTCGGCGATCCTCACGGCCTTCGGGAGGGTCGCGGGTGAAGTGGGTGCGGTCATGATCGTGGGGGGAAATATCCTTGGAAAAACGCGTGTCCTGACAACCTCGATTGTTCTCTATACAAACACCGGTCAGTTCGAAAAGGCCATTCTCGCCGGTATTATTCTTCTCTTCATTGCTTTCACGGTGAACCTCACGGCAACTTTGTTTTCAAAGAGGTCGGAGAGATGAACATTTACAGCGTGGAACAGCTCAGATTCAGCTACGACGGGAAGTTCACGCTTTTCATAGAGAAGTTCGAGATGGGAGAGAGTTGCGTCGGACTCGTTGGACCATCTGGCAGTGGAAAAACAACATTGCTTTTGAATCTCGCGCTTCTCCTGAAGGGAACATGGAAGAAGTTTCAGTTCCTGGAGGAGGATGTCACCGAGACGAACATGGAACGTTTGAGACGCAGAGTCACGTACGTTGCGCAGCATCCTATTCTCTTGAGAAGAACGGTTTTTGAAAATATCGCTTATCCCTTGTTGCTGAGACGGATCTCAAAAGAGAAGATCACGGAACGTGTGGAAATGATCGCCCAGCTGTTCGATCTGAAAGATCTTTTGAACAAGAAACCCTGGCAACTCTCAGGCGGTCAAGCCAAAAGGGCCTGTCTTGCGAGGGCCTTCGTTTTCGAACCGAAGGTGATTCTTCTGGACGAACCCACGGCGGACTTAGACGAGAAGAGCAGAAGGATTCTAAACGACGTGCTGAGGATCTACTCGGATCGAACCAGTTTCATCATCGTTTCTCACGAAATCGACTGGCTTTCGGACCTGTGTGAGAAGATCTACGCAATGAACGACGGTGTTCTGAAAGGAATGAAGAGCTAAAACTGAGAAAAATTAAGTGGAGGTGCAAACGTTGCAGAAAAGAAAGTGCCTTCTTTCCGTCGCGATGATCGTCAAGGACGAAGAACACAACATAAGGCGTGCCCTGGATAGCATCAAGGACGTTGCCGACGAGATCATCGTTGTCGATACAGGTTCAACCGACAGAACGCCGCAGATCGTCAGAGAATACACGGACAAACTCTACTTTCATCCCTGGAAGAACGATTTCTCAGAGGCGCGAAACAATTCCTTGAAATATCCCACGTGCGAATGGGTCTTCATCTACGATGCAGACGAAGAGGTCTCGGAAGATTTCAAAAAGAACATAAGAAGCTTTCTGGAGAGTTTGCCTTCGGATGTGAACACCGTTTATTTACCCACCCTCAGCTATCTGGACTGGGATTTCAAGAGAACAGAGGTCGCCTCAACTCCACGGATCTTTCGCAACGGTACCGTGTACTACAAAAACATCGTGCACAACCAGGCCATATACAAACCAAAGGTCGTGAACGCGAACTTTTTGATCTACCACTACGGCTACATCTGGACCAGAAAGTTGAAGAAACAGAAGTACGAGCGCACAGCCAGTTTGATAAGAAAGCACCTTGAAGCCTGCAAGGACGACACAGAAAGACTCTACTATCTGGTGCAGCTGTACAAAACAGAGAAAACCGGTGGCACAGCGTGTCGAGCGAACGAGGTGGGCTGGCAGGCTTTGCAACTTCTGAAGAGACTCACCTCGATTCCCGCCATAGGTCTTGAATTTCTTTATCTCTTCTCGGTGGATCTTCTCAATGCCGGTCTGAACGATCTTGCCGAACAGCTTTCTAAAATAGCGATTCAAGCGGTCCCGGAATATCCAGATCCGTACCTTTCTTTGATCCATGTGAGTTTCAAGAGAAAAGACTGGCGGAGTCTTTTGAAGCACTACAATGACTTCAAGAAAGCTGTGGAACATGCGTCGGTCAACATCGAGAAGTTCGGCTGGACGATCATGAGCTTTAAAGACGTTCCCACGGCGGACGTTCTGGCCATGATCGCCGCCATAGAACTGGAAGACTACGATAAGTTCAACAAGATAGCACTCGAAAGGTTTGGCAAGAACGAGGATGTGAGGGAAGACCTGGTTCAGTACCTGCTCAACAGGGCGAGCGCGAAGGATGTAGAGAAGGCTCTGGCCGGTCTGAAAAAGCTCATAGAATTTGCGAAGAGGAAGAATTTGCGTCTGAACGCACAACCTTTCTACGAAAAGGTCGTTGAAAAACGTCTGCCCGTCAGGATCGAGGAGATACTTCTCTCACAGATCACGCCGTTTTCTTACGTGCTGCTGAAGCGGTTGGAAACAAACGCGGATCTGTTGCTCGATTTTCTGTGCTCGGGTCAGTACGAGAAGCTCGTTCACGAGAACGGAGTCGGAGGATTGCTTTTCGTCTACACACACCTTCCGGACAACGAGAAAAAGCTCTTCCTGGAGAAGTTTTTAGAAGATGAAGATAGTCTGATCAAAGGCGTGGCGAGAGCTCTGTACGCCGACCATCTCCTGAAGGAGTCCAGATTCCTCGAAGCCATAAGATCCTACAGACACTCGATCGAACTGGTTCCGGAACTGTCTCAGTTCATCAAACCCATCGTGGAGGACCTCAAAACGCGGCTCGATCCAACGATCGAAGGAGTCTACGAAGAGCTTTACAGATTCTACGCTAAGCAGAAAGAATTCATGATAGACTTCAAAAAATACGCCGGAAACGATGTTTCAAAGCTCTACCTGATCTCGGACAGCGACGTGGCCCTCTACGTCTCAGCAGTGCACACTGACAAAGCCGAAAAGGCGGTCGAGCTTTTGGGCAAGATAAAAGAGCCTTCAAAGTTTCCCATGTACCACTACAGAATGGCGAAGTTCTACAGCAAATTTGACAAAGAAAAAGCCTTCGCTCACCACATAAAAGCTGTCGAAGAGAACGAAAAGCTTGCCGACATAGCTTTCGGCAGGTTCGGCTATACTGGACTTTACCCCAACGCGACACTGAACTGGTTCGAAAAATCGGATCCCATCGTGTGGGTGGGCAATCTCTCGGAGAAATTCTGCACACTCGGTGTGATACACCCGGTCCGGGCGTGGAAAAGATCGAAAAAAGGCTTGCTCTACGCCGTGCCGTATCCGATTGACGAGTCCATAAAGGCATACAAGGAGCTGGAAAAGGAACTCGTTGTCGAACCGTTTACGAAACTGAAAGAACCCCAGCTTCGCCAGATGCTTGTCGAAACCGGGTGGGACAACGTTGAAAAGGCAGAATCGCTCGAAAGTTTCGCGCAGCTCCTCGAAGATCTCGGGATCGAAACGTCGAAAGATTCCAAAAGGCGCATCGTCTTGGAAGGCGTCGAAACCCAGCTGGATCTGGGAAAGCTCCTTGGTGATGCCAAAGAGGCTCTGATCTTCTATCACTTTCCGAATCTTTCCGACGAGAACGATCCAGCCTGGTTCTACCCTGCGTTCAGAATCCTGCGCTCGAGTGCCCAGATGAAGAAGGAACTTTCCAAGCTCGGTTATGAAGTCGTCAGGGAATTCTTCCTCGACAGGAGCCTGAGGTGCGTCTGGGTGACCTTTTCCCACTACTGAAGTAGTGGGCTTTCCACTTCAACATTAACATCCTTATCGTAGTTCCAACCACATTCGCA
>DOKY01000038.1:49927-61868 GCA_003510135.1 Pseudothermotoga sp.
TATCGTAGTTCCAACCACATTCGCACTTAATAACTCTATCTGCAAGGGAAAGTCTGTGTCTTTTCCCGCAGGCAAAACACTCTTGGCTGGTAGGTGTTGCGAGGAGTGAACCGCACTGCCAAAGAGTGTTGCCCATTGCTTTATGTGATCATCTTGGAAGACAACTTTGCCATAGAGCTTGAGAAAAGCTAACACTTTATTCTGGGCGTCTTTTCTTTTGTTGGCTATCCTTTCATGTTCTCTCTTTAAAAGGTGGAGTATCCTTGCCCTGTTATTTGAACCTTTTTTCGCTTTCGCAAGCTTTTTCTGAAGACGCTTAAGCTTTTGTGTTTCATGAATTTCCTATCTTAATTCCATCAGACAGGGTACGCCAAAGTCTGTTCCGATGGCTCCTCCTATGGGCTCTTTTTGGGGACTATCTTTGGGAAGGATGAGGATCACGTATCAAATAGTGAATGCAAATAGTGAATGTCGGGATTTCGAACAAAACAGTCCTGCATGAAGCGGTGATAAACTTGTGGTGGGAGGACGGAATCGACCGATATGAAGAGCAAGCACGTCGTTGAGCAGATCAAGAACTTGATCGTCTCGCAAAAGTTGAAAGTGGGAGAGAAACTGCCAAACGAAAGGTTTCTAGCAGAAAGCCTCGGTGTTTCGAGGATCATCGTTCGCGAGGCACTGAGCTATCTGAAGGCCTGTGGAATCATTGAGAGCAGACAGGGGAGCGGAAACTACGTTTTGAAGATCCCAAACGAGTTGAATTTTCAGAATGGCTCGATAGAGTACGATCTTGAGGAAGTCATCGACGCGCGTGAGCTTCTGGAGTCCACGATAGCGAGGATGTTTTTGAAAAACATTACCCACGACATGATCCAGGACATGGAGTACATGGTTCAGAGCATGGAGACCAACTTCTTAAAGGACGATCTGGAGAAAGTTATAGAGAGCGATGTGAGATTCCACCAGATCTTCTCCAAGGCCTTTGGTAACTCCATCGTTTATTCGTTTCTGGACCATCTGACGGATTACATGAAGACCAAGATCTGGCTGTTCCTGAAAAGAGATTATCTGTGGGACGAAGAATACCAGAAAAGATCGATCGAAAACCACAGAAGGATACTGCGGGCCGTCTCGCAGGGCAGTCAGGACGAATTGCTCAGGGCCATAAAGCTCCATTACGATACCATCAGAGAACATCTCGAAGTTTGATCAGAAGATCTTGAGCCAGCGATGAATCTTCTCTCAGAAAAACCGGTGGATAACCAAGCGGCGCATCGATTTCGACCCATCCGCCTGTGAATTTCTTCGCTGTCCAGAGGTGTACCCATTTGTCTTCGGGAAGATAGACTTTCCATCTTTCTGCGTGTGGCTTTATGACAGGAGCGATTAAAATATCGTCGCCAAGCAGGTACTGGTAGATCAACCTGTGACAGTTTGGATCGCTCGGATAATTCATTGCCAGATGTTTCACCAAGGGCAGGTTTTCTTCGCTGGCTTTCTTCAGCTGTTGTTTCAGATAGTCTTTCAGGAGCCAGTGGATCTTCGACATGCGCGCGAAGTGTTTCAGCACGTCTGGATGAGAGTCGAACTGAAGGTTTTTGAATGGTCGGTTCGTCTGGTGCGTCCTCATGATGGGTGAAAACGCTCCGATTTCCGTCCATCTCATGAAGAGCTCTGGAGTTCTCTTGAGCCACAGCAGAGAGGTGAACCCACCCGTATCGAAGTGCATCAGTTTCACACCGCACATGCCCATGCTCAGCATCGCCGGGATCACGGAGGCAAGCCCATCGCTCTTCGACCAGTCCACGTTTTGATCCCCAGCCCAGTAGGCGAAAGAATACTTCGTGGACCCGAGGTATCCTGCCCTCATGAAGAAGATCACGTCTCTGTTCGTCTCTTCGACCGCTTCACAGTTCAGTCTCGCCCAGTCGACAGCGTAAGCGCTGTGATAACTCAGGCCATCCGCGGTTTTCAACCTCGCGTCCGTGGGCAGGTACTCTCCATAGTCTGCCATCCAGCCACTCATCCCGATACCAATCATGTTCTCTTTGATGATCTTCTTGTACCACTCGAAGGCATCTCTGTTGGTCAGATCGATCAGACCGGCTGGAAAGGTCGTCACGACGATGTCGTAAGGTTCATTCTTTTCGTTCTTGACAAGAAAATCGTTTCTCAGAGCCTCCTGATAGAGTGGCCCGCCCTTTATAAGAAACGGGTTTATGTAGCCGAGGAAATGAACGCCTTTTTCTTTCCATTTACTTATGTACTCTGGAAGATCGTGATAATCCTTCGTGTCGTAACTCCAGTTCCAGTAGACCTGCCTTCCAAACTTCGTCAGGTTCTTTCCACACCAGTCCTGACACCAGAGCGCCGTGAGCGGTATGTTCCAGCGTTCACAGGTTTCAATCACTTTCTGTGCTTCTTCTATCCCGCCCTGGCTCGCTATCCAAACTCCAAAGACCCAATCGCTCACTTCGATGGGTCTACCAAAGAGCGTGTGAAATCTTCGAACCAGGTCTTTCAGTTGGCCATCCAGAAAGATGAGTTCGCACTCTGTGTCGTAAACTTCGAAGATCGTTTCGTCCTTGTTCCTGAAGTCCGCCACAACGAGTTTGTTCGTGTTGATAACAACACCGTATCCGGCGCTTGAGAAGAAAACGGGCTGTGGGAAATAACTTGTGTACCAGTCGCCCCTGACCCCCTTGAACGAGGCAATCAACGATGCCAGATTCCAGCCCCTTCCGATACCCTGCTCTTGAACGAAGATCGGAAATCTTTTGCCCTTCAGGTTCAGCCGGCTGAACTGCTCTCCTCCACCGTAGATGTTTTCGTTCTTGAACCCCCTCAACTTCACGATCAAACAGTTCGGGGTTCTCGAAGAGATCCTCAGAGTGATGGGATCTTCAGAAACGAGTTTTACAGCATCTGAATCAATTTTCCTGACGTTGCTCAACCTCGTTCTGATCTTGAAGTGGCCATGCGCGTTTTTTAAGAACAGCGCTGCATCCGCTTCGTGCACTTCACCGTCGAACAGCAGATCGTTGGAAAGATACAGTTTAAAGCCCTTTTCAAGTCTCAGCATGTACCTTCCATCCCCTCATCGTTGCCAGCTCGAGGAGGTCTTCGTACCAGTCTCCGTAAGCCATGACAACGTGGTGGGCAAAACCCTTCTGCACAAGCGATTCGACCAGCCGGGTAGCGTTTCTGACTTTCACTTTCACGTACGTGCCCTTCAACAACTTTTCTGTTTCTAGTGCCTCACCTTTCGCCAGGAAGAGAGACCATCCTTCTGTGTGGTCTATCCTCGCTATCGTCACAGGTCCTGGCTTGAGAACGAATCCCACAGTCACACCTTTTCCAGCGGCAAAATAGGTGTCCAGCGTCTTTTCGGATCGTCCATCCCAGAGGGTGTGCGGTGCAACACCGCAGTGCCAGAAGAGCAGAGCGTTTTCTTCTTCAAAGATCTGGCTGATATCTGAAAGATACATCTCTTCACAGCCGAAAGCTTTCAGGGTGAGCATCGTGACGGCACCCATAATGTCGCCTTCACAGGCTGTGATCAATCCGCTGGCCATGTTGTAGCTCATCGCGGCGCACGGCGAAACACCGTAGTGCATCGCGAACTCGGGCCAGCATCTTATTGCGAGGGCCGAGGATCTCGTCGTTTGGGCGATGCTTCGAAACGTGGCGGCCAGCTTCGCGACCTTTTCCAGTCTCACATCGTCCATGTTTTCGTCGTATCGGTATATCTTTCTGTACTCGTCTTCGATCTTTCGAACCTCTTCTTCTGCCGGACTGTGATTGAACACCGTCTCCAGAGGGAGCACTTCCACGATGATTTTGAATTCTCTGAACAGTTCAGGTTCGTAGACGTCCATGTTCATGAAAGATCTGGCGTGACCACCGATCAAACCTATCTTCGCATCTTTCCAGATTTTGATCGCCCTGATCGCGTTGAACCAGCGTGAAAGCTTTTCGATGAATTTTTCGTCCTCGACAGTTCCGTAAATGAATCGAACGTTTCTTCTGCCAGATCTGTAAAGGTTGGAGAAGTCCAGATGCGCACCAACCAGAGAATTCAGCCTCACTCTGCCGCCACGATAGTCCGGCTCCGGCACGGCCCAGCACATAATCGGAACGTTTTCGAACTCGGATGAGACGCTCAACGCGAGATCTCCAAGATGGAACGTTGCGCTCAGCAGAACTATGGCGTCTATCGATTCTTTCTTTAGCGTGTTTAAAAAATTCGTCATCGATTCGATGTACTCGACGACCTGTGATGGCGCGTACCAGCGCACATCTCTGAACCTTTTCAAAAGGCTCAGCTGTTTTTGGAACACCCTCCTGCCCTCTTCTACGTCGTAGGTGCTCCTCACCAGGGGGATCAAAGCAACCTTGAGCTGTTCCACGTTCTTCACTCCCTCGTGTCAATCACCACCGTCTTTATCTCGGTCATCTCCTCTATCGCGAATCTCACACCTTCTCTTCCTATTCCGCTCTCTTTGTATCCACCATAGGGCATGAAGTCCGCTCTGTATCGTGGCCCATCGTTAACGATCACACCACCGAACAGCAGTTCCTCTATCGCTTTCATTGCTTCGAAGATGTTGCTGGTGAAGATACCCGCTTGAAGACCGTAGCGAGTGGAGTTTGCCAGATTGATCGCCTCGTCGAGATTCTCAAAGCTGTTCACCGCTACTCCGGGACCGAAGAGTTCCTCAGTCATGATCTTGCACGAGCCTGGAACTTCCAAGAGCACGGTTGGTTCCACTAAGGTGTAGTTGCGTGTGCCTCCTGTGGCAACCTTCGCACCTTTCCCTCTTGCTTCTTCGAACCATTCCACGATCCTCTTGGCGTTCTGTTCGTCTATCACTGGTCCCATCTGCGTTTCTTCCTTCCTTGGATCACCGATCTTCAGCTTTGCGAGTCTTTCAACTAATTTGTCTACAAATTCTTTGTATATCTTCCTGTGCACAAAGACTCTCTGTACCGATATACACACCTGTCCTGCGATTGAAAAGCCTCCAGCGATGGTCGCATCAATGGCCCTGTCTATATTTGCACTCTCGCAAACTATCAAGGGAGTGTTCGAGCCGAGCTCTAAAGAAAGTTTCTTCAAACCAGCGTTTTGAGCGATCTGTTTTCCCACCTCGACGCTCCCTGTGAAACTGACGAGTCTGATCCTTTCATCCCGTACCAGCCTCATTCCCACGCTACCACCCGGGCCGGTCAAAACACTGATCGCCTGTGCCGGCATACCAGCTTCCAGAAGAAGTTCGCCGAGTATGAGGGCGTTCAGAGGTGTCTGGGAAGTTGGTTTCACGATGATAGAGTTACCTGCTGCGATCGCCGGAGCAACTTTGTGTGCGCACAGAGCCAGTGGGACGTTGAAGGGCACTATGGCGAGGACTGTTCCAACGGGCTCCCTGACGAAGTAGCCACGCTTCTTCTCTGAACCTTTGACGCTGTCGAAAGGTAGTGTCTCTCCGTGTATCCTCTTCGCTTCTTCAAACGCCAACTTGAATATCTCTGCGGTTCTCTCGACCTCGGCCGTTGCTTCCCTGATAGTTTTTCCGACTTCAAGTGTCAGAGTCTGAGCGATCCTCTCTTTGTTTTTGAGAATCAGAGAAGCCGTGTTGAACAGTATCTCTGCCCTTTTCCACGCGGGGGTTTTCTTCATGATCTTTGCGCCTTCCAGAGCATTCGAGATGGCCGTTTCGATGTCTTCTTCCTCAGCGATGGGCACAGTGTCCACGACAGAGCCGTCGTATGGGAATCGAACCTCTATCTTCTTTGGCCTATCGATCAACTTTCCAGCAACGAGCATTTTCAAACCAACCACTCCCTTCATGCACTTGGATAGAGTTTCGTCAAAACGAACTCCTTGTGGTTCAGTATCTCTGCTTTCACCATCCTGCCGTTCGCGGTTTCAACCACTCTTTTCCAGAGCATGTCCGCAGCCTGATCAAGATTCATCTCTCCTCTCAGTACGGCGGATACGTCCACGTCGATGTGCTCGGACATGTTCGCGGCAGTCTTAGGATTTGCCGTGATCTTCACGACCGGTAAGATAGGATTTCCTATGGGATTGCCCTGACCCGTCGGGAAAAGGTGTATCACGGCACCGGCTGCAGCGAACAGCGTCACGGCTTCGGCGGCTGCGGAAGAAGTGTTCATGAAGTACAAACCCTTTCCCTTCGGCGGCTCGGCGTAGTCGAGTGCGCCATCGATCATCGCATTTCCTATCTTCTGGATGTTCCCAAGCGCCTTTTCCTCTATGGTGCTCAAACCACCTGCTATGTTTCCTTCGGTCGGTTGCGAGCCCAGCAGATCCACACCCTGTGATTTCACCAGCTGCTGGTATTCCTCGAAAAACTTCAGGAACTTTTCACGTTCTCTTTCGTCTTTGAACCTGCTTGCGACGATGTGTTCTGCCCCGGTCAGTTCGGTCGTTTCTCCGAACAGGACCGTTCCACCGATGCTCAAAAACCTCTCTGTGAACCTTCCAACGACTTTGTTCGCGCCAAGGCCCGAAGTCGTGTCTGATTCACCGCACTTCAGGCTGATCAACAGCTCGCTGATGTCGACTGGCTCTCGACGCAGGTTCGTCGCATCTTCGACCATCTTCACCGCCGTCCTCATAACCCTTTCGATCGTTTTTATCTGTCCGCTGCCTTCAACCCAGAACGCTTCGACGGGCTTATTCGCCTTTGCTATCCCTTCCGCAACGATGGTGGTCCACTTCGGTTCGATCCCAACGACGATGGCCGCCGCAACGTTCGGGTTCGAGCCTGTGCCTATGAGAGTTCTGAAGAGAAGTTCGAGGTCTTTTCCAAACTGGAGCCTCCCGTACGGATGTGGTATGGCCAGCGTTCCTGCGACGGCTTTTTCCACCGCTTCCACCACGGCGTTGGATATATCGTCGATGGTTATGAGCAGAACGTAGTTCCTGATTCCCACTTTACCGTTTTCTCTCCTGTAAGCCAGTATTTGTCTTTCCATTCGTCTCACCCCCACCTGAGAGTGCGTATGTTGTGAACGTGTACGTGTTCGCCTTTCATGATCTTTTTCGTCGCGACGCCTATGATTTCTCCGTATTCTTTCACCTTTTCACCCTGCTCGATATCCCGCAACGCTATTTTGTGCCCCAGGGGTATATCCTGCTGAACCTGAATCTCGTACTCCGTGTTGCCTTCCAGGGTCCTTCCACGGGCGGTTTCTCCTTTCTTCAGATCAACGACGGCAACGCCCACGTCGTCACCATCTTTGTGAACCAAAAACCCCAGCATTCTCTGTCACCTCCGTTTCACTTTTGAATCTGGTCCCAGGAATCCTTGAAGATGCCCAGTCCGAGGCTCGAGTAAGGGTTCTCGAAAGATCTCTTGTAAACCTCAAAAGACGCCGTTATGATATCCGCTCCAGCCAAGGCCGCCTCGGTGAAGTGTCGTGCGGATCTGACTGCGGCGATCAGGATCTTTGACTTAAAGCCGTAGTTTTTCACAGCCTTCACGACGTTGCTTATGAAGTTTTGATCGTAATCTCCCCTCTCTTCTTTCCAGCCAACAAAGGGACTGATGTAGTAAGCGCCAAGTCTGGCGGCTTGAAGAGCCTGAACCACGTTGAAGACCAGCGTTACGTTCACCTTCACGCCCTTCTTGCTGAGCACGCTCAGCGCTTCGAAGCCAGCCTCGGTTGCGGGGATCTTTATGACGAAGTTTTCGCACATGGAAGCAAGCCTCTGAGCTTCTTCGACCATACTTTCAGCCTCGTTCAAATGTGGGTTGACCTCTATGCTCACGCTGATGTTTGTGTTTTCAACCAGCGGTTTGATCCTATCGACAAACTCTTCGACTCTCATGTGAGCGTTTGCAAGATGTCTGGGATTCGTCGTGATGCCATCGATTTTCCACCTTTTGATCGCATACTCAATTTCATCCAGCTTTGCACTGTCCAGAAAGAACAGCATGACACATCACCCCTTTATACCACCGGCCGAAAGGCCTCTTATTATGTACCTTTGAAGACTCAACGTCACGGCGAACACGGGAAGCAACATTATCGTTCCCGCGGCGGAAAGCTGTCCCCACAGGGGCGCGTACTGACCTAAAAACGCGTTCACCACGATGGGAGCAGTTTTCGCTCTCGTACCGGTCAGGACAAGAGCGTAGATGAACTCGTTCCAGGACATCAGGAACGCGAAGACCGCAGCGACCACGATCCCGGCCGAGGCGAGCGGGAAGAAGATTTTCAAAAATATCTGAAACGTTTTACACCCATCCACTTTCGCTGCCTCTTCGTATTCTCGAGGGATCGACGAAAAGAAGGGTAGCAACAGCGCCACCACGTATGGCAGATTGAAACTTATGTGTGCGAGTGACAGACCCAGCACGGTGTCGTTCAGGCCGACCGATCTGAAGATCATGTAGAAGGGAACGGCGAGCGATATCTGCGGTATCATTCGGACCATGAGCAAGATGAAGATCAGAGCGTCGTTGAATTTGAAGTTGAACCTGCTCAGTCCGTAGGCTGCCATCGAACCGAGTGAGACAGAAACGAGTGCAGAAAGACTGGCAACGACTAAAGAGTTTCTCAAAGACCTCGGAAACTCCCTGTGTGTGAAGATCAGCTGGTAACTCCTCAAGGTCGGCTTGAAGTAGAAAGGATTCTTACTCCAGATATCTATGTCCCTCTTGAAACCGTTGACGATCACGACCATTATTGGGAAGAGCTCGATCAGCACGATCAAAAGAGCAACCGACAAAACGATGAAGGAGATCACCCTTCTTCTCACTCGATCTCACCACGCAGTCCGCGTTTGACTACGAAGTAGGATATGGAAAGTGCCACCATCAGGAGGAACACGGCAACGGAAGCAGCATAAGAGAGTCTTCCAAATTCGAACGCCTGTTTGTGTATGTACAGAGAAAGAAGCATCGTTGCGTTCGATGGACCACCATAGGTCATCACATAGACCTCTGAGAAGATCCTCAAAGCGTCTATCAGTCTGAGAAGGAAAGCGGTCGCTATGACGGATTTCAGGTAAGGCAACAGAACGTACCAAAACCTTTGGAAAAAGTTCGCGCCGTCTATCCTCGCTGCCTCAACGTACTCTGAGGGCATCGAGGAAAGGCCCGCATAGATGATCATGAACATGAAAGGCCACATACGCCAAATGTCCTGAAGGAGTATCGCCACGTACGCGTACTTGGTGTCTGCAAGCCACGCAGTTGGTCCGAGCGAGATCGCGCTGAAGAAGCTCGCCAGCACGCCATAACTCGGCTGGAGCATCAAACGCCACGTCAAACCCGAAAGAACAGGTAGCACAAAAACCGGGAGCATTAGGAGCGAACGCAAAGTTTTCGAAAATGGGAACTCTCTGTTGAACAGGATCGCCACGAAAAGGCCAATCACCAGCTCTATGGGTATTGCGATCGCAATGAATCCAAGCTGCAATCTGAAAGAATGCCAGAAATTCCTGTCTCTGATCATCTCAGAATAGTTCCTCAGGCCGATGAAGTTCGTTTTTCCCAGATACAGAAGCTCTCTGTCGGTCAACGAGATCACAAGAGCGTAAATGACAGGATAAGCCAGAATCACACCAACGACTATCAGAGCAGGGAGAACGAAGACGAAAAAGGGGGCGATAGCCCGCCCCCTCTTTTTAGGGTCAGTAGCCATATTTCCTGAGTACTGCATTGATTTCCTCGACCATCCTGTCAACGGCAACTTCGGGTGAAACTCTTCCAGATACCGCATCGAGCCAGTTGTTCCTTATGACCTGTGAAACTTCGGGGTATCTTTCGAATCTGGGTCTTTCAACAGCGTACTGCATGGACTGGTATATACCCAGGAACCAGGGTCTTTCCTTGGAATAAACCGGATCTTTGAGCAGAGATTCCCTCGCTGGTGTCAGACCTTTCGGTATCAGTTTTCTACCGGTTTCCACGGACATCCACCAGTAAGCGAATTCTGCGGCTGCTGTTTTTTCTTTCGCGGCGAGTGGTATCGCCACTATCCAACAACCTCTCACAGCCGCTGCCTTCGCCGGACCGGCCGGTGGTTCTGTGTATATGACGTTGCCTGCGACGAGTGATTTCTCAGGGTTCTCTATGTCGGGGACCAGCGCCGGCCAGTTGAACATGGAAAAGACCTCTCCTCTTGAGAATGCGGCAACCCTTTCAGCGTGACCGTAATCCAGTGCACCGGGAGGCGCATACTTCAGGAGTTCTTTGTAGAAGTTGATGGCTTCTATGGCTTTCTGTTTGTCCAGAACCACGTTGTAGCCCTTGTCTGTAACTTGAAGGACCTTGGTGCCGAAACTTTCAAACATCCAGATCGCTTCGCAGGTGGCACCTTCCGTTGGTTTTGTGAAAGGAGCCCAACCGTAGATGCCTTTCTTCGACAGGAACTTCGCCATGTCCAGAAGTTCCTGCAGAGTCTTTGGAACTCTCATTTCATAGCCGTATTCCTTTTTGAACTCGTCCTTGTACTTTTCAATGATGTCCTTTCTGGTCAACCATATGTACACGTTTGCATTGACGGGCAGTCCCTTGAACTCTCCTTTCCACTGGCCAGCTTCCAGAGCCAGCGGCATGATGTCTGCCATGCTCGGTCGCGTGTAGAATTGTGTCCCCGGCCACTGTGTGAACGGCAGCAAAAGAGGAGCGAGCAAGGGTATGTTCGGTTCGTCCACAGCGATGAGATCGTAGTCAGACCTTTCCGCAGTCACGCTGATCAGCGTCTTCTGAAGTAGCGTGCCGCTCGGTACAAGTTCGAGCTCCACCTTGATGCCAGTCTTCTTCTCAAATTCAGGCAATCCTTCTCTCAAAGCCTGTGTGAGTGCATCGTCCCAGAGCAGAACGCGTACGGTTGCAGCCATAAGCGTGAGTGTGAACAACACTGCTAAACAGACCAACCACTTTCTCACAGACATCCCCCCTTCGGTTGAATTTTGAAAAGAACCGTTCACAGTTTTATTTTAAAAGTGGTATTACCAATTTTCAAACGTGGATTTCGGTTTCTTCCCGGTAACGTTCACAACAGGAACTCATGACCGAGAAGAATTCGGTTGAATCTCAAAGTTATCTTCGTTTTTCTTGCATTATCTTTTCGAATCGTACTATTAATACATTGTTTTCCATGTTTTCCATATATAGACGTACGCTCACGAAGGACTCAGACCTGGCATACCGATCAGAAATGTTACTCAGAATATTGTGCGGAAGATCGTTTTGAAAAGTATTCTTTCGCCAGTATGCCCATCACGATGACATCGTAGTACTCGCCTTTCAGATACCTTGCTTTTCTCAGTATTCCTTCTCTCACGAAGCCACACTTTTCGTAGACGTGGATCGCACGATGGTTGTATTCGTACACACGAAGCTGTACCCTGTTCATGTTCAGATACTCGAAAGCGTATCTCAACGTGAGCTGAGTGGCTTGAGTCCCGAGACCTGAATTCCAGTAACTTTTGTCAGTGACAGCAATGCCGAACTCGGCACACCTGTTCACCCAGTCGATGGAATGTAAACCCGTCGTTCCAACGAGCTGGTTCGTTTCCGCCATGGCGATGGCGAAGACGATGTCTCTTTGGCCGGTGTACAGATTCTTCACCCATTCTTCCTCCCTGATCTTGTTCAGCGGAAACACGCTCAGAAGATACTGTCTCACCTCCTCGTCGTTGATGTTCAACAACCTGTCGATGTCAGAAAGCTCGACGGGTCTCAGGATGATTCTTTCGCCTCGAAGAACCATGTCTTTCCCTCCCCATCTCTCAGTTGTTTTGATACTATCCTAACGGAATTCTTGAAAACTTCAAACATATCTGGTAAGATTGTCTCGGCTGGACGGGAAAGGGGTATGCGACATGGCGAAAAGGTGTGAAATCTGCGGAAAAGGTCCCGTAGCTGGTAAGAACGTGAGTCACTCGAACAGGCACACA
>DOKY01000013.1:0-3804 GCA_003510135.1 Pseudothermotoga sp.
GTGCGATGTTGCTGAAGCCGACTTTCTTGGTGGCCGATGAATGTGTGTCGATGCTCGATCTATCGGTCAGAGCGAGCGTTGTGAATCTGTTGCTCGATCTGGTCGAGAGGGAAAAAACCACGGTCTTGTTCATCACGCATGACCTGTCGCTTGCGGGCCACCTGTGCGACCGGATCATGGTGTTGTATCTGGGAAAAGTTGTTGAACTATCAACAGCAAGGCGCATCATGGAATCTCCCCTGCATCCTTACACGCGCATCTTAATGAGTTATTCCCCTTCAATATTCAAGAAGCGTGAAAAAATCAATGTCAAGAGGCTGCATGTCGAGGCGGCCACGGGGCCAGGATGCGTGTTCGCACCGAGGTGCCCGTACAGCTTTGAAAAATGTACCCAGCAGATGCCACCTTTGATTGAGATCGAACCGAACCATTCTGTGGCGTGCTGGCTCTATCCGAGAACATAGGAGGTGTTCAGAGTGAGTGTTCTGGAGAAAGTGATCGAGAACGTGCCGAATTACACAGGCTTCATGACTGTAGAAGAGTTGAATGAATCTTCGAAAGCCCTAGCCACACAATTTCCAAACCTCGTGGAGATGAAGCAGGTGGGTGAATCTGCCTCGGGTCAACCCATCTATTGTCTCAGGATCGGTCATGGGAAGAGAAATGCGTTGCTTTACGGTTTTCCACATCCCAACGAACCTGTCGGAAGTCTCATGCTGGACTATCTGTCGTGGGAACTGGCACGGAACGAAGAGCTGAGAAAACTCCTTGATTTCACCTGGTACATTGTGAAAGTAGCGGACGTTGACGGAGCAAAGTTGAACGAGGGCTGGTTCAAAACGCCTTATTCTTTCAGAAAGTACGTTTACAACTACTACCGTCCCGCCGGAAACGAGCAGGTCGAATGGTCCTTCCCCGTAGAGTACAAGACCCTGAAGTACGATAAACCCTCCCCAGAGACAAAGGCCATCATGGGAATAATTGACTCGACCAAGCCCGATTTCATCTACAGTCTCCACAACGCGGGTTTCGGTGGGGTGTACTACTACGTGAGCGAGGACGTACCCCTGCTGTATCCGATATTCGAAAAGGCTGCCCAGGACAGAGCAGTACCGCTCTCGCTCGGCGAGCCCGAGGTTCCATTCGTGAAGCAGTATCACAGGGCGGTTTTCCAGATGCCCACAACTGTGGATGCCTACGATTTCTACGAGAAGTACTCTCAGAAAGATCCTGCAGAGATCATCATGAGCGGTGAGAGCAGCCTTGGCTACGCGAGAAGGTTCAATCCTAGCCTCTTTGAGATTGTCTGCGAGGTTCCATACTACTACGATGAGAGAGTTTGCAATCTCAGACAGACAAAATCCGTGCGTCGAGATCTGGTTCTGGAGAATCTCGAGTTCCAGAGAAAAGACATGGAAATGCTGAAACAGACCTACGTAAAGATCAAACCCTGCATAGACACGCACACAAAGTTCCAGGATGCACTTGAGTACTTCATGAAATCGTTTGAGAAATCCTTTGAGGCTGAAAGGAAATGGGCAGAAACCGCGGAAGAACTTTCAAAAAACGCGACTGTTGCCGAAAAGTTCGACAACGAGGTCGCAAGTAGATCCTACAGTCTGTTCAAGTGGGGTATGCTCTACAGGCTGATCAGAAGTCAGAAGAAATACAGTAAAGACCCCATTCTGAAGCGGGCGGCAACCGAGATCAAAAACCTGATCGATTCTCGCGTTGAGCAACTTGAGAGGAAGACGAAATTCAAAGTCATACCGGTGAAAAAACTCGTTCAGATTCAGCTCACGGCGGGACTCTATTCGAGTCTGTACAAGTCACTGAAGGGTTGAATTGAAGCCCTCCGGAAGGAGGGCTTTTCATCTCAGTTCGTCGGTCACAATCCATCTACCACTGACTATCTTGACTCCGAGATAGACGAAAGGTGTGTCTAAGAGTGCGATGATGAACTTAACGATGTACTGAGAGAAGATCATGCGCACGAGGATTTGGCCAGGTACAACGTTCAAGAAAGCTATCGTTATAAACAGACACGTGTCAATGAACTGAGAGACGATCGTGGAAAAGTTGTTCCTCACCCAGAGAAGCCTTCCCTTCGTGAGCTTCTTCCACAAATGAAAAGCCCACACGTCGTGAGTCTGTGAAACCACGTAGGCAACCATGCTCGCAAGAACGATCCTCGGCGTGGAAGAGAAGACCTTCACGAAAGCCTCGTTCCCTTCGAAGAAATCTGCTGGTGGATAGACCACGACGATTCTCGAGTAAAATGCCAGGAGGATTGAGATGAAGAATCCCGTCCAGACGATCCTTTGAGCGATCTTTTTTCCATAGACTTCACTCACTATGTCTGTGATCGCGAAGGTCAAAGGATAACAGAGCACGGCTATTGGGACAACGAAGGGGCCGATGTTCACTAACTTCGAGGCTGTCACGTTCGAAGACACTATGGCAAAGACGAAGATACCCGTCAGCGTGATCAACTTTTCATTCAACTTTTCTGTCATGGCCTGCGAGATCCCCCATCTGTGTTGTTGTCTTGATGCCTCCACGGATGTTGTACACCACGGTGACCCTAAGCCTGCCGGTTTTGAGGAGTTTTCGAAGATCTTCATATATTCTCTTCGTGACTTCCTCTTGGTAGATACCAACGTTTCTGAAACTCACAAAGTAGTACTTGAGCGATTTCAACTCCACGATCTTTCCACCGTCCGGATAGTACTCGATGATCACGCGACCTATGTCCGGTAACCCCGAGAAAGGACAGACCGCGGAGAATTCGTCGGTCTCGATCTTGATGTACTCGTCCTTCCCATCGAAATCTATCGTTTCGAGGAAATCTGTCCTTATGGACTCGTGCCCCTCAAACTGAAAGGTCTTCCCTTCTGCTCTGGGCATATTTGCACCTCCTTCATGAACCTTCCAAAGCTGTGTGAGCGATATTGGCAAACAGGGATCTTGGGCTTCCCGTGGTATGTTACCACAAAGTCAGGAAACGGGCAAACCTGGGAAAGAACTTGCTATGAAAGCTGAAAGGCGTCACACAGCGGAGCACTCCTTCATCGTTGAGCCTTTTTCAATCAGCCAAGCGGACCCAGCTTGTTCCTCAGGAATCTTCTTTGCCCTTTCTCTCTTGCGAGTCGCTTACCGCCAGATTTCAAGATGTGCTCGCTTTCACGAGGGTATTTTAAGTGAAAGACTTTTTTCCTGAATACCCAAAGAGCAAGCCCATTGACAGGTGACGTCGCGAAGTGTAAACTTATTCTATACCGAGTGTAACAACAGCGATGTACCCACCCATTCTCGAGGATTCAAAACCAAATCCTAAGTTTGCTTTTGGCGAGGTAGCAACCCCAGAGAAGGCGTAGTTTATACAAAACGAAACAGATTGCGCGTACAATTATGTAAGGAGGCCGACACGATGAAGAAGATCCTCTTAGCAGGTGGAGGAGACGGCTCACAGGAAAACTAATAAAATGCTTTGCTGCACATGGCCATGTTCATCTCGCTGTGAATCATACATGAAATGGGAAACGAACAATCACCGCGAACTTATGTGGGGTTCATGAAAATCCCAACCAAGAAGGTAGGCCGACGCAGTATTTGCCTGTTGATGGAGCTGACGAAACACGCCGTTAGCTTCTAAGGTGTTCCTGAGTTACAGAGCGTCCCGAACTGAAACCAAACAAAGCACAATTCTTGCTTGCTCTATCCTGGGAGTAGCCCTCAGGTGTTGAAAACATCCTTTGGAGCCTCTCACCAAAGTTCCCTCCCAAAACGCAGGTTGTGTTAACA
>DOKY01000013.1:4146-9325 GCA_003510135.1 Pseudothermotoga sp.
TAATGACATTCTTTTTGGGGAGGTGTGGTTATGAGGAAGTTCCTTCTGGTGTTACTCGCGGCTTTGGCCTGTTTGGTATTCGCGACAGAGTACATGGTGGAAGACGAACTTGTGACACCGGATCCATCACCAAAGAGCGGTGGAACCTTGAGGCTCCTGCTGGCTTCGACTCCTGAATCTTACCTGCTGTACGGAACCCTCGACTCTTCGAGTTACAGTGTGATCATGGGGCCTATGTTCTCACCTCTCGTGGCAATGCACCCTGTGACCAACGAAATTGTACCTGCACTTGCAAAATCCTGGAGCACTTCACCGGATGGGAAAGAAGTTACATTCAAGCTCCGCGAGGCTTACTGGTCGGATGGGACCCCCATCACTGCAGACGACGTGGTGTTCACTTTCAAGTACTTCGTCATGAACCAGTACGCACGGGGCAACTCCATAGCCAGGTTCACGATACCGGACGAACACGGTGTCAACAAGATGATCGAATGGGTCAAGATCGACGACAAGACCGTCAAAGCGATCCTTCCATCACCTTACGGAGCCTTCTTCACAGTTCTCTCACACGTTTATATCTATCCGAAGCACAAGCTTGAACCTCTCATCGACAAGAACGATCTTGGCTCGGTCAACAAGGTTTGGCTGTCCAACACCGACCCAAAGGAAATCGTCGTCAACGGTCCATTCAAACCCGTTCAGCTGATAACGGATCAAAAGCTCGTGCTCGAGAGAAACCCGTATTTCTGGAAAGTGGATAGATTTGGAAACAGACTGCCTTATTTCGACAGGGTGGAGTATCTGATCATAAGGGACGCAGAGATGAGACTTGCAAAGTTCATGGCCGGCGAGATCGATTTCATGGCGATCTCATCGAAAGACTTTCCGATGCTGAAAGAACAAGAATTGACCGGAAAAACACCGTACGTCGTTTACGCAACCCAGCCGACTCAGGCAACACCGAGTCCGATACACATTTCCTTCAACTTCGATGTGGACGATCCGGAACTGCGTGATCTCTTCAGAAAACTCGAATTCAGAGAGGCCATGGAGTACGCACTCAACAGAGAGAGAATCATAGACGAAGTCTTCGCAGGCTTGGCGATTCCTGACGCAGGCTTGATACTCCCATCCAACAAGGCCTTCTACAATCCAAAGGTGGAAGAACTCTTGAGACCTTACGATCTGAAGAAGGCCAACGAACTGCTGGACAAAATCGGCCTGACGAAGAGAGACAAGGAAGGTTACAGGCTCTTCCCGAGTGGCAGGAGAGTCGAGTTCAATCTGCTCGTTCAGAACTCACCGAAGGAATACCAGGACGTCGCGCTCATATTTGCTGAAGATCTGAAAAGGATCGGGATAAAGGTCAACTTACAGATCCTCGATGCGTCCCTGGTCGGAGAGATGTTTGGAGCGGGCAACTTCCAGGCCGGCATAAGGGCGTTCGGCAACCAGCCAGACCTGCAACTCAGAAAAGCCATCTGGCAACCTGGAACGCAGCTCTACTACTGGCACTACTCGACCATGGACAAGACCAAGACGCCTCCGCAGCCGGTTTTCGAGGAAATGCTCGACTGGGAAAAGAGGATCTGGGAACTGTTCGAAAAGGCCCAGATAGAGATGGATCCTGCCAAGAGAAAGGCTTACTACGATGAAGTTCAGGAACTGTACCACACCTACTTGCCCGTCATCTTTGTGTGCAAAGGCATGAACATCTGGGGCTTCAACAAGACCTTAGGCAATGCGGGTGTGACAGAAGAGGGCGTGCCCATCTTCATCGTTTGGACCAGCTACAGGAAATGATCATCCTGGGCTCCCCGCTCGGGGGGCCCTTCTCAAAGGTGATTCAAGATGTGGACGTTCGTTGTGCGCAGGATTCTGATCATGATACCGATGATGTTCTTCGTGTCCGTCATCTGTTTCGTGATCACAGAGCTCCAACCGGGTGATTTCCTTTCGCAATATCTCGAAAATCCACGCATTTCTCCTGAGCAGATCGAATCTCTCAGAAGAGAGCTCGCTCTCGACAAACCGGCCTACCAAAGGTATTTCATGTGGATAAAGAACATCGTCACCAAGGGAGATTTCGGTTATTCCTTTTCCTACCAGAGGCCCGTCGTGGAACTGATCTGGGAAAGGCTTGGCTGGACCGTGGCGATCTCCGTACTGACGATAGGGTTTCAGTGGCTCTTCGCAACGCTCATGGGTATCTACTCAGCACTGCATCCATACACACCGGGCGATTACACGCTCACGGTTCTGGGATTCGTTGGCCTCTCGATCCCAGAATTCTTTCTCGCTCTGGTTCTCACGTACCTTGTTCTCAGACTGGGAGGCACCGCGGTGGGTGGCCTGTTCTCGCCACAGTTCATAGGCGCCCCGATGAGCTGGGGAAAGTTCGTTGATCTACTCAAGCATCTGTGGCTTCCCATCGTAGTGGTAGGTGTGAGTGGGCTTGCCGGCTTGATGAGGATCATGCGTGGAAACATGCTGGATGTGCTGGGTTCGCCTTTCGTCATTGCTTTGAGGGCACGAGGTCTGGACGAAAAAACCGTGAGAAGACACGTGATAAAGAACGCGATGAACCCCCTGGTCAGCATAGCTGGTATGGAACTTCCAAACGTGTTCAGCGGCACGATCATCGCCTCGATAGTGTTGAATCTGCCAACGATAGGACCATTTTTCTACAACGCGCTGTTGAACCACGATCAGTATCTGGTGATGACCTTTCTCCTGTTCATAGCTCTGATAACACAGATCGGGAATCTGCTCGCCGATATCGCTCTGGCCCTGCTTGATCCAAGGATAAGGATCAGTTGAGGTGAGAGTATGAACACGTGGCAGAGAGTTTTCTACCAGTTCAAAAGACACAAGCTCGGTTTGATCGGCTTTTGGACACTGGCGGTTCTGTACGTCCTGATAATCTTTGCCGACTTCATTTCACCATACAATTTCACCGAGACCCACAGTCGTTTCACATACGCGCCCCCAACGAAGATCAGGTTCTTTCACGAAGGAAAATTCAAAGGGCCTTTCATCTATGGGCTCAAGAGAACGAGAGATCCCGTCACGTTCAAAGTGAAGTACGAGGAAGACAAATCTAAGATTTACCCGATTAAGCTGTTCGTCAGGGGTGAAGAATACGAGTTCTGGGGGTTTTTCAAGACCAACGTACATCTGTTCGGTGTAGAGGCGGATTCAAACGAGATGATGCTGCTTCTCTTCGGAGCGGATAGGTTCGGCAGGGACCTGTTCTCCAGAGTCTTGCATGGTGGCAGGGTTTCTCTCACGGTGGGTCTGGTTGGCACGTTCATAAGCGTTCTCATTGGTTCGATCGTCGGGGCGATTTCGGGCTACTACGGGGGTTGGATCGACGTTCTGATCCAGAGGTTCATTGAGTTGCTCAGGTCCTTCCCGAGAATCCCTCTGTGGCTCGCCCTGTCCGTCATACTGCCCCCAAGCTGGCCCAGCACATGGGTGTACTTTGGAATCGTGGTCGTCCTGTCACTCATAGGCTGGATGGGTGTTGCGCGTGTCGTCAGAGGTATGGTCCTGAGCCTGAGAGAAAAAGAGTTCGTGCTCGCAGCGAAGGTGGCAGGAGTTTCGAATTTCAAGATAATCACCAGACACCTGATACCAAACATCATGAGCTATCTGGTGGTTGTCTCAACCCTATCGATACCAGGAATGATCCTGGGAGAGAGTGCGATAAGCTTTTTGGGGTTGGGCATAAAGGAACCCATGACGAGCTGGGGATTGCTTCTGAATCAGGCCCAGTCGCTTTCTGCACTTTCGACGAGCCCATGGTTGCTCATACCGGGATTTTTCATAATGGTCTCGGTTCTGGCTTTCAACTTCGTCGGCGATGCGCTGAGGGACGCACTCGATCCTTACAGGACGGTTGAGAAGGTATGAGGCTGCTTGAAGTGAAAGATTTGAAGGTTTATTTCAACACACTGGACGGTCTTGTGAAGGCTGTCGACGGAGTTTCTTTCACACTCGACGAGCAAGAGACACTCGCGATCGTGGGAGAATCCGGTTGTGGCAAGACGGTTACCGTACTGACGATCCTCGGGTTGATCAGGAAAGCGATCGTGAGTGGGAGTATCCTGTATCGCGGTATGGAATTGACGAAGCTTTCACAAAAAGAACTTGAAGAGATACGTGGCAGAAAGATCTCCATGATCTTTCAAGAGCCAATGTCATCGTTCGATCCACTCTACACTGTTGGAAAACAGATGATGGAAGTTGCCATGAAACATTTGAAGATAGATGAAGAACGTGCAAGAGAGCTGTGCATAGAGATGTTGAAGAAGGTGCAGATACCTCTGGCAGAACAACGGTTTAACGAATATCCCCACCAGATGAGCGGTGGAATGCTGCAGAGAATCATGATAGCAATCGCTCTGCTCACCAATCCGGACATCGTCATCGCGGACGAGCCCACCACGGCGCTGGACGTCACCATACAGGCACAGGTACTCAATCTGTTCAAACAACTGCAGAAACAGTACAGAACCTCTGTGATCTTCATCACACATGATCTTGGTGTCGTGGCGGAAGTCGCCGACAGGGTCCATGTGATGTACGCTGGAAAGATCGTGGAAAGGGCGGATGTCGTGAAACTCTTTGAGCATCCCCTGCATCCTTACACGAAGGGATTGCTCGAATCCAGGCTCAAAAAGGAGTACAAAAACAAGAAGCTTCCGTTCATTGAAGGCGTGGTTCCCCCACCCACCAGCTGGCCCAGCGGCTGCAGGTTCCATCCCAGATGTCCCAAAGCCATGGAGATCTGCAGCAAAAAAGAGCCCATGGAGGTTCAGCTGGACGGTTCTTCCGTTGCGTGCTGGCTGTACAACGAAGGTGATGTTCGATGATAGTCTCGCTTCGTAAGGTCAAAAAATATTTCCCCGTCAGGGCGGGAGTATTTTTACAGGTTGTCGGTTGGGTCAGGGCGCTCGAAGAGCTGGATCTGGACATAGACGAGAACGAGACGGTGGGCGTTGTTGGAGAATCTGGTTGTGGAAAAACGACGCTTGGCAGAATCGTTGCGAGGATTCTTCAGCCGACTTCTGGCAGGATCGAATTTCAAGGCGTAGATGTGACGAAAAAGGTTTCCAGAGATATCGAAAGACTCTTTCGAAGAACCGTTCAAATGGTCTTTCAAGATCCGTTCAGA
>DOKY01000008.1:0-32177 GCA_003510135.1 Pseudothermotoga sp.
AGCGTTGCGATGGGTAAGGAAGTCAAATCAATCTTGCTTTGAGACGGCAAATTTTCTAACAGCCAGTTCGTCAAGGTAGAGTCTGTGTGCTCGATCCTGTTCGAACACATACATTCTGAACCTTCTTTCCCTGAGATTTTGCAGTATTTTTCTTTCTTTTCTCGCTTCGAGGTACTGATTCCTCAGGATGTCTTCCTGTCGTCTGAGCTGAGTCAGCTTCGCGATCAGAATGCTGAGTTCAGCGTGAATCGATTCTCTGTAGGTCAAAAGCTGCGACAATTCTAAGCCGCTTATTCCTCGTGACGACAAGGTTAAGGTTTTCAGCTCGAGGCCTTTCAACTGCTCCTCACATTTCTTCATACTGTCTTCAATGCGTCCCATCTCTGCTCTGAGTGCTTTCAACTGGATCTTAAGTTGTTCCTCCTGGGATATTTTCAGCGAGAGAAGTCTTGACAACCTGAATCTGAACATGCCCACACCCAGAAATATTATAAGTGATACAATGATTTTCAGAACAGCTGTGGAGGTGCGACGATGGATCTGGTGGACTTCAAGATGACTAAAGATGGGCTCGTGCTTGTGATAAAGGATTACGAGAGCATCCAAGTGATACTCGATCAAATCGTCTCGAAGCTCTCCCAGATGAAGGGATTCTTTGCCGCGGGTGACAAGATCATGCTCATGATGGAAAGGCACGAAATGCACTCACACGACATACCCAGAATCGTCTCGCTGTTGAGACAGCACGGGATAGATGTTGCGCAGATTCTGATAGGCGATTCTTTTCAGAACGATTTGAGTTCCTTGAGCAGGATGAAATTGCTCGAGGAGCGCGAAACGAAATCTGGAACCAAAGTTGTGAAGAAGCATGTCAGATCCGGTCAAGCCGTGGTTCATTCCGGGGACATCGTGGTTCTGGGCAACGTTCATGCCGGTGCAGAGCTGCTTGCAGGTGGTTCCATCGTCGTTTTCGGTAACGTCAAGGGTACGCTCCGGGCCGGTTTGAACGAGGGAGACAGCGCGATCATCGCGGCTCTGAGCATGCAACCGACGCTACTACAAATCTCTGGATACATCCTGAGGGAAGTTTCGAGTTACGAAGAACCGATCGTGGTGCACGTGAAAAATGGTAAGATCGTTGTGGAAAAAGCCAAGGATGTGAAGTTCTGAGACGAAGGAGTGATGTGCGTTGAACACGAAGGAGCTGCTCATGCAGCTGTCGAATTTGGACGGACCATCTGGTTTCGAAACAATCGTGCTCGATGCGATAGAACCGATGCTGGCGAAGGTGTGTGACAGAACTTGGCGCAACAGGGTTGGCACACTCGTGGGCGAGGTGAAAGGTTCGGGTAGAAAGAGAGTCGGAATCTTCGCGCATGTTGATGAGATCGGCCTTGTCGTGGCAAAGGTGGAAGAAGGAAACTTTCTCAGGCTCGAAACCGTCGGCGGTGTCGATCCAAAGGTTTTGCTCGCGCAGAGGCTCAAGGTGTACACGAGGAGAGGAACCGTCAGTGGCATCGTGGGAACGCTTCCTCCACACCTTCAAAAGGAAGAACACAGAGTACGTTTCCCGGACTACGACAGGATCTTTGTCGATGTCTCGTGCGACAGTGCTGCCAGCGACGTGCGTGTCGGTGACATCTGTGTCTTCGATGTCAAGGCGGCGGAGATAAGCGGTAAAATCTGCGGTAAAGCTTTGGACAACAGGGCCGGCTGTGCTTCGCTCTTGCTTGCAGCAGAGTCACTTCAAAAGTTGAGACATGAATCGGACGTGTATTTCATCTTTTCAAGTCAGGAAGAAATCGGTGGTCCGGGAGCTGGTTCAATCGCTTACGAGCTCGAGCTGGACGAAGCGATCGTCGTGGATGTGACCCACGCGAACGTGAAACAGAGCGCGTTTCCAACGATCAGGCTCGGCGAGGGACCCGTGCTATCAGTTGGACCGGCGATCGACTCGGAATTCTATAAGCGTGCGGTTGAAACTGCGCAGAGAAACGGAGTGAAAACACAGATTGAACCGATACCGGGCCGTTCCGGTACGGACACAGACCAGGTACAAATCACGCGCATCGGTGTTAAAACCTTGCTCGTGTCGATACCGCTCATGTACATGCACACGCCCATCGAGGTAGTCGATCCGAAGGATGTCGAGGAAACGGCAAGGCTCTTGGCATTGATCGTGGCCGAGTGAGGAGGTGTTCGTTTTGTATCTGAGAGACCTGTCTGTGATCAATGGGACTTCTGGTGACGAGAGCAGGGTGCGTAGTTTCATAAAACAGCAGATCCAGGATAAAGTTGATGAGGTCTGGGAAGACAGGCTCGGCAACCTCATCGCCTTGAAGAAAGGTACGAAAGCTAATCGAAAGATTCTCTTCGCTGCGCACATGGACGAAGTAGGGTTCATGGTGACGAACGTCGATGAAGACGGCACACTTTGTTTTGCTCCGGTTGGAGCTGTAGAAACTCAGGTGGTGATAGGCAAGCAGGTGAAGATCAACGATTCTATCCTCGGAGTGATCGGATTCAAACCGATACATCTTCAAGAGAAAGACCAGTTGCTCAGACCGCCGAAGTTCGAGGAACTGAGGATCTACATAGGAGCGAAAAACAAAGAAGAAGCTCTCAAGACTGTCAAAATAGGTGACTACGTGAACTTCGTCACTGAATACAGAGAAAACGGTCGCAGGGCGAGCGGGAAGGCATTCGACGATCGCGTGGGCTGTTCGGTGTTGATGGATGTCATAGACATGCAAAAGCGTTACGAAAACGATGTGTATTTCGCTTTCGTTGTTCAGGAAGAAGTCGGACTGCGTGGCAGCGCCGTCGTAGTGGAACAGGTGAAGCCAGACGTTGCCATCGTCATCGAAGGCACTATCGCTGGGGATGATCCGGGACTGGAGAAAGATCGCTGGTCGACGCACTTGGGTGAAGGTCCAGCCGTGACCTTCATGCACAGGGGTTACGTGGTCAACCAGAAGGTTTTCCAGGCTATCGTGTCGGTCGCTGAGAAACACGGAATACCTTACCAGTTCAGAAGAAGAACACAGGGTTCCACAGATGCTGGCAGACTCGCCAGAACAGGCCCCGGAACAGCGTCAGGTGTGATCTCGGTTCCAACCCGATACATCCACAGTCCCGTTTGCATGATTGACCTTGAAGATTACGCGAACACGGTTCGTTTGATACAGAAGATCCTCGAAGAGGGGGAGGTATTTGCAAAATGACAGAACTCGTCAAGAAACTGACAGAAGCGTACGGTCCAAGCGGCAGGGAATCTGAAGTGCACCAGCTGATCCTTGAGGAGCTGTCAGACCACATAGACGGTTACAAGTTCGATGCGGTTGGGAATCTGCTCGTGTGGAAATACGGAAGCAGCGGGAAGAAAGTTCTGTTCGACGCCCACACTGACGAGATTGGACTTGTGGTGACGAACATCACCGAGAAAGGCTTCCTGAGGGTTGACGCCGTTGGGGGGGTGTTGCCTCACACTTTCGTTGGACAGCGTGTAAGGTTCGGAAATGCGGTAGGAGTCGTGTACGTTGAGGGTGAAACGGAGGAAGAGAGGAAGAAGAATTGGACGAACCTGAGCCTGGACAATATGTTCGTTGACATAGGTGCCAGGAGTTACGAAGAAGCGAAAAGCAAGGTTCCTATTGGTTCTTTCGGTGTCTATGACAGCCACCTTTATGAGATGGGAGACTATCTGGTGAGCAGGGCGATGGATGACAGGATAGGCTGTGCGGTGATCGTTGAACTGTTCAAGAGGTTGAAGTCTTGTCCGAACACGGTCATAGGTTCTTTCTCCGTTCAGGAGGAAGTTGGCCTTGTCGGAGCTTCCGTTGCCGCTTACACTCTATCACCAGACGTGTGCATTGCAGTCGATGTAACGGATTCAGCTGACTATCCAAAAGCTTTCAAAAGGCATTCCATGGTGCTTGGAAAAGGACCGGCAATAAAGGTCAAGGACAGAGCTTCGATCAGCAACAGAATGGTCGTTGAAAAGCTCGTTGAACTCGCTGAGGCCGGTGGAATTCCTTACCAGATGGAAGTTCTCATCTTTGGAGGTACTAACGCTGCGGCTTTACAAAGAACCAGGGCTGGCATTGCCTCCGCAACGGTGTCCATACCAACGCGTTACGTGCACAGTCCCAGTGAAATGGTTTGCAAATCCGACGTGGAGAACACTGTACAGCTGCTGATCGAGTATGCTGTGAAAGGAGTGTGATAATGCCGCGCAGAGAGATCAAATTAACCGATACGCAGGCGCGCATACTGGCTCTGTTGATAGTGATCTTCAGCGTGGGATTTGTGGGATTCAGTCTTGCAACGTTTTTTTTGGTGAAAAGTCGTGAAAGCGTGAGAATCGAAATCGTGGAACTGCCTCCAGCGAAGATCGAGGTGCCACAACAAACTGAACAAGAATCTGAACAGCCAATCGCTCCGCAGCAACTGACCACGGTGTACCAGCAGGAGACTTACGACTACAGGAAGCTTCTGCTCGAAGCTACGGAAATGGTGGAAAAAGGCGTCACGGTTTCAACATACGTCTTGAAACCGAGCGAGGCTCTCGGAGTGATCAGAGGGGCAAACAAACCCTTCTTGATTACCCAGCTTTCGAGTGAGACATGTTTTGTCAGTGTCGTCGGAGGTCATAGATTGGAGGACAGACGTGAATACACAACGCTGTACGGTGTGTTCGTGCTTTCCAGCACGAACAAAGACTCAGCGTTAGAAAAGATGCTCGCCCTGAGGAGCGCGGGTTATCCGTCGTACATGATGAAATTCACCAGAGACGGCAGGGACTGGTTCACAATCGTGGTTGGCGCCTTCCCGACGTTCGAACTGGCAGAAGAATTCAACAGGAATCTGAACTGGAACGAGGTGATGAGAATATCCGGCGCCAGTAAAGTTGGGTACGCTGGGAGGATCAGCCCGTGAAGCTTTCGACGTCGGAGAAGAGGCTATTGCTGTTGCTGTTCGTTGGGGTGCTCTTACTGAGTGGGGCCATCGTGGAGTTGAAGGCAAGAAGCGGTGAACAAACCATTGTAGAGACTCGCAAAACAGTTGAACTTCCCATAGATGTGAACACTGCAAGCGAGGAGGATCTGATACACTTACCTGGCATAGGGGAAACAAAAGCAAGGTGGATCGTGGAATACAGAGAGAAAAACGGTCCTTTCAAAAGCCTTGCTGATCTTGAACGCGTACCGGGAATCGGGAAGAAGACGGTGGAGATGTTGGCACCGTACGTGAACCTTACAGTGGCCGACGTCGTCACGGCTCAGGGAAAGATCAACGTGAACACGGCGAGCCTGGAAGAATTGATGAGCCTGCCTGGCATAGGCGAAGTCAAGGCGAGCGAGATCATCAAAGTGAGGCAGCAAACGCGTTTTTCGAAACCTGAGGATCTCTTGATGGTGCCAGGTATAGGCCCCAAGACGCTGGAAAAGATCAAAGATTTCATAACCTTTTAGGAGGTGCTGTAAGAGTGAAACGTGTCGTGATCGTCGGAATAATTCTCGCACTTGTGCTTGTTTTCCTCTATGGTTCGAGCGCCGGTAATCCACGCATCGTTTTTGCGGACGTGAACCGGGTGGTGCAGGAGTATCCGAAGTGGATAGAGCTGAACCAGAAATATTCGCAGGATGCGCAATTTTATCAGCAAAAGCTGAACGAGCTTTTGGCCGAGCTTGACAAGCTGCAGAAGGCGGGTGCTCCACAGAGCGATATTGAGAAGAAACAGACAGAGATAGCCACAAGGAAACAGCAGTACGAGCAGCTGTTGCAGAGTGAGTATCAGCCGAAGATGCAGGCAGTGCTCGACGAGCTTGCCAAGAAGATAGAGGCCTTTGCAAAAGCGATGGGCTACGATTTCATAGTGAAGAAAGAAGCGCTGCTCTACGCGGACGACGGGTACGACGTGACAGAACAGTTGGTCAACTATCTCAAGAGCCAATGACAGAAATGGTTTGCCAAGGGTTGGTCAAAAAGTTTGGAAGAAAAACCGTTGTGAACAACGTCGATCTGCACGTGCGCCAGGGCGAAGTTGTGGGACTACTCGGACCAAACGGCGCAGGGAAAACAACTCTGTTCAACATGATCCTTGGTCTGGTGACACCCACAAAGGGTGAGGTGTATCTGGGAGATAAGAAGATCACCAATATGCCTGTGAGCCGCCGTGCAAGGCTTGGCGTTACGTACCTGCAGCAGGAAACATCGGTCTTTACAGGAATGAAGGTCTGGGAAAACATCGATTTCGTGCTCCGGTTCAGGGTGAAGGACAAGCCCGAGCGTCGAAAGCTGGTAGAAGAACTCCTGCACGAGTTTGGCATCTGGGAATTGAGGGACCAGTTCGCTTCAGATCTTTCCGGTGGTGAAAAGAGAAGGCTGGAGCTTGCAAGAATGATGGCTTTGAAACCTCTCTTTTTGCTCCTTGATGAACCTTTTGTTGGTATCGATCCAAAAACGGTCAAGGACATACAGCAGATGATTCGCTCGCTCAGTGCGAGAAACATAGGTATAATCGTTACTGATCATAGCGTGGACGCGCTTGTGCCCGTTGTGGACAGGCTGTACATTATACACAAAGGTAAGATCATCGCGCACGGTGAGCCACAAGTGGTTCTGAACGATCCTGTGGTCAAGGAGGTCTATCTGGGTACATGAACGTCGCAATCGTGGGTTATTCTGGACCGATCGATCGTTCACCGGTGCGAGACATAGCAGATCTCTGCTTGGAACTCGGTGAAGCACTGGCAAAGAGAGGCCACACGATCGTGTGTGGCGGACGGGACGGCGTGATGGAACTGGTCAGTCAGGGTGCAAAGCGAGCGAACGGTACCGTCATAGGAGTGCTTCCGCAGGGAGAAGAAGGCAACGTGTACCTGACGATCAGGATCAAAACCCCTTTTGACAACGTCACGAGATCCCTCGTCCTGATCCAGACGAGCGATGTGGTGATCTCGATCGGTGGGGAAATCGGAACAGCAATAGAGGTTCTGCTCGCGTACGCGAGGGGCAAACCTGTCATTCTTTTCGAAGGCACAGGTGGCTGGACGGACAGGTTCACGTCGGTTCTCATAGACGGCAAGTATCTTGACGGTCGAAAGATCGTTGAAGTTCATAAAGCGAAAGATCTGAGACAGATACTTGAGTTTCTGGAAAAGATGAGGAGGTAAGATCGTGAGCGAGGTGAGACTGAGATTCGCACCCAGCCCCACGGGATACCTGCACGTCGGAGGGGCCCGCACAGCGCTCTTCAACTGGCTGTACGCACGGAGGATGGATGGAAAATTCATACTCAGGATAGAGGACACCGACCTGCAGCGATCGACGAAAGAGTACGAGCAGGCCATCTTGGATGCGCTGAAATGGTGCGGGCTGGACTGGGATGAGGGTCCGGACGTGGGAGGTCCCTACGGCCCCTACAGACAAAGCGAAAGGACGAAGGCCGGAATTTACTCAGAGTACGCGAAAAAACTCGTCGAAATGGGTCGCGCATACTACACCGTCTACGACAAAATTGACAGGAAGAAAGAGTTGCTGAGAACTTTCGATTTTCCGAAGGACTATGTTGACCAGGGCCACGACGTGACGATCAACTTCAAAGTACAGGAGGGTAAAACGAGATTCTACGACCTGCTGAAAGGCGAACTGGAGTTCGACAATTCCACCATAGGAGACTTTGTCATGATCAAATCGGATGGCTTTCCAACCTATAACTATGCGGTCGTTATTGACGATCACCTCATGCGCATAACCCACGTCTTTCGTGGTGAAGACCACGTCTCTAACACACCGAAGCAGATCATGATTTATGAAGCTCTTGGCTGGGATATACCTCAGTTCATGCACATTCCTTTGATCCTTGGTTTCGACAGAACTCCCCTGAGCAAACGCCACGGCGCCACCAGTGTTGAGCACTTCAGGCGAATTGGCATACTGAGTAAGGGCTTGATGAACTACCTTGCTCTGTTAGGCTGGAGCGTGGGGGAAGAGGAGATATTCGATGTTAAGGAGAAAGTGAAACAGTTCAATCCGAGCACGATATCGAACAAAGGCGTCATCTTCGACCCATCGAAGCTGGAATGGGTGAATGGAAAGCACATGAGATTGATGAATGTTGAAGAGTTACTCGAGGAGTTCAACGACTGGATCAACTTCGCAGGTAAGAAAGTGCCGCAGGTGGAAAGACCCTACGCGCTGAGGGTCGTCCAGGTGTGTCGTGAGAAGGTCAACACCCTTGCACAGCTTTACGAATTCGCCTATCCCTTCTTTTTCGACGATTACAGCTTTGAGGAGCAATTCGTCTCAGAGTACCTGCTGAGTCCGTTTGCTGAAGAACTGTTGAAGAAAGCGATCGATATGTTCAACAATCTTGAGGACTGGAGTGTCATGGGCACCGAAAAGGTGTGCCGAGAGCTGGCAGGACTTGGCATCGCATCGAAGAACAAAGTGTTTCAGACACTTCGTGGTGCCGTGACGGGACGATTGGTCACACCTGGCCTTTTCGAGACCCTCTCGATTCTTGGAAAGCAGAAAACCACAGAACGGTTAACGAGGACGCTGGAATACCGCAGTACAAAGATTCGGGAAAGAACAGCTCAAACTTAGAGACGGCTTTGCGAACTTTCGAATGAAAGGGTACCTTTGTCTGATCAAATGTGAGCTTTGAATCAGGATCAACTTTTCGGCAATAGTATTATGACTGCCAGAAGTACGAGGTCCTCGTTCGAGTTGTTCTCCACAGAGTGCGTCTCGCCTGACATGGTGAGACAAATATCGTTTGCTTCTATCTCCACAGGTTTGCCGTTGTCGTAGAAGATACCTTTTCCAGAAAGAACGAAGAATATTTCGAACTCGTTCTCGTGCGTGTGTGGACCTATGGACGTGCCGGGTTTCAGCGTCAGTCTTGCGAACAACCTCGCTTCGTTGGCGAGCAGGTTTTTTTCGATCAGATGAACTATTTCCACTTGCCCCTTTCCGCCCCTCATGTTTTGGACGATTTCTCTTCTCATACTTTCGGGTTTGAAAACCATCGTGACACCTCCCATTCTTTTGTACCACAGATCGCTTTTTGAAGATCAAACACAACGGCTCACCTTTTTCAAGAAGAGCTTCGAAGATATCTCAACGCCGCTGATTCGAAAGGCCCTCATGATTTTCTCACTGTCTCTGAAAAGATGAAGCTGGACCGCATCCATGGGTTTGACATCGCTGAGTGACACTCCGAGCATCCTAACTGGAGCATCTTCAACGACTCGTGAGAAGATCGAATCCAAAAGTCCGGTGAATTTCAAAAAATCGTTTGACCAATCGCTCAAACTCTTCGAACAGGAAACTGTTCCGGATTTCACGCTCTTGACGATCAGAGAAACGGTCCTCGCACCGTAACCTTCCCTGATCATTCTCAGATAGGCTCTATAAAGAAGGTATATCGCCACCTGTTTCAGGGTGTAACTTTCCGACACATCGAGATCGAAGGTCTTCATGTGGGAGAAACTCTTCGGAGGTTTTCTCTTGAAGAATTCCTTTCTGTCGAAGTCTTCACTCAAGAGAGAGGAAACGAGATCTTTTATGCTATCTGGTGCGGAGGATGTTTTGGAGAATTCTATCAGATCTTTCACGGTTTCGACCTTCATGCGCTTCAGGTAATCTTCCGTCTTCTGCCCAACACCGGGAATGACGGAGATTGGTAGATGCTGTACAAAAGGAAGGATCTGTTCTTTGTCCACCACTTTAAAACCATTCGGTTTACACACCTCGGAAGCGATCTTACTCAAGATAGGATTTGGTGCGACTCCGATGGAACAGGTCAGACGATGCTTCTGGAAAATTTCCTGTTTCAATCTCTTCAGCCTCTCGATCGGATTGGCAATGTTGAGATCTATGTAAAATTCATCTATGCTACTTCTGATGTAGATGGGGAAAAACCTGCACACGAGTGACTCTATGCCTAGCGAGATCGTCTCATACTCCTCAAAGTCAGCCTTCACCAGGACCAAATTTGGACAAAGCTTTTTGGCCATCTGCGGTGCCATGCCAGTCTTTATACCGAACTTCTTCGCAACGTAGTTCACGGAGGATATCGCTGTCCTTTTCCCCCACCCTATCACCGCAACGGGTTTGCCACTCAGGAAAGGATTCCTCACACACTCCACGGAGGCAAAGAAAGCATCCATGTCCAGCAACGCCACCATTGAATACACCCCACACAATTATAGTATACTTATGATTAAGTGTCAACTTATGAATACCTATGAACTGGGGTGCAGACGAGTTCTCCCCAATCAACTTGAGTTTTGATGTGTCGGGCCGCTTGGTTCAATGGCAAAATTCATCGCAAATGGGATCGACTTCCAACGCGTTGTCAGTGATATAATCTTCTCAGACCTTGTGAATTTCTTAACAGGAGGTGAAGCAGTTGCAGGACGTCTGCACGACGGGAGAAAGACTCTTCAAGGAGCTCGACGAATACATCAAGTCCATCAACGCAACACCCGACAAACTCATCTCCGTCCTCCAAAAGGCTCAGGAGATCTTTGGTTATCTCTCACCACAAGTTCAGCAGTACATAGCCGATGCGCTCAACATTCCGGCGTCACAAGTCTACGGAGTCGTCACGTTCTACAACTTCTTCTCTACAACGCCAAAGGGCAAGGTACAGATAAAGGTATGCCTCGGAACGGCGTGCTACGTGAAGGGAGCCGACAGAGTTTTCGAACGTTTCCTGGAAGAACTCGGTGTAGAGCCGGAAAAACCGACGAAAGACGGTCAGTTCTCCGTGCACGCGGTTAGATGCCTGGGGGCGTGCAGCATGGCACCTGTCGTGCTGGTCGGCGAGAAGGATTTCTACGGCAGAATGAAACCAGACATGGTGCCGAGAATCATAGCCAAGTACAGGGAGGTGAAGTCATGAGCAAAGTTAAATCTATCGAGGATCTCATGAAAATCAAGGAGAAAGCGTTGAAGGAATTGCAGCTCAGAGACACGGGTAAGAGAGGCAAGATCACGGTTGCGATGGGTACGTGCGGTATCGCCGCTGGAGCGAAGGAAACGCTGAAAGCAGTCGTTGAAGCCCTGGCGGAGAACAACATCAACGACATTGCGGTGGTGCAATCTGGTTGCATGGGGCTGTGCGAAGTGGAACCCACGATCGAAGTTCGTCTCGAAGGGCAAGAACCTGTGGTATATGGGCATGTGACTCCGGAAAACGCAAAGCGAATCGTGAAACTTCACATACTTGGAAATCAGATCGTTTCCGATCTGTTAGTGAGAAAGGGAGAGATGTGATGTGCCACTCACCACGAGTACCATCCTGATATGTGCCGGAGGTGCGTGCATCTCGTCCGGAGAAACCAGTGTGAAGGAAGCGCTTCAAAGGGAGATAAAGAAATACGGTCTCGATGAGGTTGTGAGAATAGTCGAAACAGGTTGCATGGGCGCATGCAGCCTTGGGCCGATAATGGTCATATATCCTGAAGGCGTTTTCTACCAAAAGCTCACGCCTCAAGCTGCCGTCAAAATAGTTCAGGAACATCTGCTCAAGGGTAGAATCGTGCAGGAACATCTGTACAAGATGCCCACGGGCGAAGTCATACCTGAGGCAATGGACAAGCTCCCATTCTTTGCCAAACAAGTAAAAATCGCGACACGAAACGTTGGATACATAGATCCAGGAAACATAGAAGAGTACATAGCCAGGGACGGCTACTTCGCTCTGACCAAGGCGCTCAGGGAAATGACGCCGGATCAGGTGGTTGAAGAGATCAAACGCAGCGGTTTGAGAGGAAGAGGTGGAGCTGGTTTTCCAACGGGCCTTAAGTGGGAACTCACGAGAAAGGCCAAAGGTGACAGAAAATACGTCGTTTGCAACGCTGACGAGGGCGATCCCGGAGCCTTCATGGACAGATCGGTGCTCGAAGGCGATCCGCACACAGTGCTCGAAGCGATGGCGATAGCAGGTTACGCCATAGGCGCGCAACAGGGTTACATATACGTGCGTGCAGAGTATCCCCTCGCGATAGAGAGGCTCGAGACTGCGATAGCTCAGGCGAAAGAGTACGGTTTTCTTGGGCAAAACATTCTTGACAGCGATTTCAGTTTCGACATCGAAATCCGCATCGGTGCAGGTGCGTTCGTGTGTGGAGAAGAAACCGCACTGATCGCATCCATAGAGGGTAAACGGGGTCAACCAAGAGTGAAGCCACCGTATCCCGCCCAGAGTGGTGTGTGGGGTTGCCCCACGGTGATAAACAACGTTGAAACGTTTGCCTGCGTGCCACCCATCATCATAAAGGGCGCAGAGTGGTTCAGGAGCATCGGAACTCCGAACTCGCCAGGGACCAAGGTCTTTGCACTCGCCGGTAAAATCACGAACACGGGTCTTGTGGAAGTGCCCATGGGCATCACGCTGAGAGAGTTGCTGTACGAGATCGGAGGAGGCTCCTCCACAGGTAAGAAGATCAAAGCCGTGCAAACCGGCGGACCCAGCGGCGGGTGCATTCCGGCTGAGTACTTTGAGACGCCCGTGGACTACGAATCGCTGCAAAAACTTGGAGCCATCATGGGTTCCGGCGGCATGATTGTGATGGACGAAGATGACTGCATGGTGGATGTCGCCAAGTTCTTCCTGGAATTTACAGTCGACGAGTCGTGCGGCAAATGCACTCCCTGCAGGGAAGGAACGCGCCAGATGTTGAAAATCTTGGACAAGATAACCTCAGGTGAAGGCACGGAGGAAGATCTGGAAGAACTTGAAAGGCTTGGCAACATAATAAAGGATACTTCCCTGTGCGGATTGGGTCAGACCGCACCAAATCCTGTCTTGAGCACGCTTAGATACTACCGGCACGAGTACGAAGCACACGTGAAGGAAAAAAGATGTCCCGCGTTACGGTGCAAAGCACTCGTGAGGTACGTTATAGATTCTTCAAAATGTGTCGGGTGCACCGCGTGTGCACGCGTGTGTCCCGTGAACGCCATCAGTGGCGAACTCAGAAAAGTTCATTCCATCGACAACGACGTGTGTATCAGGTGTGGCAGCTGCATTGAGGTCTGCAGGTTCGGAGCCATAAGCAAAGTTTCACCGTGAGAGGGGGAATCGCTGGTGGTCGACCGTGAAGCCGTTGCGGAACTGGTGAGAAATATCAAGAAGCAGGCACTTGAAGAGAGAGACATGCTCATCAACGCTCTGCACCAGATTCAGAACCACTTTGGCAACTATATACCTGTTGAAGCGGCGAAAGTCGTCGCTGAAGAGCTGGAAGTACCCGAGTCGAAGGTTTACGAAGTTCTTACCTTCTACACGATGTTCTCCACCAAACCGAGGGGTAAGTACATCATAAGGGTCTGTGTGAATCTACCGTGTCATGTAACAGGAGGCAGGCAAATCGTCGAAACGCTGAAAAAGACACTTGGTATTGACTTCGACCAGACGACAAAGGACGGTCTATTCACGCTCGAGCGAACGAGCTGTTTGGGCCTCTGTGGCGTCGCCCCTGTCATCATGGTGAACGACGAATACTACGGTGATTTGACGCCGAAGAAAGTGAAGGAAATCATTGAAAATCTGAGAGCAAGGGGTGATGCGAGATGAAGCCCATACTCGTTCTCGTCTCTGTTGATTCCAACAGCGTCCTTCTGGGAGCAAAGCAATTTGTCAACTATCTCAGAGAAGCTCTGGAAAAGTACAACCTGAAAGACTCAGTCGATGTGCTCGAGACAGGTAGCATGGGTGTTTACACACAGGGTGTCGTGATGGCGGTCTTCCCGGATGACGTGTACTATTCCGTCCGCTCGGTGGCGGATGTGGAAAAGATCGTTTCAGAGCACCTCTTGAAAGGTCGACCCGTGCTGTCGCTCGAGATACCCAGAGAACGCCTCAAACTCGTTGTTGAGAAGGAGAAGGTCACCGAAGAAGTACGGATCGTGCTGAGGAACATCGGAGTAATAGATCCAAGAAGCATAGATCAGTACATCGCGAGGGATGGTTACTTCGCGCTGCACAAAGCGCTGTTCGAGATGAAACCCGAGCAGGTCATTGAGACAATCAAGGAATCTGGTTTGAGAGGAAGAGGTGGTGCTGGTTTTCCAACAGGTTTGAAGTGGCAGTTCACAGCGAAGGCTCAGGCTGATCAGAAGTACGTGGTGTGCAACGCAGACGAGGGTGAACCCGGCACCTTCAAAGACAGGTTGATCATGGAAGGAGACCCCCACTCAGTCATAGAAGCGATGATCATCTGCGGCTATGCCGTGGGGGCAACGAAAGGCTACATATACATCAGGGGCGAGTACTACGGTTCGGTTGAAAACATACAGAAAGCAATTAAAGATGCGTACGATTACGGCTTTTTGGGTGAGAACATCCTCGGGAGTGGTTTCTCTTTCGACCTCACGGTCAGACTCGGGGCCGGTGCGTACGTTTGTGGCGAGGAAACCGCGCTGCTGGAATCGATCGAGGGAAAGTCTGGCAGGCCCAGGCTCAAGCCACCGTATCCACCCACGAACGGTCTATTCGGCAAGCCCACAGTGATAAACAACGTCGAAACGTTCGCCAACGTTCCACAGATAATCCTCAACGGTGCGAACTGGTTCAAACAGTTTGGTACGCAGGGCTCACCCGGAACCAAAGTTTTCTCTCTGGTCGGCAACGTCGTCAGAAGAGGCATCGTCGAGGTACCCATGGGTGTAACCGTCAGGGAGCTGATCTACAAGTTTGGTGGAGGACTGGTGGGAGGCAAGCAGCTGTACATGGTCCAAACCGGTGGGACTGCCGGAACGTTCATAGGTGTCGACAAACTTGACGTGCCCCTTCATTACGAATCCTTCAGAGATCACGGCGTGTCGATCGGCTCGGGCGTGATACTCGCCATGGACGAGGACGTCTGTCCCGTGGACGTTGCCCTGAACACGATGGAGTTCTTTGAACACGAATCGTGTGGTAAGTGTACACCGTGTCGTGAGGGTACGAGGCTCGCGGTTGAGATTCTGCGCAGGATGAGCAGAGGCCAGGGGAAGAGAGAAGATCTCGACACTTTGAGGCAGATCGCGATCACCACGCAGGAAGCCTCGCTGTGCGGCCTCGGTCAGAGTATAAACGTTCCTTTACTCTCAATACTGGATAACTTCAGAGAAGAATTTCTCGCTCACATCGGTGCCACAGCCTGTCCGAGGGGCGTGTGCAGGTTCGAAAAACCAGTGACGAAAGTCAAGACGAGGGTATGATCGTGTGCTCGGCCTCCTGGCCGAGCACGCTTTCTATCGCGATCATGTCTCGAAAAGACCTGCTCAGATCGTAGAGGTATTTTCCTGCTTTCTTCTTTCTCGTGAGTACCCCCGCTTTGTGCAAAGCCCTGACTAGGTGAGAGGATTCCTTTCCCCTGACTTCATTGATCGCAGCGATCGTCAAAGGCCCGTTCAAAATTATCGCAGCCACAATCTCCAACTGGCTGGAAGTGAGTTTGACGGTGCGCAGGCTTGTGACGCTCATGACAAACTGTGCATACTGGGGTTTGGTGTAAAACCTGTACACGTCACCCAGTTTTCTGAGTTCGACTCCGTGTTCTTCTCTTAAGTAGTCTTTCTCGATCTCCTTAATGACCTGCAGGAGTTCTTCTTCTTTGACTTTCAACAGGTGTGAAAGTTTTTTCAGAGTCATCCCACGGCTCGCAAAGATCAGCGCCTCAACTACTGCCCTGAGGTTCAAATGCCTCGTACCCCCTCACCAGAAGAGTGCCGTCTCGACTCACCAGTTCAACTTTTCTGAAATGTATCAATTCCAGTATCGCAAGAAAACGAACGATCAGCTCGTACCTGCTGCTGGATTTCTTCAAGATCTCGTATACTTCGAGCTCGCCCCCGTTGGTCAGCTTAGCCAAGATCTCGTTCATCACCTGATCCACAGTTATGGGAAGTCTCTTCAGCTTCAGTGCAGAACTCCTTATGTTCATTTCTTCCAGAAGTGCTTTGAGGATCTTCGTCAACTTCTCCTGCTGCACATAAGGCACGGGTGTGACGCGCACCTTTCTTCGTGCCAGAAAATTGGTGAGATTTTTTTCAATGTGATCTGCGAGCCGTTTCACCTGCTCGTAGAGCTCGATGCGTCTGTAGATGTCTTCCTCCAACTTCTGCAGTTGCTGTCTCTCCCTATCCGAGAGCGACGGCAGCAGATATTTGGACTTGAGTTCCATCAACTGTGAAGCCATCACGAAAAAGTCGGAAGCTATCTGCAGATCGAGTTTCTTCATTCTTTCCACATATTCGATGAACTCGTCGGCGAGCTGTGATATGGGAATCTGTCGCACATTTATTTTGCGCTTCTTCGCGAGATGTAAAAGTAAATCCAACGGTCCTTCAAACTGAGGTAGTTTGAATACGAGCTCCAAGTCATCACCTCAAAAGAGCAGATTCATTCTGCTCCTGACCAATGCCATCGTTTCCTCAGCCGTACGCTTGGCCCTGCGGTTCCCCTCTGCGATGACTTCCATCGCGAAACGCGCATTTATCCTCGAATATCTCTGCCAGATTGGTTCGAGTTCTCTCAACATGTTCTTGAGCAACAGTTTCTTGCAATCGATGCATCCAATCTTTGCAGTTGTACAGCCTTCGAAAACCCACTGTGCTTCTTCTTCAGTGATGCCAAAGGCTTTGTGGTAATCCCACACGGGACACTTGTTTGGATCACCCGGATCGCTCCTGCGTTTTCGCGCGGGATCCGTCACCATCGGGAGTATACTCTTTTCCAGTTCCTGAGCACTACACTCGAGGGGTATTATGTTTCCATAGCTCTTGCTCATCTTTCGTCCATCGGTTCCGGGAAGCTTGGGAACAACTGACAGCACCGCCTGTGGTTCAGGAAAAGTTGGTCCGTAAAGGTGATTGAACCTCCGTGCGATTTCTCTCGTCAGCTCGACGTGATACACCTGATCTTCTCCAACGGGAACGCCCTCTGCGAGATAGATCAGTATGTCCGCCGCTTGAAGTACCGGGTAGAGGAGAAAACCCGCGTTGGACAGATCTTTCTCAGAGAGTTGCTGTTTCATTTCCTTGTACGTGGGTACCCTCTCCAGCCATGGAAGGGGCACTATCATCGAGAACAGCAGTGCCAGCTCAGCGTGTTCCTTGACGCCGGACTGAACGAACAGAACAGATTTTTCGGGATCCAGACCACAGGCAAGAAAGGCACGCATCACTTCCACTGTGTAGTTCTGAAGTTGCTCCGTGTCGTCGTAAGCGGTTGTCAACGCATGCCAGTCCGCGACAAAGAAGAAACACTCGTGACCTTCGTCCTGAAGTGACTTCCAGTTCCTGAGCGCACCAACGTAATTTCCGATGTGGGGTTTACCCGTGGGTCTCACACCGCTGAGAAGCCTCAAACCTTACCACCCCTTGATGCGATTCGCGCGACACGGTTCATCAGTATGGCTGTGGTCACGACGCCCACGCCTCCCGGCACGGGTGTGAGCGAGCACTTTTTCTCGACCTCTGGATCCACATCTCCAACAACTTTGTTGTCCACCACATTTATGCCCACATCTACAACTAAGGCGTTCTCTCTCACCATCTCAGGTTTCAAAAACCCTGCATGCCCCACCGCTACAACGACGATGTCAGCCTGAACCGTTTTCTCTTCCAGATCCTGCGTCTTTGTGTGGCATACCGTCACAGTTGCGCTCCTGTCGCGTCTGAGAAGCATGACACTCAGTGGTAAACCAACCGTGTTGCTTCGGCCGATTATCACGACGTTCTTTCCCATCAACTGTGTGGTCCGAGTGAGGATCTCAACGATGGCAGCAGCGGTGCAAGGTGCAAAGCTTTCCTCGCCGTACATGAGCCGGCCAAGGTTAACCGGGTTTCTCCCTTCAACGTCTTTGTCAGGATCGATGAGCGAAGCAATCTGAAGCTCATCAGCACCCTTCGGTAACGGATGTGCCACGAAAATTCCATGCACTGTCTCGTCTTTAGAGAGATCCAAAAGCTTTTCTGACAAGGCTTCGACGCTGTTCAACATGAAAATCTCATGATCGATGTTCAAGCTCCTGGCTTTCTTCTGCTGACTCCTCAAATAAGAGAGTGTACCCTCATCCGGATTCACCGCCAAACTGACCAGTTTCGGCTTCGTCATTTTCGTGAGCGTTATCGTTTTCTCGTCAATGGATTTAGCAATGTTTTTGCAATCGATGAACATGTCACATCACCTCAGAAAAGCCCGACAATGTTACCGTCATCATCGATGTCGATGTTCACCGCATTCGGCTTTTTCCCAAGTCCCGGCATCAACATGATGTCTCCCGCCACAGCCACCACGAATCCTGCTCCAGCAGACAAGAGAAAGTCTCTCACAGTGAAGGTGTAATCTTTCGGTGCACCAAGCTTGCTGGGATCGTCTGAGATCGAGTACTGCGTCTTTGCAACGATAATAGGCAAGTTACCGTAGCCATTTTTCTCAAGCCTGTCGAGGGAAGTTTCTGCTTCCTTGGTGAAAACAACCTCCTTGGCTCGGTAGATTTCTCGAGCAAGTATCTGAAGCTTTTCGCGCACGGGTTCCGATCCTTTCAAGAGGGGTTCGTACCTGGAGTCGTCCGCAACACGGACGACTTTCTCTGCCAACTCGACTGCACCCTCAGAACCCTTTGCGAAAGCTTCGTTCAACGCAACAGGAACGTCCATGTCTTCAACACACTTCTGCAAGAGTTGAAGCTCCTCATCAGAATCGGTTTCGAACCTGTTGATCGCAACGACAACAGGAACACGGTATTTTCTCATGTTTTCGACGTGAACCTTGAGATTCTCTACACCATTCTTCAGCGCCTCAAGGTTCGGTTTGGCCAATTCTTTCAGATTCATTCCACCATGGTACTTCAACGCCCTCACAGTCGCCACGATCACGACTGCCGAAGGCCTGACGCTCGCCACCGGTGCAACGAAGTCGAGGAATTTCTCAGCACCGAGATCCGACCCAAATCCTGTTTCCGTTACTACAAAATCACTAAGAGAAAGCGCCATCTTCGTGGCGATTATGGAATTCGTCCCGTGTGCAATGTTGGCGAAAGGCCCACCATGAACGAAAGCAGGCGTGTTCTCGCTCGTCTGAACCAGGTTGGGATCGATGGCGTCCTTCAGCAGGACTGCGACAGAACCCTGAACCTGGAGGTCTGAAACTCTGACCGGCCTGTTCGTTCTTGTCCAGGCAACGACCACATCGCCAACGCGCTTCTTCAAGTTGTGCAAGTCATTGGCCAAACAGAGTATGGCCATAATTTCCGACGCCGCGGTGATCACGAATCTATCCTGCCTGGGATAACCGTTCGCGTGCCCACCCAGAGCCACAACGATTTCCCTCAACGCCCGATCGTTCATATCCATCGTTCTGGGCCAGTTGATCTTCGTTACGTCTATGTCGAGCTCGTTGCCGAATCTCACGTGTGCGTCAATCATGGCAGAGATCAAATTGTGTGCGCTTGTCACAGCGTGTATGTCTCCGGTGAAGTGAAGGTTGATGTCCTCCATGGGTAAGACCTGAGACCTGCCGCCACCCGTTGCCCCGCCCTTTATGCCGAAAACCGGGCCCAGAGATGGTTCTCTCAGTGTCACAATTGAACTGTAACCGAGTCTGTTGAGTGCCATCGACAGGCCTATGCTCGTGGTCGTCTTACCTTCACCAGCTGGTGTCGGAGTTATCGCGGTGACGATGATCAGCTTACCTTTGGGCTTCAGCTCTGAAAGCAATCTGTGCGAGACTTTGGCTATGTAGTTGCCGTAAGGTTTGAGATGTTCCCTTGGGATAGAGAGCTTCTTTGCCACCTCTTCGATGGGAAACAACCGAGTCTGGTCAGAACCTGTCATCAATGGCTCCCCCTTTCACAGACGCCATTTTTCCTCAGGAACATATTGTTTGGCCAACCTGTCAAGTACGCCGTTGACGAACTTTCCGCTGTTGTCCGTTCCGTACCTCTTGGCGAGTTCTATCGCTTCGTCGAGCGTCACCTGCACAGGCACGTCTGGCTCGTAGAGCAGCTCGTAAGTCCCCAACCGCAAAACACACCTGTCGACAGAGGACAATCTCTCTAAAGTCCAGTTCTCCAGGCATGAAGATATCTTTTGATCTATGGAATCGATATGATTGTATATGCCTTTAACGTATCTCTCAACATCTTTGCGAATTGAGTCCGACTTTTCTTTACTGAGAACTTCCTGAAGAACCGTATCAACGACGTCTTTTCGAAACTCGTTTTGGAATATGACTTTGAAGACTAAATCCCTCATCCTGCTGCGACGCGCCATTCTGAGTTCACTCCTTCATCTCTTCCTCCCCTTGTTCTGTTGTACCAAGCTCCTCAACATCTTCGATCGTTACGTTTACGGAAGCCACTTGTTGATCCGTCATTCTTTCAATATCGAGTTTCACCTGCTCCATCAACTTCCGCCCTATCTCGATGAAGGATTTGCCAAAGGGCACAGCGATCTTCATTGAAACTATGATGTTGTCTTCTGGTGTTCGCTCGATATCGATGGACTTCTTGAGTTTCTTCTGTTTCTTCTCATCAGTGATTTCCAGTACCGAGCACACGCTCCTGAACACAATTTCTCTTATTGCGTTGTCGGATATGTCGATCGTGCCAAAACCTTTTTCCATACGATCACCTCCTCAAGCTCTCTCGATGTACTCGCCCGTCCTCGTGTCAACCTTGATCAGCTCACCCTTCTCAACGAAAAACGGTACGGTGATACGCAAACCGGTCTCGAGAACGGCCGGCTTCCCTCCGCCAGCGACGGTGTCACCTTTGAAGCTTGGGTCCGTCTCAGCGACTCTGAGCACCACAACGTTGGGGAGCTGTATCCCTATTGGGCTCTCTTCGAGCATCAGGATGTCCACCTCAAGGTTTTCTGTCAGATACCACTTCGCATCTCCGATCTCTTCTTCGCTGAATGCGACCTGTTCGTAATCGTCCAGAGCCATGAAGTAGTAGTGGTCTCCGTCGTTGTACAGATACTGAGCTTTCTTAAATGATAGTTCGGCTTCAGGCACCCTGTCGCCACTGCTGAACGTGACATCTCTCACGAGGCCTGTTTTGACGTTCTTCAACTTTGTTCTGACGAGGCCCCGGCCCATTGCCATGTGGTGTTTGTTCACATCGATCACCCTGTAGGGTTCTCCTTCGTACATGATCACCATACCTTTTCTCAAGTCAGCAACCTCTATCAAAGCTTCCACCTCCGTTCAAAGCATCTGAAGCTTCCTCTCCAGATGGGTGAGTCTTTCCAGGCGGTCTTCATGTATCACGACATCCTCTTCTATTCTAACACCGAATTTACCTTCGATGTAGATTCCCGGCTCGATCGTCACGACTGCTCCGACTGGGAGTATTGACTCGTTGCTCTGGTTCACCCTTGGTGCCTCGTGAACCTCCAGTCCCAGACCATGACCAAGGCCGTGGCCAAAGTATTCACCGAAACCACCGCTGGATATGTGCGTGCGCGCCACGGAGTCCAACTCCTTACCAGTCATTCGGCCAGAACCTTTCTCGAGTGCCAGAGATTGAGCCTCAAATACCGTGTTGTATATTTTCATGAATTCTTCGTCTGGCTTGCCGAAATAAAAGGTCCTGGTTATGTCCGCACAGTAACCTCTGAACTTTGCGCCAAAGTCGAAGAGCACCGGTTCGTTCATCCTCAGTCTTCGTTCCGAAGCTCTTCCGTGCGGCAGCGCCGTTCTCGGTCCTGTTATGACGATCGTCTCGAACGCTATACCATCAGCTCCGAGAAGTTTCATTTGGTACTCGAGTTCGGCCGCGATGTCCTTCTCTGCCACCCCTTCTTTGACGAGCGGCAGAACTTTCACGAGTGCTTCTTCACTGATCTGGATCGCCTTCTTGATGAACTCTATCTCCTGAGGCTCTTTGATCATGCGCATCTGTTCAACGATGTGATCGATGGGCTTGTAAACAGCCTGGTACTTTTCAGAGAGCTTCAGGTACATATCATGACTTATCCGAGAAAATTCCAGTCCGATGACCTTGGGCTTGATGTTCTGAAGTACACCAACGACGGTGTCATAAATGTTCGATCCGCGATGTTCAACCAGTGTGAAGTTGCTCTGTTGTTTGGCCTGTTCAAAATACCTCGAGTCCGTGACTATGAACTGAGAATCTGTAGTGATGATGAGAAAACTGAGTGAGCCAGTGAACCCCGATAGGTACATCGTGGTTGGTCGAGAGGAGTACTCTACGTTGCATATGAGCGCGGCATCGATGTTTTCCTTCTCCAACGCTTCGACAAACTTCCTGACTCTTTCCATGCTTCGATCACCTCCGTCGTTTCGATTGTACAATATCTCACGAGGTGGGCGAATCGATGAACGAGCCTAGCAGAACTGTCGAGAAGATAGTGAAACTGTTCCCACGAGAAAGGTTTTCATACGATCCTTTCAAGATTCTCATCTGCACCATACTCAGTCAGCGAACCAGGGATGAAAACACAGAAAGCGCATGCGAAAAACTTTTTGCCCGGTACAAAGACGCCTTCGATCTCGCCAAAGCGGCACCAAGTGATCTTTACGAACTCATCAGGGAAAGCGGAATGTACAGGCAGAAGGCACAGAGAATCGTTGAGGTGGCGAAAATTCTTGTTGAAAAGTACAGCGGGAAGGTCCCAGACAAACTGGAAGAGCTTCTTAAACTACCTGGTGTGGGTAGAAAAACAGCGAACATAGTGTTGTACCAGGGCTTTGGCCAGCCGGCGATCGCTGTGGACACACATGTGCACAGGATCTCGAACAGACTCGGCCTTGTGAGAACAAAGAAACCAGAGGAGACCGAAGAACAGCTTAGAAAATTGATCCCAAAGCATCTGTGGGGACCGATGAATGGCTCGATGGTGGAGTTTGGAAGAAAAATTTGCCTGCCGGTGAGACCAAGATGTGAAAACTGTCCTCTGAACGGCGAATGCAAATACTTTTTGCAGAAAGGACGTTGAAAATTAAAGCATGACGCCAGTATAATTAGGGTAAACTTGGTTTAGGGGGTGGATTGTGTGAGAAGGTTCTTGGTTGCTTTTCTGCTCGTGGTGGTACTCACGGTGGCATTCAGTCAGAAGCAGACCATGGTCGTCTACGCCTACGGTTCTGAGATGATCACACTCGATCCCAGCACAGAATTTTCGAACTCCATCATTGTGCTGAACAACGTTTACGAAACCCTGACACGCTATGTGGATGGGAAACTCGAACCGCTTCTCGCTACAGAATGGTCGGCGAACGAAGACGGCACAGTGTGGACCTTCAAGTTAAGAAAGAACGTCAAGTTTCATGACGGTACTGAGCTCACGTCCGAAGCTGTGAAGTTTTCCATCGAGAGAACGATCAGGCTCGCGGGTGGACCTGCTTACATTTGGGACAGTGTCAAGGAAATCGAAACACCAGATCCCTACACCGTCGTCTTCAAACTCAAGTACCCTGCGAACATTCCGCTCATTGCGTCGGCCGGCTATGGGGCTTTCATATTCAGTCCGAAAGTGGCTCAGATCGGAGATGACGAGGCAATCGCGAACTGGTTCAATGCTGGCAACGATGCAGGTACAGGTCCGTACACCATCACCAAGTACGATCCCAAGACACAGGTAGTCCTGAGAAAGTTCGACGGTTACTGGCAGGGTTGGACTGAAGGGAAATTCGATATCGCCGTCATCCAGATCGTGCCAGATCCTTCTTTGAGGATGCAGATGGTCACCTCCGGCAAGATTCACGTCACAAGGGAATTAATTTACGACGATCTGAAAAAGCTGGAGAACAACCCAGACGTTCACATCGCTCAGAAACCCAGCTTTCAGGTGCTGTATCTGTTTTTCAACACGAAAAAGTTCCCTCTCAGCAATCCGGACTTCAGAGCCGCTGTGGCTTACGCAATACCCTACAAGGAGATCATCGATCACGTTCTGCTCGGTTACGGGCTGCAACCTTCAGGGATCATACCCAGGGGCATGTTCGGTTATGCGGATCATTTACCGCCCCTCTCTCAGGATCTGGAGAAAGCCAGACAGCTTCTGGCCAAGTCAAACGTTGATCCTAAGAACGTGAAACTGGTGCTGACGTATCTGCAATCCAATGAGAGCGAGAAAAAGGCATCGGAGCTCATCTGGTCAAGTTTGAAGAAACTCGGTATAGAGGTTGAACTGAGACCCATGAACTGGGAACAACAGTGGGCCTGGGCGAGGAGCGATCCATCGAAGGCCCAAGACATGTTCATCATGTACTGGTGGCCAACCGTGATGACACCGTACGACTTCCTCTTCAGCATGTTCCACACGGAAGAGGAAGTGCTGTTCAATCTTTCCTACTACTACAATGAAGAGGTGGACAAACTGATGGACGAGGCTGTACAAGTCGAAGGTACGAATCCGAAGCGTGCCGAGCAACTCTACAAGATGGTCGAAACGATTCTGCGCAGAGATCTGCCTGCAGTCCCACTGTACCAGATCAGCGATATTTATGTGGTTCACAAATCAGTCAAAGGATTCACGCCGAATCCCGCCTATCCAAATGTCGTCTTCTTCTACGAACTTGAGAGTGGATCTTGAGGGCGATCGCGCGTGAATTTTCTGAGGTACACCGTTTCGAGACTGTTTTGGTCTATCTTTGTCATCCTCGGAGTTGTGTTCGTAGTTTTCCTGGTTTCAAATGTTATACCTTCTGATCCAGCCGCGCTGTGGGTGGGTCCCAAGGCTACCCACAGCGCTATTCAAGCTGCGAGAGAAAAGCTGAAGCTGGACAGACCGATACTCGTGAGGTTTGGTCACTTCTTGAAGGACCTGCTTCGATTCGATCTGGGTACTTCGATACGAACGCACAGGCCTGTGATCGAAGACATAAGGAAAGCTTTGACGGCCACGTTCGAACTTTTGCTGGTCGCAGAATGTATCGCAATAGGATTGGGGATCCCACTCGGGGTTCTCGCCGCGGTAAAGAGAAACAGATGGTTTGACAACCTAAGCAGGATCTTTGCAGTCGCTGGTGTATCACTGCCAAGCTTCTGGTACGGTATGATCCTGCAACTTCTGTTCTTCAAATGGCTCGGTGTACTACCTCTGTCCGACAGGATCGACACGTTTGTTTCTCTCATCTACCCGTTCGAGGAAAAGACAGGTTTCTACCTTATCGATACCCTGCTCGCACGAAACTACGTTGCCTTTTTCGATGTGATAAAACATTTGATACTTCCAGCCATAACACTCGCCGCATATCCCGTAGGTTTGATCACCCGGCAAGTGCGTTCCATGATGGTCGAGGTGCTGCAGGAAAACTACATCAGAACGGCCTTTGCGTACGCTATTCCCGAGCGGAAAATATACTTCGGCTACGCCCTCAAAAACGCCATAGCGCCTGCGATGGTGACGGTTGCTCTTTCTTTTGCTTACACACTCGTGGGGGCGTTCCTCGTTGAATTGATCTTCAACTGGCCGGGACTGGGTAGATACGCTGCAAACGCGATATTGAGCATGGACTATCCAGCTGTCGTGGGGGTAACGATAGTGGCATCGGTATGTTATGTGTTCATCAATTTCGTGGTTGACCTGATTCAGGCGAAGATAGATCCAAGGATAAGGTTTTGAGGGGGAATCCTTCTGACTGGGAAACTTGTTAGATTGGCTATGAAGAACCGCCTCGCCAGATTGAGTCTCACGATCGTCTCGACCTTCGTCTTGCTCGCGTTGATCGCCCCGTGGATAGTACCGTACAGGGATCAGGCCCTGGGTGAGCCAAACGTGGCGGAACGCTTGTTACCCCCGAGTTTGAAACACCCCTTTGGCACCGACCACATGGGTCGCGATATCCTCAGCCGCATGATTTACGGTGCGAGGACTTCGCTCTTTACAGCGGTCTCAGTCGTTTTCCTCTCTGCTCTGATAGGTGTTCCGATCGGTATCGCAGCGGGTTACGCCGGAGGATTCTTGGACAACGTTCTGATGCGTTTCACAGATGTCTTTCTGTCTTTCCCTCCGCTCTTGCTCGCACTCTTGATCGCATCGACCCTTGGTAAGGGGTTGTTCAACGCCATTCTGGCTCTCGTGATAACCTGGTGGCCGTGGTACGCACGATTGGTACGATCCCAAGCCTTGTCCATAAAATCACTTGCGTACGTTGAGGCGGCGAGAGCGGCAGGTGTTTCACACTTCGTCATCATGTTCAAGCACATTCTTCCAGGTTGCGTTGCGCCACTCGCCGTGCAATGTACGATGGATATGGGCAGCGCCATCTTGGAGGCCGCAGCTTTGTCTTTTCTTGGCTTGGGAGTTCAGCCTCCTGCTCCCGACTGGGGTTTGATGATCAGTGAAGGAAAGGCTTACTTTTTGAATTACTGGTGGGTACCAACGTTCCCGGGTGTGTTCATGCTGCTTTTGGTCATGGCTTTCAATTTACTCGGTGACGTCTTCAGAGAACTCGTAGATCCAAGGTTGAGGAGGAGAATGCTGATTTGAGTGAGCTTGTGAAATTCGAGAACTACTCTTTGACTTTCAAGACCCTTTACGGTGAAGTCAAGGCATTGAGGAACCTGTCTTTCACGATCAACAGTGGGGAAATAGTGGCACTCGTTGGAGAAACAGGTTGTGGAAAGACAGTGACTGCGCTTTCGATCATAGGCCTTCTTCCAGAGAACGCCTCGCAGAGTGGCAAGATCTTTTTCAAAGGGATGGAGGTGAACCACGAGAATATCAAGAAAATACGTGGCAAAGAAGCTGCAATCGTTTTCCAGGACCCTACTTCCTCGCTGAACCCGCTTTACACCGTTGAACGACAGCTTGTGGACGTACTGACGAGCAGATGGGACATCTCTGTAAGCAAAGCGAGAGAAAAAGTAGATGGACTTCTCAGACAGGTGCAACTGTTCGACGTTGAGAGAATCCGACGAGCTTACCCGCACGAGCTTTCCGGTGGTATGAGACAGCGCGTCATGATCGCCATGGCCCTTGCTTGCGAGCCAAGTTTGCTCATCGCCGATGAACCGACGACAGCCCTGGATGTGACCGTACAGAGGCAGATACTCTATTTAATCTGGGAGTTGCAAAAAACAAGGAAGTTCTCGGTGCTCTTCATCACACACGATCTGGGCATCGTCGCACAACTCGCCGACAGGGTCGTGGTCATGTACGCAGGAAACATCGTCGAGATGGCACCAAAGAAAGAGTTATTTTCAAACCCGATGCATCCCTACACGTCCGGACTTCTGAACTGCGCGCTGGATGCGCGCAAGAAAAGATTGCCGGAGCCAATTCCTGGTTCTCTACCGTCTCTCACAGAGCTTCCGGACGGTTGTGCCTTCAGGGAAAGATGCGGACGGGTCCGAAATGAGTGTGGCATCCTGGCACCTGAGCTGACGGAAGTATGGCCAAACCATTTTGTCGCTTGCCATCTTTGGGGGGAACATTGTGGTTGAGGTCAGGAACTTGAAAAAGCATTTTGCGGTTAGAGGTAGAGGACTGTGGGGAAAGAAATATGTAGTCAAAGCGGTCGATGATGTGAGCTTCTTCGTCAAGGAGGGTGAGAGCGTCGCGATCGTTGGGGAGTCAGGCAGTGGGAAGAGTACACTGATTCGTTGCATCAACGGCTTGGTCAAGCCCACGAGCGGGGAAGTGTTTCTCGATGGTGAACCCGTGGTTGGACTTAAGGGACGAGAATATAAAGAAAAAGTTGCGAGGAAAGTCCAGATGGTTTTTCAGGACCCCACAACGTCTTTGAATCCAAGACTCAGAGTCTTCGATATCATAGTGGAACCTGTCCTCGCACAGCGACGGATTCTCAAGGCTCACCTCGTTGACATCGTGAACGACCTGCTGCGAAAGGTGGGACTCGATCCTAAGCTTTCAGACAGATATCCTGGCGAGCTCAGCGGTGGCCAATGCCAGAGGGTAGCGATAGCGAGGGCACTCTCCGTGAGACCAAAGATCCTTCTTTTGGACGAACCCACCTCTTCGTTGGATGTGTCAGTTCAGGCACAGGTTTTGAAACTGCTCAACGAGTTACGCCAAACCTTCCATTTGACTTACATCTTCGTCAGCCACGATCTGGGAGTGGTGAGAAATGTCGCGGAAACGGTCTTCGTGATGTATTTGGGAAAGATCGTTGAAGTCGGTCCCACAGAAAAGGTCATAGATCGACCGCTACATCCTTACACAAAACTTCTCATCGAATCCATCTTCTATCCAGATCCAGACGCTGAAATGAGAAAGCCAGCGATCATGAGCGAAGCGGGAATGACAGTGAACGGTGGTTGCAGGTTCAAAACCAGGTGCCCATTTTCGACGAAAGAGTGTGAATCTTACGACATGGAAGCGTTTGAAGTATCTAAAGACAGATCCGTATCGTGCATCAAATGGGAGGAGGTAGCAGAATGGTCGAGCTGAATTTGAAGGATATCGAGCAGATCCTTTTTGGCTGTGCAGTTCTCGGAACAGGCGGAGGAGGAGATTTGCAGAGGGGCTTGGAAACGGTCAGAAGAACTGTGAAGGGAAAGGTTGTACTCATGGATGTTGATGAATTTGGTGACGAAGAACTGGCAGCCTGCCCGTACTTCGTTGGATCTGTTTCACCAACAACGAGAACGAAGAATCTTGAAAGAAGGATCGAATCACCTGTGTACGAATCTTTCAAACTCCTCGAGCGCTACTTGGGAAAGAAATTCGGTGCAGTCTTTCCGACCGAACTTGGCGGTGGGAACACGGCTGTTGCGTTCGAAGTTGCAGCGCAGACTGGCGCGGTCGTTCTGGACGGGGATCCTGTTGGTAGAGCTGTTCCGGAAGTTCAACACACAAGTTTCTACCTGCTGAACATCCCCATGACCCCATTCACAGTCTGCAACCATTTCGGTGACAAAATGATAATCGAAGAAGTCAGCAGCGACGAGCAAGCCGAGCAGATCACGCGTGCCGTGGCGGTCGTGAGTGAAGGGAAGGTTGGTGTTACGTCGCACCCACTGAAAGGCTCCGTGCTGAAAAAGAGTCTTGTGAAGGGTACGGTAAGTCTTGCCTGGAAGGTCGGGAAAGCCCGGGAAGAAGCACTGCTCAAAGGGAAAAATCCGGTACAGGCTATCGCGAACGCCCTGAGCGCAAAGATTCTTTTCGAAGGAACAGCTGAGTCCGATGCCATGTGGGAAGACAGGGATGGTTTTACGTACGGTGAGATGCACTTCACGGGAGTCGGACTGTTCAGAGGTAGGAAATTCAAAATCTGGTTCAAGAACGAAAACCTCATAGCCTGGATCGATGAACAGGTGTGCCTGACCTGCCCAGACCTGATCATCGTTCTCAGGGCCAAGGATGGAACACCCGTGCTGAACCCTCATCTGAGAGAAGGTGAACACGTCGTGGTCCTCGGTGTCGCCACGAACGAACTCTGGAGAAGTTCTGGGGCGATTGAAGTATTTGGACCGAGACACTTTGGATTCGATTTCGACGAGGTACTTTTGAATGGGAGGAGCGAAAAATGAGGTTCGATCTCTCCCGAGCCGCGATGAAGTTGGTCTGCGACATCTTCAAGATCAAACCGAATGAAGAAGTTGCGATCACCTACGACACGCTTTCGCATTTTCCAGTTGTGGAAGCTGTCGCCAGCGAGGTTGTTCGCGTTAGTGCAAAGCCACTCCTACTGTCCGTTCCAGCCCCGAGAGGAGTCGGCAAGGCTGCGGATCCCGATCTTCCTCTGAAATCCCTGAGCGCCGCGCTCCAGAGTGCCGACGTGTGGATCGAGTTCAACAAGCAGTGGCTGCTGTATTCTTCAGCATTTGAGGCTGCTGTAAAGAACAGAAACCTCAGGTACATGTGCCTGGTTGGCATGGACGAGGGTATGTTTCTTCGCACACTGGATATAGATCTCGAGAAGCTGGCGGGGTTCATGAAAGCACTGGCTGAAATCTTGGGGACCGCCAAGCAAGTCAGGATAACTAACCCTTCTGGCACGGACGTGAAGTTCAGAAATCATCCGCAGCGGCCAGTAGTTTGTGATTACGGTGACGCCAGCAAACCTGGGATTCACATGCTGCCCGGCCAGATGAGCTGGACTCCTATCGAAGAATCGATCAACGGCAAGATCGTGTTCGATGGCTCCATCGTTCCTCCAGTAGGGGTGTTGAAAGAACCTGTCACACTCATTGTTGAGGAAGGAAGAATAGTTGAGATAGTCGGCGGAAATCAGGCGCGACAGTTTGAATCGTGGCTGAAATCTTTCAAACATGAAGGTATGTTCAAACTCGCACACATCTCACTCGGTCTCAACCCGGGGGCCAGACTCAGCGGAAACGTCCTGGAAGACGAACGCGTCTGGGGCTGCAGCGAATGGGGTATAGGTTACATCAGTGAAGACCTCATTCCGGACAAAGTCTACACAGACCAGGCACCATCTCACTGCGACGGTGTGTGTTTGAACTCGACGATCGTGGTGGACGAAAGAGCGATTTTCGTCGATGGTAATCTGGTAGACGAGGAGCTGCGCAAGCTGTTGGAAGACTGATCGCATATGTTATGTGCAAGTAGTATCTGTGCCAAAGATGCAGTAAAATCTTTTTCAGAAGGGGGGTTCAGCGATGAAAAAGTTCCTAACTGTACTTCTGCTCATCGCCACGGTGATATTGTTCGCAGCGAAGCTTACGATCCTGCACATCAACGACACACACGGTCATGCGTGGGCCTGGAGCGAGAGCAACAATCCCAACATCGGTGGATTCGCTGCGATCGCAACGATCGTCGAAGAGGTGAGGAGAGAGGTTGAATCTGCTAAAGGTCACGTGCTCTTCTTGCACGCAGGTGACATGAACACGGGTGTTCCGGAGTCGGACATGCTCGATGCCGCACCAGATATCGTTGCCTTCAACATGATGAGGCTTGATGCGATGGCCCTGGGCAATCACGAATTCGACAAACCCAAAGAGGTGCTGGCCAAACAGATGAAGCTCGCCAAGTTTCCCATGCTCAGTGCTAACTTCCACGATCCGGAAGGGATCGTTAAACCGCAGCCCTACATCATCAAGGACTTCGGTGATCTCAAGGTAGCGATCATCGGACTCACGACGGAGGAAACTGCAATCTTGGAACCGCTTCATCTGAAGGGCGCCAGTTTTGCGAACTGCGTTGAGACGATGAAAAGGCTTGTTGACGAGCTCAGAAACAAGGTGGACATCGTCGTGGTCCTGGCGCATCTGGGATGGGAACCGGAAGGCGAAGGAAAAACCACAAGCAAGCAACTCGCTCAACTTGTTGATGGCATACACGTCATCGTAGACGGTCACAGCCACACAAAGTTCGAAGAGGCGCAGGTGGTGAACGACGTCATTGTGGTTCAAGCCTGGGAATGGGGTAAGTACATTGGTAGACTGGATCTGGAGATAGAGAACGGAAAAATCCTCTCTTACAGCTGGAAGCCGATCCCGGTTAACTTGAAGGTCCACAAGGGTAAGGATGCTCAGGGGAAGGATATCTACGAGTTTGTTGACAAACCTTATGAGGAACATTTCTACGTCAAGACCGTGCTGGATTATTTCAAACAACTCGGTGATGAGCAACTGAGCACGGTCATAGGTAAGACGCACATTCTGCTCGACGGTGAGAGGGCGAACGTGCGTTCTAAGAGCACGAATCTGGCGAACATGATTTGTGATGCGATGATGTGGAAAGTCAACGCCGATGTCGCGCTCATGAACGGTGGGGGCATAAGGGCTTCCATAAAACCCGGCGAGATTACCGTGAGAGATGTCCTCACAGTCTTACCCTTTGGAAACACGCTGTACGTGCTGAAGATGACAGGCGAGCAGTTGATGAAAGTTCTTGAATACGCTGCGACCGTCAAGGAAGGTCAAGGGGCGTTCTTGCAGGTAGGTGGACTGACCTGGAGGAGCGCTGGAGGCAAGGTTGTCGAGGCAAAGGTGAAGGGTGAACCGATAGATCCTAACAAAGTGTATGTCGTCGTGACGAACAACTACCTTGCAGGTGGTGGCGATGGTTACACGATGCTCAAAGGCATTTCTGGTTACGACACGGGCTTCAGACTCGACAGCGTCTTGGTTGAATTCATTCAGACCGTGCTGAAAGGAGAAATAAAGGACTACGACGCGTCACTCAGGTACGTGAGGGAATAAACAAAAGGGGCCTTTCGGGCCCCTTTCCTTTCCCGGTGACCTCTTCCCACTACTGAAGTA
>DOKY01000008.1:32498-64483 GCA_003510135.1 Pseudothermotoga sp.
TACACTTTCACGGCGGGCCCTCGTAACACCTTGTTTCTGGCGGCAGCGCCGCCAAATTTTTTGTAAAGTTGCCGATAAGATATCGGAGGCAATGGGATGAAGATAGGAAGTTATCATGTGACCATGGCTTCGCTGAACAGTCACGAACGTCTGATGCAGAGACACGAGAGGCTCCAGGTGATTCGTGTGGTGCAACAAGAACCCGCGAGAATACAATCGACGAAGGTGGAAATCAAGCTCAGCGAAAAGGACAAGGCGAAACTGAGGTTGATCAAAGCCATCCTCGAGAAGCTCACAGGTCGCAAGGTGAGACTGTTCTTGCTGGAGCTGGCCGAATCACAACAGTCGCTCGAGCAGGAAACTCAAGTGGCGAGGAACCAATTTGTGGTGGTGTACGAGCAAAACGTGTACGAGAGGGAAACCGAATCGGTCGATTTTTCTGCAAAGGGTTACGTTGAAACGAAGGATGGTCGAAGGATCGAATTTGAAGCCAGCTTTCATGTCAGCAGAACCTTGGAAAGAAGCGAGATGTTCAGGTTCACGAGTGGAAATCTTCAGGATCCGTTGATCTTAAAACTTGACGACGCACCGCTGGAATTTTCGGACAAGAAATTGACGCTGGATCTTGACCTGGATGGCACACTGGACAGCGTTCGTTTGCCAAAGAATGCCGTGCTGCTGGTGTTCGACTCAAATGAAAATGGGCAGCTGGACGACGCTCACGAGCTGTTTGGACCTTCGACAGGAAACGGCTTCAAAGAACTGGCCATGTACGACGAAGGCATGAACGGCTGGATCGACGAATCCGACGGCATCTTTGTGAAACTGAGAGTTTTACGGATGAAGCAGGAGGACCTCGAACTGGTGCCTTTGCTTGAAGCAAACGTAGGAGCCATTTACCTGGGTTCTGTGAGAACGATCTTCGGTCTTCACGACCATGGGGAACTGCTGGGCAAACTCAACTCCAGCGGCATCTACCTGACGGAAGACGGAGGTGTGAAAACGATCCACCAGATCGATTTGAAAGTCTGAAATTAAACCACGAAGAGTTCCTTTTGGACGTAGCACACCGCACCTATCACTATACCGAATTCCGCAAGCTCCGCCTTTTTGAACTGAACATGTTCGAGAATTTCCGCAGGAACCGTTTTGGAAACAATCGGTTCGATTTTCTTCAGGATCTTGTCATACTGGTTGTAGCCAATGCCACCAGACAAAACCACGACGTCTGGATCAAGCAGACACACCGCGTTCGCTATCGCGAGTGCTAAGTGTTCACAGGCAATGTCGAAGAATTCGTTGAAATCTGGATGTGACTCGAGTTCCTCGAAAGTCTGCTTCAACGTGGATCGGATTCTTCTCTCCTCGAGAAAACGTTCGAACGTGTACCCGGAGAACCATCTTTCAAGTCTGCCAAATCGGTATTCAACGTCTTTTTCTGCGGACCAATCCGTTACGAGATAGCCTATCTCACCCGACATGCCTCTCGCCCCAGTATAGAGACTTCCGTCGAGTATCAATCCCGCTCCGGTACCCGTGCCGAGTGCCACCAGAAGAACATTCCTTAAACCTCTGGCGGCACCTTTCCACATCTCGCCAAGGGCGTTCAGCGTAACATCGTTCTCGACAAAGACGGGCACACCAAATTTTGCTTCAAGCATCGTCTCAAGTGGAACATCCCTCAAATCGAAAGCCGGGATGTATCTGACTCTTCCCGTATCGTGATCACACGTACCTGGTATGCCCACACCGATACCGAGCAATTCGTAATCGTGACACTTCATATCCGTGAGTAAGTTCGATATTTGATCTACGAGATCATCGGCGGATCGAATTCTCTGAATTTTTCGCTCGAGCTTACGTTTCATGTTACCGTCCAGATCTGTTATCGCTGCACGTATCTTGCTGCCACCAACATCCACGCCCACAACGAATCGCCAGTTCGGGTTGAATTCGAGTAACGTGGGGCGCTTTCCACCCCTCAGCGTGCTTTTGCCTTTTTTCGATTCCCTCACGATGCCTTCTCTGATCAGTTTCTCCACGGCTTGTGAAACGACGGGCTTACTCAAACCTGTTTTGACTGCTATCTTCGCTCTCGATATCGGCCGTAACTGTCTTATACACTCGAGAACTTTGGCTTCGGAATTTTTCAGGGTCAGCCTGGCTTTCATCATTCTTTCACCGCTCCTTTGGCGAGCCCTTCGACCAGGAAGTTCTGGAACAGAAGGGCGAAGATTATCGGAGGAACCATCGAAACGATGCCCGCAGCGCACATGAGCGGATAATTTGTGTAAAAACGACCCATGAATTCGGAAATGCTTATGGGCAGAGTCTTCGCTTTCAAACTCGAGGTCAGAACCAGAGCAATTATGAATTCGTTCCAGGCCGAGAGAAAGACAAATATACCTGAAGTGAAGAGGGCAGGTCTGGACATGGGAATCAATATCTTCCAGAGGACCTTCACGTATCCACAACCATCTATTATTGCGGCTTCTTCGACCGATACGGGCAACCTTCTGAAGTAGGAACTCATGATCCATATGGCAAAAGGCAGGTTCAACGCAGTGTATATCACAGCGAGGGACATTTTGCTATCGAGCATGCCAAACCGGGCCAGCGACAGGTAGATGGGTATCACAAGAATGACGGGCGGCAACATCTGTGTCAAGAGCACGAAAAAGCTTATGTACTTTCTCAACGGCACCCTCAGTCTCTCTATCGCGTAGGCGGCGAGGATCGCCAAAAGGAGCGTTACGATCGTGACACTGACACCGATCGTCAGACTGTTGAAAAGTGCGGCTCTGATCTGCGAGGCCACACCATAGACGCCCTGTGCTAATCCCAGGGCCTCTCTGTAATTCTTCAATGTCGGTCTTGGGGGAAACCAGGTGCGAGATGTTTGCATCAGATCGACGTCGAGAGAAAGACTGGTCACAAAAGTCCAGTAAATGGGGATCACGGAAGCTCCGACGGCGCAGACGATCACGATCAAAATCAAAACTCTGTGAAGTTTCGCGTTCACGTTACTCCTCACCTGCCTCTGTTGCAAATGCTCGTCTGAAGACGAGCACGATGAGAGCAACTATACCTAAGAGTATGTAGGACATCGCCGTGGCACGCCCGAACTTGTAGGATTCGAAAGCGGTCCTGTATATCTCGTAGGAAACAACACGCGTTCTGCCGGCAGGCCCACCGCCGGTCACAGCGTAGATCAGTTCGAAGAGCTTGAAGGTGAGGATCGTTTTCATCACCAGCAAAAGTTGTGTGAAGGGTTTCAAGAGAGGCCAGGTTATGTGGATGACCTGTTGCGTTCTGGTGGCACCGTCTATCTTTGCCGCCTCGTACAGCTCATCGGGTATGGACTTCATTCCACCCAGGTAGATGATCGTCGCGAAAGCCGTTCCTTGCCACAAATTTGCGAGTATGAGAGCCCACAGGACGAGTTTCGGGTCGGTCAACCAGTAGACGTTCTTTTTTATGATCCCGAGGCTGAGGAGCGTCTGATTTATGAAGCCATAATCAGCGTTGAATGCCCACTTCCAGATCAAAGCGTGAACGATGGGTGGTAAGACGTATGGAAGCAGGATGAGTCCTATGACAAGAGATCTGAGCCTGAACTTACGGTTCAGCGCGAGCGCGGTTATGAAACCCAGGAACATTCCGACGGTGATATCGGCAAGCACGAAGTACACGGTGTTCAGGAAAGATCTCCACCAGGATTCATCCCGAAGAATCGACAGATAGTTCTCGAATCCGACGAAGCTTGTGATAATCCTTCCAGCAAAGAAACGAACGTTGAACAAACTCAGATAGAACGCGTGTGCCAGCGGAAAGGCAAGGACCACGAAGAGTATCACTAAGGACGGCGACATCAAGAGATAGCCGATGACTCTTTTGCGTTTTTCCAAGGCTCTCTCACTCTCTTCTCAAGAATCTAAAGGGTGGGGCCCAGCAGGCCCCACCATGTTAGTTGTTCATTTCTTCCTTCCTTTTTCGTATTCAGCTTTTATCTTCAGCGCAGCCTGTGCAGCAGCATCGAGTGCGGCTTTTGGAGATTTTTGGCGCGTCAGTGCCTTGTGCAGTTCCTCCTGTAAAGCGTTAGAGAACTCCAGATACCATGGCACCCTGGGTCTGTGGACTATGTACATCGCTTGCTCGTACATCTTGTCCAATCCTCTGACTTTGTTCTTGAACTCAGGATTTTCCCAGACGGATTTCCATCCCGGCACTATACCTGCCTTCAAGGCAGCGTCGAGGGCGCCTTCCGGCCCTGCCAGGAACTTTATGTACTCGAAAGCCTCCTTCGGGTGCTTCGTTCCGTAAGATATTGCCCAGCCCATGGGACCGGAAACACTGTAGGGATGTTCGCCATCTACAGACGGCATCAGACCTATCTCCCATTGACCAACGCCTTTGGAGATCTCAGGATTGTCGAGGTCCACCAGGGGTATTCCCCACATCATACCGAAGGCGATATCGTTGTTGAAGATGGCTTTGTAAACTTCGGTTTCGGTCCAACCGAGCGATGCCGGGTTCACGATCTGATACTTGTAGATCATGTCGACCATGAACTGGAGAGCTTGAACACCCTTCTCATCGTTGAAAACAGGATTCAAGTTCTCATCAAAGAACTTACCGCCGAAGCTCGATAGAATCGCCACAAAATCGCACACCAAGCACTCTTTCTGTGCCCACGACCAGGCCGAAGCGTACTTCACAATTCCGGCCTCCTGAAGCTTCTTGGCCAGTTCCACGACTCCATCCCACGTCTTGGGGAATTCGTCGTAACCCACTTTTTTGATCATCTCTCTGTTGTAGACGAACGACTTCCACTCCGAAATCCACGGCAGGCCGTACCATCTTCCTTGATAGGCCATGCCATCGAGCGCAAAGGGTATGGCGTCTTGCTTGAGATCTTCCGTCAGCCATTCATCGATGGGCAGGACCCAGCCGTTCTCAACGTACAGCGGTACTTCGACACAGTCAATGATGAAAATATCGTACTGTTCACCACCGGCCAGCATGGAAGCAATGAGTTTGATGTTCTGATCGCGTCCGTACGGAACCACAGTGATGTTCACACGCACACCTGTTTCATCGTAGAATTTCTGGTTTCGTTCAATGTAGTATCCCAGATCCTCCGGACCAAAGATCGTGTTCAGTTCGATGGTCTCGGCGAACAAACACACGAGCAACATTGCCAGAAGTATCACCAGGAACTTCTTCATAAACCAGCACCTCCCTCTATGAGAATTTCGATGGCTTTCACGGCGATCTGGATCGACTTCTCCAAGCCTCCCTCATGTGAACCCAAGTAGGTTAGAAAGTTTACATAACTAATCTTACGTGAAGGCCATGTTAAATTCAAGGAAGATAAGCGGCGGATAACGGCCATGATGACTGATTCTTCAACATTACGGTTGAAGAGGTGGCATATTCTCTCTTTTTCTATCTATTGCTTCTGAAAGCTCAATATGAGACTTCTGGTCACTTCCTATCAGGTCTGGGACAAAGTATGGAAAATTCCGAGCAACATAGTCCTAATATTCTGAGAGTAATATTTGAACGGAGGTGGATTTATGGATCTCAAATTTTCTGTGAGTGCAGCGTCTGAAACTCCAACCAGGGTACAGGTAAAGGCGAGAAACTTCACGATGTATGTCGATGAACCACCACAGCTCGGTGGGGAGGACAAGGGAGCCAACCCAGTTGAGTACCTGCTTGCAGCGCTTGCTGGTTGTCTGAACGTGGTCGGTCACATGGTGGCTAAGGAAATGAACATGCAGCTGGATGGACTGACGATAGACATCGAAGGTATTCTCAATCCGGCAAAGTTTCAGGGAAGGTCCGACGCAGAAAGGGCGGGTTACAAGCAAATCAATGTGACTATCAAAGCGAAAACGAATGCACCAGAGAACGTCCTGAAGAAGTGGATAGAAACCGTTGAAAGCAGATGTCCTGTTTCGGACAATATAGCGAATCCGACACCTGTGAAGTTCAACGTGACCAGGGCTTGAAGCAGAGGCCCAGCGCGCGCTGGGCCTCTTTCTCCCTCACTTCAACTTGACTCTCAAAACCAGTGCGTCTCCCTCACCGTGCGAGCGAGATCTCAGAGCGAACGAGCGCGAATACGAAACACCTGCAAGGTAATAACTTTCCCCATCGGAAAAAACCGCATATGCGACGTCGTCCAGCAACGCACCAAGACACTTAACCCACACGACTTCACCATTTTCATCGATCTTCAATACTAAGTAATCGCTACCACCCTGTCTCTTCACCCCGTTCACAGTGTCAGACCAGGTGGTTCCCACCAGAAGGTAACCGTCTTGAATTCTGATGATCTTCTGAGCTATATCGTCCTGTTCACCACCGTAAGCCCTTTGAAATTCAATCTCGCCGCTGGCATCGAGCTTAACCAAGACAAAATCGGCTCTGCCAAAGAAACTCATTTCTTCCGACCAGCTCGTTCCGAGCACGAGACATCCTCCATCAGCTGTTGTCAGAACGTCGCTCGCTTGGTCCCAGTCGTTACCTCCAATTCTTTTCTGCCAGACGGGTTCACCACTTTTCGAAACCTTGAGGACCCACATGTCAGCAAAACCGTTTACTGAATTGATCTCAGCAGGTCTGGTCAGTCCGACGACGTAGTAACCATCCGTTGCTTTGTCAACAGCGATGGCGGAATCCCAACCGTCCGAACCAAGACTTCCTTCCCAGACGATCTTTCCGTTTTCATCAACTTTCACCATCCAGACGTCCTCGTTACCCATTCTCGTTGTATAACCAACGAAGAGATACCCTTCGTCCTCCACCAGATCAAGCACCGATTCATAGGCTTCGCTGCCATAGCAGCGTTTCCACAGCAAATTTCCTTGCGCATCGTATTTCAGAAGCCACACGTCCTGACCTCCGAATTGTGCGGGGATCTCATCGTCGTCCGAACTGCTGATCGCGGCAACGATGAATCCATCATCGTGTGTCCTCTCAACGCAGTTTGCACCTTCTGTGCCCGTTGAACCGAGCTCTTTGTTCCAGAGAAGCTTTCCATTCTTTGAGAGCTTCACCATCATAACATTTTGATCGTACGGTATTCTCTGCGAGGACGTCCAGCCGACAATCACGATTCCATCATCCAAGAGTGCAAGGTCGTAGGCGATATCCCTGCCGGTTTTTCCAACGAAACGAGACCAGAGAACGTCTTCGTCCCTCTCGCGGTACGTCGCCGAAACGAAGAACACCACAAATATTCCAGCTATGAACAGGAGATTGACGAGCCAGCCGGATCTGTTCATGATCATCCCCCCGTTGCGACAGTATTTTACACCTTCCGAAATGACTGAGATGAGTCCAAGTGCAAGCATTTACAGAGTTGGCTGGGAACTTCTGCAAAGCAGAAACGGAATGATCGTTTTCTGAGCCAGGGTCCAGTGTAAAGACGGACAAGTTTTGACCCTTGACAAGTTACGAGTACGGTGGTATTATTTCTGTAGACTTAATTCCTGTTACGAAAAAATATCTCAAACCGAGGGGGTGTGCTGGTATGTCAAGGTTGTTGGTAGCAGTGGTTCTGCTCCTTGCCACCGTCCTGAGTGCTGTAACGCTCACCGTCATAGGTCCTTGGGCCGGTCCAGAAATGGAAAAGTTCATGCCTGTGCTTCAGGAGTTTGAGAAGCAGACGGGTATAAAGATCGAGTACAAGATCTACAGGGCCGAGGATCTGGCGAACCTTTTGCCGGCACAGTTTGCAGCCAAGAAAGCTCCGGGAGACGTCATATTCATGTGGGCGAGCTTCATCAGGGAGTACGGACAGAAAGGCCATATTCTAACGTTAAACGGTGTTCTCGACGAAACGAAGTTCCTGCCCGGAGCGCTGGATGCGGTAAAAGTCGGCGACAAGCTTTACGGAGCAGCGTACACCGGAAAAGTGAAACCTGGTTTCTGGTACAGAAAATCCTTCTTCGCAAAGCACGGACTCACGCCGCCGACCACGTGGAACGAATTCGTTGAACTGCTCGAGAAGATCAAGAAAATACCGCAAATCAAAGCGCCGATCGCAAGTGGGGATGGCGTTGGTTGGCCCCTGTCCGACGTAACAGAACACTTCTTGATTAGCTTTGGTGGACCTGAGTTGCAGCTCGACCTCATTGAAGGCAACATCAGATGGGACAGCAATCTGGTCATGAAGGGCATGAACAAACTCGTTTCCTTGCTTAAGAACAAATACTTTGGTGAGCCAACCGAATGGACGCTCGTTTTGAAACAATGGTGGAACGGAGATTACGCACTCTACTTCATGGGAAGCTGGATCACAGGCATGGTGGACGATCCGGACGATCTTGGTGTTTTCGCTTTGCCCGGAGCGAACGGCGTCGTTTTCGGCGCTGATTATGCGTTCGTGCCCAAGTACACGCAGTATCCTGAAGAGGCAAAGAAGCTCATTGCCTGGCTCTGTGGTCCGGAAGGTCAGGCGTTGCAGGTCAAACAGGGTGGACACATCGCTACGGCCGTCGGTATAGACCTGTCGATCTATCCACCCGTCGACAGAGAAGTCGCAAAGATCATACAGGGTGTCACCGCGCTACCAGACCTGGATGATTCAATCGGTGGAGAGTTCCAGCCGACCTTCTGGGATCAGCTGAAGCTGCTCTGGGTGGCCCCAGAGAGACTGAACGACGTGATCAGAACGCTTCAGGAGAAAGCTCCAAAGAAGTGATTTCATGAGAACCAAGGCAAAGTACGTGGCCTTCTTTGTGGTACCAGCCTTCGCACTGGTAGCAATCTTCGTAGTTTACCCCGTGGCAAGGACCGTGGTTTTGAGCTTCCTCGATTCGGACGGCAAATTCGTTGGCCTGCAGAACTATATCAGGGTGTTGTTAAGCAGAGAAATACTCAATCTTGAGGGCCTCTCGAGGGGCTTTCCCCTGGGGGCCCTCGTTCATAACCTGCTGTGGATCGCCATACACCTGCCGCTGACGCTTGCACTGGGACTCGTCCTGGCCGTTTTGTTGAGGAATGTGCGTGGAGGCGCAGTGATCAAGTCCATCATTTTTCTCGGGATGGTCATGCCAATGATCGTTGGAGGTGTGATGATCAACTTCATATTCGATAGAAACCTGGGTATTTTCAATGCTTTCCTGAAAATCTTTGGAATACCGGCAAAGAGCTGGACTGCCTATCCGGACAGTGCGCTGCTCGCTCTGATTTTTGGCTCAGTCTGGCTCTGGGTTGGCTTCTCCACCGTTCTGTATTCGGCTGGGCTCGAGACGATTCCGAAGGATCTCTACGAAGCGGCTCAACTCGATGGCGCCTCTGCTTTGAAGATCTTCACAAAGATAACGATCCCTATGCTCAGACCCATAACGATCGTCGTTGTCACGATGACGCTACTTTGGGAACTCAAGGTTTTTGACATCGTCTACGTGGCTACGATGGGAGGGCCCGGTGGGGCATCCAATGTGCTGGCTTTGCAGATGTACACGTACGCTTTCAGGGCCATGGATTTCAACAGGTCCGCGGTGGTTGCCGTTCTCCTGACGATGTCAACTTTGCTCGTCAGTCTGCCTTTGCTCAGAACGTTGAGGGATGATCGAACATGAAACCGAAGGCCTTGCTCGTTTCTCTGTTAGGATGGCTTGTTGCGCTCGTCTGGATCTTGCCGTTCATGGGTGTTCTCATGACGGCGATCAGGCCGCTGGACGAGCTTCTCAACGGCTGGTGGAATTTTGCAACGTTCCGTCCCACCATCAACAACTTCGCGGGTGCTTGGAATCACCCGACTGCAGCCCTTTCGAAAGGCATGTTGAACTCCTTGATCGTTGCGGTTCCTGCAACGCTCTTACCTTTGTTTCTGGCAACGATGGCGGGTTATGGGCTTTCGAGGTACAGATTCAAACTGAGGACGCCACTGCTCGCGCTCGTGATCATTGCGCTCGCATTGCCACAGCAGACGATCGCCGTCCCGATATTCCAGATGATGAACGCGTTGAACCTCGTGGACACTTACCTTGGATTGATTATCGTTCACACCGCCTGGGGTATTCCCTGGATTGCCTTCTTCATGAGAAACTTCTTCACCACGATTCCGAAAGCCATGGAAGAAGCTGCGAGGATAGACGGTGCGAGTGACATAACCATCTTTTTCAGGGTCGTGCTGCCGCTCGCCATGCCAGCCATAGGTTCGGCCTTCGCGTTGCAGTTCACTTGGGTCTGGAGCGATTTCTTCCTCGCGCTGATCTTGATATACTCACCAGACAAGCTTCTTGCCACGCAGCGTATCCCACTGATGAGAGGCGTGTACCACGTGGATTGGGGCTTGCTTTCCTCAGCGGCGATCTTGGTTATGATCGTTCCGATTGTGGTCTATCTGGTCTTGCAGCGTTACTACATCAGAGGTATGGTCGGCTGGTCGCTCAAATGAGAGGAGGAAGCTCATGAGAGTCAAAGTTACAGAGAGATCCATCGAAGAGTACCGAGGTCTGGTTGAACAACAGGTGGAAGAGATCAAACAGCTTGCCAGATCTCTCAAAGGTTTAAAAGTGGTTCACATCAACGCGACGGCTTACGGCGGTGGCGTGGCCGAAATACTGCAGAGCCTGGTACCGCTCATGAATTCGATCGGGCTAAAAACGGAATGGCGGGTTATAGAAGCGCCGGGAGAATTCTTCAACGTCACCAAGAAGTTCCACAACACGCTGCAGGGGGCCAGCCTTCAGATCACGGAAGAAGAGTGGAAACTCTACGAGGATGTGTGCAGGGCCAACGCCGAACTGATCGATGGGGATGAAGACATCGTGGTGATCCACGATCCTCAACCGGCTGCCATCAGATCCTTCGTAAAAACGAAAACCAGTACGAAGTGGATCTGGCGTTGTCACATAGATCTTTCAACACCGAACCAAACCGTCTGGAACAGGTTTTCCTCGTACGTGAGGGATTACAACAGAATGATCTTCCATCTGGAAGAGTACTTCCCAAAAAACGTGAAAGAAAGATGTAGGGCCTTTCCACCCAGCATAGATCCTCTCAGTGAGAAGAACATCGAACTGAACGAGAACTTTGTCAGAGAGGTCTTGAAAAAACTCGAGATAGATCCAGAAAGACCTCTGATAACTGTTGTGGCCAGGTTCGATCCGTGGAAGGACCTTTTCTCGGCCGTAGATGTCTACAGGCTCGTCAAACGTGAGGTTCCCTCCGTCCAGCTTGCGATCGTCTCCGCCATGGCTTCGGATGATCCTGAAGGCTGGCTGTTTTTCGAAAAGGTGTTGCGCTACGCCGGGACGGATGAGGACATAAAATTCTGTACGAACCTGAAAGGGGTTGGAAGCAAAGAAGTGAACGCAATACAGAGAAACAGCACAGTAGCACTGCACACAGCCACGAGGGAAGGCTTCGGACTGGTCATCAGCGAAGCCCTTTACAAGAGAGTGCCCGTGGTGGCAAGACCGGTTGGAGGTGTGAAGATTCAGATCAAGCACGGTGAGAACGGATATCTGGCGTGGGAGAAAGATGAACTTGCAGGATATATACTCGAACTAATGAGAAACGAGAATTTGAGAAGAAGAATGGGCGAACAGGGAAGAAGGATCGTGCTGGAGAAGTTCATTACGACGGCGAACCTCGTGAATTACTTAAAAACGTTCCTCGAAGTTTTGGGGTGAGAAGTTGCCGGCCCCGGCTTTGAGAAAGGAGAACAAGTTGCGCGTCCTGAGGTGTTTGTTTGAGCATGGATCCATGTCGCGCGCGGAGCTTTCGAGCCTGACGGGTCTTTCGGCAAGCACGCTGAGTTACATAGTTCGAGAACTCTTGAACGAAGGTTTCATCGACGTCACGGAGACCGAACCGAGCAGGGGAAGGCCATCGCAGTTGCTCCGCATCGATGCTTCTTGCTGGTTTGTCATCGGTATCAAAGTGGGACGCGAAGAGGTTCGAGGAGTTCTTTTCGATGCAGCAATGCATCCTGTAAGGAAAAGCTCGATCCGCATCTTTTCACAGATGAGAAACAACGAAGGTTATGCCTCCGCAGTTCTGGAAATTGTTAAAGAGCTCAAGAGTGAAAGGTTGCTTGGCGTTGGGATCTGTTCGTCCGGTATTGTTTCAAGTGGAGAGATCGTCGCTTCGCACCTCATGAACGTGAGAAAGCTGGACATCAAGAAACTTCTCGAGAGTTCTCTGGGCATCGGTAACGTTGTCTTGATGAACGATGTTGACGCACTCGCATATTTTTTGTCCAGCCACGAAAGAAACGATTTCCTCACGGTCAGCTATGGGACGGGGATAGGTGCGAGCTTCTGGAGCAACGGGCACGCGAAACACTTCGAATTAGGACATGCGATCGTCGCGAGCGAAGGAAGATGCTACTGTGGGCAAACTGGCTGCCTCGAATATCATTCTTCCGAATATGCCGTAATCAAGTCTTACCTTGGAAAAGACATAGATTTCGAAGATTTTGCCATGAACGAGGAAGAAAAGTACAGATCCATCGTTGAGGAAATCAGGGCGAAGGCCCGATCGAACTTCAAGTCCGTGGAAATTCACTACATTGAACCGTTCAGGAGGCTGTCCCTGGTTCTTGGAAATCTGATCATGGTGCTTAAGCCAAGCTCTGTCGTGTTTCTGGGGGAAGGCATCGTGAACGACGATATGGTTACGCTGCTAAAGAAGTGCGTTGAAGAGAAGTTCAACGCAGAGTTCATAGGCAATGTGGATTTCCAGCTCGCTCACGCGAGCTGGGAAGAGGGTGTTGCACTCGCTACCGTTCGAAAATTCCTACCGAAAGTGCTGTCATCATCCATTCGGTGAAGATACAGAGCGCTGGCTTTGATCTTCGATTGCATTTTTGGAACGTGAGAAGGTGGCTTTCTGGTGTGAAAGTAAACGTTTAGTATTGTTATGTGTACAATATGAAGTGGCTCCATACCATGCGGTATAATATAACTGCAAAGCAAAACAGGGAGGTGTCCTTATGGCAATTCCGTTGATAGGTGAAAAGTTTCCAGAGATCGAGGTGGTCACGACACACGGCAAGATGAAGCTTCCAGATGCCTTCAAAGGTAAATGGTTCGTTCTGTTCAGCCATCCAGCAGACTTCACACCCGTGTGCACGACCGAGTTCGTGGCGTTCCAGAAGAGGTACAACAAGTTCAGAGAACTGGGCGCGGAGCTCATCGGTCTGAGCGTGGATCAAGTCTTTTCGCACATCAAGTGGGTTGAATGGATCAAGGAAAACACTGGTGTGGAGATCGAATTTCCAATCATTGCAGATACCGGAAGAGTTGCTGAGATGCTCGGCATGATTCACCCGGCCAAGGGAAGCAACACCGTCAGGGCCGTGTTCTTTGTCGATCCAAACGGTATCATACGTGCGATACTGTATTATCCGCAGGAAGTTGGAAGAAATATGGACGAGATACTCAGGATCATCAAAGCCTTCAAGGTCGCCGACGAAAACAAGGTCGCTATACCGGCGAACTGGCCGAACAACGAACTGATTGGAGATGAAGTCATCGTTCCACCGGCGACAAGCGTTGAAGAAGCTGCCAAGAGGAAAGAACAATACAAGTGCTTCGACTGGTGGTTCTGCCACAAAAAGGTCTGAGACTGGGGCCCGAAAGGGCCCTGTGTTGTACGAAATCTAATGGATGGAGGTGTTAAGTTATGATTCCCAAAGAGATCGAAAAGGCGTTCAACGAACAGATCAAAAAGGAACTCGATTCGGCCTACCTTTATCTTTCAATGGCTGCATACTTTGAACATGAAAATCTCGAAGGAATGGCGCACTGGATGAAGAAACAGGCCCAGGAGGAAGTTGGTCACGCGATGAAATTTTTCGAGCACATCAACGAACGTGGTGGAAGGGTGGAACTGCACGCACTGGACGAACCAAAGAAGGACTGGGCTTCGCCACTGGAAGCCTTCAAGCACACTTACGACCATGAACAAAAGGTCACGGCAAGCATAAACAACCTCGTTGAGCTTGCGAAAAAGTTGAACGACAACGCTTCCCTCGTTTTTTTGAATTGGTTTGTTAACGAACAGATTGAAGAAGAAGCGAATGCCCAGAAAATACTGTCGCTGCTGGAACGCATAGAGGACAACTTTGCTGGTATAATCATGCTTGATACGGAACTGGCAAAAAGGGAGTGAGTCTCATGTTCAACATCGATGAGGTTTTCGAAATGGCTGAACAGATTGAAAGAAATGGTGTCGTATTCTACAGCAGGGCTGCTGAGATGTTCCCCGAGTACACGAAAAAGAACATCTTTTTGAAGCTGGCGGAGATGGAAAAGGAACACGAGAAAAGGTTTCATCAGATGAGGCTTGATCTGGCCGGAAAAGAGAGGGAAATCTCGCAGTTCCTGGATCCTCAAGGTGAGGCTGCAGCGTATCTGAGAGCGATGGTGAGTGGAAAGGTGTTCGATCCCAGGCTGGACCCAACAACGAGATTCAACCAGGTCAGATCCCTCTCGGAAGTGTTGAGGATAGCGATCGACGTTGAGAAAGATTCGATAATCTTCTACCTTGGACTGAAGGAAATGATCCCACAGGGACTCGGTAAGGACAAGATCGATCTCATAGTTCGCGAAGAGATGTCTCATGTTACGATCCTCAATGATCTTCTCGAAAAACTCTCTTGAGGGGATGTTAGCTTGGTCACGAAAGAAAAGGTACTTGAAGCTTTGAAGCAAGTCATTGACTTCGAGATAGGTTTGGACGTCGTGAGCCTTGGGCTCGTTTACGATGTGGCCATAGACAACGAAAACAACGTGACGATCACGATGACGATGACAACCCCAGCGTGTCCTCTGGCTGGGCTCATCTTGCAGGATGCTGAAGACAAGGTCAGGCAGATCGAAGGTGTGAAAGACGTCAAGATCAACCTGACATTCGATCCACCTTGGACACCCGACAGAATGAGCGAGGAGATAAGAAAAAAGTTTGGGGTATGAAACTGAGAGAGCTTTACACGATTCTCAAAGACGTCCTGAAAGAGGCCTCCGAATCGCCAGGTTCGGAGGCTTTGTCCGTACTGACTAAGGTTACTTCCCAAACCCGCGAAAGGTTGCTGATGAACTTCGAAGAAGAAGTCCCCGAAGAAGTGTGTCAGTTGGCAATCTCACTCGCAAAGAAACGTGCGGGTGGTTATCCGTTACAGTACATAACAGAACGATGTTATTTTTACGGCCTGGAACTCCACGTGCGCGAAGGAGTGTTCGTGCCGCGCATCGAGACGGAAATGCTGGTCGAGCTGGCTTTGAAGCTCATCGAGGAAAAGGGTTTCAAAATGGTTGCGGACGTCGGTACTGGTACGGGCTGCATAGCCATAGCGATTGCGCTCGAAAGTGAATGTGAGGTCCTGGCAACGGATATAAGTGAAAGAGCCCTCGAGGTTGCCAGATGCAACGTTGAACGGTACAGAGCTCGTGTCCGGCTTCTGAAGGGTGCATATTTGAGTCCCCTGTTGCCCGTTCTCAACGATGTTCAGCTCATCGTTTCGAATCCGCCGTATGTTCCGACGAGTGCTGAACTACCCTTCGATGTTTTGAAAGAACCATACGAGGCGTTGTTTGCCGGTGAAGATGGACTTGACTTCTACCGAAATTTCTTTTCAGATCCTTCTCTTCTCGCGCGAAAGACGATCATCATGGAGATGTCTCCAGAACAGGAAGAGCCACTGAGGACGTTACTCAAAGATCTTGGAACGATCACTTTCTTTAAAGACCAGTTTAACAGAACGAGGTTCTTCAGACTCGACGTTGCATGATAAAATAATTCGTGGAACTAACTTTTGGGGTGGTCTCCTTGAAAAGGTTACTCAAGTACGCGAGGCCCTATGCGTGGTTCTTCGTGCTTGCAATATTTGTAGTGCTCGTCTCAGCCGTGGTGGACCTGTTGCCTCCTCAGCTGATCAGAACGATCATAGACGGTTATTTGAACAACGAGGCTTTGTCCGAGTCTGAGAGACTCTCTGGGATCTTCAGGCTTGGTTTCGCAGTGGTGGGAGTGTTCGCCGCACAGTTCTTGTTTGGTTATCTCAGCACCTTCATCACGTCGTACTTAGGCAACAGGATCGTTCACGATGTGCGTACGGATCTTTTTAGAAAGGTTCTGCGCCTGCCCATGTCCTTCTTTGACAGAAACCCATCAGGTAGGATCACAACCAGGATCGTCAACGATACTCAGAACATACAGGAGTTCTTTATGAGTGTCATCACGGCAATGGTGAAGGATGTGTTTCTCCTCGCAGGTACGATATACTTCCTCGTTCGTCTCAGTCCGAGACTGTTCGCAACGAGCAGCTTCATTTTTCCCATCATAGCGGTTGCGATGATCCTGTTCAGATACTTCGATCTGAAAGTCTACAGAGAGGTACGAACCAACTTGGCGAAAGTGAACGCTTACCTTGCGGAACACATCAGCGGGATGAGCGTGATAAAGCTTTTTCTGGCTGAGGATTATAAAAGAAAAGAATTTGACTCGGTGAACTCGGAACTCTACAGATCTCAGCTCAAACAGCTTTACGTGTTCGGTGTCTTCCGACCTTTCATAAGCTTCGTGAGGCACATGGCCACGAGTGCGATCATTTACTTTGGAGCAAGAATGATCCTTCAGCAGAGCATCATGTTCGGCGAACTTTACGCCTTCATTTCCTATATAGACACCTTCATGAGACCGTTGGAAGACATTTCCGAGAAATACGACATAATTCAGAACACAACGGCTTCGTGCGAGAAGATATTCTCCCTGATGGACGAACAACCAGAACCGAGCGGAAAGAAAAACAGTGATCTGAGCATTGAAAAGGGCGAGGTGAAATTCGAAGACGTCTGGTTCAGTTACGATTCAGAAAGGTGGGTTTTGAAGGGGATCAACGTCGTTTTCAAGCCTGGAGAGCTGACTGCCATCGTTGGTGAAACGGGTGCGGGAAAGACGTCCTTGATGAACCTCATCAACGGACTGTACGTACCACAGAAGGGACGGATCCTCATCGATGGGAAAGACATGTTCGAGTACGACCTGACGAGAATTAGAAAGCAAATAGCAGCAGTTCCCCAGGATGTGATCCTGTTCACAGGAACGATTCTTGACAACGTGAGATTGTTCGACGAATCCTACAGCGAAGAACAGGTCGTCGAAGCCCTCAAGAAGGTCCACGCTTACGACATCGTGTCTCGCCTGACTGAAGGAATTCACACGAGGATCGTCGAGAGAGGTTACACGCTCTCCGCTGGTGAGAGACAGCTCATTGCTCTCGCGCGCGCCGTTTTGTTCGACGCCAAGATCCTCATACTCGACGAAGCCACGAGCAACATCGACGTGGAAACCGAAACAAGAATAGAGACAGCGATAAGAGAACTTTCCAAAGAAAAAACGATGATTATGATCGCTCACAGACTTTCCACGGTGAAAAACGCAGACAGAATACTGGTCGTGCATAACGGTAAGATAGTTGAGGAAGGAAAGCACGCACAGCTAATGGCGCGCCAGGGCGTGTACTATCAACTTTACCAGATACAGTTCGCCTCGTGATTCTCAAAGCTTCTCTGTCCACAACTCGTACAGTTTCTGATAATAAGGCACGAGCTTTTCGTCCGGTTCGTAGACCTCGAGCTCACCTTTCAGTGCTTCCATGGCCTTTTTTCTGTGATCTTCACCAAGCAGGTGCCAGATCGCTCCCAGGGCGGTTCCCTGTCTCTTACTCTGCACGATGATCCTCTGATTGATGACAGTCGCGAGCATCTTGGTCCACACGTCGGCTCTGGTCAAGCCACCGGTCGAGTAGATCCGATCACACCGTTTTGGTAGAAGTTTCACCACATCGAAGATCCTTCTCAGATTCAGGATAATGCCCTCCAAAACGCTTCGTGCCACCATCCATTCTGTCGTATCACCGCGAAGATTCAAGAATTTCGCACTGAGTCTTGGATCCAGTTCCGGAAATCTCTCGCTGAAAACAAACGGATAGAACAGAACGGCGCGTGAGATGTCCACGCTGTGGAAGTTCTCCTCAATCGATTTTATGATTTGCGCATGGTCGTGTCTGGAGAACAGTTTCACGTACCAGTCGAAGACGATCCCACCGTTGCTGGTCGCCACTCCACTGATATAGTGATCTTCATCAACGATGTAGCACCAAACACCTGGAGACGGGTATCTCTCCGGTGGTTCACTCACGATAGACCTTATTGCCGCGCTGCTGCTCGAAGAGATGGTCACCGAGTCGTCCACACCCGCACCGGAACCTATGCTCGAAGCTGCTGCATCCGAAATGCCCACAAAAACGATCGTACTTTCGCGGAATCCTGTCCTTTCGCACGCTTCTTTGATCATTTCTTTTGCAAAACGTGGCGAGACCAACTGTGGCAATTTCATTTCGTCGACGTTGGTCAATGTCCTGAGCATATCCGTCATCCAGACCTTTCTGTGAATGTCTAGAAATCCCGTGCCCGAGGCAACTGAGATGTCGCTGACTAAGGTTCCAGTGAGCTTGTAGAATATGTAATCCTTTATCGAGACAATCTTGTGGGCCTTCTCGATCTTCTCAGGCTCGTTCTGAGCGAACCACATGAGTTTGAAGAGAGGATACGCGAAGTTGCTCGCACAGCCTGCCCTGTCCTGAAGAGTTTTCGTGAGGTCTCTGTCATTCTTCACCTGAAACACCTGGGGTATAGATCGTTCGTCTACCCACGGTACCAGGTTGCCCATGGGCTGAAGATTCTCATCAAGGAAAAGCAGGGAATGCAGCATGCTGTCCAGAACAATACCGTCAACACGCTGGAACTTCTCTCCAACTCTTCTTAACGCTTTGAACACGGAGTTCTCGATCTGGACAGGGTCTTGCTCAAACATGGAGGGTCCAACACTGAACACATCGTAAGGTTCGCTGACGTCAAGCAAAACCTTCAACGCTTCAGAATCGTAGAGGATCACCTTCACGGCAGTCGTGCCGATGTCTACACCGACGTATATCCCCACCTGCGACACCTCCACACGGCTATGTTACACCAGGACAACGGTCGAAGCAAGAGTTCACCTGAGCAAGTACGCAGACAGCGCGATATCCAAGCTGGAGGCAAACAGGGCGCGGATAGCAACGAGGAAGGTGTTCTTCATGAACCTGACCTTGCTCATCTCTATGCCGTAGTTTGCGAGGATGCGGGACCACATCATTCCTGCCAGTACTCCTATAAGCGTCTTATGTTGAAACCAACAATCGTGCTCACTGGATGAGGGGCGTGGTTCTTCGAAACTGACAGCATTTCAAAGAAGATGTTCGGATGATCTCAAGATTGATGATCTGACATTGCCCTTTAGCTCTTCCTCTTAGAGTGTTAAGATGTAAAAAACCTCTTGCAACAGCACCCTGTTGTGGTATATAATTTTTTTGACTGCCCACCAATATGTGGGGGTACATCAAAATATTTTTCGACAAGGAGGGAGTGGCAATGAAGAAGTTGCTGGTGTTCATCATCGTGGCAATCGTTTTCACCACGTTGCTCGCGGCACCCAAGTACGTGCTCAGGTTCAACCACGTTCTCGCGGCCACAGAACCTTACCACGAAGCGTTCTTGAAGTGGGCCAAAGCTGTGGAGGAAAGAACCAATGGAGATGTGAAGATCGAGGTGTTCCACAGCGCGCAGCTCGGTGTGGAAGAAGACATACTCGAGCAGATCAGGGCCGGTGCACCTGTGGGCCAGAACACGGACTCGGCACGGATGGGAATGTACGTTCCCCCGATTGGTGTTATGAACATCGCTTACTTCATCGACTTCATGGGTGCTAAGACACCGGAAGAAGTCATTGAGGCTCTAAAGAAGGTGAAACAGTCGCCCTCAATGAAGAAGTGGCTTGACGAACTCGAGAACAAGTACGGCTTCAAGGTGCTCTCTTTCTTCTGGGTGCAGGGCTACAGACATTTCTTCACAAACAAACCCGTCAGACAACCTGCAGACCTGTCCGGATTGAGGATCAGAACACCGCCGTCACCAGCTTGGCAGGAGTCCATCAGGGCACTTGGAGCACAGCCTGTAGCCATAGCGTTCGGCGAGATCTACACGGCGATCCAAACGAAGGCTTGCGATGGTGCCGAACTGACATACGCAAACGTTTACAATGGCTCGCTGTACGAGGTTGTCAAGTACGCATCTGAGACGGGGCACATACTGCTGATCAACTTCGAAGTTGTCAGTGCCAAGTGGTTCAGGAGTCTGCCGCCCGAGTATCAGAAGATCATCGAAGAAGAGTGCGACAAGGCTGGTATCGAAGTCTCGATGAAGATCATGAAGGAACTCAGCGAGGAGTTCAAACAGAAATGCATCGAAAAGGGTATAACGGTGATCAGTGACGTTGACAAGGCAGCGTTCATGGAAGCTGCAAAACAAGCGTACATCAAACTTGGTATAATGGACGCACTGCAGCAGCTCATCAAAGAAGTCAAAGGTGAGTGAGCTTGAACCCAGTCCCCTTAGAGGGACTGGGTTTTTCTATACTTCTTTATGAGGTGAGAGACCGTGAAGAAGTTCGACGAGTACTTGGTGAAATTTGAAAAGACTGCCGCGAAGTTTCTGTTAATTGTTATGATCGTCATGGTGTTTTCTTCCGGTGTAGCAAGGTTTCTGAAGAATCCCATGAACTGGGCAGTTGATTTCAGCTCCTTCCTGTTCGCATGGGCTTGTTTCTTCGCCATGGATGTTGCCTGGCGCGAAAACAAAATGATGTCGGTTGACCTGTTCGTCAAGAAGTTACCAGCAAAGGTTCAGAGAGTGATCAGAATCATCATGCTTTTCATAATCCTTGCCTTCTGTGTCTACATGATCATCTGGGGTGCTCAACTTACCTGGACACAGAGGTTCAGAAAATTCCAGGGAATGCCGAACTTCAGCTATGCATGGGTCACGCTTGCAGTTCCCGTAGGCGCGGCTCTGTTGACAAGGTCAACGGTGCAAAAAATAGTTAAGGAGTTCAGCAATAGAGTTGTTGAGGGGGAAAAGTGATATGGTCTGGATGCTCATAGCGTTTCTGGTTTTCATGCTCCTGGGTATGCCCATTGCGTTCGCCATAGGTATCGCGGGCTTCATTTGGTTCTTGCAGCATTCATATCTTCCGATCACCATCCCAATTCAGATGGCGCTCTCACAGATCATCAATTTCACACTGCTCGCGATCCCGATGTTCATCATCGCAGGCAGTGTAATGAATTCGGCGGGTGTGACGAAACGGTTGCTGGATTTTGCGTCCTCACTCGTGGGACACATGCGAGGAGGATTGGGACAGGTTTCAGCTGTTCTATCAACCCTGATGGGTGGCGTGTCAGGTTCGAGCATCGCCGATGCCGCTATGGAGACAAGAATGCTTGGTCCAGAGATGCTGAAGCGTGGATATCCTCGAGGTTTCGCTGTGGCAGTGAACGTCTGGACGAGCCTGATTGTGCCGATAATACCGCCTGGCATAGCGTTCATTCTGTATGGTACGATCGGTCAGGTTTCCATCGGAAGATTGTTCGCAGCGGGTATCATGCCGGGTTTGTTGCTCATGGTGGTTTACATGTTCGTCATTCACTTCGTTGCGAAACGCCTTGGGCTTCAGCCTGAGAGGGAGAAGCGCGCTTCGAGCAGAGATATCGCACGGGCTCTGTCGGAAAGCATCTGGGCTTTGATATTCCCCGTGCTGTTGATACTGGGTTTGAGAACGGGCATTTTTACACCATCTGAAGTTGGATCCTTCGCTGTGATCTACGGCATAATTGTCGGATTCTTCATACACAAAGAGATGAACTTGAAACAGTTTTTCACCGAGACTCTGGAGAACGCTCTGGGAGATATCGGTGCGGTCCTGGCGATCTTAGCGATGTCGAACATCTTCAGTTACGGTATGGTGTGGGAAAGGGTGCCCGAAAAGTTGGCCAGCTTCTTGCTCGGTATATCCAACAATCCTTACGTGCTGATGATAATCATCATGGTGTTCTTGATCTTCGCTGGTCTCTTCATCGATGCCACAGCTCTGATCCTGATGACCACTTCGGTGCTCTTGCCTGTGGCAAGAAAGTTGGGTATAGATCCAGTACACTTCGGCTTGATCTTCATACTCTCTGCGGCGATGGGAAATCAGACTCCACCCGTTGGAGCTTCCATGTACGCAGGCTGCAGCGTTCTGGGAGCCAGCCTGGAAGAGTACACGAAGGCGTCCTGGCCGTTCCTGTTAGTCACGATCATCGCGATTCTCCTTATTATCTTTTTCCCGCAGCTCTCGCTGTTCATACCAAAACTCATCTTCGGTTAAGGAGGTGGGCAGGATGAATTTTCATGGCAAAGTCGTTCTGATCACTGGTGCAGGTTCTGGTATAGGTAGGAAGGCTGCGATCATGTTCGCCGAAAGAGGCGCGAAGGTTGCAGTTAACGATATATCTATCGAGCGGGGTAGTGAAACCGTTGAAATCATCAAGAAGAGTGGTGGAGTGGCGATCTTCGTCCACGGGGATGTGTCCAGAGCCTCAGAAGCGGAGAAAATAGTGAAGCAGACCGTTCATGAATTCAATCGGCTGGACATACTCGTGAACAATGCGGGCATAGTCCCATCTGGAAAGATAGAGGACCTCACCGAAGAGGACTTTGAAAGAACGATGGCCATCAATGTCAAAGGACCCATGTTTCTCGCCAAATACGCCGTTGCGGAGATGAAAAAGGTGGGTGGGGGTGTGATAGTGAACGTTTCCTCCGTGGCAGCACTGAAGGGGATACCAAACAGGTGCGTCTACAGCGTCTCAAAGGCAGCACTGCTCGGCTTGACCAAGTCGCTGGCCATCGATTACGTGAAGGACAACATAAGAGTGAACGCCGTGTGTCCCGGTACCACTTACTCTCAGGGCTTGGCAGAAAGAGTCAAAGCTTCTAAGGATCCAGACGCCGTTCTCGCAGAGATGATCGCGAGACAACCTGTGGGAAGACTTGCAAAAGAAGAAGAAATCGCGTTTGCTATACTATTTGCGGCGTGCGACGAAGCTGCCTTCATGACTGGCAGCTACGTCGTGATCGATGGAGGTGCAACGACGGCTTAAAACTGGAGGGCGATGTATGAGCGTACTTCAGGCGATAAGAGAAAACTACAAAAAGCTGACAAAGGCGGAGCGTCAGATCGCGGACACGATCCTTCAGAACCCGAGAGCGGTTCTGGAATGGTCGATAAGCGAGCTGAGCCAGATATCCGGCGTGAAGAGCGAGGCGTCTGTGGTCAAGTTCTACAGGAAGATAGGTCTGACGAGTTTTCAACAGTTCAAGGTTCTTCTGGCCCAGGAACTGTCGAAGGCACCTTTGGAGATAGTCTATGAAGACATTGTCGAAGGTGATGACACGAAAACGATAGCACAGAAAATCTTCAAAGCCACGGTGAGAGCGATTCTTGATACACTCGACACGATCGACACAGCGAGTCTGGAGAAAGGGACGGAACTCTTCCTAAGAGCCAGGAGAATCTTCTTCTTTGGTTTTGCCGCTTCGGCGGCTGTTGCGTTCGACGCATTTCACAAGTTCTCTCGCCTTGGAAAGCACTGCTTGTTCTCGAATGACGAACACATCATGGTCACACTCCTTGCGAACGCTGCAAAAGACGATCTCGTTGTGGCAATTTCGCACACTGGCGAGACCAAATCGATAGTTGCACTGTCGAAAAAGGCCATCGAGATGGGTATACCGGTGGTCGCAATAACGGGCAATGGCAAGTCCAGCCTGGCAAAGTTGGCCACGGTAGTGCTTGTGACGAACACGAAAGAAACGAAGATCAGGACCGACGCCATGACCTCCCGTATCGTTCAGCTCGTTATCTTGGATACGATCTACACGCTGCTCGCCGTGAAAGATCCTTCGTCGATAGAAAATCTTAAAAAGAGCAGACTGGCAATATCCGAGTTGAAGTACTGAGGCGGAGGCGATGTCGGTGAAAAGAGTCTTGGTTCTGGCCAGAACTTTTGGAAAGTACTCCAGCGAACCTTTGAAATTGTTGCAGGACAACGGTTTTGAAATCGAAAGAAGGCAACAGGTAGATGTGGATGATCTCAAAGGTTTTGACGCCGTGATAGTGGGTGTTCAAAAGATAACACGTGAGATGATGCAGAACTCTTCCGTCAAGATCATCGCAAAACATGGGGTAGGAGTCGACAACATAGATCTCGAGGCCGCCACCGAGCTTGGAATTCCGGTGACCGTTACACCAAATGCGAACGCAGTCTCTGTCGCTGAGCTCACGATAGGTTTCATCTTCGCCTTGAGTAAAAAACTGATCGACCTGCACAACACGCTGTATCAGAAACGTCAGTTCGTCTCGATCACGGGTCTGGAACTTCTTGGCAAGACTCTGGGTATCGTCGGCTTTGGTTCGATCGGAAAGGAAGTAGCGAAGAGGGCGCTGTGCCTTGGCATGCGCGTACTCGTGTACGATCCGTACGTAGAGGAAAGCGTTCTGAAAGAACTGGGCTTTGAAAAGGCGGACCTCGATCAACTGCTGAGACAGAGCGATTTCGTCAGCCTGCACGTACCTTTGAACGAAAGCACGAGGCATCTGATCGATCGTGAGAAACTTTCTCTAATGAAAAAGACGGCGTATCTCATAAACACCGCGCGTGGTGGTGTTGTCGACGAGGAAGCCCTCGTTGAAGCCCTCAAAAACGGTCAGATTGCTGGTGCGGCGCTGGACGTGTTCAACGCAGAACCACTTCCAGTAGACTCACCTTTCTTTGGCTGTCCCAACGTGATAATGACTCCACACGTTGGGGCACACACCTACGAAGCTATACTTCGCATGAACATGATGGCCGCCGAATCGATTGTGGATTTCTTCAACAATAAAATACCGAAACATGTTGTGAACAAAGAGGTAATCCCAAGGCTTCTCGAGAGGGGATTCACCAGACAAACATGAATCGAGAGCTATGAGTTTCCTCAATCAACCCCAAGTGAGGCCAGCTCTTGCTTCAACTTCTCAGCGCTTGTGAACAGCAGCGAACGGATCTTGATCTCTCTAGCCGCTTTAACGTTCTCGATCGTGTCGTCCACGAAAAACGTCTCTTCAGGTTTTGCCGATTCGTTTTTCAGTACGTACAGGAAGAATTCCTTCTCGGGCTTCATCAAACCGATCTGGTGCGAAGCATAGACACGATCGAAAACATCATAGTGTCCCTGCTGCAGATGGATCCGATAGTGTGACTCTATCGTGTTTGTCCCGGCGACGACTCTGTATTTGGTTTTCAAATCCTTTACCAGCCGCACGGTCTCTGGTTTGAGAACAGGTTTGAAGAACTCAGCCCAGAGATCCTGTTCAATCGTTCGGCCAAAAAAATCGGAGAAGTTTCTCCAAAAATCTTTGGCGGAGATCTTTCCAGTTTGAAGCTCTCTGAGGCCCGCCTTCTGAGCCAGCGTGAGAAACTCTCGTTCGCTCAGGCCGAGGTGCCCTGCAATTGGAAGGACAACTGAAGTACCGTCACACAGAACGCCTCCGACATCGAATATGAAGAGTTTCAACTTCTCAGACACGTGTAGCCCACCTTTTTTCCCTCATATTGAAACCTTTCACGAAAGTCGGGTTGCGTTTCCTTAAAAATTCTTGCAACAGTTCTGCAAGGGCTGAGGTTTCGAACGGTCGCGAGCACCGAACTGTCATTACCACTGCAAGAGAAGTGAAAAGTACCAGCGCTGCGAGCAGAGCCTCCATCCGATACTTCTTCAATGTTGGTACCTCCTGCGGTCGAGCCAAGCAATCCCATTCACTATGGTACAATTTAAAGTCAGACAGAACAATACATCATCGATTATCTTCCGCACTTCGATTGGCACATCGAAAATTTTTCAACCCGACTCGATCCTTTTCAAAGCGATAAGGTTTTTAATATCTGTGCCCGCTGGAATGGGAATGTATACCCAAATAAAAACTGTAAACATAAGATTACCTTTCTATCAAATAAAGAAAATCCACAATTGAAGAGCTTTTCCGGCCTATTAAGAACGAAGGGGTCGATTTGCTTTTCTAAAGGTTTTAGTCATATAATACAAAAGAAAGTCAGCGGAGCGGATTGGATGGATATCGTTCATGTTCCTGTCCTTGTGAAAGAGGTCCTTGAGTTTTTCAAAGACATCGAGGGTGTGTTCCTTGATTGTACCGTGGGTTTGGGTGGACATGCTGAAGCGATACTGACCGAGATTCCCAACAGCACTGTGGTCGGCCTGGATGTGGACGAAGAAGCTTTAGAACTGGCAAGAAAGAGGCTCGAGCGATTCCTGCTCGTGGGACGGGCCAGACTGTTCAAGAGTTCGTACGTGGATGCAGTAGAGGTTCTGAAGAATCTCGGTTTTGATCGTGTCGATGCGATCTTGATGGATCTTGGAGTTTCGTCAATGCAGCTGGAGAGAGCGGAGCGAGGCTTCTCGTTCAACAGAGATGGGCCACTCGACATGAGAATGGACAAACGACAGAGTCTGACGGCGTACGAGATAGTGAATTTGTGGAACGAAGAGGATCTGAGCAGGATCATATTCGAGTACGGCGAAGAGAAGAGGTACGCGCGACGCATTGCAAGGTTCATAGTCCGGAGCAGGCCGATCGAGACGACGAAGCAGCTGGTCGAGGTTCTCGCCAGAGCTATTCCAAACAAACACGGTCGTAAAAGACACTTTGCGACCAGAGTGTTTCAAGCGATACGAATAGCTGTGAATTCGGAACTTGAGAATCTCAAGAAATTTCTTGCTCAGGTTCCAGAGTTGTTGAAACCTGGCGGCAGGATCGCGATTGTGTCGTTCCACTCTTTGGAGGACAGGATCGTCAAAGAGTTCTTCAGAAGTGAGTCGAGCTTAAAGCAACTGACGAAGAAACCGATAACACCAAGTGAATTCGAGATAACGTTGAACCCGAGAGCCAGGAGTGCCAAGTTGAGAGTAGCGGAGCGGGTGTGAGAGGAGGGGGAGGTTTGACCCCTGCAAGATCGATAGCGAAGCGGAGAAGTCGCGCGGTTGAACGAACTCTGTCTCTGTACCTCGTGAGGCTCGTCCTGATAGGTGCCTTCCTTGCGGTTATACTCGCGGCCACACTTCCGATGGTGAGATTGACGCACACCGTAGCAAACTTGTCAAGGGAAAACAGAGTTCTACAGATGCGCATCCTCGAACGCGAGCAACAGCTGAGCCAGTTACAGGCTGAACTGATGCTGTTGATGTCCTCACGAGAGGTGATCAGTCCGGGATCTGATGGGCAATAAGCTGGTAACAAATCGATTGAAATTCTTGATCTTCACCTTCCTTTTCTTCTCGGTGGGTTCTTTTGTGTTGCTCTCGCTGAGAAGCTCAGATCTTCGTGTTGGACCAGTCTGGACGATCCGAATTCCCGCCTCAAGAGGTAAAATCCTCGACGCTCAGGACAGGCTCTGCGCGTACGACGAGTTCATTTACATAGCATATCTGGATATCGATTATCTCAGGAGTGCAAAGTTAGATCGACTCAAACCACACCTGGACCTTCTGTTGAAGAATTTCAACGTTGGCAAAACTACCCAGGATGTTCTGGCGAGCAGGCAGAGATTTCTCAAGCTCGGTGAAGGTGCGTCACGGGACGAAATTCTCAAACTCATACCCACAGAGTTACTCCCCTACGTATCGATCGAACTTGAACCGCGAAGAAAGAGATTCACCGATTTCGGTATGGACAAGATCTTGGGCACGGTCATCGGCAATCGTGGAGTAGGTGGTGTAGAGGAAGCGCTCGATTCACAGCTTCGGGGCAAGAGGGACGGTAGGGCTTTCTTGCGCTTTTCTGGATTCGTAACACTCTCACCCAAGCTGGTATCACTCAGAGAACCAATAGATGGGAAGAACATTCAACTGACGATAGATATGGAGTTTCAGCGTACCTGTTACGAAGAGATTCTCAAGGCGAAGGAGCAGAACCAAGCGGTCAGTGTTGGGGCAATAGTCATGGAAACGAAGACTGGAAGAATCAGGGCCATGGCGACGACGAGAAGCTGGAACGACGCGGTCCTCGGTTATTTTGAACCTGGCTCGTCTTTAAAACCCATCGTTTACGCGATCGCGTTAGAGAGTGGTGTGATTAGTGGTGAGGAGACTTTCAACTGCACCGGGCAGATAAAGCCAGTTCCGGAAGTTGACGTGATCGTACGAGACATCGACGTGCACGGCATCGTGAGCGTGAGTGAGGCGTTGATTCATTCCTGCAACAGCGCGACGATAATGATCGCCAAACGCATCAAAGAACAACTGGGCGACGAAGTGTATTACGAGTGGCTCAAGAAGTTTGGATTCGGTGAGAAAACCGGCGTCGAGATAGCTGGGGAAATATCCGGAGTGCTCAGAAAACCAAACCAATGGTCAAAGATAGATTTCGCGATGGTGAGCATCGGTCAGGGCATAGGAACACCACCTGTGCAGTTCTTAGCAGCCTTCAACGTGCTGGCAAACTCCGGAAAATACGTCAGACCAACCATCGTCGAGGGTGAACCCGTGGAGGAAAAACGTGTCATCAGCGAGAAGACGAGTGATTTCATTCGCAAGGCTTTGCATCGTGTTGTTCTTGAGGGGACCGGTAAGCGTGCCGACGTGCTCGAAGTGAGTGTGGCGGGTAAGACGGGGACAGCTCAGAAGCTTGTGGACGGAAAGGATAAAGAAAAGTATTTCTCCATTTTCGTAGGTTACTTTCCGGCTGAGGATCCTCTCTACACGATTCTGGTCTACATGGATGAACCGTCGGCGGGTACATACCTTGCAGGGGAAGTCGCCGCTCCCGTGTTTGCAGCGATAGTGAAGCGAATACTCCAGATCGGAAAGGAGCATCCTCTGAAGGTTGTGACAACCGCGATGCCGGATCTCAGAGGTCTGACGCTACGTGACGCCTTGCTGATATTGGAGCAAATAGGAATCAAAAAGGAATACATCAGGTACGAGGGCGTGGGCACAGTGAAAGAGCAGTATCCAGAGCCTGGCACAATCGAGTTCAGAGATAAAACGATCTTTCTGAAGCTTCAGTGATCTACCCCACCATGATAGAATCTAAGTCGAGGTGCACGGATGAATCTGACGACGCTTCTCAGACAGATCGTGACAGGATTTTTGGCCGTGGTTTTGACGATCGTACCACGTGAATACTTCAAGGCAAAGCTGGCGGTCAGGCTGGGGGATCAAACGCCTGCGAAGGTTGGACGAACCAGCCTGAATCCTTTTGTTCATCTCGATCCAATCGGTACTCTGGCTTTCATCTTCCTCAACTTCGGTTGGTCCCGTCCCGTTCCAGTCAGGCCCTGGAATTTGAGAAAGAGAAGAAGGCATTTTCTTTTGGTGTCCCTGGCAGGCCCAGCGATAGGCATGGTTTGCTTTCTCCTGTATGGTGTCCTTGCAAGATTCTTGAACAGTCCCGAGTTGACCTTCGAGACACTCAGCAAAGCCGCGAAGTTCAGTCTGACTTATGCGCTGTTTTCCCTATTTCCCATACCTCCCTTAGACGGTTCAAGGATCCTCGGTGCGCTGTTGCCCGAGGGCTACACCGAGTGGTACTTGAAGTACGAAGTTTACGGTGTTCTCTTCATGCTGGCACTCCTCTTTCTCTGGGTCATGCCTTTGATCATGGATCCGTTTGTACATTTCATAGAGAAACTGACAATCATTCTGATTGGCTGAAAGGGGCATCAGTCGATGCTTTTCATGAGACATCCCGTGTCACTGAACGTGGTCAGAAAACTGAAAGTATCGGACCAGATCGTTTTCACAGGCAGGCTGGTTCTCCTAGGCGGGAAAGCGTTCGAAAGGATTGTGAATTACGAGCGTGCCGAGGGACTGATACCGGATTTCATCAAGAATGAACTCATCTGCCTAGGCCGTATCGAGCGAAGTTCTGTGAAACCGATTCCTTCAAAGAGCTGTGAACAGTTCCTGGAAAAGGCATTTCTGTACGGCGCAGTGTCTGTGATCGCATTCGACACGAATTTGAACGAGGCCACGTTCAAGAGATTTTCTCGGGTACTTTTCGTCCCAGAGTCCGAGATTCGTCCAATCTCTGAGAGAATCCTCGCGTACTCAGACCTCGATCAGGATGCCGTGTACGAGGTCGAAGTGGAACGACTCTTGATGCGTGTGGCGATAGACAGCAAAGGAAACAAGATGTCACTGGAGGTTCGAAAATGAAGTACTGCTTCGTGTTCGGCACCAGGCCAGAGGTGATAAAGGTCGCACCGGTGTACAAATTCTTCCTCGAGAAAAACGAAGAAGCGTTTATCGTGGCCACGGCACAACACAGAGAGATGATGGATATGATGATGAACGTGTTCGGTATAGAAGCAAAGTACGATCTTAACGTGATGACGCACGATCAAACGCTCGACAGCATTGTTGCAAGCATCATGCAGAGATTGCCACCTATTTTGCAGCGAGAGAGGCCTGATATTCTATTCGTTCAGGGCGATACCACGACCGCGATGAGCTGTGCGATCTGTGCGTTTCATTCAAAAGTTCAGGTGGCGCACATCGAGGCAGGCTTGAGGAGCTATGATCTCTATGATCCGTTTCCCGAGGAGATGAACAGGAGAATCATTGATGTTGTCAGCACGTATCTGTTCGCGCCGACGGGCAAAGCGAGAGACAACCTGATCAAAGAAGGCATAGCGGAGGATCGCATCTACACGGTTGGCAACACCGTGGTTGACGCCTTGAAGATGATAAGAAGCAGCTTCGATCTACCACAGATGAGATCTCAGATCGTTCCTTTCGAAAGGTACATCCTGCTGACTCTGCACAGGCGAGAGAACATAGGCGAAAGAATGGTCTCGATACTCTCGGCTGTCGCGAAATTTGCTGAAGAGAGAAACGTTCATGTCGTGCTGCCCGTGCACAAGAATCCCAACGTCAGGCGGATCGTTTTCGATACCGTGGGGTCTAACCCACACTTCAAACTGATCGAACCTCTCGATTATGTCTCCTTCCTCGCGTTGCTGGAAGGTTGCTGGTTTGTGGTGACCGATTCTGGCGGGGTTCAGGAAGAAGCTCCATCGTTCGGTAAGTTCGTTGTGGTCGCCAGGCGCACGACGGAAAGACCGGAGCTCATAGAGTCCGGATTTGGAATTCTCGCGGGGACCGAGGAAAGCTCGATACACGAGGCAATGGTTTCGGCTAGCGAGACAAAGCTTGATCCTGCGGAGAATCCCTTTGGCGATGGGAAAACTTCTGAGCGAATCTGGCGTATCGTGAGAGGTGTTTCACAGTGAAGCTGAGAATGGCCCTGGTAGGTTGTGGTAGAATCTCTTCCAAGCACATCGAGGCAATCGAGAAGAATTCCCATCTGCTCGAGCCCGTTGCTGTTTGTGACATCATCGAAGAGAGAGCCCGAAAGACTGCGGAAGTGCTTGAAAGGAAGCTTGGCAGGCGGCCAGAGGTTTTTACCTCGTACGTCGATGTGTTGCAACGGGCTGACGTAGATTTTGTCTCCATAGCGACTCCGAGCGGTCTTCATTATGAGATGACGATGCAGGCACTGGAGCTCGGCAAGCACGTCCTGGTAGAAAAACCCCTCGCCCTCGATACAAGGCATTTGAAAGACATCGTGGAAGCCTCAAAGCGCAAGAACCTGAAGGTTGGTGTGTGCCACCAGAACAGGTTCAATCCCCCGATTCAGGAGCTCCGTAAGAAGATAGAAGACGGCTCATTTGGAAAGTTATTCCACGGGGTTGTTTCCGTGCGCTGGAATCGGAACGAGAGCTATTACAAGCAAGACGATTGGCGGGGAACGTGGGAGCACGACGGCGGTGTGCTCATGAATCAATCGATCCACGGGATCGATCTTTTGCAGTGGATGCTCGGCGAAAAACCGAAGCGTGTGCTGGGATTGATCAAGAATCTGAATCACCCTTACATTTCAGTCGAGGACCTTGGCATAGGAATAGTGGAATTCGAATCAGGATGCGTGGGCGTTATAGAAGCCACATCGAACGTCTTCGACAGGAACCTTGAAGA
>DOKY01000008.1:64815-120849 GCA_003510135.1 Pseudothermotoga sp.
TGCTGGTGTGGCGTTTCCCCAATGAAGAAGTTCATCCCTTTATGAACCTTGCCGATCCAGAAACTGTGTACGGACACGGTCACGTTCCACTTTACGAGGACTTCTGTCGCGCGATCTTAGAAGATAGAAAACCGTACATAGATGCGCAATCGGCCTCAAAGGCTGTCGAGATCGTCCTGGCAATATACAGATCATCTCTGGAGAACAGGTGGGTGGAGTTTCCGATTGAGTTCTCGACCCTGGACATGAAAGGGTGGAAGAGTTGAAGAAAACGCTCTTTCTGATCGTTCCAGCGGCGTTGCTCACGTACTTTTTGAGGCCTTTCAGTTTCACAGTTCTGGACCTTGCTTTTCTCCTGTACAGCATCGCTATCTTCAGCATAAGGCGGCCTCAGAGGACTGCCTCACTCGGTTTGTTCGTTGCTTTGCCACATACGCTGTTCGGAACTGGAAACTTTGTTCCTCTGATCGTTGCGCTCGGCGCATTCATGCAGATCGGAAGAATTACTGTCAGAAAAAGGTTGAACAATTTTCTCAGATACTATTGTGCTTACGCGTTGGCGGTCGTGCTTTCCTCCCTGACAGCGAATCTGATGTTGAAATCGCTTTTATTAAGCTTTGTTCCCTTCTTTCTGATTTTCTTGCTCGAATTTGACAGCTGCAAGTGGTTCTTTCTGGAAGATGTGGTGTTCGTCTCATCCTTAGCGTGCCTTCATATCGTCGGCCAGCACTTAAGAAGCTGGGGAATGTTGATCGTTTTCGCACTGAACTTTGTTGTTTACAGCTGGTTGCTGGACTACAAGACGAAGACGAGAGAGCTATCAAGGTTCGAATCGAGTTACAAGGATTTCAAGAAGAAACTCGCAAAACTGGTGGAAACGGTGGACAGTACATCACAAAGTTCTTCCGTTTTCGAGAGTTTGAACAGGCTTGCCGAAGCGATCAGCGACCTGACCGGTTTCAGGTACGTGCTGTTCAACGTTCTGAACAGGGATCTCGGTGTGATCCAGCGCGTAGCGCATCACGGTATCAGCGAAGAAGAGTTCAAAAGATTGAGACAGAACCCTCCACCGATCGAATACGTGTTCCGATTCACCCAGGAACGTTTCAGAATAAGCAACTCGTATTTCATACCCGAAGGTGCGTTAGAGTTGCCGTCCGAATACGTCGCGATTCTGTTGAATGGGCCTATGCAAGATGAGCCCGAGGCGTGGCGACCCAACGATATGCTGATCGTTCCCATAAGGAGCACGCTGAGGGAGATGGTGGGATACATCTCGGTGGATGCGCCACAGAGCGGAAAAAGACCCAGGCTCGAAGACATACAGATCATCGAGTTAGTGGCCGATCAGGTGTATAAACTTTTGGAACGATCACAGCTGTACCACGATATCGTCACGAGGGTTTCTTACGATCCACACACGTTGCTCTTAACACATTCGGCTTTTCTCGGAGTGCTGGAAACTGAAATCAACAGAGGAAATCGCTTCGCGGTGGTGATACTCGACGTGGACGATCTTTCAAACATAAACGCGCGCTTTGGTCATGAGGCTGGCGATCAATTGCTGGAAAAGGTTGCGGACATCCTACGCAACAGAACGAGAAAGACCGACGTTGCAGCGAGGTTTGGTGGGGAAGAGTTCGCCTTGCTTTTGAGAAACGTCACCAAATCCAAGGCCATAGAGATCACCGACAGGTTGCTCGAAGAAGTCCGCAGGATCGAGTTCAACGTGAAGGTAACTCTGAGTGCTGGCATTGCGATGTTCCCAGAGCACGGCAACACAGTTCAAGAGCTCATCAAGATGGCAACACAAGCGCTCCAGATCGCTAAGATATCCGGAAAAGACAGACTCATGATCCTTTAGTTCACGAAAGATGCGCTACTGGTTCCACTCCCAGAAAATCTACCAGCTGTTTGTCGCTCGTTAGGAGTATCACTTGCCGTTTCCTGGAAAGCTCATTCAAGAGTGCAGCAACGGTTCTGAGACGTTCCTCGTCGAACCTTATCATGAAGTTGTCAACGATTAGAGGCAGCGGTTCGGAGAGCTCGAGGACATCGTGAAGGGCGAGCTTGTAAGAAAGAACCATCTGATCAAGTGTGGCCCTGCTCAGCACACCCTGTGTTCCTTGCAGGTCGCTACCCACCGCGATTCTCACAGAAAGATCCTTGTTCACAACGACGTTGTCCGCCAGTTTCGAAAACTTCTTGAAAATGTTCACAAAGAGGTTCGCAAAACGTCTCACGTACGAACCTGTGAGGTCTTCAAGTTCAGAGCTCAAAAACTGCGATAACGAAGGTAATCTCTCCAGTTTCATGTTCAGCGTGGAGATTCGAAGTTCAATCGAAGATCGTTCCTTCAACAGTTCCACTGCTCTTTGAAGCACTGACTCATCGTCTGCGCGTTTTTCCAGTTCGGCAAGTTCAGATTGCATACCAGAAAGGTCTTCCCCAAGCTGCTTCAAAAGAGTCTCGAGCTTGGCCTTTTCGTCCAACAAGTTGGACAGCACCGCATACTGCTTCGACAGACATTCAAAGTCTCGCTTTTCGACACAGTTCTTCACACGTTCGACTTTCTCTTTCTCAAGCACCAAGTTCTCGATTCGGTGGTGCCGTTCATGTGCAACCTGGGCTTCGTCGAAACTCTCCAAACCAAGGCTCTGCAATAAGCGCTCAAGCTCGGTCTCTCTCAGTTTCCTTTCCCGCTCCAGATCGTTCAGCTCGTTTCTGAGCTGTTCAATCGTTTCTCTCAGTTGTGCGATCTTGAGGGTCTTTTCGTCGAAGAGAGAAACCTTCTCTTCGAGTCGCAGTATCACGGTGGGAACGTCGGAAAGCTCCTGTGCTCCATGCTGCCTCAATTCTTTCAGCAGATCCTCGGCTTCTCTCTGCGCTTCTGATTTCATGCGTTCGAATCTGTCTTTTTCTCTCAGCCAGTCTCTGTATTCGTTGTAGATCTGCCTCAGCTGTGCGAAATCCTTCACCCCAAAGGATTCGAAGAGCCTCTGCACTGCAAGCGTCCTCTTCTTTTCAATCGCTCGCAACCCCAGCTGGCATTTCAGCATCTCTTCTTCCGTGTGGGACAAGCGCTTGTCCAGACTTCGAGCTCTCAGCAGAAAGATCAGAGCACCAACACCAAGGGCTCCCGAAAACATGAACCACCAGCGTGTCATGCTGAAACCAAGGATCGTTGAAACCGCAGCCGCCAGAAGCAAAACAATGGCTGCCAAGCGTGACTGTCCGATTCTTCTTTTATCCTTCGCCACATCGTCTTCTAAGGCCTTCAGCCTGTCCCTCAACTGGGTCTCTTCCTGATCCTGAACCCGCGTGCTTTCATTCACCAGTTCATCCAAGAGGTTTTCGCCAAACTTTTCGAAGTACTTCCAGCTCTCTTGGTAACTCGACTCGAACTCACGTATCTGTTGAAGCTTGGTTTCCAAAAGCTTGTAAGTCAGATGAAGGTTCCTCAACTTGAGTCTGAACGTTTCTATGTCTTTTTCCCCAAACGACTTCAGCAGTTCCTCCCGCTCCCCGATGGTCTCCTGGAGCAACCTGGACATCTCTTCCATCCTGGCCGAGCGTTCTTTGAGGACGGCACTCGTTTCTTCCAATCGCGCTTTCGCCTCACAAATACGCTCATACTGTGGTTCGTCGATGATCACATATCTTTTCTCCTGAGTCAATCGATCTTCAATCTCCTTCAATTTTCGCTTCAGATCCTGACTAAGCTGCTTCAGAAATTCCTCAATCCTCTCGTCGAGTCGGTCGATCTGGGTCTGGAGCTTGACTTGCTCTTGACGCAGTGTCGAAATCTTTTGAGTCAGTTTCGAAATCTCTGCGGCTCTTAAGAAGCTTTCCTGTCTTGCTCTGTGAAATTTCTGAAGTTCGTTCTCTATCTCTTTCAGTTTGATCTCCAGCTGTCTTTTCTCCGACAGGAGAGTTTCACCGTAGCCCGGGATCTTGTTCAAAAGAAGTTTCAAAAGTTGTGCCTCTTCCACGCGCTGAAGGTTGTTCCTCATCCTCGCAACGAGAGAACCTTCGGCTTTCCTAAGTTCCACGTCCTCCTCATCGCTCAAGAACATCAAACTGTCGGCGAAGCTTCTCTCAAAAGGTTTTTCCGCAGAAAAGCTCGAAAGCGCGACCTCTTCTTTATCCCTGTAGATCAAGATCTCACCGCCGAACTCTCCGCCGTCCCACGGTTCGTACTTTTTCAATTCCGATTCGTCCAGGTTGCAGAGACACGAGCGGACGAAGTTGTACAGCGTTGTTTTACCTGACTCGTTGGGACCATAGACGACGTTGAGGCCAGGACTGAACGAAATTTGGAGATGTTTGAGTTTACCAAAACCTTTGATGTACAGTTGTCGTATCTGCACCGTTTCATCTCACCCCTGTAGGTCCAGCATTTCCACGAACAAAGCTCTGAGCTTTTCTGGAACTTTCTCCAGCAGTCTTCTCTCAAGATCGTTTTTCGCGACGCGGTAGGAATTGAAGACGTAGAACTGTAGCCTGGCAAACTCTTCGATCTTATCTTCTGCGAAGGGCTCGAGTGTGTACAGAACCTGCCCTTCATCGGGCGCGGAAAAGGTTTCTCTCTGGACAGGTTTACAACCTCTCACCGAGCTCTCGACGAAAATACCCGGCTCGTCATCTTCCTTCACGAAAAAGAAAGGCTTCTCCACCTCCACGGGATTGGAAGAGAACCTACTGAACTCGTAATCACGCTCTTCCAGAACAGAAACATTCGAAGGAAGTGCGAGGTGCTCCAGCGTGACGTTTTCTTCGCTCAGCCGAAGCATCTTGCCGGTTGGCACGAGTGATAAGATCCTTTCAATCTGTTTTGGCATCGCAAGGTCACCGAAGAGATTCCAGGCGAGGAACTCCTGCGCGTCAAGGCTCAGAAACTCCACGAAAATCGCCTTCTTTTTTCTCAGCACCTCGTCGAAGTCGAGGGGAAAACAAGCGTCAGAAGAGTCAAACAGTTTCAGATTCGACAGATATGCCTTCTTCAATGATTCCTCACCCGCCTGAACTTGAGAACGCAGAGTTTGAAACCGAGCGGTGAAAGGTTGCAATCGATGATTTTAGAATTCCTTTCTTCTTTCCAGCCAGATCCATCCCAGCTCTGAATCTCCATCACTTCGATATCATCACCAACTGTCTGATCCAAAAGAGCGTTCACACTGCACTCACTCAGTTTCAGGTTTGCGAGTGCGATCACACCGACTTCGTCCTTCCAGTAAGAAGCGTTAGCTATGCTACCATCCTGCCAGCTCAGATAGACTGGCCTGTACTGTCCCTCGAGCAACACGTTCAAAAGCTGCTTCCTCACCGTCGTGAGCTCTGCGAAAAAGTCGATGAGTTCAGACCTTTGCCAGTGAAGAACGTAGTGGTCAAAAAAGGCGAGTTTACCCTGAAACTCATCGTCGCAACTCAGGGTAAACCTGCCACACGCATCGCTGTCAAGCCCGAGGTTCATCGGCTGCGTTTCCTCCACTTCCTGACCGCAGTTGAACGTGAGAACACCGTTCTTCGCAAAGGCACACAGGAACGGAAGAAGTTTTTTGAGTCTTTGACCTTCGTTTCTCGCGACCGTTCTGGGTGTGTCAGGCGTCTCTGAGGCCGCCAGGAACGGAAGCTGCAAGCTGCAGGACAGATTTTGGAAGAACTCGTAAGTCTTTTCTGGAAATCTCGGGAGCATCCACCAGCTGTTTCCAACAATGACATCGTAACCGGCCTGCGCCGCCTCGATTGCCCTGTGAGGTTCGAGCTCTTCTGCTATGAAAACGAATGCCGGATCGATCGATCTCGCGTTGTTCATGATCAGCGCTTGCAACTCGTTTGGAAGTGCGTGTCCCATATCCAGCCTCACACCGTCTATGCCATACTTTCTCTGAAATTCCGGAAGCACTGAAGCTATGTATTCCCAAAGCTGAGAATTTTTCTTTTCACCGGGAAAACGACTCGCCTTGATCACATCGAACAGGACGTAAGGAGGCTGGTCTTCTTCGACTTTGCCCTTCGCAGTGACTGGATGATCCAGATACAACCTCAAAAACGTCACATCGTCCCAGGTTGGTTGTGGATCGTTGAGCCAGTCAGAAAAACCAGGCGCGGTGACGACTCCAAAAGTTTTCGCAAGCTCGTACATGAAGTTTTCTTCATCGCAGTTTTTCACGAAATTGTTCCATTTTTCCGGATCGAGCCTCGAAGGATCGGGTGAGAACTTCCTCAGGTGCGCGCGAACTGCGGGTAAATCGTACAGTTCTCGCATCTGCTCGAAACTCGGCTGACAGAAACCCAAATGTTCAACCTTCGGTGGTGCATAGCCTGAAAGCTCTTCGAGTTTCACCCAGTAGAACCAGTCCGGGTGCTTCAGTATCAAATTGCAATCCCGCGCGGCGGTGCGTGGAATGAAGTCGAGAACCACTCTGATCCCCAACATGTGGCACGCCTGAACAAATGCGGCGAACTCGTCTTCAACTTTCCAACCATTGAGCAAAGGGTCGTGGTATCTTTCGTCTATCTTCAAAAAATCCTTCACAGCGTACGGTGAACCAATCTGTCCTTTCTTGAACATCTCGCTCGACTGGGTGATCGGCAACAGGTAAAGTACGTTGACATTCAGTTTTTTCAAGTGTGGAAGCAGCAGCGTCATCTTCAGGAATGTACCACTCTCACGATAGCCAAGCACATCGTCCTGTTCGAACCTGCCAAAGCCTTTGTGATTGTAGGCGCTGTTGGTACGCACCAGGCTACTGTACAGCACAGCCTTCCTGATCCAGCCTCTGCCCGACTCAGCCTTTTGAACTGCCAGCGAGGCACCAATCCTGGCATCGAACGTTTTGTTCCTTTCCAGCCAGTCTCGGAGCTTTGAATAAACAACAGCAGGATCGACGAAGAGTTTTTCACCATCCTGCTTTGCTGGCCCATCGTACCAGCCTTCAAGCCAGACGCGGGGCAAGCAATAATCAAGCTTTCCCCTCGAGCGCACGCTTCTGAGCAGCTCGAATATCACGCTCTCACCTCAGTAGTTCTCAAGATAGGCTCTCTGTTCTTCACTCAGCTGATCTATTTCTATTCCCATGCTCGTGAGCTTCATTCGGGCTATCTTTTCATCAATGTGAGAGAGCACTGGATACACATCAGGTTCCAGATCGTTTTTCGCAAGGTGAATCAAAGACATAGCCTGGACGGCAAAAGAAAGATCCATTATCTCGACGGGGTGTCCGTCCGCAGCCGCTAAGTTCACCAATCTGCCCTGGGCCAGAAGATAGAGCAACCTGCCATCCGCGAGCCTGTAGGCCGTCACGTTAGGTCTGGCCTCGTATTTCTCCACAGAAATCTTTTCCAGAGCCCTCACGTCCACTTCGACATCGAAGTGTCCCGCATTCGCCAGTATCGCTCCGTCCTTCATCTCGAGAAATTCCTTCTCGCTTATTACCTTCGTGTTGCCTGTCGCCGTGATGAAGAAATCGCCCACCTTTGCGGCCTGTGACACCTTCATAACTTCAAAACCATCCATGACTGCTTCCAGCGCCTTCACAGGATCGACTTCGGTGACGATGACCCTCGCCCCGAGTCCTCTCGCACGCATTGCGATGCCCTTACCGCACCAACCATATCCACACACCACGACGGTCTTTCCCGCAACCGTCAGATTCGTGTTCCTCATGATGCTGTCCCACGTCGACTGGCCTGTACCGTAACGGTTATCAAACAGGTGCTTGGTGAACGCATCGTTCACCGCGATCACGGGCACCTTCAGCATGCCTTTATTGCGGAGTGCACGAAGTCTTCTGAGCCCCGTTGTGGTTTCTTCAGTAACCCCCCTCAGGTTCTTCAGCGCTTCCTGGTATTCCGTGTGTGCGGTCACGGTCAGATCTGCTCCGTCGTCGAGAATCAAATGAGGATGAGTCATTAAAACCCTTCTGATGTTCTCCATGTACAGTTTTTCATCCTCGGTCCGCTTCGCATACACCGTCAAGCCCCTTTCTCTCAACGCTTCTGCCACATCGTCCTGCGTGCTCAAAGGATTGCTTCCAGTGACGATCACTTCTGCACCAAGATCCCTCAGCAATAACGCGAGTCTCGCCGTTTTGGCCTCGAGATGGATCGACATGCCCACGCGAAGCCCTTTCAATGGCTTCTGCGGACCGTACTCCTGTTCTATGGATTTGAGAAGCGGCATGAACCTGTAAACCCAGTCGATCTTAACGTGGCCCGACTTCAAAACTCTCACTCCCCTCATAGAATGCGTCTGACCAGACTTATCGCGCCTTCAGGACAGACTTCATGGCACACGTAACACTTTATACATTTTTCGTAGTCGATCTTCATGTCGTCTATTCTTATCGCGTTCGCCGGGCATCTCTCTTCACATATTTTACAGCGAACACACCTGTTTTTTGAGATTTTGGGTGAGCGCGCCAACCTTCTCGCAAGTTCTCTGAGAGCCTGAGGCACCGGCAACACAGGCGCTGTGATCGGAAGACGTATCTGACCTGTCCACTCGCCTTCAACAGTGTGATCGACGATGAGATTTTTTCGGACTGACTCACGCACGGTGTAAACGAGCAGTGGATCAACGTCCAGTCTTTTACAGAGCACGAAGTCGAGCACGAAACCGTTGGTGCCAAGCGCCACCACACCGAAATGTTTTATCTTACCGTTGGCAGGCCCGTTGCCCTCCATCCCCACGACGCCGTCCACAATGTTCAGCGTGGGTTTCACGAGGTTGTGCAGATCGATTAGGAACGTGGCAAAGTTTTCGTTCGTGCCACATCTCATGTGCCAGCCAGATTTCTCCAGTCCCGGCACGCAGCCGAAGGTGTTTTTCACAGCGAGTGTGAGGATCATTTGAGAGTGCGTTTTCAGCTTGGCCACGTTGATGATCCTGTCAACTTCGAAGACTCTTCTGTCCACGTTTATTTTCTTGTAGATCTGGCCAGCGACCGTGGTCGGCTGGTCCAGTTCGAAACAAGGTACCTTCAGCTCCGCACACACATCTTTCATGCCCGTCTTCTCTGCCACCCTTTGAAAGCTGCCCGAAGCGGGGCTGTCTGCGACCATCGCGTGACACTTCAGATCTTTGAGAAAAAGCAACACCGCTGTCAAGATTGCAGGATGTGTTGTGACGGCTTCTTCAGGCCTTCTCGCCGAAAGCATGTTGGGTTTGACCAGGACCGAATCTCCCGGGGTGAACAGGTGGGCAAAGTTTTCCAGAGAACGTCGGAGCCGCTTTACTGCATCTTCGTACGAATCACAGCTCAGCAGGAATACTTTCATAAAGTCCTCCTGTATGAAAATGTTGTATCTTTACTTGAACAGAGTGATTCACGAGCTCGACCATAGTTTATCATCATTTTCGGAGGATTGGAATGACGCAGATCGTTCTCAACCAGGTCTTGGCCATTTTCCTGCTGACGGCCTTCGGGTTCGTGCTGAAAAAGATAAATCTCTTGAACGATGGTTTCACCAAGAGCAGCTCTGATCTCATCGTCTATGTAACTTTGCCCGCGATGATAATAAACTCCATGGACAGAGAATTTTCCAGAGACGTGGCAACGACATCTCTACAGGTTTTCCTCACAGGAGCCATTATGTATGCCTGCACGATCTTACTCTCGTTTGTGCTCGTCTGGTTCAGAAAATTCGATGAAACACAGCGCGGTGTCTATATGTACATGGTCATCTTTGGGAACGTGGGTTATCTGGGTTATCCCGTGATGAATGTTCTGTATGGAGAGATGGGCATCTTTTACTCGGCGGTTTTCAACATATGGTTCAATATCCTCACCTGGACAATCGGTGTGAGCATTATGGCTCGAGGAAAGCTAAATCTCAGAAGGATATTGATCAATCCGGGCTTGATTTCCACACTCTTTGGTCTGTTTGTCTTTCTCACCCCATTGACATTGCCCACGCTGGTCAAATCCGTTCTCGAGAACGTTGGTTCGATGACAACACCACTTGCCATGTTTCTGGTTGGTGCATTCTTAGCGGAAGCGCGCATGAAAGATTTTGTTGCGGACATCGATCTGTATCTCGCCTCGGTACTGAAGCTGGTTGCTGCTCCGCTTCTGGTGTATTTGTGGCTGAGTCCTTTGCATTTGCCTCCGATCGTGAAAGTGTTGCCCATCGTGATGGCGGGAATGCCATCTGGCGTGAACACAGCAGTTTTCGCAAGGATGTTCGATAAGGATTACAGACTCGCCGCCCAGGGTGTGGTACTCTCCACAGCGTTGTCCATGATCAGCCTGCCAGTACTGATCCTCACGGTTGTGAGATGAGATGGGCAGCCCTTGATCTGCGTGAACGTGTGTGATAAAATTTGTGTGTACGCCGAGGTGGCGGAACTGGCAGACGCGACTGACTCAAAATCAGTTGAGGGTTGACCCCCTCGTGCGGGTTCGACTCCCGCCCTCGGCACCAAACCCGCCGCAAGGCGGGTTTTTTGTTTGAAGTCCAAGGTGATAGAAAGACCCCTGAACGACACCAAGAGAGGAGTGGTTTTCCTGGAAGATGCAACACCAGCGTACTACCCGAGGAGTTGGATAATAGGCGCGTTCGTTGAGTAAGTACGCAATTTCGTTAGGTACACTTCAGTCATCCAACAAGCACGTGTGAAAACATCAAGCATAAAAGTGTCGTACCCGCCGAAGGGTACCACACTTTTTAGCAGGGCTACGTAACAAGATCGTAAGCCCTCTTCAATGAAGTGAGGATCTTCTCCAGATTTTCAGGACAACACGCGAAGTTCAATCTCACACCCTTGGGTTCGCCAAAATCAGCACCGCTGTTCAGATACACCCTGGCCTTTTCCAGGAAGAACTTCTGTGGATTTTCCAGGCCAAGGTTTGAACAGTCCAGCCACATCAAGAATGTCGCTTCCGGCAAGGGAACGTCGATCAATGGCATGTTTTCTCTTGTGAAGTTGTAGGCGAAATCCCTGTTCTGATGAAGCCTTTCGAGCAGCGCTCTGAGCCATTCTTCGCATTCTGTGTAGGCGACCTGTAAAGCCAGAGCTCCAAAGATGTTCGGTGTGGTCAGTTCGAAGGCTTCCAGCGCTTCGATGTAAAGTCTTCTGAATTTTTCGTTCGGCACGATACCGTAGCCGTTCGTGAGCCCCGGCACGTTGAAGCTCTTGCCGGCGGAGTTCAGAACGATCACGTTTTCGAAGTTGGTCTTGAGCATTGTTGTGAACTGGAACGGTTCGTACACGATGTCTGCATGTATCTCGTCGCTGATGACGATGGTCCCATACTTTGAACAAAGTTGAGCAAGTTCTTTCAACTCTTCGTAGGCCCAGGCCCTTCCCACAGGATTGTGAGGATTGGAAAGGATGATCAATTTGATCTTCCTACTGGCCAAAGTGCGTTCGAGATCTTCAAGATCCATGACGTATCTGCCGTCCACTCTTTTCAATCTGTTCTCCACGATCCGACGTCTGTTTCTTTTGACAACGTTGAAGAAAGGTGGATACACAGGTGGCTGGATCACGACCTCATCGCCAGGTTCTGTGAGAACGTTGATAAGCAAAGCCATCATGGGCATGACGCCCGGACCATCTATGATCCAGCTCTTTTCCACAGAGAAACCGTGTTTCTTGCCGTACCATCGAGCAATCGCTTCGTAATACTCGTTCGATCTGAACGTGTAACCGAAAACGCCGTGCTCAATCCTCTTGCGAAACGCTTCGAGTATGCTGGAGCACACTTTCACGTCCATGTCCGCGATCCACGCCGGTAGAACGTCGTCACCGTACCTGGCCCTGATGGCATCGTACTTGACACAGTCAGAATGGCTCCTGTCGACATACTCGATGCACATTGAACACGCTCCTTTCGCAAAGTTTGCGAGTGGACTTTCTAAAAAGAAGATAACACATTCACCGATCAAGGTTGCCTGAATAGAACACTCCCATGCTGTCCTGCACAATGTCATTTTGGATTAATCGTACAGCTGAGCGTGGTCTTTCATGTAACGTCCGTTCTTTATTTTGATTTTTCTTCCATGGGCTTCGATTATGCCCATTTTCTCGAGCTCTAAGAACACCCGAGAGAGTGCGGGACGTGTCACTCCGAACTCTCTGGAGAGCTCTTCCTTGCTCATGTCCATTACAACGATGTCGGATCTTTGTTCTTCGGAAAGCTTCAACACATATGAACAAACCTTCTGCACGAGATTCTTCATCGCTATCTCGTAGAATCTATCCGTTATGAACAAAAAAGCATCGCTCACGTATTTCAGATAATTCCTCAAGAATCGTTCGTTTTTCATCAAGCAGGAAACAAAAATGTCCCTGTCGATCGATAGAAACACGCTTTTCTTCAGTGTCTCAACATCGACAGGGTATTTGGGATCGTCAGAGAAAACCACAGCAGAAGCCAGCAGTTTCGGCGCGACCATGTGGTCTATCTGAAGGACACGGCCCTCTGAGTTTGTGAAGAGCCCCACCGCTTCTCCCTCGACGAGGAAGAGAAGCTCTTCACATTTTTCAGAACGCCTTCTGACGATCTCTTTCGCCTCGTGAGTCTCGATCCTCGCCTTCTTTGCGAACTCTATCAGGAAATTCTCATCTATTCCAAAAAACAGTTCCAGTTTTTTGAGAGACTCAACGATTCTTTCGATCATGTACCATCACTACTCACAGTGTAACATAGGTTACCGACGTTTCCGCAGAGGTGGGTATAAGATCAAGTTGGCGAGGGTGAAGACTTTCAGTATCAGGGAGGTGTTAGAATGCTCAACATGTTTTGCTATCAATGTTCTCAAACAGCAAACGGTGAGGCCTGTACTGTCACAGGAGTTTGTGGAAAAGGCCCAACTCTGAGCAGGTTACAGGACAATCTAATCTACATACTCAAAGGTATCTCTGCGTACTACCACCACGCAAGAGAGCTTGGATACAAAGACGAAGAGATCGCAGCCTATCTTTCGAAAGCTCTGTACTCAACATTGACGAACGTGAACTTCGATGAAGAAGATTTCCTGAAGCAGGCACTCGAGGCTGGAATGATGAACCTAAAGGTCATGCAACTTCTTAAAAAGGCGCACATTGAAACTTACGGTGAGCCAACCCCAGCTGAGGTGGAAACCGGCACGAAAGAAGGTCACGCAATAATAGTCACTGGTCACAATCTCAAGGTGCTGGAAGAACTGCTCAAACAGGTTGAGGGAAGTGACCTTTACGTCTACACACATTCGGAGATGCTACCTGCGCACGGCTATCCCGGGCTCAGAAAGTACAAAAACCTCGCTGGAAACCTGGGAGGAGCCTGGCACGATCAGAGGAAGCTGTTCGATGAAATACCCGCGGCGATTCTCGGAACGACGAACTGTGTTCTGATACCGAAGCCATCGTACACAGATCGCATGTTCACAACTTCGATAGCGAGGCTCCCGGGTGTGAAACACATAGATGGCTACGATTACTCACAGGTGATAGAGAAAGCCAGATCGTTGCCTAAACTACCTGAAAAGCCGGGAAAGCACAAGCTCGTCACCGGTTACTCCTCGGGTGTTGTCAGATCCCTGGCGGGAAAGATAAAACAACTCGTTGAGGCTGGAAAGATATCTCGCTTCTTCGTCGTTGGCGGATGCGACGTTCCAACGAGAAAGAACGAGTATTATCGCCGGTTCGTGGAGATGTTGCCAAAAGACACAGTCGTGATCACACTGGCCTGTGGAAAGTTCAGAATAAACGATCTGGAACTGGGCGATGTGGAAGGACTGCCAAGGCTTCTGGACGTCGGTCAGTGCAACGACACGATCGTGGCCATAGAAATAGCATTGATGCTCTCGGAACTGCTCAACACTCCAGTGGACAAATTGCCGCTCTCCATCGTTCTCACCTGGATGGAACAGAAAGCGGTTGCGATTTTCTGGACACTCCTGGCACTCGGACTGAAGGGTATATACATCGGCCCGGTACTGCCGGCGTGGTTGAACAAAGACCTTCTGGAAATACTCGTCAGCAACTACGCTGTCAAGCTCATAAGCTCTCCCGAGGAGGATTTGAAGCAGATCCTGAAGGTTTGAAAAAGAGAGGGGCACCTGCCCCTCTTTTTGTGAGAAGATCTTTCCACAGAACCGGAAAATTGAAGGGATTCTCTTGCTGAAACACGCTGATCCTTCCGGGTGTTGGAAACAGAAAACTCAACGCACAGGAGCTTGAGAAGATAATACTGCAATCAAGGTCACGAAGCGGTAGCCATTGCTCAGCCTCATTTGTTTTCAAAAAAGGTTCGCGCAGCGTGATGTTTTCATCTCTGGAAAAGAGGCAGGAAATTGTTGAACTGCTTTCAGAATTCTGACCACACGTGCAGATAATCGAGAGGTCTGCGAAATCTCGCTGACTTGAAGTTCCCGCCATTTGTTTGTCTCAAAGAGCGCATGCAAAGGTTTTTATCTCTCCCCAACAACTGTTCCAGGTATTCTGAGCTTTCTTTCCAGCCAGCTGAAGAAGAACGATGCGATCCAGACAACGGTCAAATAGATAAAAGCGGTGATCAGATAGACTTTGAAGAACTCGAAATTCCTGCTCGCGATGAACTTGGCCTGCGCCATCATCTCGGGTGCACCAATGATGTAGGCCATCGAGGTATACTTGAGCAAGTATATGAACTCGTTCGTCCAGGCTGGGATCACCAGTCTCAGCGCCTGAGGTAATATGATCGATCTCACGGCCTGCCACTTGCCCATTCCTATGGCCAGGGCCGCCCTCATCTGTCCTGAACCTATGGAGTGTATTGCGCCTCTTATGTACTCTGCCTGATAAGCAGCGCTGTTCATCGTGAAACCAATGAGGGCCGCGATCAGCGGGGAAAGTCTTATTCCATAAACTGGAAGACCGTAGTAAAGTATGAAAAGCTGAACGAGCATGGGCGTACCCCTTATGAGTTCTATAAAACCTGTGCTGACTAAGCTGACCAGTCTGTTTGCATACACACGCCAGACACAGAGAATGGTTCCAAACACAAGCCCAAAGATCGCCGCGAAGGCGGTCATGTAGAAAGTGACGAGCAGACCATTCAGAAGCTTTGGAATGGCTTGAATGAAAACCTCAGCAAAACTCATTTTCTCTCCTCACCGTACAGCTCCGTGAGTCTTCTGAGGAACTGTCTTGTCCTTTCGGTTTTGGGATTCGTGAAGATCTCAGACGGGGTACCCTGCTCAACGATGACACCGTTCTCCATGAACACGATCTCGTCTGCCACGCTTCTGGCAAAACCAAGCTCGTGAGTAACAACAAGCATCGTCATGCCACTCTTAGCGAGATCTACCATGACTGAAAGCACTTCGCCTATCAGTTCTGGATCCAGAGCGGACGTCGGTTCATCGAAGAGTATCACCTTCGGTCTCGTCGCCAAGGCTCTCGCTATGGCAACACGCTGTTTTTGACCACCAGAAAGTTGGGATGGATAAAGGTGCGCTTTATCTGCCAAACCCACTTTTTTCAGTTGTTCCATGGCTATCTCGGTTGCTTCGGCCTTTCGAATCTTTTGAACCTTGATCAATCCTATTCTCACGTTGTCGAGAGCTGTCAGGTGGTTGAACAGGTTGAAGTCCTGAAAGACGAAACCGATCTTCTGTCTCATCCTGTGAACGTTTTTCGGTGTGATTTCTTCACCCTCCAGGAAAACTTTTCCAGAATCTGGTTCGACCAGCCTGTTGATACACAGCAGAAGCGTGCTTTTCCCAGTGCCACTGGGACCGATTATCACCTTAGTCTCACCCTTCTTCAACTCGAGCGACACGCCTTTCAAGATCTCCGTGGTCCCGTATTTCTTTCTCAGATCCACAATTTTGAGGACTGGCTGCTGGTTCAATGCACAACCTCCCTCGTTTCGAACCCCGGTATTCTCAATTTTTTCTCAACGAAACCCAAGATCCTGTTTGCAAAGATCGTTAAAGCGAGGTATATCGCGGCGCAGAGGAGAAATATCAGCATGGGTTCGTAGGTCCGTGCGATGATGTAGCTTCCCTGCCTCAACAATTCAACCACGCCGAGTGCGTAGGCCATTGAGGAGTCCTTCAACACGATCGTCAGTTCGTTGGTCCACGGCACGATGGAGAAGCGCAGCGCCTGTGGGAACACGATGTGACGAAACACCTGAAAGCGCGTCATGCCCAATGAAAGAGCTGCGACGCTTTGACCCTTACCCACCGAGAGTATTGCCCCCCGAAAGATCTGAGACTGATAAGCGGAGCTTCTCAGACCGAGTCCCAGAACGCAGGCAAAAAACGGTTCGAGCTTTATACCAACTTCAGGAAGGCCGTAGAAGATAAGCATTAAGAGCACAAGAAGAGGTATACTCCTGAAAGTTCGCTCATAGATAGAACAGACGAGGCGCGGTACACGCGCCCCGTAGACCTGAAAAAAGCTCACCGGAATGGCTATGACAAGACCAAGGGTCAACCCCGCGAGCGTAAGCTCGATCGTTACGAGCGTACCTTTCAGCAGTACCGGGAGAGACTCAACAATCAGTTTCAACCTGTCCAGTTCTATCCTTTAACCCCCCCACGCGCTCCTCAAAAGTATTTGTCAATCAGTTCGTTGATCTTGCCCGTTTCGGTGAGTGTTTTCAGAGCCTGATTGATCTTGTCCAGAAGCTCCTTGTTTCCCTTTCTAACGGCTATACCGTACTGTTCCCCCGTCACTATGACGCCCACGACCTTGACGGGCTTCGTCGCTGCGAACCTGTTCGCGACGGGTGAATCCAGCACTATCGCGTCGATGTTACCGTTCAGAAGATCGCTCAAAGCCAAAATGAAGGTGTCGTACCTCTTCAGGTTTCGTTCAGGCAAAAGCCCCTTCTCAACGAGATTCTCCGTGCACCACAGATCACCCGTGGTACCAGTTTGCACACCTATTCTGTACTTTCCAAACAGAACGGTGACTGTGAGATCCGAATCGGCCCTGACGATGATGCTCTGATCGGCAGACCAGTAAGGCATTGAGAAGTCGACGACCTTCTTCCTCTCCTCCGTTATCGTCATCGCCGCAGCGGCCACATCGATTTGACCTGCACGGAGAGCCGGTATGAGCGAATCGAAACTCATGTCCACGAACTTCAACTCGAAACCAGCTATTCTCGCTATCTCACGCATGAGGTCCATGTCGAAGCCAACGAACTGTCCGTTCTCAATGTACTCGAAAGGTGGAAAATCCGCACTCGTTCCCACGGTTACTGTTTCAGCAAAGAGCACGCATGATGCCAGAATCAGCACACTGAGAAATACCCTCGACATTTTCACGCTATCACCCCTCCTTCTGTTCGTCAAAGCAAATTATACCATTCTCCGTGTGTTCACACCAACGAACGTGAGTTTCACGACCAATCTGGGCAAGATTGTTACGGATGAAGTGGGTTTTACACGCGTTGAGATTGAAGTGCGAAGGCAGTTTCCACTGCGAGGTGGTGCCGTTCGAGCGTGTCCATCCAGAACAGTTCTGGCTTCTTTATCTGTTGAGAACAAGCGATATGAAATCAGCCTGCATTTTTTGCAGGCTTTGTCTCAAGAAGTGCTTCATACTATCGATATTCTGTTTACAACTCTTAAGACGCGTTCCGAGTGTGCGAATCATCTGTTCGATACTTCTCTCGCCAGGGCCACCCATAACTTGTCTGACCCGTACGAAGTTGTCGACCAAAAGAACCTCTGCAACCTGATCTGGAGTCAGTGTGAATTTCTTTCCCGTCAGCCTTTCGAAACGCTCCACAAGCGAATCGTAGCTCATACCAGATTTGACGTACTCAGACACCACTTCGTGCGCCTGACGAAAGCTTATTTTGAACTCTCTCACCAAAAAGTCTGCCAGCTCCGTTGTGGTAGAGCCAGTGACGAGTGCAAGTTCCTTAACTCTGCTTTCGTCCACCACGATTTTCTCAACGATCTCTTTCGTCAGTTGCAAGGCCTGTTTTAAAACGTCAACCCCACCCAGAAATTTCGACAGGACCAAGTCTCCGTTTTCATTCACATCCTGATACGGTGTGTTGAGAAAAGCGTTCTCCACAGCATTGAACAAACCGAAAGAAACACTCGATCTTATCCTGAGATGTTCAAGGATAACAGGATTCCTTTTCTGTGGCATTATGCTGCTGATCTGTACTAGCTCGTCTGGAAAGTCGAAGATGCCAACCTCACAAGAAGCCCTGTGAAGAATGTCCTGAGCGAACCTCGACAGATCGCATGCCAGCACCTTGAGACAACCGATAGGCATGCTGATCCAGTGCGAAGTGACGATCGCCCTGTATGAGTTTTCCACAGGTTCAAGAAAGCCAAGATAGTCACTGACGATCTTTCTGTCTATCTTGAAACCGCTCGTCGTTATGGCAGCCGATCCCATCGGGCAAGCGTTTACAACTCTGAGAGTGAGCAGTAGCGCTTCCAGAACTTCCAGCAAATCAAAAGCCAGAGAGAGCAAATAGTGTGCGAAACTCGAAGGCTGGGCAGGTTGACCATGCGTGTACATGAGTAAGACGGTTCGAACGTTTTGCCCGGCTTTTTCTGACAGCTTTTCGACAAGATCAATCAGTTCTTCCGCCACTTCTATAAGTTCTTCGCGAACGCACATTCTGAAGATCGTCGCATCTATGTCGTTCCTGCTGCGCGCAATATGGAGGAAACCGGCTTTTTCTACACCTATCTTCTCTGAGAGCTTTCTCTCGATCAGAAAAACAAGATCCTCAACGTCTTCCGGTAGTATCTCACCGATTTTTTCATTTTCGAGATCAGCAAAAGCCTGGGCAATTTCTTTGGCCAGCGATTTTGGAACGATCTCGGTTCTTGCAAGCATGAGCAGGTGAGCCTTACTTATCTGAAAATAATAAGCCAGCAGATTCTTCCAGTTCTTGAAAGAGTTATCCAGGACTATTTGCTTGTAGACTTTTGAAAACCTCATCTGACCATCTCCAGGATATCGTGCATGTTCTTGTAGAGAACTCTTTCTATCTCCTCATCGTTGTAACCGACCTCGATCATCGCCCTCAACTGTTCTTCAAGATAAACCTTCGCAAAGCCTCGCGGGAACCAGCTCGAATCCGTGCCAAAGATGATCCTTTCGGTACCAATGGTTTCCCTGTATTTCCTGAAGAGCATGTGCAAGTTGAGCTCGTAAGGCATCCACCTCATCCACTGGTTTGACCCGCTCGTGTCAATGTACACGTTCGGACAAGCCCAGCATAGATTCAGCGTTTCGAAAACGTAGCCACATCCAAAATGCGGCACGATGAACTTGATCCCCGTAAACTGTTTTGCAACGTCGTGAATAATCAGGGGATTTATGTTCACATGGTAAGCAATCCCACCTGCCGCACCCATGATACCGAAGTGTATCAAGACAGGTATCTCGTGAGCGTTCGCAACCTCCCAGACAGGATACAATGATCTGTCGTTCAGAGGTGTGTTGACCTTGGGCCCGAGTATCTTGTAGCCCTTCAGACCCCTTTTTATACAATTTTCGAGTTCCTCCGCAGCGTTCCCATTCGACGGATCGTGATGGGCATAGCCAACGAACTTATCCGGGTGACTCAAAACGAGTTTGATCATGTTCTCGTTACCGTTGGCCGTTACGAACACGATCCTGTCTATACCATGCTCTTGCGCCTCTCTGTACCACAGGTTCAAAAGTTCATCAAAATCGTCTATCTCTTGTGGCTCGGGAAAATTCCACGCTTTCAGCCATTTTGCTTTTTCCTTCTTCAACCATGGATTGTCTTCGGATTCTTTGACAAAACCGAGTGGAAAATGAACGTGCGAATCAATGAGCCTCATTTGCATCACCCTTTCAAACCGGAGAGCATTATGCCTCTGATGATCTGTTTCTGGAAGATCAAGAAAACGATGATCAAAGGAATTGTCGAAACAGTCGCTCCGGTCATTATTAGCTCCCAGTGCATCAGATTTTCACTCGAAAAGGTTGCCAAACCCACAGGTAATGTGTACATCCTCGGTTTTGACGAAACTATCAAGGGCCAGAGAAACGCGTTCCAGTTGCCTATGAAGTTCAAAATAGCAAGTGAAGCCAGCGCAGGCCTGACGAGTGGAAGGGCCACTCTCCAGAAAATTCCAAATTCTGATACTCCATCGATCCTCGCGGCGTCCAAAAGGTCGTCAGGTATCGTCTCCATGAACTGTTTCATGAGAAAGATTCCAAAAGCGGTGATCATACCAGGGAACATGATACCCCAGTACGTGTCTATCCAGCCAAACCTGGACGACATCACGTACCAGGGGATTATCAACATTTCCGTAGGGATCATCAGCGTGCTCAAGATGAACAGAAAAATGATGTTTCTGCCTGGAAAACTGTACTTCGCTATTGTGTAACCAACCAGCGAGTCGAAAAACAGAACAGAAAAAGTTGTCGACAGCGCGACGATGAGGCTGTTCAAAAACCAGTTTGGAAACAACGAGGAACCCATTATCTTTCGGTAGTTATCCAGTGTGGGATATTTCGGGAACAGATAAGGTCTGTATATCTCCCTAAACGGTTTCAAGGACGAGAGAACCATCCAGAAGAACGGAAAGATCATGACTACAGTAAGAACAGTCAAAACGATATAGCTCACGATCTTGACGATTTTATCGGACCTAGTCATCGTATCACCTCAGTACTGAACTCTTCTGTTCAAAACCTTGAGTTGCAGGACGGTTATTCCCAATATCATTAAAAAGAGCACGACAGTTGCTGCAGCAGCCGTGCCCATGTCGAAGGACTTGAAGGCCTTCTGGTAGATATAAAGTACCAGCGGAAGAGTTGAGTTGAGAGGACCACCTGAACCCTGATCTGTCATGTTGTACACCTGTGTGAATATTCTAAGAAACATTATTGTCTCCATAACAGACAAAAACACTATCACCGGATTCAACAACGGGATGGTTATCTTGAAAAGCAACTGTCTTCGGTTCGCACCATCGACCTTAGCTGCCTCGAGATATTCTTTCGGTATGTTTTGAAGTCCTGCGAGGAAAATGATTACACAGTAACCGATCTCAACCCACACCGTTGTAGCAACTATGGATGGCAATGCTTCCGTCGTACTCATCAGAAAGTCTCTGGACGGTAGACCAAGGAGATTGAGAAAGTTGTTTATAATCCCCGTGGGTGGCTTTTGATACATCCAGCGCCAAACCCAGCTTGTAGCGACGATTGGTGTGATGTAAGGCATGACGTAAATCAACCGGTAAAGGCTCTGCCCTTTCGTTATGTTGTTCAGCAGGAGCGCCAGTCCCAAAGAGAGGACTATCACACTCGGAACGCCGTAGAGAACGTATTTGAGTGTGTTGAGCAAGCTGGTCCTGAAAACGGGATCTTTGAATATGCGCACGTAGTTGGAAAGACCAACGAAATTCTTGACCGGCGATATAATGTTCCAGTCAGTAAAGCTCATATAGAAGGCTGAAACCATAGGGTAGAAGCGTACGAACACAAAAAACGTGAGGGGTACTGACAGGAACAGATACGCGGTGATAATCTTTTTGTGCCTCAATTTCATTGTCTCACCTCGAAAGGGCGCGACAGAGTCGCGCCCACACTTCATTTACCCACCGATTTCCAGAACCTGTCCAGAATCGCCTGTTCTTCCTGTGCAGCTTCCTTGAACGCCTGTTCTGGAGATATACCCTTCAGCCAGACTTTGTCCACCGCGTCCATCATGACCTTCCTTTGAGCCGTTTCGTCAACAAAGAAGGTTGCATGTGCGTACTCGAGTCCCTTCAAGAACGGGCCGTAGATCGGATCGTCATAGTACTTCTGCGCAACTGCCGGATTGGCTGGAAGCTCTCCAACCTTCTCAAGCCACATCTCCATAACTTTTTCGCTCGTGAGGAACTTTAAGAACTTAATTGCGGCATCGAGTTTTTCTCCAGAGCAGTTCTTTGTAATTCCATTTGCCCAGAAGGAAGCAAAGTTCGACCTGATCCCGTTATGCTCGGGAAGTTCAGCAACGCCGAAGTTGATTCCTGCCCTCTTCAGAGCCGCGATTCTGAAAGATCCATCGATGTTCATCGCCGCTGATTGAGATGTGAAGGCAGTTATGTCGTCGTTCATGAATCCCGGATAACCGACTTTGTGGACCGTGATGAGGTCCGTGTAGAACTTGAGTGCCCCGGGGACTTCGTGATACATGACTTTTGTGTAGTCGTCGCTGTACGGTACACCCCCAAACTGTCTTACAAGAACTTCTCTTATCCAGTGATGCCCCTGACCGGATGGCTGAGTGGCCAGGCCTGCTTGAACAATGTTACCCTGTTTGTCGTACTTCGTGAGTTTCTTCGCCATTTCTATTAGTTCCTGTAGGGTTCTCGGTGGTTTTTCAGGATCCAGTTTGGCTTCTTTAAAGAGATCTTTGTTCCAGAACAGAGCGAGGCTTCTCACTGCTATGGGTACGGCATATCTTTTACCCATGAACTCGACACCTTTTGCCACAAACGGGAAGAAGTTTTTCTGGAAGTATTCATCGGAAAACTCGCTCTCAGGAAGCGGTTGCAGATAACCCGATGTGACGTACTTCGGTATCCAGCCGTAGTAGAGGTTCACAACGTCTGGTCCGGTACCGGCCGGAACCGACGCGGCCACCTTTTCGTTGAAGGCCTCGTAAGGAAACGTCACGTGCTCCACTTCGATGTCTGGATAGAGTTTCTGGAATTCCTTGATGATCTCGTCGATGGCCTTAACTTTGGTTTCGAAGTAGTACTGCCAGTAGACGATCTTCACTTTTCCAAAAGCCGAGAGCGAAAGAGTCAGCAATATCACGACAGCCACCAGTAAGTACCTCTTCATAACGCCACCTCCCTCTGAATGAGAAACCTTCTCAACAGGAAGACAAATTCTGGCTGAGATTGGTTGCGCCAGTTTGTTAAGGGACTTTACTAACAAAAATGCTAACCGAGAAAAAGGATCATGTCAAGTTAGGTTTGGGGCGAGTTCGGGCTGTTACCAAGCTTCTTCGGTTTCGGTCATCATTTAAGCGGTTTGATTGACGTTTTTCTTCTTTTTTCTCCTTTTATCTCGTTGTTGCACATCAACAATGTTTGTTGAAATTCAGAACGACGAAAATTGACATCGCTGGACCGGTTCATTCCCTGAACATCACCAAGGCACTTATTGGTTTGAGTTCGATCTTTCCACTGAGTTTGTAAAGAACCTCGACGCCGGCGTGCTCATTGTCCACAACGACGTTCCATTCTCCTTCTGGCAGTTCGAATTCCACTGGTTGCACATTAGCGTTGTATATCACCAGAATCTCCTTCCAGGGATCGTTGTTCGCGTGATCTTTCAAAATGAAGGCAACGACGCGCCTCGGAACCTTTAAAAAGACAAGATGCTTTTTGATTTCCTCTGCGCTTCTCATTCTGAACGCCGGGTGGCATTTCCTGAGCTGTATCAAGCCCTTGTGGTACTCGAACACATCGATGAACTCACTCTTTCTTTCATAATCCAGTGCGTTCAAAGAAATGGGAGCGTTGTAAGAGTTCTCGTTGAAATTCTTCGTTCTGCAGAAATCCTGTCCTGCGTGGAGGAATGGCACACCCTGACTCGTCAGGATGATGGCTCCAGCAAGCTTTTGGGCGTTTTTGAGCTCTTCCTCGGTCCAGGTTCTGATTCTGTCAGCCTTTGCGGCGAGATAGTTTTTGTCCCAGAGCGTGTGGTTATCGTGACACGCAGCGTAGTTTATCGTCTGCTCGGGCGAAGATGCGAAGTCTTTGATCGTTCCACCGTAGTCTATACTTCCCACCACACCGCGCTTCACTCTCGTTTCCGCCCCGAAGGTCCCGAGCACGAAGCCCTTAGCGGTTGGCTTGAACACAGATCCGCGGATCGCGTCCCTTATCGAATCGTTGAAGACCGCGATCCTCGCATCCCCAAGGTGGTGCTTTCCAAACCTGACCTGCGCACCCCAGCCACCCCAAGGTTCACCGTAGATGATCACGTTCGGATTGATTTCTCTCAGGGTCTTCTCAACCAGGAGCATGGTTTCTTTGTCTATCAGGCCCATCTGGTCGAAGCGAAAACCGTCCACGTGGAATTCTTTCGTCCAGTGAACCACTGTGTCGAGCATGAGCCTTCTCATCATGAGTCTCTCACTCGCCGTCGTGTTACCAATGCCACTCTCGCTGAGATACTGTCCAGCTTTGTCGATGCGGTAGTAATAGTAAGGCACGGCCTGATCGAGCGGTGAAAGCTCTCCAACGCCGTAGGTGTGTGGGAACACCACGTCCAGTATCACGCCGATGCCGTTTTTATGGAAAGCTTGAACCATCCGTTTGAACTCTTTTATGCGTTCAGCTGGATCGAATGGGTTCAGGCTGTACACACCTTCAACGGCCATGTAAAGGTAAGGATCGTAACCCCAGTTGTAGTGATGTTCAAAGTCTCTGTTGATTTCATCTCCAGTGTAAAAGTCGTTGACGGGCAGGATGTGAACGTGTGTCACGCCGAGTTCTTTTATGTGATCCAATCCCGTGGTAACGTTGTTCGGACCCTTCGTGCCTTCTTCGGTCAAACCCAGATAGCTACATTTGTTTTTCACGCCACTCGTTGGAGAACCTGTCATGTCCGCAACGTGTATCTCGTAAATGATCGCATCCACGTACGAATCGAGCCTCACCCAGCTGTCCTTCTCCCAGTCGGGTGGATTGCTCTTCTGAAAGTCCACGATCGCACTGTAACGGCTCTTCACAGAGACCGCCTTCGAGTAAGGATCTACCGATTCTCTCTCTTTGCCGTAGCTGAAGTATTTGTATCTGTAAAGCCAGCCTTCCAGATTCTTTTCAATCTTCGCGTACCAGACGCCTCTTTCGAGCCTTTCCATGTCGACGATCAGATCCGGCGCTTCTTTTTCACCTTCGTAAAGCAACAGCTTCACCCATTTGCTCACAGGCGACCAAACGTAGAACTGGCTGAACCGAGGTGTGTAGAAACAGCCCAGTGGTCCATCGTAGTGAAGCTGGTCCAGCACCTCGATCGCGTAAACCCGCGCCGGCTTGAACCCCTCAACGTGCAAGAAAATATCTTTCGAAAGGTCCTGCTCTGTGAGTGGCTCTGCCAGGTTCACCAGAAAGTGCCTCGTTCTGGTTATGTCGGTCGGATCGGCTTTTTCTAAACTTGCAAGTTCCACTTCTCTTTCATCGACGAAGATCTTCACCTTGTCGAGATAGGTTTTCGTTTCGATCGGGTTGGTGACGTAGGCTTCTATCGTCGAAAAGTCTTTCAGTCTTGCGAAAAAGATTCTTGGACTCGTGTCGGGTCTTTTTCTGAAGATCTCCTCCACCCCCTGCAGAATCCAGACTTCAGCGAAATTGTTCTCAATCTCTATGAACCTGTCCTTCGCAACATCCTTCGCTTCCCACTCTTTGAGTCTGACGATGATTCCAACCTTTGTCAAGTCCATCCCCAAAACGACCGTCGCTTTGAGGCCAAAATCGTCGACTTCGTCGAATTGGTACGCCTTACCTTCCTGTCCCACCGGTTCAACAGGCCAGATCCAGAGGTTCCAACCTTCGTATTCTCCATCAAACCTGTGATAGTGAACAACAATCGTGGTGGATGAAAAGAGGACTGTCACGTACAGAGCGAGTATGAGCGAAAAGATCTTTCGCATCGTAACACCCCTAAGCACTATTCTATCCAAATCCAATTTTGCTCGGTGTTCATAACGGGCAGAATGAATGCGTTGACGATTCGGTGATGATCGTCACATATCGCAACGGTTTCAACTGAGAACTCGTCGGGAGTGAGTTCAGCTGAAGTTTTTATTTTCGAAGACGACGATCGTTCTTTCGCTTCCCTGGGTGGTTCGCCATCTGCCCAGTACAGAGTAGTTTAGACCGAAGTGATCCAACAGTTCTTTCTCTGTTTTGAAGTACTTCTTCATCTCCTTTATCCAACCTTGCCTGTACAGTCCGGATTCCTCTGGGTGGCCCGAGTCGAAAACAAGAAAGCGACACTGCTTCAAGAGCCTGTGGAAAACCTCATCTGCCTTATCTTTTCCGTAGTTGTAAAGTATGTGATGATAGACGCTCAGGAAAAGTATCACATCCGCTGTCTGTGGAAGCTCTTGCTTGGCCACATCGAGCTGTAAGAATTTATAGTCAGGAGGCAGGTTAAGCTTTTCTCTCGGTGAGATATCCACACCGAGAACGTCCACACCACGTTTTAGAAAATGATAAGATAGTTCATCTCTGTTGCAACCTATGTCTATGAGGGTTCTAGGCTTCACGCTGAGAACGAACTTCTCGACAATTTCTTTTTTCGCCTGATCGATGGTGCCTTGATAGCTTCCATCAAACGCTCCGACGTACGTCTCCTGGATATATTTCGCGTAAACCGGCAAAGCTTCTTGTAAATAAGGTTGCCAATAAACTATCAACATTCCCAGAGCACCTCTGTTGCTGACGAACTGATTCGACACAACATACGCTGGAACTGTTTTCATACCCAGAAACTTTGCGATTGCAACTCTGTGACGGCCACTAGCAACTAAAAGAGCAACTCTGTCAGGGATTTTAACTTGTTGTCGCTTCAAGGGATCAAATGCCATCAGGTTCCCATCATTGTGAAAAGCGACTACGGGCTTCAATATTTTCCCCGTACACTTGATCGCCTCAAAGAGTTCGAGAAACTTTGAAATGATCCGTTCTGGTGGCTGCTTGTAGTATCCCTTTTCGTAGACATCCTTGAGGAATGCATAGTAAAGGGTCCTCTGATAGGGTATTCCTTTAGCAATGAATTCCACCAAGAAATTGATCATCAAAGGTATGGTGTTGTTGACGAGAAGATCCGTGGGAACCTGATTCACGACAGCCTTGGCTTGGTCGAGTTTCGTCTCAAGTTCATCCTCATAGCTGCCGACGTTCACTCTGATACCGTACTCGGTTGGGTTAAAGATTCTATAGTTTTTCGTGATTTCACAGTTATTTCTCAGAACTGCGTTGGGGATACGGATATGCGTTGAATCAAAACCCTGAAAATCTCGGAGATTTGTTTTTCTAGGGGACATACGTCTTCGATGAATCTCCTATAGCTTTCAGAATCATAATCATTGGATGTTATCATCTCGACGGCTTCATCAACTGTGTTGAAGACCCATTCTTTTGGATAGAATTCTTCTGCCACATAAAAGTTGTGGATGACTGGTTTGATACCCTTCGCCATGGCTTCCAGAATGGCCACTCCATAGCCTTCGTGTATGCTGGTCGAGAGAAAGAAATTTTTATTTTCCAGAAACGAATTGATGTCGTCCTTCCACCCAACAAAATTGAACTTTTCCCTTATCCCCATCCTCTCAAGGATGTATCCAATATACCTGTACATACGCTCATCTTGAATGGTTCCAGCCCATTGAAGGTTGTACCGTTCGTCCAGTGAGACAAGTTTTTTCAGAATCTGCACAGCTAAAACGGGATTCTTTTTATAATTGAAATGTCCTGCAAAAGCAAGATTTGGACCTTTAGACCTCAGTCTGAAAGTGTACTTCGTCAGATCCAAACCGTTATGAATCAGGATCTTTTCTTTTTGCCTCAAATGATCACAATTTTGAACGGCTGTCTCTAAAACGTTTTGAGCAACAAAGATCACTTCGTCAATTTTTTCCCATTTTATAGACCTGAGAAAATCCGGCCTGAGAGATTCATAACCATGCAACCTGCACAGAATTCTTTTCCCCATCTTCTCCAGCTTGTTCGTGATCTCCACGGCCAGTTCGTTTGCCCACTCGAGCCAGACTATGTCGGCCCATCTGTAGGCTTGAACTATTTGATTTCCGTCTGTTGTCACGACCAACTTCACTTCGAAGACATTTGAAAGCACCTGTGCGATGTCTTTTATGAAGTTGTCCAGACCGGGTAAACAAAAGATCGCGATCTTTTCAGGCCTTTTAAACTTTGCCTTCGCTTGCTCGAACTTCTCCTTCATTTGTGGTAGATCACTCAATTGCGCGGCTTTCGAATAATAATGGAGCGCCATGGGAACGTTGTTCTGTGCGAGCTGCGTGTCACCCAGAAGATCGTACACTTCCCAAGTTTTGTCTTTGATCCTCGTCAAATAACGCCACGACTCAAAAAAGTTTTTCTGTTCAAGCAACACCTTCGAAAGATTGAACAGAACATCATCGTTCTCCGGATCGAGCTTCAGGACGCTTTGAAAATGTTCCAGCGCCTTATCCAGCTGGCCTTCCTGGTAAAAGATGATGCCGAGCACGTTGTGTTTCATCGATTCGGGCTCAACCTTCTGAGCAAGCTCTTTCGCTCTGGAGAAATTCTTAGAACTCACACATCTGTCGATCTCCTCAATCAATTCTTTCATTTTCACACCTCTCAACTAAAATTTCTATTTTTGTGGGGAAAATTCCTTCAAAAACAAAAGGCGGGCTTCACGCCCGCCTTCGTGTTGTTCACTTCAATTACCTCAACAGCTGCAGCACCGTCTGAGGCAGCGCGTTGGACTGAGCGAGCATCGCCATGCTGGATTGCATCAAGATCTGTTGTTTGGTGAATTCCATCATTTCTTTGGCCATGTCTGCGTCTCTGATTCTGCTTTCTGCAGCTGTCAAGTTTTCCGCGGCAACACCAAGGTTGGAGATGGTGTGTTCAAGTCTGTTCTGCACAGCACCCAGTGCAGCCCTTGCAGTGCTCACTCTGTGAATGGCAGCGTCTATGACCATTATTGCTCTTTCGGCGGAGTCCTGGGAAGTGACATCAAGGGAAGTGGTTGTCAAACCGAGAGCTCCAGAGCTCATGTCATCGATCCCTGCAATCATGTTATGTCCTTCGTTGGCTCCTATCTGGAAAACAAGCTGAGAAGCGGATGTGTTCAGAGCTTCAACTCTCACGACTGCACTGTCAACAACTTCTCCAAAAGGTAACGCTCCTCCAAAATCATCTACGCTGAGAACAGTAGTGTCCCATTTAAAAGTTATATTCCCTATGTTTATCGAGCCTGCTCCTATGGTAGCAATAGAGGACACAAGCCCACCTGCAGTGAACAGTGTAATCTTGACGTCAAGTGGACTTGTACTTGTTCCATTGAGTTGCCCAACTTCTACTACATATGTTCCTTCAACAGCTGCGCTGGAAACAGTTCCAAGTTGTACGTTTATATTACCACCAGTTACAACCTTGGCGTCTACTTCGCTTCTGAAGCTTTCAAGTTTTCCATCGAGAAGCTTCTTGGTGTTGAACTCTGTTGTTCTTGCGATTCTGTCAATTTCCTCTCTCAATTGATCAATTTCCTTTTGAATCTGCTCTCTGTCAACGTTGGTATTCGTATCAGATGCTGCCTGAACTGCGAGTTCTCTCATTCTCTGAAGGATCGAATGAACCTCTGTCAGGGCTCCTTCAGCTGTCTGGATCAAGGATATGGCGTCCTGCGCGTTCTTGACCGCCATGTTCAGACCTTTGATCTGACCTCTCATCTTTTCGCTTATGGCAAGACCCGCTGCGTCGTCGCCGGCTCTGTTGATCCTCAGACCAGAGGACAGTTTCTCGAGCGTCTTGCTCATTGTGTACTGCGTCTCGCTCATGCTTCTCCACGCGTTCAACGCACTGATGTTGTGATTGATACGCATATCTACACCTCCCTGTTTTTTTCACCGCCTCCCTGGCGGTGAACCTTTCACCAACGGGCCCGTTGGTTTTCATTAGTTATATCGGCAGGGTGGCGCAGAAGTTTAGATCGTCCTGTGTTACTCCAAGTTGATGGCAACATGAACGCGCGTGGAAAAAATAAAGGCCTCCTCATCGGAGGCCACAATTTTTCAGCGTCGTTTCAGAAACGATCTCGGCTCGGTCTGTTCGATGTTCCATCAAGACATTCGTTCAGGTTGAACTTCTTGATGGCAAGTGATTCGTCGTTCGCAGACTCAGTCAGGTTCTCTACTTTTGGTTGAATTTTTCATCTTGGGAGCGCTTATTTTAAGGATACAGGAAACACGACGAGGTAGAATGATCCCAATGCAGCGGTTCAGCATTTGGGTCTGTCCTCTGGAGCGCTCCCATCAATATATATACGAACCAGTTTTTGGCGGAGATGAAACGAAAATGTGAACGTAAGATCAAAGTCATGGGGTGGTAGGATTTCATTAAGGGCACTTGCGTGAAATTGCACTCTGGATTCTCAAAGCCATCTTTGGGAGGTGAATCTTATGGAACAGCTCGTTAGACCTTCGGGTTCGTGGGTCGCGCTCGTGACACCTTTCACCGAGAAGGATGAGGTGGACATCGAGGGTTTCAAGAAGCTGGTGGACTTTCATGTATCAAATGGAACCGACGGGCTCATATTCATGGGTTCAACGGGGGAAGCAACTTCACTTTTGATGGAAGAGAAGAAATTGATCATCCAGGAGATGGCAAAATACTGCAAGGGGAAGATCAAAGCCTTCTTCGGAACGAGTTGCTCAACGACGAAAGATACCGTAGAACTTTCGCAGTTCGCTGAAGCCTGTGGTGCGGACGGAATTCAGCTTGTGGTCCCTCCTTACATATTGCCTCCGCAGGAAGCGATCTTCGAGTTCATCGCCACGGTTGCTAGGTCTGTCAGGATAGCCGTGACGATCTACAACAACCCGTCCAGGGTCGTGGCGAATATCGATAAGGCAACGATTGCGAGGCTTCTCGATATTGACAACATCGTGGCGATCAAGGAAGCATCGCCGAGTTTAGCACAGCTGATGGGAGACATCGAGGTATCGGCGGGAAGGTTGAACGTGCTGTGCTGTGATTCACCCAAATTCGGTTTGATCTTACCCTTGATGGCCATGGGCGGTCATGGGACAGCAAACGTGACGGGGAACGTCCTACCAAGAGAGTTCGCGTTGATATCGAAACCATGGAAAAGCTGGGAAGATGCCGTCAGATGTAAAGAGCTCTTTTTCAAGTATAAGCCTGTCATGGAAGCTGCGTACTTGCTGGTCAATCCTGTTGGAATCAAGGCGATGATGAAACTTTTGGGAATGCCAGCGGGAGATCCACGTCCACCTTTGCAACCGTTGAAAGGAAGTCTACTGGACAGAGTCAGGGAAGTCATCGAGCAGTTTGGGCTCAGAGAAAAATGTGTTCTGTGAGACGACTTTTGATACGACAGGACCATGTACGATGTGAAAAACAGGGGGGTTGAGCGTGGATGAAGTCTTAAAGGACTCGCTGCTTTTGAAAGTTTTAGAGAACGTTTCGGACGGTGCCTATTGCATAGACCCTGAGAGAAAGATCCTGTACTGGAATGAAAGAAGCGAACAAATCACTGGCTACCACGAGAAAGAAGTTCTTGGAACGCGTTGCTGGGACAACATTCTGAAACACGTCGATGACAGGGGCACGGAGCTCTGTCTGAACAGGTGCCCATTGGTCAAAGCAATGGGAGAGAGAAACGTCCAGAAAGCGGAAGTTTTTCTTCACCACAGGGATGGATATAGATTGCCTGTGGTTGTCGTGGGTATACCCGTCGTGAACGAGGCTGGGGAGGTCGTCGGAGCCATTGAACTGTTTAGGGAAAGGACTGAAAGAAGTTTTCTTGAGAGCGAGGTCAGGGAACTGAGAAAACTTGCGTTCGTCGACGAGCTGACAGGAGTTTTGAACAGGAGGGGCTTAGAGTACTATCTCAAGATGAAGCTCAATGAGGTCGACAGGTTCAAAAGGATCATCGCGGTGCTGTTCATAGACGTCGACAAGTTCAAACAAATCAACGATCACTACGGGCACGATGTAGGGGACAAGGTTCTGCGATTCGTGGCAATGACTTTGAAGAAAAACGTGAGAGCCAGCGACCTGGTGGCAGGAGTCGGTGGTGATGAGTTCGTTGCCGTGCTGGAGTTGAAGGAAGATCAGGAGGTTGTGGAAGTAGCGGAACGATTGAGAACGCTGATAAGTGAATCCTTCATTGTTGAAAATGGAGAAATCATTCGTGTGACCGCATCTGTAGGTGGCGTCGTCGTTAAGGAACACAGAGATATGAACGAGATACTCAAGCTCGCGACAAGCTACAGTATGAGAGCAAGAAGAAAGGTGGGAATGATTGCTCTTTGAGTTTTTGAAATTGAATCAGCGCAAGTCAGTCACGCCAGAGCGATTTTGATCTGAAAGCCTCGAGTATTTTGTTCAGCCCGTACGCTGAGCCCCGGGTCACGACGGAGGATGGTCTGAAAGGACAGGAATGCCTCGCGGCTTTGACGAAGAGCTCGAAAGTTCCGATCTGTCTGGCGATTCTCACAGTTTCGTCTTTGTCCATGCCTATCAGTGGCCTGTAAACGGGCATTTTCACAACGCTGCTTTCGAGAAACAGATTTTCCAGAGTCTGCGATGCCACCTGACCCAACGAGTCCCCTGTGACTATACCGAGTGCCGATTTTTCTTTTGCAACTTCCTCAGCTTTCTTGAGCATCAATGCCTTGCAGATCACGCATGTCCATTCTCTTTTTCCCATTCGCTCGAGTTCCGTGACGTAAGGTTGAAAGTATTCCGAATGGTTCACGACGATCAGTTCGATCGGTTCCGAACTGTACTGGTTCAGCACGTCGATCATCCGTTGGGCAAGTTCCGCATGGCCTTGATCGAAATGGAGTGCAATCAGGCTGACGCCTCTTTTGAGCATCAAAAAGCCCGCGACGGGTGAATCTATCCCTACGCTCATCAGCAAGACGAGTCTTCCCTGACTGCTCGACGGCAGGCCTCCGACACCTTTTATCGTTTCAAAGAAGACGTAGGCTTGACCTTCTATCATCTCGATGCCTACCACGAGTTCGGGTGAATCCAGGTTCACTTTCCAGCCGAAATGCTGCACGACGAAAGCCCCTATTTCTTCGTTGATCTGTTGGGAAGGCTTGTGAAAAGCCTTGTTGATCCTGCGCGCATCGACTTTGAACGATGTGGGTTTCAGGTTGCAAAGATGTCTCGAGAGGAACTCTGGAATCTCTTCGTACTCCATCTTCCACGCCGGAGAAACGGAAACGACACCTGGGACTTTGCTGATGATCTCGGCAAACTCATGGGGAACATCGACGATCAGTCTGCCCTGTGTGGAACGAATTTTTGCTTCGATACCTTTTCTTGCAAGCGCCTTTTGTATGTTCTCTATCAATTTGTTCTCGAACGCTTTTCTGTTCTTCCCTTTGAGCGCTATTTCGCCGTAGCGAACGATGATCAAGTGAGCTCACCTTCCAGAAGGAATTTCACAGATCGTCTCAAAATGAAGCGTCTGAAGAAGTACGAGGATCTGTGACCACACGGAAGCGAAATTTTTCGAACATCGGGCAGACGCTTGATCAGTTCGCGTGAGCTTCTGGAAATGATCGCTCTGTCGAACAAGCCTTTGAAGAAGAGTACAGGCTGTCTGACGAACTTCGCGTAAGAGATGGGATCATAATGAAAACACGCAGGTTCGAGCCGGAAAATGGCTTCTACACTTTCGAGCTGGTCGAGCTTTTCAAAAGCGGCGGATCTGTTCCTCACACATGTACTTTCGTCGCGACAGCCATACTCGTTGCTCTTTTCCATGTAGTCTTTTCTGAGCTGTTCGGTGTGCGGCGCGTACCAGTTGATCCAGCGCCAGTCTCCACCGGTGAAAGCCAGTATGCCTTTTTTGAATCTTTCGTCGATCGCGAGTGCCATGGTTGTGATCATACCCCCAAAGCTGAAGCCCATAATGGCTTTCGGAAGTTGAGAGAACTGTTCGATGTAGTCCAGGGTCCTGCGGACATCTTTCACAGACTGGTGGAACATCACGCTGCAGTGTTTTGGCGAAGTCGAGAAGAACGGCTCCCCACCGCGCCATGAGCTCGGCGCTCGAAACCAGTGGTATGGGAGTATCATGAAGTAGGTGTTGATTCCGCATTTGCTGAAGTTTTCGCCGAACCAGAGAAGATAAGAGATGTTCCTGTTTCCTATTCCATGCACGAAAACCAGATCGAGCTTTGGCTGGTTCGCGAGGAACTCGTAAACGTACACACGACTGCTCTCTTCGACCAGCGGTTCGTAAACGGTGTCGAAAGAAACCAGATTGAAGTTCATGAAGGACTTCTTCTGAACGCTCAAGGCTCTCTGCCTGTCGTACTCGAAGGGAAGCATTTCAGAATCTTCGCCTCACGTTGAAGGTTTCTTCAACCTTTCTGATCGTGTTTTCGAACAGTTCGTTGACCTCTTCGTCAGTGAGCGACCTGTCCGGGGCTCGATAGATCACGTAGAAAGTTACGCTGATCGTGTTTTCAGCCAGACCCTTGCCCGTGTACACGTCGCTGACGCCCGCATTCTCGACAAACTCGTGCGACGTTCTCAAAAATCTGAGTATGTCACCGGCCCTGCTTCCCACTGGGAGCAACAGGGAGATATCCCTTCTCACGTACGGGAACGGAGCGGGAGTAACAATTGCGCGGACTGGGTTGAAACTCTCGTACAGGGTCTGTATGTCCAGTTCGGCGAAGTAGACCTCACCCTTGAAGTCGTAAACCTCGTTGAAGGATCGGGTCAGCATGCCAAGACAACCTACCTGCTCACCGTTTACGTAGATGAAGGCTCGGCGGCCGGGTGTGAGCCAGTCAACGGTTGCAGGTTCAAATTCAAAGTTCAAGTTCAAATGCCTTCCGATCTCTTCGATCGTGCCTTTCAACCAAAGCAAAGATACGGACCTTGTGTCGGTGTAATCATCTTCTTCGAGCTTCCCCGAGGCGATCATGCCGAGTTTTTCACGTTCGAAGATGGAACTATCTTTGAGACCATAAACTTTTGCGATCTCGAAGAACTTCACGTCCCTGTTCTGCCTTCTGACGTTGTAGGCAACACAGTCGATCAATCCAAAAAGTAGAGAAGGTCTCAAACTGTCCATGTCCTCGACCATGGGGTTGTCCAGCTTGAGGGGTTCTTGTTTTGTCAGTTTCCTGACGATGGAAGAGTTGCAGAAGGAAAGGTTCACAACTTCGTTGAATCCGCAGGATCGTACAAGCTGTTTGATATTGCGTCTGAACTTCTGATAATCACTCCAACCCCCGGCTGAGGCGAGGATGCGTGGAGCTTCGCTTTGAACCTTTTCATATCCGAAGAGCCGGCCGACTTCCTCGATGAGATCCTCTTCGATAGATATGTCGGGTCTATATGTGGGAACGAGCACGGTCCAGCCATCCTGCGCAGTACGAACTTCCATACCGAGCGATTCGAGTATGCGAGAAACTTCTCCGTCAGGCACATCGATGCCAAGGATCTTTCTCATCCTTTCTTTCCTCAGGGTCACGGACTTTCTTTCGATCTTTCGTGGATAAACGTCAACGAAACCTCTCGCGCTCAAACCTCCTGCGACCCGCTGAATCGTGTCGATCAGCAGGTTCATCACGTAATCCGCGTCGTTCGGATCGACACCCCTTTCAAACCTGTGGGATGCGTCTGACTTTATGTTCAACGCCTTACAGGTCCTTCTGATCCTCACTGGATCGAAGTAGGCGACTTCGAGAAGCAATTCTTCAGTGCTCTGCGTCACACCAGAATCCTGTGCGCCCATGACACCTCCAACGGCGAGGATGTTCTCACCATCCGTGATGAGTGTCTCGATGCCTTTCAGTTTGTACGTTCTCTCGTCGAGTAAAACGACCTGTTCGTCCTTCTTAGCACACCTCACAACGATTCTTCCATCTTTGACCTTAGAGTAGTCGAAAACGTGAACTGGATGTCCTGTGAGCAACATAACGTAGTTTGAGGCATCGACAATGTTGTTTATGGGCCTGACACCGCAAGCCATCAGTCGTCTCTTCATCCACAAAGGGCTATCTTTGACTTTTGAGGAACGGACGTAACCTGCGCAGTATCTGGGACAGCCTTCAACATCTTCTATCTGGACCGAGACGAACCTTTCCACAGGCTCATCGAAGATCTCCACCTCAGGTTGTGGCAACTTTAGATCTTTGTTGAACAGGGCGGCGACTTCCCTTGCAACACCAACGATTCCGAGGCAGTCCGGTCTGTTCGGGGTGATGTCGAGATCCAAAACGGGCTCGTTCAGTTTCCAGTGTTGAATCAGATCAAGACCCACTTCGAGATCTTCATCTATGAGGTGAACGTGATCGGATTTTTCTTCCAAACCAAGCTCCTGAAGCGAGCACATGACCACCTCTGAGAGCACTTCTCTGATGGTGGTTTGACGAACTTCGGTGCCATCGGCGAACCTCGTGCCCGGATAGGCTATCGCCACCAGACGGTTCTCTTTCACGTTCATATCCGAAGTGATCGTCGTGTGGTAGGCTGAGCCGTCAAAGACCCTGCAAACTTTCAGCCTTTCAGCGTTGGGATGTGGAAAAGTCTCAACAACGATGGCAGAGACGATCTTTCCAGAGGCGAAAGGGTTGAAGATTCTCTCGACACTCACACCGGCCATCGTGAGTCTGTGAGCGAGTTCTTCAACGGAAAAATCGATATCGACCAGCTCTTTTAACCATTCCACAGGTACCTGCACCGTCGATCACCCTTTCAGAAACATTCGAGGAATCTTTCATCGTTTCTCACGAAGTCCCGGATATCTTTTATACCGTACTTCAACATGGCTATGCGCTCAACGCCCATGCCGAAGGCGAAACCGGTGTACTTCTCGGGATCGTAGCCCACATTTCTGAAAACGTTCGGGTGTACCATGCCGGCTCCAAGGATTTCGAGCCAGCCGGTGTATTTGCAGGAAGGACAACCTTTGCCCATGCATATGCCACAGGAGACATCGACTTCGAAGCTGGGTTCTGTGAAAGGAAAGTAACTTGGTCTGAGCCTTATCTTCCTTTCGGGGCCAAACATGCGCTTGGCGAAGATCTCAAGGGTGTACTTGAGATGCGCCACGCTGACGTGCTCGTCCACGTAGAGTCCTTCAACCTGCGTGAACATCGGTAGATGCGTTGCATCGTAGTCTCTCCTGTACACCCTTCCAGGGGAAATGATCGCTATGGGTGGTTGCTCCGAAAGCATGGTTCTTATTTGAACGGGTGAAGTGTGCGTCCTTAAAAGCCTGTCCTGCAAGTAGAAGGAATCGTGCATGTCCCTTGCGGGATGCCATTCTGGCGTGTTGAGAGCATCGAAGTTGTGCCAGCTGTCCTCTATTTCCGGCCCCTCCACGACCTTGAAGCCCATGGAAACGAAAATGGTCTCTATCTCTTCAAGAACCTTCGATATCGGGTGGGGATGTCCCACCTTTCTGATCGCGCCGGGCAGTGTGACATCGATCCAGAGCCTCTGAAGCCTTCTCTCTTCCTCGGTGGCTTCGAGAACTCTCTTACGTTCCTCGAGTGCTCTTTCTATTGTCTCCTTCAACTCGTTGAGTACCTGACCTACCTTCGGTCGTTCCTCTGGTGGAAGCTTCCCGATAGACCTCATCTGTTCTGTTAGGATGCCCTTCTTTCCAAGATAGTTCACCCTGATCTTCTCCAGCTGAGCGACATCCTGCGCGTCGTTGATTTCCTTCAAGACCCTTTCTTTCATCTCTTCGAACATAGTACCACCTCTTTCGAGATTTCTTCAGCGTATCTTTCGAGCGCGTCTTGCCAGACAACGAATCGTCCGTTGACAACAAAACCGAGCCTTTCACCCTTTGACTTGCCAACGTTGAGCTTCGAGACCCAGCTCGACTCCCTCTCGGTGTGAACGACCGAGCTGGCGTTCAGGAAGTTGTACAGTTTTTCAACCAGCCTGGTTCTGACGAGCTCTCCAAACCTCGGATGGTAAGATCCAGCCACGATATTCTTCAAAAGCTCTGTTGGTACATAGAGGCCCAGCCTGATGACTCGCACGTGCTGGCTCTCCAGAATGGCGGTCATGTCACTGCAGATGTCTATCGCCGTGTGCAGATTCAGTGGAACGTACTCACCGCGTCGGTAAATGGTCTCGAGGGTTGAACCTTTCAACACGAGTGTCGGATGGATACGACATGTCTTGGCTCCAACTTTCGTGGTTTGCCACGCACTCAAGATGTCCTTCGCTGCTTCATCTCCCATCAGACCTACCATGAGATGGACACCGAAGTCTATCTCGAACCTGCTAAGAATTTCGCACGCTTTCAGAACATCCTCACGGGTGTAGCCGCGATTGTTCAACCGCAACACTTCATTGTCGAAGGACTGCACACCCAGCTCGACGAACTTCACGCCACATTCCTTCAAAAAACGCGCCCTTGATTCATCGATCTCGTCCGGTCTCGTGGAGAGTCTTATCCCGTCACAAACGCCCAGTTGAACATACCGTCTCGCCCAACGGAGGTATCTGATCTGTTCAGACTCATCCAGAGCGGTGAAACTTCCGCCATAGAAGGCGATCTCAAAAGTATCGGTTGTCTTCGAATAACTTCGTACGAGCTCATCCAGCTCGTCGAAGCTGGGGGGCTCTTCAAAGCCCGTCACGGCCCCCTGCGAGCAGAAGATGCATCTGTTTTTACAACCTCTCTGCGGGAGGAAAACGGGCAGTATCTTCAATCTTCCATCTCCTTCAGTCTTTCCAGCGCCAGCTTTGCGGCGTTCTTTTCTGCATCCTTTATCGAAGGACCCTCACCAATCGCGAGCGGTTGACCCCTCAGTCTGACCTCGACGAAGAATCTCTTCATGTGTGCAGGTCCTTCTTCACGAACGAGAACGTATTCCGGCAGGGTCCTGTACTTCTCCTGAGCAAATTCCTGCAGTGCCGTTTTGTGGTCGAAAACGATCCTGCCCGCTGCGATCTGTTTGATGTAGCGAACCAGATGGGGAACCAAAATTTCGTTTAGAGGTTTCATTCCTCCGTCCAGGTAGAGCGCCGCCGCGAAAGCTTCCAGTGCACCCGAGAGTATCGATTCTCTCTCACGACCACCGTTCAGCTCTTCGCCGTGTCCAAGAAAGATGTAACGGTTCAAACCGATATCCTTAGCGATGAGCGCCAGGGCATCTTCACTCGCTGCGGCAGCCTTGATCTTGGACATAGTGCCTTCCGGAGCTTCAGGATAGTTTCTGAAAAGGTATTCTGCGATCAAGAGATCCACGATCGCATCGCCCAGAAATTCGAGCCTTTCGTTGGACTGAATGTCCTTTCTACCACGCTGCTTTTCTTCATGTGCATAAGAAGAGTGACACAGCGCGGTGAACAGCAGTTGTGGATCGCAAAAATTGTATCGAAGTTGTGTCATGAAATCGATGAGTCTTTCAACCTCTTCTTCCTTCATGACAGAAGCGCTGCCACCTTCTCGCCGATTTTCTTCGCGCTGAGTCCGTAGAGCTCGTAGAGCGCTTCGTAAGGACCTGAAACTGCGTGTTCTTCGACCGCGATCTGCTCGAATTGTGAAGGAAAGATCTTCTTCTGGATCATGAACTTTGCAAGCAACGCTGCCAGACCAAGTGGGGCGGCGTGATCTTCGACAACAAGCACCTTTTTACCATCGCAGTACTTTCTCAACGTTGCTTCGTCAAGATCCAATGGGCAGGAGACGTTGAGTACGGCAACTCTACCCTTGAAGTTTTCCGCCGCAGTGACCAGATTCTCCACAACGGCACCGCAACCCAGCAGTGTCACTTCTGTACCTTCCCTGAGCACATCGATCTTGCCATACTCAAAAGTGTAGTCGTCGCCAAAGAAGGGCCTTCCATCTTCGCGCTTTATGATAGATTGCTTCGCCCTGCCCATGGCGATCAGGAAGTTTCCGTATACCGAGGCGGCGTACCTCACAGCACGGTCCGTCTGGTTCGGATCTGCCGGGACTATGACCCTGTAGCCGAGCCAGTTTGCCGGCGCGGAGACGTAATCGAGCCCATGGTGCGTCTTTCCATCTTCCCCAACGTTCAAACCACAGTGTGTTACGACGACCTTCAAATTCGTGTGATTTATCGCGTTCAGCCTGTGTTGGTTGTATGTTTCACTCACGCCAAAGACACCGAAATCGGCAAAGAACGTTACAATTCCGTCGGCTGACATGGCACCCGAAACCGTTGCGGCCGCGTGCTCCTGAACTCCTATCTGAACAAATCTTTCAGGAACCTCTTTCATGACCAGGTCGGTTTTCACGGAAGAGGCAAGGTCACAATCCACAACGACCACAGGCGTCTCGTTGTTCCTGTTCGCTTTCACAATGTCGAGAAGGGCTTTGCCGAATGCACTTCGATTGTCAGTCTTTTCCGTGTAAGTCCTGGCGGCAGGGATGTTTATTTTGATCCCGTAGTCGAGTTTTAAAGGCTCGTGTTTGACAAGCGGTAACTGTTTTCTCATCTGGATGTATTTGTCAACGTCATTCTCGACACCGAGTTCCATGAGCGCCTTTTCGAGCTCTTCTTTCGCAAGGGGCTTTCCGTGGTATGAGACATTGTTCTCCATGAACGAAACACCCTTGCCCATAACGGTGTGCGCAAGGATGGCGACAGGATTGACTCTGTCTTCAACGGCTTCTTTCAGCGCATACAAAAGCTGTTCTATGTCGTGACCATCGACTTCGAGGACTCTCCAACCGTCCGAGAGGTAGTTTTCCTTTATGTTGACAGCCATTATGTCGCGTGCTCTGCCAGAGATCTGCGCATCGTTGTAGTCTATCACAACAGTGATGTTTGAAAGACCGTACTTCTTGGCGATCCTGCGAGCCTCTGCGACCTGTCCCTTCGCCTGCTCGGCATCGCTCATCGCCACAAAGACGTGATAATCCTGCTCTTTTATCCTTGCCGCGAGCGCGAAACCAACACCCGCAGCGAGACCCTGACCCAGATTGCCAGTGGACCAATCGATCCCTGGAATTCCACGTGTCACATGGCCTTCGAAGATGCTCGAATGGTGACGAAAGCCCGCAATGACCTGCTCGATGTCAACGAAACCCAATCTGCCGAGCACGGCGTAAACGCCGGGTGAGGTATGCCCATGGCTGACGACGATTCTGTCCCGCAAGGGATCGAAAGGATTCTTTGGATCGATGTTCGCAAAGCTGTAGATACTCAGAAAGATTTCCATCGAAGACATGGAGCCTCCGGGATGCCCGGATCCAGCAACGTAGGTCATCTTTAACACGTCGCCACGACATATGCGTGCCAGCTCTTTCAACTTTCTCACCGTTTCTTTGTCAAACTTCTTGACCACGTGTACCCCTCCCGATGTCTCATCTGCCGATCCTTGAAATTACGAAAAACAGAAGTGTCAGTATCAGGCTCAAAAGCAGACTCGTCATTATGGGAAAGTAGAACACGAACCTTTCGCGCTTTATCACGATATCTCCAGGTAGTCTTCCAAGGGGTGTGAACCTGCCTATAACATAGAGTACCATCCCGGTTACCAGGAGCACAATACCTATGAAGATGAGAAATTTAGCCAGTGCTACCATTCTCACCGCCTCCCCGGAAGAACGAGAAGGGCACGTAGAACATGGCATCCTCTGCCTGAGAAACGGCGAGAACCCTCTGTTTGAAGACGTCTATGGCTTGCACCACGCAGGTTTTACCTTCATACACGAAGGTCTCACCTTCATCGGGAATGCCTTCCAACATTTCTTTGTAGAAATCGTACTCGTAAGTGAGGCAGCAAAGGAGCCTTCTGCATGATCCGGAAATCTTCGCAGTGTTAATCATGAGCTGCTGGGCTTTCGCATGCTTCAACGTCACACTGTCGAACTCACGGAGGAATCTACTGCAGCAAACTGGGAGGCCGCACAAACCTATACCACCCATGAACTTGAGCTCGTCGCGCACGCCGACCTGCCTCAACTCGATGCGGGTTTTGAATATTCGCGCAAGGTCCTTGACAAGTTCCCTGAAATCGACGCGCGTTTCGGAACTGAAGTAGAACACCAGCCTCGATCGATCAAACATGTACCTGGTGTAGAGCAGTTTCATGGGTAGATTGTGCTCTTTGATCTTCTGTCTGCATATCTCGTGTGCCTCCACAGCGTCTTTCAGATTCTGTTCATGCTGCTTCAGGTCTTCGTCCGTGAGTTTCCTGATTATAGGTTTGAGCTCCGTACCGATCTGTTCTATACTCAGCTCTCTCGGACCCAACATGACCCGACCCACATCAAGCCCAAACTCACTCATGACCAGCACCAGATCGTTCGGTTTTATGTCTTCGCCATTCTCTGCATAGTAATGTAACTTACCCTTTGGCAGAAGCTCCACCGCGTAGACTACGGCGACCATATCCATGGTATCACCTCCTTGCGCAGCGTCTGAACTTGATCAAGAGATTCGCGAACGTCAGCTGCGAGTTGAAATTCAAAAGCCTGTTTCTGAGGATCGAGTCGAACCATCTATATACGGACAGGTCGTTCACTCCGCGATGTTCAAGAACAATTTCGCAGAGCCAGGAGATTTGAAGGATCACCCTGTTCAGCTCGAGCTTTTTTGCCTGTTCAACCATTGTCGTGTAAAGTTCGACGAAGCGTTTGTCGTTGAATTCGCCATTTTTGAAGCGCGTAAAAAGATCGTTCAGAGCGAGCAACGCTTGAACCTTTTCGTAGGGCCTCAATTCTTCCCCCTTGAAAAGAGAAAGAAACGAGGAAGGTTCAAAATGAACAGCTTCGATCTCGCCAGAGACTTCGTTGACGTATTCGGCCACATCGAAATCCGCTTTGCAGAGTCTGAGTAGAAGTTCTGGCTCAAGCGAGATCCTGCCCTTCAGATCCTCATAAAAGCTTACTGGTACGAAGAAGTCGAACACCTTGACCCTGCTTCGAATGGTCTGTGGCAACTCACGAAATTTGACCGAGGTGAGCACCACCAGGCTGTGTGAGGGCGGTTCTTCCAGCGTCTTCAAAAAAGCGTTCATGGCTTCGATCGAGGAACGCTCGAACTTCTCGAACACCACTGCCTTGACACCATCATTCGAGGCGGTGTAAAGAAATTCTTCTGCCTGCCGCACCTCGTCTATGGAAGGTTCTGTGAATATCAAATACTCCTTGGTGAGTTCAGCAACAACATTTCGCACGCGCTTCAAAAGGCTTTGTTCGCGCGATCTGACACACACAGAACTTCCAACGTTGATCTGAAGAAAACTCTTGAGACGTTCCAGGATCTCTTTCACGGCACTCACCTGTAGATGTTTATGAGCAAGCCATATATTTCTTCGATCTTTGCCGACAGTTTGATCGCCCCACTCTCGGCTTGAAGCAGGGTGCCGGCTATCTCGTTCAGTTTTTCGTTCACCTGACTCGCAACCACGTGAAGATCCATTCCACGCTCTCTCTCGATTCTGTAGAGCTTCTTCTCGATCAGCTTCAAGAACTGCTTGACGCTTTCTCTGTACTTCTTGAAGTTTTCCTCGGTTGGCGAACGGATCAGGTCGTTGCCCGTATCGACCACAGATCTGATGGCCTTTTCCAGGAGCTGGTTGTACGTATCTTCTTCGACTTCTTCGAAAACATCCAAAAAGCCAGTTTGCTGACTGGTCCGAGCCGAAAGTTTACCCTTCAAAACCTTTTTGTTCTTGATCTGATGGCCCTTCAAACTGCCATCTTCCAGAGGATTTATCCTCAAGGTTCAACCCCCATGATTCGCTTCAAATTGACGTCGTATGGAGATCTCACTATTCCCTTCTCCGTGATTATTGCGGTGATGAGATCATGCTCGGTGACATCGAAAGCCGGATTGTACACCTTCACGCCCTCAGCAGCAATTCTCACGCCGCCGATGTGCGTCACCTCCGTATGAGAGCGCTCTTCAATGGGTATCTGTGAGCCATCTTTGAGATTCAGATCTATCGTCGAAGTGGGAGCAGCAACGTAGAAGGGTACACCGTGCCTCTTCGCAAGCACCGCGAGCGTGTAGGTGCCTATCTTGTTCGCGACATCTCCATTGGCTGCGATCCTGTCGGCCCCAACTATGACCGCATTAACCTTACCCTGCTTCATGGCCCAGCCTGCCATGTTATCGCAGATCAGGATCGTTTCGACACCAAGCTGGACCAGTTCCCAGGCTGTCAGGCGCGCACCCTGCAAATAAGGTCTCGTCTCGTCCACGTAGACCCTCAATCTCTTACCGTTCTCCACGGCAGCACGTATGACACCAAGTGCCGTGCCGTAATCCACGGTGGCCAGAGCGCCAGCGTTGCAATGAGTCAGAACCGTGTCGCCATCTCTGAGCAATGTCTGACCGTGTCGGCCTATGGATCTGTTCGTTTCTATGTCCTCCTGCGCTATCTTCATGGCCTCTTCCTCGAGAACCTTGACGAAGTCTTTGTTCTGGCTCGCGATGAACTTCTCGTGCATTCTCTTCAAAGCCCAGAAGAGGTTCACGGCCGTTGGCCTCGTTCGAGCGATAGTGTCGTAGACCTGTTGCATCGCTTTGCGGAGATCTTCACCGTCCAGGTGTGAAAATTGCTTCGCGCCGAGCACGTAACCAAAGGCTGCCGCGGCGCCGATGGCTGGTGCGCCGCGAACAACCATATCTTTGATTGCCTGAGCCACTTCGAGGTAACTCTTGCACACAACGTTTTCGATGACGTGCGGAAGCTTTCTCTGATCAACCAGGATGAGTGAGTCCCCTGTCCACTGCATCGTTATGGTTTTGAGCGTCATTACTGCTGCGATCCCCCTTCAGTTTCAGTCCCACTCAGGAGATAAACCTTGATATCGCTGGATTGTTTGAATTTGAGAAATTCCTCTTGAACCCATTTCTGCCACAACTCGTTCGCCTTGGATTGTGCCAGATAATCCCTTATATCAGCTGCAACTTCCTCCAGCGCCTGATAACCTCTGGGCTTCTTTTCCAGAACGCGGTAGATCTCCCATCCACCGCTTGTCTTCATCGGACCGACGATCGCACCCGCCGGACTTGCGAACACCTTTTCTTCAACTTCTTGACTCAGCAGGCCACTGTAGCGTTCAACCCAGCCCAGCTCACCAGCTTTGTCCTTGGTCAGCGGGTCGATCGAGACCTCACTGGCAATGGCTGTGAACTCCTCGCCGGTTCTGAGCCTCTCCAGAACCTTGTTTGCCTGTTCCTGCGTCTCAACGATGATCCTCAAAAGCTTTGCAGACTCTTCGACAGCGAAGTATTCCTTGTTTTCTTCGTAGAATTTTTTCACTTCCTCGTCGCTAACAGTCGAACCTTCCGTCACCCTCTGATGGATCTCCTGAAGCGTCTGCTGGACTGTGAAGATCCATCTGAGCCTGTTCTTGAACGTTTCAAGATCTCCAAGGTTTGCACTCTTGAGATACCAGTCCAGATCGGTTTCCGTCATGTTGTACTGGGACAGCGTTTTGTTCAGCTCATCGTTGACGAGCTTCTCTATCGTTTCTTGTGGAACAACGATGCCCATCTTCTCAGCGATTTGGACGATCAAGATCTGATCGATCAAGTTGTTGAGTACTTCCCTTTTGTAGCGCTGAAGGACTGCCAGACCTTCGGGTGTACCCGTGAGCACCTGGTAGAACCTCTCATCGATTGACTTCAACTGCAACAAAAGCCTGTTCAGGTTTGCTTCTCTGTCAAGCTCTTCCTGCGTGACTTGTCTACCGTTCACCTCTGCGACGACAATCGAGCTGGGTGTTGCACTGTCTGTTGTTTCCTGAGCAAGAAGGTTCAATACCAGAACTACCATGATGACGATGATGAAAAACTTCTTCACTTCACTCTCCTCCCTTCGCTTCTTCCCAGAGAGCATCGAGTTGTTCCAGAGTCATCTTCTTCAACTCGAGCCCGCGCTTCTTTGCAAAATCCTCGACCATCGCGAACCTGTTGGCAAACTTTTCAACAGCCCTGCGCAACGCAAGCTCGGGATCGACGCCCGAAAACCTCGCCACGTTGACAACGGCGAAAAGCAGATCCCCAAGCTCTTCCTCCACTGATCCCAGATTTTCCCGCTGGATCGCCTCCTCGAGTTCCCTCACCTCTTCTCTGACCTTTTCCATGGCTCCCGAAACATCTGGCCAGTCGAAGCCGACCGCTGCTGCGTTCTCCTGAATCCTCCTTGCAAGACTGAGAGCAGGTAACGCTTTGTTCAGATTGCCGATCGCCGAAGACTTTTTCGCCCCCTTTTCCTGCGACTTAATCCGTTCCCACTGCTCGTAAGAATAACCCGGACTGTCGCCGAACACGTGCGGATGACGTCTTACGAGCTTTTCTCTGAGTGTCTTCAGGACGTCTGCAATGTCGAACGCACCCCTTTCCTTGGCGATCTGTGCATGAAAAATGACCTGAAGCAAGACGTCCCCAAGCTCTTCGATCATCCTCGCGTTGTTCTTCTCATCGATTGCGTCCAGCAGCTCGTAAGCTTCTTCGATCAGATAGGGCTTCAAAGATTCGTGAGTCTGGCTGCGATCCCATTCGCATCCGTGGTCGGAGCGCAGTGTTTCCATGATCTGAACCAATTTTTCGAATTCTTCACCCAGGATTCCCAAGTTACACCCTCCTCTTGAGTGAGACAATCTGGACCCTATCTGAACAGTCCTCCGCCCTGTCCGCGATATCCGCCAGACTTCTGATCAAATCTTTGAGGTGCATCTTTTGCCCGTGGGAAATACCTTGAATGGAGAATATCTTTCTCAGCAAGCTTCTCTCGATACCGTCAACTTCGTGTTCTTTTAGTTCCGTCGCATCGACAAACTCAACGACGCGGTTCAGATCGCTGAAAAGATATTCTATCGCCTGTTTGAGAACATCGTACGTTTCGATGCACCTGTCGAGCAACGCCTTGATCTCCTCGTTCAGGGAATCTGGAATATAGGGCCTTTCGATCTCGAGCAGGTCGGCCACATATTCAGCCTTGTTCGCGACTTTGTCGGCCGCTTCGATAATCCCGAGCAGATCACCTCTAAAGTTGGGCAGGAAAGCACCGCTGTACATGATGCTTTCAACCTTTCTTCTGACAATGTCCGCTTCATGTTCGAGTCTACGAACCTCCTCAGCAAGTTCTGCGATGCGATCCAGCTGCTGTGACAAGTAAACCTCGAGCAGGTTCTTCAAACTCACCAGCGTTGTGCTAACCTTTTCGAGATGCTCATGCACGAGATTCACGATTTCCAGCTCTTTCTTGCCAACTACCCAACCCATCGCTAACACTCCTCGTAAGAAAGGATCTCCAGGACTCCGCTTCTATTATACCGGGCTTCCATCGTGAAACGGATGCAGGATGGGTTAATATTTTCCTGCTTCAAGAGTAACGTTCACTCAGGCGAGTCCGGTGAGATGATCTTGGAGGATCAAACGAAGAAGAATTTGTTATAAAATATGAATGCGTGGAGGAGAAGAGGAGAAGGCCACGTCCCAACTGGGGTGTGGTCTTTTTTGATTATTTGTTGGGGGTGCGCATGGATGAAGGAACGATACGTTCTCGCACTGGATCAGGGTACGACGAGTTCTCGGGCCATACTCTTCGATTCGAACGGAAACGTCGTTGGTATGGTGAACCAGGAGTTTCCACAGATCTATCCGAAACCCGGATGGGTGGAACACGACCCTTACGACATCCTCGAATCTCAGTTGAGTGTGGCTAAGAAGCTTCTCCGCACATTTAACGTCGAGCCCGGGCAAATAGCCGCGATAGGCATCACAAACCAGAGAGAAACGACCATCGTGTGGGACAAAAAAACGGGGAAACCCGTTTACAACGCGATAGTTTGGCAGTGCAGAAGAACGGCAAACTTCTGCGATGAGCTCAAAGCGCAGGGCCTCGCTGATTATATACAGCACAAGACAGGTCTGGTGATCGATGCTTACTTCTCAGCCACGAAAGTTCAGTGGATCTTGCAGAACGTACCCGGTGTGTTGGAGAAAGCTAAGAGAGGAGATGTTGCCTTCGGCACTGTGGACAGCTGGCTCATCTGGAACTTGACGGGTGGAAAGGTTCATGCCACAGACGTGTCCAACGCTTCGAGGACCATGCTGTTTAACATTAACGATCTATGCTGGGATGATGACCTGCTGGGTTTGTTCGGTGTACCTCGTTCAATGCTACCTCAGGTTTTCCCTTCAAGTCACGTGTACGGCGTGACGGACAAGGATATCTTCGGAGTTGAGATACCCATCGCAGCGGACATAGGAGATCAGCAGGCAGCACTGTTTGGACAGATGTGCGTCCAAGTGGGCATGGTCAAAAACACCTACGGTACGGGCTGTTTCATACTCATGAACATCGGCGATAAACCCATCTTCTCACGCTCTGGGTTGCTGACAACTGTCGCCTGGAAGTTGAAGGATGAGGTCTTCTACGCGCTCGAAGGGAGCGTTTTCATAGCAGGGGCTGCAGTGCAGTGGCTCAGGGACGAGCTGAGGATGGTTGAAACTGCAGCTGAGACTGAGCAAATGGCGCTGAGCGTTCCAAATTCGGCCGGTGTTTACGTTGTTCCGGCGTTTGTGGGTCTTGGCGCACCCCACTGGGACATGTACGCGAGGGGTGCGATTTTCGGGCTCACGAGAGGCTCAAAGAAAGAGCACATAGTTAGGGCTGTTCTGGAATCGATCGCGTACCAGACTAGGGACGTCGTCGAGGTGATGTGCAAGGAGTGTCGGACGGAACTGAAAACCCTGAGGGTCGACGGAGGTGCGTCGAAGAACAACTTCTTGATGCAGTTTCAGGCGGACATTCTGAACGTTCCTGTGGAGAGACCGAAGGTGAACGAGACAACGGCTCTGGGGGCAGCGTACCTCGCAGGTCTGGCGGTGGGTTACTGGGAAAGCATGCAGCAGATAGAGTCTCAGTGGCAGCTTGACAGAAGGTTCGTTCCAAATATGAATGAGAAGGAAAGAGAGGAGCTCTACAGGGGCTGGAGGAAAGCGGTGGAACGAGCCAAGAGGTGGTTGGAACCGTGAGGGACGAAAAGTACTTCGCACATCCTGTTGTGCCAGCACTGAGAAGTGAAGAACAACTGCAAAGAGCGGCAGAGAGCATGGCAACTTCGGTCTTTCTCCTTTACGGTGATCTGATGAACTTGAAGAGTGTGGTGAAGTACCTTCATGATCATGGCAAGAAAGTCTTCGTTCATCTGGATCTGATCAAAGGCTTGGGTAGGGACGAGAACGCGGTTGAATACCTCAAGGCGCAGATCCTGGTAGATGGCATGATAACCACAAAGGGAAATCTGGTAACCGTCGCAAAAAAGGTGGGTCTGGTACCCATACAGAGGATCTTCCTTCTCGATTCGCAATCGCTCGCGACGGGCATCGCGCAGATAAAATCGCACCGACCGGATTACATAGAAGTGTTGCCAGGTTTGATCCCGGATCTGATCCAGCGGATAGTTCAGGAAACAAATATACCTGTGATAACGGGAGGCTTGATCAAAACTGTACAGCAGGCACTGGAGGCACTCAAGAAAGGTGCGATGGCGATCTCGACGAGTGAAGAGAGTTTGTGGAATTTAAAACTAAGCTGAGTTGACCCTTTTCACGGTACGCGTAGCTATGACATCCACCCCCGTGTCGAGGACATTTTTCAGGATCACATCGCCCACCTTCACGGGGGCTTCTGCTTGAACCTGCTTGATCAGCTGCATGAACTTCGGTATTAGCCTTTTGGGTATGGGCCTGTTCGTCTTGACCGAGACGAGTGGAAGTTCACCGTTAACGACTTTCACACTGGTGGGAACGATCCTCTTGGGCTCTTTCAGCTCGTCTTCAAGGTAAGAAAGACCCCTCGGACAGCGGTTGCCCTGGACTGAAACTATCTTTCCATCCTCCACACGGTATTTTATTTTGCATCCCATCGGACACAGCACGCAGACTATCTTTTCCACAGTCATACCTCCTCGAGCCTGACCTCGACCATGTCAAGGTTTGCGAGCTTCCGCTCCGGAATCTTCACAACGATCATCTCGCTCGGAGTGAGGTCTTCAAAGCTTTTTTCAAAACCACCAACCTTCAGCAGGGCTCTTTCCATGGGTTTTCTGCATCTGAGATAAAGTGTGAGATCATCGACGCCGCTATAAAAGTTCGGGAACGTGAGCATTACGTTCTCTCCAGGAACGATGGGAATGCCGAGTGAAAATCTATCTCCGTTGACATACCTCGAAGCGTACTCGCCGGCACGTTCCCCCTCTCTGGTGACGTAGTCAACAAGGTCAAAGATCGCTGTGCAGTTGCCCGCGGCGAAGATCCATTCGTTCGAAGATTGGCCTGTGTTAGAGCAGGCGATTCCCCTGGTTCTCTTGTCGAGTGCGACCAAACTGTTAAGCATCTCTACCTGAGGGATGAGTCCAACCGAAAGAACGAGCGTGTCCACTTTGAAACTCTTTTCAGTGCCCGGAATTGGTCTGAACTGTTCATCAACGCTCGCGACGATGACTTCCTCGAGTCTTTCGCTTCCCTTGACCTCAACCACTGTGCTGGAAAGATACAGTGGTATGTTGAAGTCTCTCAGACACTGTATCACGTTTCTGAGCAATCCACCGGGATAAGGAAGTCTCTCCACGACCCCCACAACTTCGATGCCTTCGAGAGTCAACCTCCTGGCCATGATCATGCCGATGTCTCCAGAACCAACTATCAGAGCCCTTCTCCCGACTTTTCTGTTGTCTATGTTCATCAGTCGTTGAGCCACACCGGCAGTGAAAATACCAGAAGGTCTATCACCAGGAATCATCAGAGAACCAAAGGGTCGCTCGCGTGCCCCTGCCGCGTAGATGACCGCTTTTGTTTCAAGCTCGAACACGCCCTTCAGTGAGACGAGCAGGGCCGTTTTGTCTCTGTTGAGTCTCAGTACGTGGCAGTCGGTCAACACCTCTATCGCATCGGCGTATCTGTTCAGTTGCTCTCGGAAACGCTCCGCGTATTCAGGTCCTGTTAGTTCCTCTCTGAAATAATGCAGTCCGAAGCCGTTGTGAATGCACTGATTCAAAATGCCACCTGTGATCTCGTCGCGCTCGGCGATGACCACCTTCAAATTCTTTTTCGCCGCCGCGATCGCCGCAGCCATGCCAGCCGCTCCTGCACCTATCACGAGCACATCCGTTTTCATTCTCTCACCTTCCCGTCAACTATCCAGCTGTTGGGGCTCTTGAGAACGATCTGGGAAGCGTCTGTTTTGAGTTCTCGCTCAAGGATCTTCAGTATCTTGCTCATGCAGAAGCCGCCCTGACAGCGACCGAACATAGCGCGTGTTCTGAACTTCACTCCATCAAGGGTTCTGGCCCCCCTTCTTATCGCTTCCACTATCTCCGCCTCGGTCACCTCGTTGCAGAAACAGACCATTCGACCCGCAGATGGATTCTCATTCACAGCCCTCTGCCATTCCTCAAGGCTCAGCTCGGCATATCTCCTTATGCCCTTTCTCGTCGGTTTGAAACCTTTCTTAGTGGTGAGGCTGAGTCCCATCTGCTGTTGCAACACTTCTTCGGCGATGTATTTTGCTATCGCGGGTGCTGCGGTGAGACCGGGAGACCTCATCGCCATCGCGTTTACGAAGTTTGGAACGATCTCGCTTTTACCGATGAAGAAATCCTTCTGCGGACTTTCTGGTCTCAATCCCGCGAAGGTCTTGACCACCAAAGAGAAATCGATCTCCGGGACCAGTTTCAAAACGGAGTTCTTTACAGCCTGAACACCCTCACTGGTGGTCGTCAGATCGTTCTTCCTGTCGGCCGGGAGGTCCTCCGCGGTGGGTCCGAGGAGTAAACCTCCGTCTATTGTGGGAAGAACGAGTATTCCTTTAGACTTCTCCGTGGGAGTGGGGAAAACAACGCTCTTCACAACGTTACCGAGTTTCTTGTCGAGCAGGATGTACTGACCCTTTCTCGGATGCAGAGGCACGTACTCGGCACCCGCAAGTCTGGCGATCTCATCAGCGAACAAGCCTGCGGCGTTGATCACCACATCAACCCGGTGAACTCGCCTCTTTGTCACTATGCCGACGATCCTGTTTCCCTGTTTTTCGAAATCAATCACTTCCTCGTTCAGGAAAAGCTTCAGGCCGTTCTCAAGCGCGTTTTCCACCGCGGCTATCGCGACCATCCAGGGTTCGGTTATGCCTGCGGTTGGCGCCCAGAGCCCCATTTTCACTTCGGGATTGATCCTCGGTTCTCTCGAGAGGATCGTTTCTCGATCGTGTATGCTCAGATCTGGAACACCATTTTTCTCGCCTTGAATGAGAAGCCTGTGAAGCACGGGGACTTCTCTATCGTCGAACGCGAGCACGTAGGAACCCGTTCTCTTGATTTCAAAATCGAGCTCGCGAGAAAGTTCGGTGTACATCTCGTTGCCGGTACTGCAAAATCTGGCCCGGACGCTTCCGACCGGATCGTCGTAACCAGCGTGCAGTATCGCGGAATTGGCTTTCGTCACACCCCAGCCGACGTCCAGGTTCTTTTCTATGAGCAACACTTCAACGTCGTACCTGCAAAGCTCTCTGGCGATAAGCGAACCGACGACACCAGCACCTATCACAGCGATGCGCAAGACGATCCCTCCAAAAGAAAAAGCCACACCCCAAGAGGGATGTGGCTTTCTCCAGGTCTCTACCACACCAATAAAATCTTAGCACAAAAATCTCAACAGTTCAAGTGCAACTGTCCGGCAAGGATGAAGGTTAAAAGTTTTCGAACGTGCACCAGCAACGGCCCGGTTGGGGCAGAATAGTTCTGGAGGTGAATGCATGGTTCTGATCTACACCACTTTTCCCAGCAAAGAAGAGTGTCTGAAGGTATGTAAACAGCTGCTCGAAGAACGAAAGATTGCCTGCTTCAATGTGTTCCAGATTCAATCTGGCTACTGGTGGCAGGACAGGATCGTGGAAGATCAGGAGTGGGCAGCGATCTTGAAGACCGACAGACTCAAAGAATGTGAAGTTTTCGAAGCTTTGAAGAAGCTTCATCCATACACAACGCCCGCGATCATATCGATCGAAGCGAAGAAAGCCGACGAACAGTATCTCGGTTGGCTTGTCTCGACAATCTCAGCCCAGCAAACTTAAGTGAGCCCTTACCAGGTGAGAAATCGTTTGCACTTTCTCAACCACCACAGCATGACCTGAATCTGGAACACAGACAAGCTTCGCATCCTTTATGAGCGCAGCGATCTCGCGCGAAAAACGCGGTGGCTTGATGCGATCGTGCTCCGCACACACAACAAGCGTGGGACAACTAATCGATGGAAGTTTCTCGATTAGAGGTTTTTGCTCCATGTGAAGGAAAGAATCGAGCAACATCGCGGCGCCGTCGTAGTTGAAGTTTTTCATTCGTGACACGATTGTGTTCAACAGATCCGGATGCGCGTCCAGGAAAGCCTCGCTGTAAACGTCGGTGAGCCAACTGAGAACGAACCTGGTTGGATCCTTCGTCTCTGCGCCCATTTTCCAGAGTAAAGCATGATTTCGGATGTACGGTGTCACGCGCGCAGTCGCGGTTATGATCACCAGGCTTTCGACCATCTCGGGATGCTCGGCAGCGAAAAGCATCCCAACTTCCGCACCGTAAGAGGTGCCAACCAAGTGTAATCTGTCTATTTTCAAGGCATCGCACAACTGTTTCAAATCCTGGACGTGCCTCTCGAAAGAACATTCTGCGTTTGAAGACGTCCACTGGCACCTGAAGTTGTGCAGGAGCACTGAATATCGATCTTTGAGATCTTTCAACAAGAACTCCCAGCTCTTCATGTTCATGAAAATGCCGTTCAAGAGAGCAACAACGCTTCCTCGACCCGCGTAGAATTCATAATCGAGCTCGACACCGTCAGAAGTTTTGAACATGCCCTTCACCTCACACTCTGAATGCCACCGCCACTTGTTGATAACCAACACCCGAGGTGAGGAAAATGATGACTTTTCCGTCAAGGTTGTCGAGTTTTCCCTCATCGAAAGCATCGTCGTAAGCCATGTAAACGCAGGCAGATCCGGTGTAACCGTACTTGTGCATGATCATGTGTGCTTTTTCCTCCGGTAAGCCCATCGTTTCCATGACCTTCTGTATGGTTTTCTTCCGAACCTGAGTGAAAAAGATCATGCCTATTTCGTCTTTCGAGAAATTACATTTCTCCATGAGCCGGTTGAGTAACAAAGGCCAGCCTTCCTCGTTCACACTCGCCGGATACGCAGCGCGCAGATCCAGCTTGTGAAGTCCTCTTTCGAAACCCTGAAGGTTCATCGTACCTGCCCCCATGTAGATACCCCAGTTGTACCACCAGCTACCATCACACCTTGCAACGCTGCCAAGATAGCCCGGTTCATCTGAGGCCGTCAGGATGATCGCACCGGCCCCATCCGAAAACAGCGCTTCCCAGGAGTACTTCCAGCTGAGAAACTTCGTCATGGCGTACACCCCAATGACGAGCACGTTCTTGTGATCGCCAGCGGCTATGTAGCGGGAAGCGATGTCCAGAAGCAGTGCGCCGTTTGCGCAGGAGGCGTTAACGTTGAACGCCAGAGCCTCGGATCTGTGCGCGCCGATCAGATACTGTACTCTCGCCGCGTCCGGTGGTGAAATGGCTTCGGGTGTGTCCGTGCCCACTATGATCAGGTCGATGTCCTCGGGTTTCATGTTGATCCTTTCGAGCGCGCGCTTCGCTGCTTCGGCAGCCATGAATGTCGGGGTCTCTTCTTCATTCGAAAGACGTCGATGATTGATGCCGATTTGTTCTGTGAAATAGGGATCGATGGTGAAATGAACGAGTTTCTCGAACTCCTGATTCGTCATGATCTTGCTCGGGGCGTACAGACCGGAAGAGATTATCTTTGCGTACTTCATGCTCCAACCTCCTTCAGGAAAGGTTCTATCCTCTTCAAAAAATCGTCAGTCACTTCGACAAAGGGTGTATGACCAACGTTGCTAAAAACAACGAGCTGGGCTTTCAACGCTTTGCAGGTGTTTTCCATCTGCTCTCGCGTGAGCAGCGGGTCCATGTCACCCCAGACGAGTAGCGTCTTCACCCGGTAGTTCTCTGTTTGACCGGTGAGATCGAATTTGCCAAGTTCGTCGGCGTGTGCATAAACTGCTTCCGGGTTCATCTTCAGCGCATCGTCCACCAGCTGCTCGACGAACTTTCTGTTCTTCACATTGCTGAGCAGACCGTACAGCGATCTTCTCAGCACCGATCTGTTCCTTTTGTACAGCTCAAGATAGGGTAAATTCTCCGTAGGTGTGGGCAGACCATCGATTGGACATGGATCAACTAAGATGAGGCCCCTGAGCAGGTCTGGCCGCTTGAGAGCCAGTTTCATACCGATCGCACCACCGAGCGAATGAGCGAGAACGATCGCTCCGTTCAGCTCGAGTTTTTCGATGAACTCTTCTACGGCCTTCACGTAATTGTCCAGCGTTGGTATCGTCCTGTCGGAAAAACCGAAGTTGGGGAGATCGAGCGCGATCGTTTTGAAGTTCGAGATCCTGCCGAGGATCGGCTTGAACCATCTGAAAGAGCCAAAGTTTCCGTGAATGCATATCAATGGGATTCCCTCTCCAGCCTCAACGTAGTGCAAACGCCCGAAGCTTGTCTCGACGAACTTTCCTTCGGGTTTTCCGCTCCTTCTCTTGAGCCAGACGAGGGGCAGTTCTGCCCACTTCAACCAGAAATTCATTGCATGGTAGGCGATGCCACGTGGCATGAACAAGACCGTGAGAATGAGTATCGTTCCAAAGATGATCGAAAGAGAAAAGCCACTCCTGCTGAAGAAGAAAGGAAGTACGGTGTAAAGCGTTGCTCCAAAGAACGGTCCTATCTCCAGCGCCAGACCCCCGATGACCACCATGGCGAGCAGGTCCAAAGATTTGCCCAGCCCGAACAGGCTCGGGGCTATGTAACCAATCGTGTGGGCATAAAGCGCCCCGGCAAGTGCTGCTAAGGCCGAACCAAAGCTGAACGCGACGACCTTATGGTAGGTCAGGTGCACGCCGAAAACACGCGCCACCAGTTCGTTCTCCCTCATGGCCGCAAGCGCCCTTCCAATCTTACCTCTTACGAGGAGACGGAAAAGGTAGAAACATACCAGCAGGAACGACAGGTTCACGTAGTAACTCGTTGTGTCACTTCCAAACAGCTTGATGTTCCTCAAGCCTATGTGCCCGCCGGTCAGGGTTTCCCACGCACCGAACATCTGTTCGATGGCAACGACGAAACCCATAGTCACTATGGCCAAGTAAAAGCCTTTGAGTCTCAAAGCAGGAAAGCCCAGAACCATGCCCACAATGGCTCCGAAGACGATCGCAATCAATATGGAGACGGGGATGGGTATAGA
>DOKY01000007.1:0-4111 GCA_003510135.1 Pseudothermotoga sp.
CTTGTGCGCAATGGGCGCATAGATCTCGAGCGTTTCTTTCGCTTTGTAAATCTTTTTCTGCTCGTCCTTCACGAAGTCGATGGTTCTCATGTTGTGCAATCTGTCGGCGAGTTTTACCACGATGACCCTGATATCCTCGGCCATAGCAAAGAGCATCTTCTGGATCGTTTCCAGTTTCAGAATCGAGTCCGCCGAATCCACCGGCGCGTTGATCCTGCTCACTTTCGTGACGCCGTCCACTATACGCGCAACCTGCTTTCCGAACATTTTTTCGATGTCTTCCAGTTTCACCCGTCCCTGGCTGTCCTCAACAACATCGTGCAGCAGGGCCGCAATCAACGTTTCGATGTCGACGTTCATCGAAGCGAGTATCTTGCACACCTCTAAAGGATGGCTCAGGAAAGGTTCTCCGGATTCTCTGGACATTCCTTCATGTGCGAATGAGGCCAATCTGTAGGCTTTGGCCAGCTTTTCTTTGTCTTCCTCGGTGAAGCTCCTCGTCGAGAGCTTCAATATGTCGGAAACAATTTTCATCTCATCACTCATCCTCTTCGCCTCTTTCTGCTCTCCTGCCATCCTTCAGGTAGAACGCGAGGGTGGCTATGTCGGACGGAGTGATGCCCGGTATTCTGCTCGCCTGCAACAGCGTCTTCGGCCTTTCACGTGAGAGTTTCTCCCGCGCTTCATACGAAAGGTTGGCTATCTTCGAGTAGTCAACATCCTCTGGGATCTTCACCTCGTCGAGATTCTTTAGCATTTCCGCTTCTCGAACCATCTTCTCGATGTAATCTTCGTACTTCGCGGAGAGTTCAACCTGTTCTATCACTTCCACATCTTCTATGGGTGATGGGTCGAGCTCCCTGATCTTCTCGTAGTTAACGTTTTGTCGCTTCATCAAGGCAAACAAGGACGAAGGCTGTCGCAGCGGTTGTGTTCCAATCAGCGTCAACAGGTCGTTCACCTGGTTTGTCGGTGTTACAACGATTTGCTTCAATCTTTTGACTTGTTCTTCGATGTCTTGTTTCAACCGCAGCACCTTTTCGTAGAACCACTTGGGTACGAGCCCCACGCGATATCCTTTCTCTGCCAATCTCAAGTGGGCGTTGTCGTGTCTCAGCAGCAACCTGTACTCAGCGCGGGATGTCAGCAATCTGTAAGGTTCATCCACGCCCTTCGTCACCAGGTCATCTATCATCACACCTATGTACGCTTCCGATCTGTCCACGTATATCGGTTCTTCAGCCCTGAGTTTCTGCACAGCGTTCATCGCTGCGATCAGTCCCTGGCCTGCGGCCTCTTCGTATCCGCTCGTGCCGTTGATCTGTCCGGCGAAGAACAGACCCTCAACGATCTTGCTTTCCAGAGTGTGGTAAAGTTGCCTGGGATCTATGTAATCGTACTCGATTGCGTATGCGGGTCTGACGATATGCGCAGCCTCGAGGCCCGGTATAGACCTTATCATGTCGAGCTGTACATGATAGGGCAGGCTCGTGCTCAGGCCGTTCAGGTAGTACTCGTCGGTGTCTCTTCCTTCGGGTTCGACGAAGATCTGGTGCGAGATCTTTTCCGGAAACTTCACCACCTTGTCTTCTATCGACGGGCAGTACCTTGGGCCCCTCCCCGAGATGAGTTTGACCTCACCATAGAGCGGAGAAAAGGCTAGGTTTTCCTGAATGATCTTCTTCGTCTTTTCGTTCGTATAAGTGAGCCAGCAGGGATAATCCTTCGGCAGAACCTTCGGCTCGCTGAAATAGGAAAAACAGAGTGGTTCGTCCGCGGTGTCCTGACGCTTCATCTTGCTGAAATCGATCGTCTTACCGAGAACCCGCGCAGGGGTGCCCGTTTTGAACCTTCCAATTTTGAAGCCGAGCCGTACCAGGGCTTCCGAAAGTCCTTTGGCTGGGAAATCTCCGAGCCTACCAGCCTCGAAGGTCTGTCGACCTATGAAAATCTTCCCGTTCAGGAACGTTCCGGTGGTCAGTATGACCGCACGCGCCTCGTAAATTATGCCGAGTTTGTCCACGACGGCCTTTATACGGCCATCTTCGACGATGAGATCGCACACTTCTGCCTGCTTCAAGAAAAGGTTTTGGGTCTGTTCCAGTGTTTTCTTCATCGTCAGGCTGTATCCGACTTTGTCGATCTGTGCGCGCAGTGCGCGCACGGAAACACCTTTGCTGGTGTTCAGCATTCTCACGTTTATCATCGTTCGGTCGGTCGTCTTTGCCATCTCCCCGCCGAGCGCGTCGATTTCCCGCACCACAATGCCCTTGGCCGGGCCTCCGATGGCTGGATTGCAGGAAGCCCAGGCTACCTTGTCGAGATTGGAAGTTATCAGAAGAATCTTGAAGCCACACCTTGCGGCGACGAGGGCTGCTTCCACCCCGGCGTGACCCGCGCCCACGACGACCACATCGTAAGACTCTCTCACCTTTCTCACCTCTGGTCTTGTTCAACAATTGATTGTAACATGTGATGAAGAAAGCTTTCCTTCGCGGGATATTCATGAACTTTGTGGTAAAATCTTGCTGCAGCGTGAGGTGATGAACTTGCGCATCCTGCTCACCAACGACGATGGTGTTACGTCCATTGGCCTTTTGACGCTCGCAGAGATTCTTTCCGAAAAGCATGACGTCCTCGTCGTGGCGCCGGAATCTGAGCAGAGCGCCACGGGACATGCGATAACCGTGAGGATGCCCATCTGGGTGAAGCGAGTGAAGGTCTTCGAGCATATACCGGTGTACGCCACAACGGGAACTCCCGCGGACTGTGTGAAACTCGGAGTGGAAGTCATTGGCGAGAAAAACATAGATCTGGTGATCAGTGGTATAAACCTCGGTTACAACCTCGGCACTGACATCGTTTATTCAGGAACGGTGTCCGGTGCTATAGAGGGTGCGCTCCTTGGAATACCTTCTCTTGCTCTGTCTGCTCCTGCCGTCGAAGATTTCGACTACAAAAGAGCGGCGAGGTTCACCATGGATTTCATCGAAGAATTTGACTTTTCAATCCTCGAAAGGTTCACGGCACTGAATTTGAACTTCCCGACTGGCAAGATCATAGGCTGGAAGGCAGCCCGTCAGAGCGCAAGGAGATACGCGGACCGGTTCGAGGCAAGGGTCGATCCGATGGGAAACACCTATTACTGGATGTACGGCGATGTCGTCGAAGATGACGAGAGAGCTGATTGTGACTACGTGGTCGTGAGAGAAGGTTACGTCTCCGTCACACCAATAACAGTTTTCATGACGCACGAGCGGCTGCTCGACAAGCTGAGGGAGGTAAGCGAAGGTGAGAAAGATAAGGCTCCTTGGAGATCCGGTGCTTAGAAAGAGGGCTAAGGAGGTCTCTCAGATAGATGAGAACGTTCTGAGTATCATTAAGGACATGTTCGAAGTCATGTATGCAGAGGATGGTGTTGGTCTGGCTGCCCCACAGGTGGGCGTGTCTTTGAAGATCATAGTGATGGACGATGGCACACCGAGGGCCATGATAAATCCCAGGATCGTTTACAAGAGTGAGGAAAAAATTATCGGTGAGGAGGGTTGTCTGAGCATTCCGGAAATCTTTGAAAATGTGGAGCGCAGTAAAGAAGTGATCGTGAAGTACACAGATGAACACGGAGTCGAACACGAAGAAAAGTTCATCGACTACAGTGCGCGGATCGTTCAGCACGAGTACGATCATCTCGATGGGATACTCTTCATTGATCTGATACCTCCAGAGAGAAGGGCTGCGATCCGCGAGAAATTGCTGGACATAGTGAAGCGCTCGGTGCATCAAAGGTGAGACGCATGAGAATACTCTTCCTTGGAACACCACACTTCGCCGCAAAACACTTAGAAACGCTGCTGAAGGAAGGTTTAGACGTCGCTGCGGTGGTCACACAGGCCGACAAACCCTTTGGCCGCGGTTTGAGACCGACACCGAGCCCGGTGAAGGCTCTTGCGCAGCAGGCCAGGATACCAGTCTACGAGCAGCTCAAACAGGTTCCTTTTGATGTTCTCAGCGTAGATATCTGCATCGTCGTCGCGTATGGAAAGATTATTCCCAAGAAGTACCTCGACATGTTACCGTTCTATAACGTACATCCATCGTTGCTTCCAAAGTA
>DOKY01000007.1:4149-13070 GCA_003510135.1 Pseudothermotoga sp.
TCGCCGCAAAACACTTAGAAGCGCTGTTGAAAGAAGGCATGGACGTCGCTGCGGTGGTCACACAGGCCGACAAACCCTTTGGCCGCGGTTTGAGACCGACACCGAGCCCGGTGAAGGCTCTTGCGCAGCAGGCCAGGATACCAGTCTACGAGCGGCTCAAACAGGTCCCCTTTGACGTTCTCAACATAGATATCTGCATTGTCGTCGCGTACGGAAAGATTATTCCCAGGAAATACCTTGACATGTTACCGTTCTACAACGTCCATCCTTCGTTGCTTCCAAAGTACCGGGGAGCTGCACCGATACAGCGCGCGATAGAGAACGGTGAAAAATCGACGGGGGTGACAATCTTTAAACTAACCGAGCAGCTGGATGCGGGTCCAATCGCCATGCAGGAGAGTGTAAGAATAGAAGAGTTCGAAACCTTCGACGAGGTGGAAGCGAAACTTGTGAACCTCGGATGTCGAATGCTGGTCGAATTCTTGAAAGATCCCTTCTCTCATGATCTCGTGCCACAAGATGAGTCTCAGGCCAGCTATGCTCCCAAAATCGAGGAGAAGGATCTTCTTATAGATTTTGCACAACCTGCAGAACGAGTGAAGGACAAGATAAGGGCTTACGACTCAAAACCGGGAGCGAGAACCTTTTTGAACGGACAGTGTGTTAAGCTCTTCGGGGTCAGGGCGATCGAACCCTGTTCGACAGATGTACCGGGAACAGTAATTCGCATAAACCGAGACGGGGCATTCGTAACGACGTCTACGGGCCTTGTTCTCATCTCGCACGTTCAATTTCCCGGCAAGAGGCGAATGACGTTCCTTGAAGCCTTCAACGGTAGGTTGATCAGGATCAACGACAGATTCCATGTCTGACTCCACGGAGAGGGACGGGTGGTCGCGGGTCTGATTGGCCCGAGGAAAGTCCGGACTCCACAGGGCAAGGTGCTGGGTAATACCCAGGAGGAGCGATCCTCGGAAAGGGCCACAGAAACTTCAAACCGCCCGAAGAGGGCAAGGGTGAAAAGGTGAGGTAAGAGCTCACCAGCATCGGGGTGACCCGATGGCTCGGTAACCCCCACCTGGAGCAAGGCCGAGCAGGGGTGGGTGGCCCGCCCATAACCCCGGGTAGGCCGCTTGAGGAGGGCGGAAACGCTCTCCCCAGATAGATGACCACCCTCGACAGAATCCGGCTTACAGTCCCTCTCCGTGATTCTAAAGGGGGAAACGTTGGTGAAACGGTTCATGGCAGTGATCTCGTACGATGGAACGAATTTCTTTGGTTTTCAGTCGCAACCCAACGTCAGAACCGTACAGGGCGTGATCGAAATGGCCCTGGAAAGGATATTCAAGTCCAGGACCACAGTTCTGGTCTCAGGAAGAACCGACACCGGAGTGCACGCGATCGGTCAGGTGATCGTGTTTGACAGTCCCATCGATATAGATGAAACCAGTATGAAGAACGCACTGAACGCAAATCTGCCAGATGACGTATATGTCAGAAGAATCATCGAGGTTGACAGAGACTTTCATCCACGTTTCGAAGCAAAGAGGCGCATATACCATTATTTCATCTACAACGCCCCCGAACCGAACCTGTTCTTGAGGAACTACACCTGGTGGTTTCCCTACAAGCTGAACGTTGAAAAAATGCGGCAGGCCGCAAGGTATCTTGAAGGAGAACACGACTTCAGAAGCTTTGTCAAAGTAGAAGGCAACGAGAGCACGGTGCGTACCATTTACAGGATCAGAATAGTGCATCTGAGAAACAGGATAATACTGATTCGTGTCGAAGGCCGTTCCTTCGCGCGCAGGATGGTCAGAAACATCGTGGGAGCTCTGGTGAAGGTGGGGACGGGACAGTGGGAACCGGAGAAGTTGAAAGAAGTGCTCGAAGCCAAAAACAGATCGCTCGCTCCGGCTACGGCACCTGCACATGGCTTGTACTTCTACTCTGTGGAGTTCTGATGGCTTTTGAGATCGAGAAAATGGATCTGTTCAACACAGAAGTGTACATCGTCCGGGACAGAGGAATCCTGTACTACGTTGGTGAGACGGAGCCGGCGACGGAAGATCTTCTCCTGATAGAGGAATGGATGAGAGTTCCAGTTGTCTCACTGCTCTACGATGGTCCGGGTGAAATGAGAACAACCGTCGAAACCTGCGTGGTTGAAGCGGGTACACTCGTTGGAGTCGGAGATCTTTTGTACGTAAAGGTGAGAAAACAATCGGGTTTCTGCTACGTCAGGCTCATGTACAGGAACTGGCAGTGGGACAATTCTGATCAACTTTGGAAAGAAGAGGAGTTTGAGAACAAATTGAGAGAGCAACTGAAGGAAATGTTTTCTTCTCAACTCGATCGGCCGAAAGTGGGTTATCACGTCCTCGTCGCAGATAGAATCGTCGTTGAAAAGCGCGAGAACCAGCCCGTGCCGGTCAAGATCGAGGTGCCGGAAAGGATCGTGTCGCTCACGGTGGACAACGAGCGAAAACTCGTCTCAGAAGGCTTCTACAACTTCTATGGCAGGATTATCTACGTCGATGAAGATACCAATCTTTCCACTACGGCGTTCTTCGAGAACGCTCGGATGGTCTACAAAACATCCGGTGGTTACGTCGTGTATAAAGATGGTGCACTGTTCTTTCCCGACGGCAGAAAGGTGGTCTCGCCAGAACCTTTCGACGTTGTGGACGATCGAATAATCCCATGGCGCGTGAACGTGAGATCGGAAGGTTCAAGCTTTCTCACGACCGTCGTGGGACGATTCGGTGAGGTGCTGGTCCTTTCCTGTGGAATGATCGCTCCGATAGACCTTTCCTGGTTCATGCGCGTGAGTGGACCGATAATCGAGTGGGCAAAAGTCGAAGAAAGATTTTACGTGCTTGACATTGCAGGTTACGTGAGGGCCATCGATCTGAAGAATCGACGCACGCTTTGGGAAAGACTTGTTCCGAACGGTTGGGGTATCGCGGTCTGTGGAAACGAAATCTATGTTGGCAGTGGAGAAAGACTTCTTCACTTCAACGAGAAGGGCGAACTGGTGGAAGAATTATCCTGTCAGGACTTTGGTACCTCTTCGAAGGGTATAATTACTCTGGCGAAGGCCGAAGGAAGGTTCGTCAGAGGCCAGAGTGGCAGCGTTTTGCTCGAAGCTTCTAAGGCCACGGTCTACACCGATCAGATTTTCGAGTTTGAAAACGTTCGAAACGTCCGCTTTTTTGACTGGGGGATCGTGCTGGTTGAAGAGTCAGGATGCTGGGTGGTAGAAGGACGTTGAGACTCGACGAGTTGATCGTGAAGAGAGGTTTTGCAAGGAGCCGTTCACAGGCGGCCGATCTCATCAAGCTGGGCAGAGTTTTCGTCAATGGCTTGCCCTGCACAAAGCCCGGTAAGCTCGTTGAAGAGAACGCAGACATTTCGATCTCTCGGGAGCGTTTCTACGTGAGCAGAGGGGGAGAAAAACTCGAGAGCGCGTGGAAAGCTTTCGAAGTGGATTTCTCTGGCAAAACAGTCTGCGATATTGGCGCCTCGATTGGTGGCTTTACTCATTTTGCTCTTTTGCACGGCGCGGCGAAGGTTTTTGCCGTGGACGTTGGGGAAAACCAGTTGCACGAGTCTTTGAGAGCTGACCCACGTGTGGTTGTGGTCGAGAAATTCAACGCTCGATACCTGACAGAAGAGGTCCTCGGCGAGAAAGTCGACATCGTTCTGTGCGACGTTTCTTTCATCTCAGTCAAATTGATACTTCCAGCCATTGACAGAGTTCTCAAACCGGAGGGGGAAGCGTTAGTGCTTGTGAAACCACAATTCGAGGTTGGCAGAAACGTCAAGCAAACTGAGTCTGTGCACGTCAAGCTACTGCTGGACATTTTGCGGTGTGCAGAAATGAACCATCTGCATCCCGCTGGACTCGTCGAATGTACGGTGCGAGGTGGGAAGGGTCAGATAGAATACTTTCTCCACCTGGAAAGAAATGATGAGAACAAGCTCGACGTTGAAACGGTCTCAAAGATTGTGGAGGCGTCTTGGAACCGATCGCAGGGCAGGGGTAAGCTATGAGACGATTCTGGTCAATACTTCTCATTTTGCTGTGTGTTTTCGCGATTGCCGACGCGACATCTTTCGTGCCAAGGGATTACGATTTTTTCGTGCTTCTGAAAGGTAACTCGCTGTATTACGACAAGTTGAGCAGTGTTCCACTGTTTCGGTTCATGTTGAAGGACGATAAGATTGCGTTGGAAAGCCTTTTCGTTTCTCTGCTGGAGAACACGTGCAACAATGTCGGAGTGCCCATTAGTTCCGTGTACGAGGCGCTTGAGAACGACATACTGTTCGCCGCAAAAGGTACCGAGTTCACTCTCGAACAGTTCTTCTCACTGGATCTGAACTATTATCTTCAGGTGCTCAGAAACATAGGCAGCAACTCTATCATCGTGATGAAGTCTTCAAAACCTGAGCAACTGCTTCGCCTCATGGCAAAGTTGATGGACCTGAAAATGACAAAGAATGAAAAGATTTGGGTCCTTCACGATACGGACGTTGCGATCTTCGCTTCGGCGCACGAAGGTTATCTGGTGATCTCCGGTAGCCGAACCGCTCTCTTGAAGGCTATAGATGCTTACGATCTGGAGCAGTTACAGATGAAAAACGAAGAACCAGCGGTCAGGGAGTTGTTGAATCAATCGGCTTGGTTGTACGGGTTCTTTAAGAGAGACACGCTGCGCCTCAAAGGACTTTTCGTTTCGACGAACGATGTGGAGACAGAATACGTCAGTGTCCTGGGTGTTCCCAGTGGTGAGTCTTTGAAGATAGAGGTTCGCCAGCAGTTGAGATCGGCGACGGGCATGGAAAAGTACGTCTCTTCGGCAACAGGTATGCTCGGCATGCCGTTCATTGGGAACTTCGCATTTTCTGCCACAGCGGCTGGCCCAATGGACCTTGCAGATTCATTATCTCAGTGGTTCCAGGGCGCGCAGGACGAAGTAAAAAAGATCTACGAGATCGTCTCTTACATACTCAAATCGAGCACCGGGCGTGTCTACATGACGGGTGATCTGTTCGGGGATCAGATCCGACTGGTAACGATTTTCGAACTGTCTAAGGATCTGGACCTGTCGTTTCTGATCAAGTACGGTGCGAGGTCCTTCGGAAGCGAAATCAGACTGCCCATAATAGATGGTTTCCTCAGCTTCTTCCAATCCGACAGGCGTCTCATCATGACGAACATGACCAAAGCGCAGTACGACACGGCTGCGAACAGGAGACGGGTGAGAGACGATGTGACCTATCAGTACATCTCACGTAATTACGCAACCCAGGACGTGCTGAGATTGTTCGTCGACGTAGGTTCACTTCTGAGAGCCATGCTGGGCATCAACGCGGTTGGCAAATTCTTTTTGACCCAACAGTTCGATGGTCAAGCTTTCGTCTACAGAATGGAGGTCATGTGAGAGATGCTTTTCCTGGATAGAAACAAGATGCTTTTGAAGCGCTACAGAAAGATGGTTGAAAGGGTGAAGCAGAAAGAACAGGCTCTGCTGAAAGCGACGAACGCCGAACTGCGGGAACGTGCGTTCCAGATGAAGCAGGCCGGGTTCGACGAATCGCTGGTCTACGATGCCTTTGCGCTGGCGAGAGTCATCTCCAAGCGCGTTTTGGGCATGTATCCGTTCGATGAACAGATACTCGGTGCCTTTGTGCTGCACGAAGGCAAAGTGGCGGAGATGAAGACAGGTGAAGGAAAGACCCTCGTCGCCACGATGCCCTTGTATTTCAACTCTCTCACGGGAAAGAACGTTCATCTGGTCACCGTGAACGATTATCTCGCTCGCCGTGACGCGCTCTGGATGGGCCCGCTGTATCTGTTTCTGGGCCTGCGGGTGGGTGTGATAAACCAGCTCGGAAAGTCTTACGAAGTCGTCTGGAAGGACCCCGAGTTGTTCGAATCAGCAGTCAGAGAAAACCTCTCCGTCTGGCCCGAGGACTTCGATGGCGAGTTTCTTAAAGACTCGATGAAGGATCCTCGTGCCGTTCAGGCTTTCGAGGTTCAACTGGTGGAGATCTCCAGGAGACAGGCGTACGAGTGCGACATCACTTACGGAACGAACAACGAGTTTGGTTTCGACTATCTCAGGGACAACCTCGTTTACGATCTCAGCGACAAGGTTCAGAGGGGACACTTCTACGCCATAGTTGACGAGGTCGACAGCATACTCATAGACGAAGCGAGAACGCCTCTGATCATATCCGGTCCCTCGAAAACCGGGGCATCCGTTTACAGACAGTTCGCAGCGCTGGCGAAGAAGTTCGTCAAGGACGTGGACTTCACAGTGGACGAGAAGGTCAGAACGGTGGTTCTCACCGAAAAAGGCATCGAGAAGGCCGAAAAATTGATAGGTGTCGAGAACCTGTACAATCCCGCAAATGCGAACCAGTTGTACCACCTGTTGAACGCGTTGAAGGCTCTGCATCTCTACAAGAGGGATGTCGACTACGTTGTGATGAACGGTGAGGTCGTCATCGTCGACGAGTTCACCGGTAGACTGCTGTTTGGAAGACGCTACAGTGGAGGTTTGCATCAGGCTATCGAGGCCAAGGAAGGCGTGCCCATAAAGGAAGAATCGGTCACCTACGCGACCATAACTTTCCAGAACTACTTCAGAATGTACGAGAAGCTCGCAGGCATGACAGGAACTGCGAAGACTGAAGAGGAAGAGTTCAAGCAGATTTACAACATGGAAGTTGTCGTCGTTCCGACGCACAAGCCCATGATAAGAGTGGATCACGACGACGTGATCTACAGAACCCAAGCGGAGAAGTACGCCGCGATAATCAATGACATCGTCGAGCGTCACAAGAAGGGTCAGCCAGTGCTCGTTGGGACAACGTCTATAGAGAAGAGCGAACTGCTGAGCAACATGTTGAAGAAACTTGGAATACCGCACCAGGTTTTGAACGCGAAGTACCACGAAAAAGAAGCAGAAATCATCGCCAGGGCTGGAGAAAAAGGTGCAGTCACGATCGCAACGAACATGGCCGGACGCGGAACGGATATAAAGCTTGGTGAAGGTGTCGCAGAACTCGGGGGACTGTGTGTCATAGGTACGGAGAGACACGAAAGCCGACGCATCGACAACCAGTTGAGGGGACGTTCGGGCAGACAGGGCGATCCAGGTGAATCGAGGTTCTATCTGTCTCTCGAAGACGACCTTCTGAGGATCTTCGGTGCCGAACAGCTCGAAAGGGTCATGAACGTTTTGAAGATAAAGCCGGGTGAACCCATCGAGCATCCCCTGCTCACGAGGCTCGTCGAGATGGTACAGAAGAAGGTCGAAGGTATCAACTTCTCCATAAGAAAGCACCTGATGGAAATGGATACCGTGCTGGACGCTCAGAGAAATTACGTCTACTCCCTGAGGGACTGGATCCTGGAAGGAAAGAACATAGAGGAGCATCTGGACAGGTTCATGGAAGACTTTGTCCAGCGAAGAATCGAAAGCTACTGCAACGGCAGAGAATGGGACCTGGAAGGGTTGAAAGCATCCTTGCTCGTTCTACCGAGGGGTATAATCAACCTTGACGGGGCAAGGTTCGACACCTCCGGAGAAGTGAAAAACTATCTCCTGCAGCAACTGAAAAAAGCGTATGCAGTTAAGAAGGAAGAGATCGGAGAAGAGTACGATAGATTCCTGAGATTTCTGATCTTGCGCGTCGTTGACGACAACTGGAGACAGTACCTGGAGGAAGTCGACCACGTCAAGGAAGCCGTCAATCTCAGAGCCTACGGTCAGAGAGATCCCATCATAGAGTTCAAAAAAGAGACCTACGCGATGTTTGACGAAATGATGGCTCGCGTGACGGATACGGTGGTCGGCCTCATGTTCAGGGTTGTGAAAGTGGACGAGGAAAAGGCGCAACGAGAGGCAAAGAAAGATCTGGCAAACCTCAGGCTCGTTCACGAAGAGTTCAACATCGTTAACAGGGCCGAGCGAAGAAAGTTGCAAAAAAACGAAAAGGTAAAGCGGTTCAGAATAAAGAGGTGAAAGTATGATCGCTTACGAAACAAAAGTCAAGATAGACGAACTGAGAGACAAGTTCGAAGGTTTATCCAAACTGGTGGAACCGGAAAGCTTGAGTAGAGAGCTTGCAGAACTGGAAAAGGAGCTATCCAACAACGATGTCTGGAAAGATCCAAAGAGAGCTGCGGAAGTTTCCAAAAGAATACGGCACATCAAAGATTTGCTCACGGATTTTGAAAAGATCAAGAAAAGCTTCGAAGACGTTGATGTCGGTCTTGAACTGGCTGAGGAGGATAGTGAGATAGCCCAGCATGTGGAACAGATCGTTGTGGAGTTGGAGAAGGACATAAAACGCCTGGAACTGGAATTGATTTTGAACGATCCTCTGGACATCAACAATGCTTATCTTTCCGTGCACCCGGGTGCTGGAGGTACGGAGTCTCACGATTGGGCGCAGATGCTTTTGAGAATGTACATGCGCTGGGCTGAAAGGAAGGGCTTTGGAGTTGAACTGCTCGACTTCCAGCCAGGCGAAGAGGCTGGAGTCAAGAGCGCCACGATTCTGATCAAAGGAGAGTACGCTTACGGTTTGTTGAAGTACGAACGTGGTGTGCACAGACTGGTGAGGATATCACCTTTCGACGCGTCTCGCAGGCGTCACACGTCCTTCGCGTCTGTGAATGTGATACCTGAGATCGACGACGACATAGAGATCGACATAAGGCCCGAGGATCTGAGAATAGAAACATTCAGAGCCTCCGGCCACGGTGGTCAGTACGTGAACAAGACCGACTCGGCCGTGAGAATAACACACATTCCAACGGGCATCGTTGTGAGCTGCCAGAGTGAAAGATCGCAGCATCAAAACAAGGCCGTCGCTTTGAAGATGTTGAAGGCGAGACTGTA
>DOKY01000007.1:13377-27581 GCA_003510135.1 Pseudothermotoga sp.
TACAAGATGGTCAAAGACCACAGGACCGAAGTCGAGGTTGGCAATGCGGACGCCGTGTTGGACGGCGAGCTCGACCCATTCATAGAGGCGGAATTACTGTACTTCGCAAAGAAATGATTCTGTCTGAGTGTTTCGATTCGAAACAGATCCCTTGTCCGGGTCTGTTCATTCATGGTTGTTAGTCGTTCCCGACCGCGATATTTATGAGCTCGGATGAACTTCGAAGCCAGAGAGGTTGGGAATTTCCGTGACCACACTTCCGTAGACGCCGATCTTCCCGTTCCACAACAAACATTTCAGCGAATTTCAGTCTGACACACTCTTAGTTTTGTGAGACTCTCCCTGCTTTCTTCTTTCGAGAAACATGAAGAATGTGCGCTTAAGGAAAAGCTCCAGGATTTCCGGATCGAAGGCGTCCGCATCGGATTTCATGATTTCGATTGCGCCCTCAGGCGAATAAGCGTTTCTGTAGCATCTATCGGAAGTCAACGCGTCAAAAACGTCGGCGAGTTTAACAATTCTGGCACTCAGAGGTATCTCCGTCCCCTTCAAACCATCTGGATAACCTTTCCCATCCCACCGCTCGTGATGATACCTGATCACCTCACAAGTCGATTTGAGCACATCGTTCACTGGATGCTTCACCAAGTTTGATCAGGACCTCATCGGCACCCACCTGCAATGCCTTCACGACGTCCTCATCGTCCCCCAAGGATGTGATGACAAAAATGTACGGATAAAACTGCTTGAAGTTGGTTCTTACTTGTCTTATGAGTTCAAATCCGTCCATGTTGGGCATGAGCAGGTCCACAAGGAGTATCCTGTAATTTTCCGGATTCGAACTGAACGCATGATAGGCCTCAAGTCCATCCTGAAAAGTTTTCACAACGAATCCGGCACTCGAGAGCGATCTTTCGAGGTACTTTCTGTAGTAAGCATCATCTTCGGCGACGAGAACAGAGACTTTATTCATCTTTCGCACCTCACGTTATACTCAAGCTCATGACGAAGGAACCGCGTGGCGTATCGAAGATCATCCTGTAGCAGGGGGCGGTGTTCAGAAGTATCTTCGCCTTTTTACCGAACACGGCCGTGGGCGGTGTTGTCATGGCGTCCGGTGAGATACGGGCCAGCATGTTTCCAGATGTCATGTTGGCAAGTTCGAGCAAGGCACTCAGACCGATTTCTGAGAACATGTCCACGTTATAACCCGGCATCAAGCAGTCCAGCGCGTAGCTTGCAAACGTTTCGTTGAATTCAAAGCCGAAAATCCCCCTCTCTTCACCTTTCTTGTTGACGAGTCCTATCACGACACACAAAGGACTGTTGACCAAATGCAGCGGGTCTTTCGAAAAGCTCGTCTTCAAAATTTGTATGTTCATACTCATCAGCACTTGCTTAGCGATGTTTACGAGTTCATCGATCATGTTTAAACCTCCCTCAACGCGATGTTCAGCCTCGAGATGAGGTTCTCCGACTCGAAGAGTATGTTGTAGGCGCTCATCTTGAAGTTGAAAAAGGTCAAATCTTCTCCAAGGAAGGAACTCGGAGGCGACAATCTCACGTTGGCATCCTTCAAATGGTTGTTTATCTGCGTGATGGCGTTACCAGCAACCATGTTTCCAAACTCACCCACCCCAAGCAACAGATCATCATCTGAAGGCTGTTCTCCGCCCAGAGCCTCGTACACGATCACGGCTAACTCCTTCGGCATAGCTACGATCATTCTTCCGGAGACCAGACCGGAGAAACCGACTATCGCGACTGCGCCAGAATATTTGAAGACTGCGCTTGACATCTTTTCTACACCCTTGGCAGACAGTTCTTTATTGGTCAGGTTCCTGTACACCTTGCACATGGACCTGATAAAACTTTCCAGTATCAACTTTTCGATGTCCTTGTCCATGATCAAACCTCCAAAAGTTTTCTGAGCGCCTCCAAGAGTTGTTCCGCCCTGAAAGGTTTCTGCAGCGAGTGTTTTATCCCAAGACTCTGAGCTTGCGAAAGAAGGGCATCGTCTCCCATCGCACTCAGAAGGAGGATTTTGATTTTGCTGTTCTGCTTTAGGATTTCTCTCGCCGCATCAAGCCCATCCATTACGGGCATTGTCACGTCCAGAGTGATGATGTCCGGCTCAAGTTTTTGTGCCAAATCCACCGCTTCTTTACCGTTCGCGGCTTCCCCAACAACACAGAATTCGCTGTTCCCATTGAGCGCTTTCTTCACCAAGTTTCTCACCAGTGGTGAATCGTCAACGACGAGCACCCGTTTGCTCATACTCTCCTCACCCCCACTTTGCGCAGGATTCGACCCGCAATCTCGTAAGATGGCAAGACTTCGCAGGCTCCACCGCGCCTTATCGCTTCGGCTGGCATTCCAAAAACTATGGCCGTTTCTTCTGATTCAGCTATCGTGTAGCCACCGGCTTGTTTTATCTTCACCATCGCGCTGGCACCATCGTCTCCCATACCTGTCATGAGTACACCCACGGTTTTCGACCCAAAGTGTTCGAGAACCGATACCATCATTACGTCTGCGGAGGGCATGAACATGTGCTTGGGGATTCGCGAGAGCCAGATTTTCAGACCACCATCCGATTTGCGAAGCTTCAAGTGGAATCCACCCTTGCCGACGTACACCACGCCGGGGCTGACTTGCATTCCATCCGACGCTTCCACAACCTTGAGCTGGCAATACTGATCGAGCCTTTCCGCGTACTGTGCCGTGAACGAGGGTGGCATGTGTTGCACAAGGAAGACCGCGGCGTTCAGATTCGCTGGAAGCTGTGGGAGCACGTCGTATATGGTCTTGGGCCCACCAGTGGAAATGCCGATCGCCACCGCATAGAAGTCTACCGCGGCAGGAACAGGTTTGACGATCTTCTTGGAAGTATCGATTTTCAACTTGACCTTTGCGGCAGCCAACTTCCGCATGACTTTCGTGCTTCTCGAAGCTTCGTATGCAGCCTTTATCTTGGATATCAGTTCGTCCCTTACCACTCCTATGTTCAAGGACACCGTGCCACCAGGTTTCGGAACGTAGTCGAAAGCCCCAAGCTCCAGGGCCTCGAACGCCGTCACCGAGCCTTCCTGTGTGAGCGAGGACACTACAACAACAGGGGCTATCTCTTCTTCGACTATGATTTGAAGTGCTGTCAAACCATCCATCTTCGGCATGTTGACATCCATGGTTATCACATCTGGCTGCAGCTTGCGGGCCTTCTGCACGGCGTCCTCACCATCCCTGGCGGTGTCGATCACCACCAGGGATGGGTCGGACTCGATGAGGCTCTTGAGCGTCTTTCTCATGAGCGCAGAATCATCGGCAACTAAGACTCTGATCTTCGTCAGAAGACCACCTCACTTCAAGCGTCTCAATTTCTTCGACTGTTGATCTTGCTTGCTACTCGTTTTTTCAGCAGCGGTAGTCACAGTTTCTTTTTCTTGCTCGCTCAGTACCCTGGACATCTGCAACAAAAGCACCACTCGATTTTCGATTCGTGCGATCTTCGAAATGAACCTTGCTGATTCACTGTCTGACAATGTTTCCGGCAAATCACTTATCGCACTGGTCGGGATACGTCGTACGCCGACGACCGAGTCCACGATGAAGGCTATCTTCTTGCCGTCACTCTCTGTGACGACCACGCGCTCGGTTTGCTCATTTTTCTCACTCGAGACCAAGTTGAATTTCTTTCTCAAATCCACTACGGGTACGATTTCCCCACGCAGGTTCATGAGTCCTTCCAGGTATTCCGGAGCCCTCGGTACTTTCGCAAGTGCTGTCAGCCTGTTTATTTCTCTGATCTCTTCGATCTGGACACCGTATTCCTCACCGCCCACGTTGAAGATGACGTACTGTTTCTCCTCCTCGGTCGTCAGTCTTTCAACCGCTTCTTCCTGTTCCTGTTGCTGAGCACCCACAACCTTGTCCGACAGCAGTTCTTCGTGGTCGACCACCAGGATCATTTCATCGCCGTTCTGAATGACTCCGACGAGTTCCTTCGTCTTTTCACGTTCCAGCGAAGGTGGTGGGAGAACTTTCGATTCGTCAATCCTCAGCACTTCTCTTATCCTGTCCACCACCACACCGACGTGCGAACCGCCTACCCTCAGTACTATAACCTTCGTGAATTCATCCGTTTTCGTCGCGGGAAGATCCAGCAGCCTCCTCATGTCGACTATGGGTAAGACACTTTTTCTCAGTTCTATCAGGCCCATCATGTATTCAGGAGCATTCGGGATCGGAGTTGGCTGTGCATACCTAATGATCTCCTGAACTCCCGTGATCTTGAAAGCGTAGATTCCTCCTGACAGTTCAAAGGATACCAGCTGTATGTAATTTTCTGCTTTTGTAACAGTCGTTTCCGCGCTTTTCTGTTGTAGCGCACTCGAGCTTCGTGCTTCGAGTTTCTTGGTTTCTTCCTCGAACAACTCATCGATGTTGAAGAGCAGGCACATTCCAGTGTTGGTGCGCAATACCTTTTTCACAAACCTGCTTTCGGCCCTCGTATCCTGTTGTTCACTCTCCGTTGACCTGATGACCTGCGCAGTTCTATCCACCAGTATGCCGATCGTCCTATCATTCTGCGTGAGCACAACAACCTTCGACAACGAAGGATCATGTTCCGGCAGTCCGAGGAGCCTTCTGAGATTAATTATCGGCAGTACCTCACCTCGAAGATTCATCACACCTTCAATGTGTGCGGGGGCCAGTGGGACCCGTGTGATCTTACTCGCCTTCACAATTTCTCTTACGTTCGTCACCGGAACGGCGTACGTCTCCTCTCCGAGGATGAAGGTGACGTACTGTTCCAACGTGGAGATGTTCATACCTTACACCCCCGCTTCTGACTGAAGTTCATCTGCTATCGCGGAGATCTCCTCAATCGCTTTTGCCAGCTCCTCGACACCTTTTGCTTGCTCACTCGCACCTTTGGACGCTTCTTCAATCGCAGACGCAGATTCCTGAGCGGCGGCATTGATCTGCTCGATCGCCTTGTTTGTCTCCTCTATCGCGGAAGCAATCTGGTCTATTTCCTTGTTGACATTCTCAAAGGCACTCAAAAGCTGCTCCAGAGACTGTCTCGCTTGTCCTATGAGCTTTGTGGTCTCCTTTGCCCTGTTCACTTCGCCTATGGAGGTTCTCACAGATTCGTTTATGTCCGCCGAGACCGTGGCAACGAGGTACTGCATATTGCTCACCAGGTCCTTGATCTGTTCGGCGTTGGAGCCAGATTCGTTGGCAAGGTTTCTTATGTCGTTCGCCACCACGGCGAACCCTTTGCCATACTCACCGGCCCGTGCGGCTTCTATGAAACCGTTCACTGCGAGCATGTTCGTCTGTATAGTCACCCTGTCAATGGTGTTAACGGTCTTGGTTATCCTTCGAGCCCTGTTCTCAAGTTCCGTCACGTTCTTTGCAGCGTCCCCGTAGCGCTGGGCTGCCTCTCCTATGTTGGATATCAGATTCTCAATGTTGGCTCTGTTGTCAGCGACTTTCTGAATGAACTCGCGCAAGAGCTTCAGATCGGAGCTGACCAAGCTCTGGAGGTCACTCACCTTCTTCATGAGGTCCGAAGCGATCTGTCTGCCTTTCTCTGTGGCCTCCGACAGCAGTTGCGCACCCTTGCTGAGCTGTTCTATACCGGAACTGATCTGTTGCGCCGCAGAAGACAGTTCTTCGATGTTCGAAGATAGTTCTTCGGCTGCCGCGGCGAGCGTCTCGGAAGACTTGGCAGTGTCTGTGGAAGTTTTCAGCTCCTCTGCAAGTTCGACCAGCTCCTGTGTCGCGGTCTTGATCTCCGCGAAGGCCTTAACCTGCTGTTCGACCGCCTTGGAGGATTCGACTGCGGCGGAGCTTATCTGTTCTGAACCACTCGCCACCTGTTCTGCAGACGCGAGCAGTTCCTTTGCGATCCGGGCGATTTCGTCCATATCCTTCTGAATCTTGAGAAAGTGGTTGATGAGCTCGTTGAAACTCCTGGCGATCTCTTCGAGCTCTTCAGTTATCTGCACACCAAGTTCTGACTGTTTCTTCGACTCGTCTGAGATCCTCTGTATGTCAGCCACAGTCTGCTTCACCGCATTGGCGATTTCCTCGACCACGTTTGTTATCTCTTTCGCTGCCCTCTCCGACACCTCCGCTAATCCCCTGACCTCGTCGGCGACGACCGCGAACCCACTACCGTGTTCGCCTGCCCTCGCAGCTTCTATTGCTGCATTCAGGGCGAGCAGGTTCGTTTGATCCGCGATCATGACGACTGTCTTGACAATCTGACCGATCTTGTTAGATTCCTCTTCAAGCCTTCCAATGAGCTTGGCAGATTCTTTGTTCTTCTCGACCGTGTGTTCGACTGCTTCTATCAAGCTTCGCACGTTTTCTGTCATGATGGAGATGGCCTCACGAGCGCCGTTCGCATCCGCCATCATCTGCTTGACAACTTCCTGTATGTTCGTGGCACTCGCGGAAATTTGAGCCACCGCAGCTCTCGATTCGTCTGCCGCGCTCGAAGATTCCTCCGCGCCTGCGGCGATCTGTTCGACGGCTCTGGAGAGTTCTTCTGCAGCGGCGGCTGCTTGCTCGACCCCGGAGAGGAGCTGTTCCGATGCGCCCGCTATCCTCTCGGCGAGTGCCTGACGTTTCGCCAGTGTTCTTGCTCTGGCGCGTTCCTGCGCACGTTTCTTTGCTTCCTCTCTTCTGGCTCTCAGTTCTTCCTCGTCTTCGCGCAACCTTATTCCGGTTCCCTTCGGCTTTTCCTCCACTTTCTTCTCCTCGCTTTCCGGTACTTCCAGCCTTTTCCTCTCCATTGTTCTTCTTACCTCCTTTCCCGTTTTGCTTACCTCCATTTTCCTTCCCTCCTTCATTCAAGAAACTTCATTCAAGAAATGAGATGCTCAAGGTTCAGAATCAGCACCACGGAACCATCTCCCATCACGGTTGCACCACTCACTAAGTTCGAAACGCGAGCCTGTTCTGGGATGCCCTTCACAAGATAGTCACCTTCTTCGAGGAACGCATCAACTATGACACCGAACACCGAGCTTGCTCCTTGCACGACCAAGATGGGTACCAAGTCGAAAGGGAACCGTTTCTGACGCAGCTCAACACGGTTCAGTGTGAACAGCTCTTCAGCGAACACGATCGGTATGGTCTTGCCGCGTATGTTTGCAAAAAGCGAACCTCTGTAGGAATGCAAATGGTTAAGGGGTATCTTCAGAATCTCCTTGATGGTGTCGGTAGGAACGATGTATCTTTCTTCTCCTATCTTCACAAGCAAACCCTTGATCACCATAAGCGAGAGAGGAATCATCATTGACACAGTCGTGCCTTTGCCGAGCTCGGTCCTCACCGTCACTTTGCCTCCAACACTCTCGATATTTGTTTTAACAACGTCCATCCCAACACCACGGCCCGACAGGTCTGTTACTCTTTCGGCTGTGGAAAATCCTGGCAGAAAGATCAACTGCAAAACCTCTTCGTCACTCATTCTCAAAGCTTCCTCTTGTTCGACTATGCCTTTGTCGACTGCCTTTATTCTCAACTTGGAAACATCGATGCCCCTGCCATCGTCCTCCACCTCAACGAACGCAAAGTTTCCCTTGTAAAAAGCTCTGAGGACCAGCTTACCCTCTTCGTTCTTGCCGAATCTTTTTCTCTCTTCGGGTGGTTCTATTCCGTGATCGATCGCGTTCCTCACCAGGTGGGTCAAAGGATCGCTGAGCAGTTCTAAAATTGACCTGTCCAGCTCGACATCCTCACCTTCTGTAAAGAGCGACACTTTTTTGTTGAGAGATCTCGCAAGATCCCTGACGGTCCTCTTGTAACGCCGAAAGAGCTCTCCAACAGGCGTCATTTTCAAAGAGAGCGCGGCAGTTTGAAAATCGTAAGCCAACCTTTCGAACCTCATGCTCAGAGCCTTGAGATCAGATTGAAACTCTGGCAATTTCCATGTGATAACGGCGAACAAATATCTCAACGAGTTTTTCAACGTGATCAGCTCTCCGACGAGGTTCACCATCAAATCCAGCTTGGTCTTGTTCACCCTTACTGTCTGAGCCACAGCTTTCTCAGACGTGGACTGTGAACTGATAGGCTGGGACGGTTGCTCGGCTGCGACTTTCTTACCGCTCAGCCAGTTGAGAAGTTCGTCGGCCAGCGCCTTGAGCCTTTGAAAGTCGTCCGATTCACCGGCCTCGACGATTTTGTCAACAAGCTCGATCTTCTCTGGATGGCCTATCATCAACAAACCTGCTTTCAAAGGTTCGGCGATCCTTCCGAGTTCTGACTTATCACCAGTGCGCGTTTCGATTAGAAATTCTGCGTACTGGACCAACTGTGTGGCTATGTTGAAGAATGCCTCCTTAGTTGCGAGATCTTCAGCGTTTTCTTTTTCAACTTGCTCAGCACTTTCCGATGAAATCCCTTTTGTCGCAAACAGGGCCTCGATCTGTTTCTTGTCAACGGTTGAACCTGTTCTCAAGGCGTCGGCATATTTTTTCAGCACATCGATTCCTTCAAAGATGGTCTGCAGATCCATCTGGGTGTTTTCCTTGATCGCCCTTTGGATCTGATCTTCCAGAATGTGCGAGACCCTTTCGATGTCTTTCACGGGCCCAACCAGTGCTGAATCGTTGCAGATTGAGAGCAACAACCGTGCGCCACCCTTTATGCTGTGCATGTACCTCATGAGATCTCGGAACAGATCAGCGTTCTGGGATTTTTCCAGATCGACCATCGTGATCTCAGCGGCATGGAGGTTTTCCTCCAGCTCATCCAAAAAATCAGATAACGCTTCTTTGCCGAATTCTTCCGTCAGGGCACTGGATTGGGTAACTTCTGGTTGTTTTGATTCCTTCTGCTCTTCCTCGAAATAGCTCTTTGCACGATTGATAATTTCTTCCTCGCCCAGATCTTCAAGGTCCAACTCCAGCTCACCGCCTCTGTAGGTTGAAAGGACTGCTGCGATCCTATCGAAGACAATCTTGCAAAAATCGGCGGTATCGAGCAGCAGATCTATGAGCTCAGGCTTTATGAGCGCCCCTTCGTCTCTGATACGCTTCAGTATCGATTCGACCGAGTGTGTGACGCTAACTATCGGGCTGAGGTTTGCAAAACCCGCAATTCCCTTCAGCGAGTGGAACACTCTGAACACGCCGTTGACAGATTCTCTGCTTCCTGACTGCTCAAGCGTTATGAGTTTGTCCTCTAAGCCGCTCAAAAGCTCGGAAGATTCCTCGAGAACCCCTTTGAGTATCTCCACATCCTCTTCTTTGAGCCTCACTGTCCGTCACCATCCCGCACGACCATGCGGATGCTTGCGACAAGAATCGAAGGCTTCACGGGCTTGATCAGATAGAAGTTCGCCCCGGTTTTTAGTGCCTCCATTTGTTCTTCGGGCCTGTCTATGGTCGTCACCACCACCACTGGAATGTGTGCCAATTCCGGCGTAGATCTGATTTTCCTCAACATGGTGAGACCATCCATGTTGGGCATGTTTATGTCCGTGACTATGCATTTTATGTCCGGATACCTGTACAACTTTTCGAGCGCGTCCGCTCCATCCACAGCTTCCACGACTTCGTAGCGCGAAGCACGAAGAACGTACGCATGAAAATCGCGCGTCATCTTCGAATCATCCACGATCAGGATCCTCGCCATGTTCCAACACCTCACAATGGCTTTCGATAGACCAGGCCGTTTCCCATTCTTCTTAGTTCAAAGAGTGTGGTGATCCTGCTCAACGACTCAGAGTGCCCAAGGAAGATGTAGCCACCAGGCTTCATCATCAGAAAGAAGGTCTCCACAACCCTGCGCCTTGAATCGTCCGAAAAGTATATCAGCACATTCCTGCAGAAGACAAAATCGAAGTCTTTTCCCAGACTCAACAGCTGGTCACGATCGATCAAATTCATTTTGTAGAACGTGACGTGGTTCTTGACCTCGTCCGATACCACGTAACCCTGGTCTGTTTGTTTAAGGTACTTCTTCAAATAAAGCTTGGGCACGTCTTTCACCGATCTTTGGTCATAGACGGCCCTTTTTGCCTTTTCCAGAGCATCGTCGTCTATGTCAACGGCCACGATCCTGAACGAGCAATTGCTGTCGAGCATCTCAGAACATATGATCGACAGCGTGTAAGGTTCTTCACCGGACGAACAACCCGCTGACAGGATCTTCATGGATTTGGTTTTTGTCTGTTCAACGTACTCGGGCAGGCAATACTCTGCGAATATCTGAAGCTGCGGGAACTCGCGGAAGAAATAAGTTTCGTTCACAGCCACATCGTTTATGAGCTTGGCGAATTCCTCACCACCACGGTCAAAGTATTTCAGAAGTTTGGTGTACTCTTCCACGCTCCCGACGGATCGTTCGGTCATGCGTTTCTCAACCCTTTTCTTCAAAAGGTAAATCTTCTCATCGGGTATGTAGATTCCTGTTTTCGCGTGGATCAAGTCCCTGATCTCTTTGAATTCAGCAAAACCAAAAATCATCGGCACAACGATCATTCCCCTTCCGCGTGTTCAAACCTTTCGATCACTAATTCCACCGCAGCCCTGAGATCTTCGTCCCCCGCTGACGCGCAGATCCGTTTGAGATCGTCCATGTAATCCATCCATGAGAACTGGTCGATCAATTCAGTGGCAGCGAGCTGAATCATGGGATCGTTGCTGTACAGATAGTTGACGATCTCTTTTTTCACATAGTCTGGATTCAACCTTGCCATGAGCAGGATCACTTCGTACTTGTTTGGGGAAGGTATTTCCGAGGCGAAGATACGCTGCAGGAACTGGAACATTCTGCCCTTCTCTTCCGCACTGAGTTCTACGTTTTCGTCCAAGATCGCTGCAAACAGATCAAGGAATTCCTTGAGCATTATGTCACACTTCTTTTCGGCCAGGTCGATCAGCAGGTCCAGATTTTTCAGCACTCGCGGAAAACTCGCAAGAAATCTGAGATAAGCCATCAAGGTAATGTCGTCGATCCTCTCGAGCTCAGGGAAAAGCTGGACGACTCTCTCGGCAACTTTTTCATCTGCCATCCTCGAAAGTGCCTTGATACACGTTGATGAAAGGAATTCGTCTTCGCTTTCAGCAAGCAGATTCAGAATACGATCTGTGTATTTCACACTTCCAAGTTCACCCAGGTACTCAACTGCGGCTATCACGTTGTTCACATCCACATCGTCCAGACCAACAGCTATGAGATTCTCAACGGAGGGATCGCCCACGACGTGGTGGAGACTGTCCAGTGCAAGTTTGCGCACGTCTTTGTCTGGATCCTGCAGCAGTTTCGTCAGCTCTTCTTTCGAGAGATCCCACAAATATGCCATCAAAAGTACCGCAGCATTCCTGACGTATGCTTCGCTGTCCCTGAAAAGTTTCGCGATCTTTCCAGGTACTTCCGGGAATTTGAACTGCTTGAGTTTGTCAAAGGCAGCTTCCCTGATGAGTGTGTCGTTACTTTTCAAGGCTTCGATGAGCATATCCACATCATTTGGTGAGGAGAGTTTTTCGATCTCGGAGAGTTTTTCGAGCCTTTCGTCATTCTGCATACAGCCTTCCCCCTCACAGAACTTCGATGCCCCAGAGCTGTTCCATTCTTGTCGGGTCTGGTTTGGGCAGTCTCATATGTGCGAATTGTCCAGAGATAGTGACATCCTGGGCTTCATTAGTGTTGATGTCCTCTGCTGTGACGGTCAAAGTTCCATCGTGCGTGATCGTAAAGCTAACTGCGATGTTCGCTTCACCTTTTTTCCACACCTTTCCAGAAGAGAACTTGAAGTCTCCAAGCTCCACAAGCTCTTCGTCGTGTTTTTGTAGGATCTTTATAACAACGTGGTCCTGGTCGTCCTCCGTGTTGGTGAACATCCTTGTCGATGTGGTGGGATAGATTGTTCCGCGCTCTATGATGGGAACGAACTGACCGTTGTCGTCCAGAACACCCAGGGAGTGTGGAAGTACGTCCCTCAACTCTATGCTGTTCAATCTTCCTTCCAGGATTGCGGCCATCTTTGCCGCACCTATAGCAACTACCTCGTCTGGGTTTATTCCTCCGAGTTTTTGTGAATTTGGGAACATTCGCGAAACCAGTTCCCTGAACGCCGGTATCCTGGAAGTTCCGCCTGAGAAGACGACGATCTCGACGGCTTCGCTTGTAACGTTGGCTCGCTTCAACACGTCGTCTATCAGTTGTTGCGCCCTGAGCAACAATGAACGTGTCAGGTTCTCGAACCTTTCTCGCGAGAGCACAACGTTCACATGAATAGGTCCAAGCTCTGATGAGAGTGCTATATAGGGAATGACAATGCTGGTTTCGAGAACACTCGAAAGATCTATCTTGGCTTGCTCAGCGTGCGTGTATATTTGCTGTAATGCTATGGGATCTTTGGATAAGTCGATCGACTTTTCGTTCTGCATGGTCTCCAGGATCCACCTGACTAGGATCTCATCGAAGTCAACACCGCCGAGATTGGTGCTACCACCTGTGGCGAGTACTTCGTACAGGCCTTTCTGTTGATGCATCAGGGTTATGTCAAAGGTGCCACCGCCAAAATCAAGTACCAGTATAGTCTTTTCCTGTTGATCCTCTGGTTCGTAAGCAAGAGCGGCGGCCGTTGGTTCGTTCAGCAACTTTACTACTTCCAGGCCTGCTAGCTTTGCTGCCAGCACCACCGCCTGTCGCTGGTTGTCATCGAAATAGGCTGGTACGGTAACGACGGCTTTTTCAACTTCCTTTCCAAGATACTCTGACACGAACTTCTTGCATTTTCTGAACACGAATGAAGCAATTTCCGAGGGCGTGAAGGTCTGATCGAAGATCGTGTATGTCTGATTCGTTCCCATCGCTCGCTTCACACGAAGAATGGTTCTATCCGGCTTGATAAGCGTTTGGGATTTTGCCAGCTCACCGACGATCACCTGTTTTTCGTTCTTGAAGTAAACCGCCGTTGGTGTTAGGCGAGAACCGCGCTCGTTGGCGATGATCTGCGGTCGCAATGAACTGTCCACGTAAGCTACCAGCGTGTTTGTTGTGCCAAAATCTATGCCGATGATCATCTCATCACTCCTCCTTCAACGCTTTCAAATTCTCCTTTATCTGGTCGTTTGTTGGGTCCATCAGGAGCGCCTCTTCCAGAAACTCGATCGCTCTGTCTAAGAAACCGTGTTCGGCGAGTATGGCTGCAGCGTTGTTAAGTGCTTTCACCTTGTAAGATCCGCCCATGTTTATCACTCTCATGTACAGATGAAAAGCCATGAGCCAATCGCCACGCTCTTCAAGCTCGACCGCATTTCTGAATAGCTGTTCTTCCGATGGTTCCGAAAGAAACACATCCAAACCTCTACCCAGCCTCTTCGACACCTTAAGCCAGCCTCCGCATAATCTCCCGAGCAATCTTCGTCAGGTCCTCAGTTGCCCTGCTCTTGGGTGCATAGCGATGAACGGGCAGCCCATGGCTTGACGCTTCCACAACCTTGATGTCGTTTCTCAACGTCGGCAGCAAAAGTCTTTCACCGAAGGTGGTTCTGAGTTCGTTCATCACATCCTTACACACGTTTGCTCTCGAGGAGATCGAAATTGGTATCAAACCGAGCAGTCTGAGATAGGGTGAGAACGTTGCGTTGACTTTGTAGTAGAAGTTGATCATCTGTGCCAGGCCAACGAGTGAGAAAAAGTCAAGCTTCACCGGTATCAAGAGATACTGGGACGCCACGAGTGCGTTCAGAACTGTTAAGCCCAGAGAGGGTGGGGTGTCTATAAGGATGAAATCGAAATCTCTGTCGAACTCCACAAGGAAGTCCTTCAAGACACTTTCTTTGTTCGGGAGCGATTCGAGTTTCTCCTCTAAGAGTACCGTCTTGGGATTCGAGGGTAATATGAACAATTTTTCTTGGCGAAGAAGAACCTGAGGGCCTGTATTGTGCTTTTCCAGATAATCGTCGATCGCATCGAAGACGCCTTTCTTTATTTTGAGTGGTTCAAAACCAGCATGGGTCGTGGCGTGTGCCTGCGCATCCAGATCAACGAGCAAAGTTCTTTGGCCCATGTCTGTGAGCAGAGCCGCGAGGTTGTAACACAATGTAGTTTTCCCTGTCCCACCTTTGAGATTGGCGAAAGCAAGAGTCTTTGCCATGAATCTTTGATTCTCCTTGTAGGAACCCTTATCCAAATCTTAGGATACGAAACAAAAAAAAAAAAAAAAA
>DOKY01000007.1:27864-38849 GCA_003510135.1 Pseudothermotoga sp.
AAAAAAAAAAAAAAAAACACTTTACGCTTGTGTTACAGTGTGATTAAAACAACAATCTTCGAGTCCTTTCACCGCTCCTGCACCTCGCTTTCTCATACCACCAGCCCAGAAAAGCTTCAGCTGAGTCGTTTACCCCGGCGCAACAAAAAGCCCGGCGTTCGCCGGGCCTCTTGCTGGTTAGGGGTCAAATCGAAGTGTTTTGGGCTCCCTATAATGAATTGAAACTTAATCCCGAATATTTTCAATGGGCGAAAGAAAGGATAGAAAAAACGAGAGTAAAAATTAGTCTTTTTTCTAACTTTGAAGATGCAAAACAATTAAAGATTCCCATAAGTGAGGATTTGAAATGACGCCACACCACTCGACTCTCCGTTCGCTTACGCTCACTTCGGTGCTATTGCCCACGTCTGACAGGTGGATATGTGGCTTACTATCGCTTGCCCAAATTTGATCCGCTCACGCTCCGCAAAATTCACATATTCCCGGAGCATTATATGAAATCGTGAGCTACGGGCGACTATTGGGAAGGTATATAATAGGTAACAGGAGGGAACAACATGAGCAATGAATTTGAAAGAAAGCATCGTCACTTTGGCTCTGGCCGTTTCAGGGGCCATTTTAGCAGCCTTTTCGATTTCGAAAAGGCTCTTAGAGAAATTGGGATAAAAACTGGCAATATTCTTTTAGACGCTGGGTGTGGGGAGGGACGTTTTTCTATTCCTGCCTCGGAGACTGTCGGAGATAGTGGAAAAGTATATGCAGGTAGATAAAAGAAAATATCAAGAAATACAATATCAAGAACATTGAATCCGGTAGCGTACAAGAATCGCTGTAAAAATGGAAAAAGGCCCTGTATCCATGTAAAAATAGGAAAAACACATAGGGATACAGGGCCATTTTCTCCAGGATAATGAAGAGGAAATAAGGCAGATTCTGGCATGGTTCTTGAACGCCATCGTAGAGTACGGAGCACAACTTCGAAGGAAAAGATTTAGAAAGTGTGGTATCTACATGTGAAAGGTACATACACGATTTGTACAACTACCAATCGTTTCCTAAAAAGCATTGGAGAAGGATAAAGACGACGAACATATTGGAAAGGGTGAACAAAGAACTTAAAAGGCAAAGTAGAGTGGTAGGCGCGTTCTCAAGCGAGCGATCGCTAATAAGACTTGTGGTATCGATGTTGATAGACATAAACGAAGAATGGATGACAGAAAGAATGTATCTTGACATGGAGGAAAATGGTTTATGATGGGATATAGGACTTTTTTACAGCGAATTTTTGACACAACCCTTATTAGGGAAGCACAAAACGGTTGTTAGAGAAATAATAAAGCTGAACGAAATTTCTGAAAGTGGCTCTGAATGTGTGTTTGTCGCACTTTTTCAATTTTCCCAACCCCCAGGGTTTTGCACTATCAGAGGTTTGGAAAAGTAAGCCAGATACCCTGAGTGTATTTACTAAATGATCTTTTCAAGCTTTGTTGCTGGTCTGCTTCAGGATTCCATACTCTCCAACCATTAATTTTTCCCATACGAATTTACTCCCCGGAGTGACACATACGACCGGTTTGCTGATACGATGTCCTGCACCTTTTTCGGACCATTCCAGTCCAACAAGCGGCTCTATCTCTCCTACAAACTCCTCGAGCGTGCCTTCAAATTCTACATGAGCTGGGGCAGGTTTTTTGGAGTTCGTATTTATCACCGGCCCATTGACATTTTCCTTACAATTGACAGGAAAGGCTTTAAACAACTCGTTGTTCTCCTCAGAGAAATCATCAACAAGCCTTAACTTTCCAAAGCCGTAGTTTCTTTCTCCTCCAGCGAATATAAGGCTTAGAACATTTTTCAGTGACACTTCTTTATACAGGCTTCCGTTTGTGAGCCCAACCTTTACGTCTCTACCTTCGCACAATAGTTTCAATTTTATTTCTTTTCCCTCCTCCACACCGCAATCTACAAGCAAATATCCCGCCCAGTAAACATCCGTTGCACCGCCGTTTATTTCTACCCTGTCACGGATGTATTCCACCTCGTGCAGACTTCCTTCCTCAGCTGTTCTTGATTCAGCGCTCAGTGCCGTGGAGACAAAAGAATCAACAAATGTTTTCTCAAACCACTCCCTTGACTTATTTCCAAACTTCAAACCTTCATCAGTGTATTCGGGCAAAAATACGGAGTAGCCGTTAGCCTTATAATTGCTGAGGTTTTCTGAAGATGTTTTCACCGCTGGATAAAAGTAAGAGGTTCTTATGTTTTCCCTGACGAAATTACCAACATATTGATAATCTTCTGGCCCTGGGTTGTCAAACAGTGCTCTTGTCAGGTTTGCCGTGATTGCCCCCCACATTGCTCTGCCCGTGATGTAGTAGCGCGTTGTTTTCAGGATTCCGATCTGCCTGTATCCGATGTGCACGGACGATTCAGCTTTGAAAATTGTTGAGTAGCACTTCCACGACATATTTTCACCCCAGACTTTTTGCCCTGTATCTTGCGTAAACAAGCATCCTCTCCAAAGCCTGCCTTGCAAAGAGGGTTTTTTGGATGCTTGAGGAGATTTCATTTAAAACAGCTTCCCTAAGATTTTGAGAACTAGATATCAAATTTATTTTTATTAGTAATTTCAAACTTGAAAGAATTATTAGTTTGTGGATGTGTTTACCTTCACTTTCAAGCCATACGACGTAAGCAAACAAACCATCTTCAATGAGAATTCCAAGAGCTTTGGTTGTAACTCTTTCAAATTCTTTTGCATCAAACTCAGGGAGCTTCTTTTTTAAATCTACAAATTCTTTTTCTTTGTCTCTTTTTCTTTTAATTTCTTCAAGAATCAGCCTATCAAAAATAGATTCGAGAAAACCCGAATCGTCTTCTGTTGGCACCTTTTCTTTAAGCTTATCAACGAATATCTTTTCACTTGCCTTGAAGCTGCTATAGTTATCAAAACTTTCAACAGCCTCCTTTAAAGTGTTGCATAAAACATTGTAAATATCGCACATGTTAAATCCGAGTCTTGCAGCAACTTTATCAATGTTTTCCGTCATTTTTATCACCCTCTAAATTCAGCACTTTTATTCTTCCGAAACCTCTTGAACTCATTCCACCGACTCCGAGGAACTGAAAGAGAGATAAGCCGTCTTCCACACACGCTTTCAAAAGAGAAAATGCACCATTATCGTCATCGCTGGTATTTTCATTAGTAGCTACTTCTATATCTTTTCCATTCTTGTCTTTCCATTTGAGTGTTTTATTGAGTGTTTTATCCTTCAACGCTGGAAAGTACCTGGGGTTCTGATACACGACATCGAACCAGAGCACTGTTCCCCTTGGGATGGCTTCGTAGGTGAACAAAGCCCCCTCTTCTGCAGCCCCTCTTTCAGGATCTATCGCAACTGAAGTTCTGACCTCAAGGTTTGAGTTCACTATCTGAGGAAACAGATGGTCGGGCACTATAACGATTCTTTTAAAGATTCTTTTAAATATGTTATCTGGAATCACATTCTCTAATAATTTTGGTTCCTCATTTGGATCATCTACATACTTCCAGCTGGAGGTGTTCGTCTTTTTGTTATTGTCCTGCTTCAGGAGAAGCCATCCGAAGTTCAGTTTTTCTTCCGGAGGTTTCAGATTGCTTCCTTCGGGAAGTATAAATCCATCGTCCTGAGGTTCGGGAATTTCTTTTTCTTCTATCCCAGCTTCCTTTAGCACCATCGGAGAAGTTACCCAAACGGGTCCGATCATGGTTGCAACGGGGAAGAGCAGTATTCTTGCGTCCGAGAAAAGAGCCATTGCCTGAAGAGCGCTGTCTTTCCCTGCGTAACCGAAAGTTATGCAGATTGCACATCTGCCGCAGGGCTCTTTATCGTCCTTGACCTTACCCTTGGCGCATCCAGGTGTCACCCCTTCTATTTTCTTTTCCTTTGCCTTCAAATACGCGTAGTTTCTACAAACTCCCTCTATTGTCGTGCCGGGGATCTTGGGCAATTCTGTTGCCGGCTCTCTCACGATTGTGTTGTCTACCCTGCCAATCCTGTATCCGCCTGTTCCTATATGCACAGGATCCAGGGCTAAGGCAAAGTATTTCTTCTGAGAGTAAATTTCATTTTTCTTTTCCTCTTCCTTTCCTCCATTACTCATTCTCCTCACTCCTTGCCAAATTTTTCCTTCAAAACGGTGTGCCACAGATCAACAAAATCGAAAAATATGCCGTTCATAATGCTGGCTTTCAAAAATTCATAATCTTCCTTTGAAATCTTTCCTCTCTCACTTTCTCCGTTAATCACTATCAACCTCAGCGGAGTGCTCTTTATAGCATTTTCAACAAATTTCTTGAAGGTCTCATCCCTGCTTAATTCTTTAAGATCCCATTCCTCTATTTTGGCAATCAGCATTTCATAAAGATTCATCACCTGCGAGGTTGTGAGCCCGAGCTTCTCTATGAGCTCTCTGAGTCTTTCAAAGTTGTCAATGTCCCAGAGCAGATACGGCTTCGGTTTGTTTTTGGATTTCGTGAAGAGCCGGTGGCTTCTATCTTTCCCCAGATCGAATCTGCGAATGTTTGAATCGAGGAGCTCGAAATCGAAAATTGATGGAATAAAGACTACCCTATCATCCTTTGAAAGCTCTTTCACGTGCTTTACTGAAACTTTGTTCACCGGAAGGTTCAGAACGTTTTTGCAAACATCTGCATACAACAGTATACTGGAACTAGATGTTACAAAATACGGGTAAAACTCGTCTTCTCCGGAAGAGTCGCCTAAGGAATAGCTAACGTACAGCGTGAGCTCTCTGCTTTCACTCTCTAATACAAGTTTCTGTACATAATTTCCCAGTCTATCATCGAAATTCCTGCATATCTCCTCGCTTTCAGCCCTGTGACTATCTTTAATCTTCCATTCATACACGCCCGCGTCTTCTGAGCGAAATTTTTCCACACAATCGAGTGCAGAGTACAGAGGATACTTCCTATTCATGGCAAAGAATCCGAGTTTTAAAGGCAATCTGTTCTGGACTTTAGAAAATTCGATTTCGTAGAGCTTCTTTATCTTTTTTACAATCTCCCATGCATCTTCCAGAGGTACGATAAACGCGTTTATTGAGGGATAGTCTTCAATTATAGAGAAGAATGGTATGTATCTGGAATCCTCGACCAGTTTTTCACATTTTAAACGTTCCTGATGTTCTCTTTCAACAGGATATATTTTTATTGAATGGTAGCCATAGTCAGATGGCTCATACAGCTCGAACTCATTTTTTAGGGCATTTTCGATCTCTTTCTTTTCGTCTTCATCTTCTACGTAGTCTACGAGAAGGAGATCATCTTCCACAATCACGACGGGAAATCTCAGGTTGCCTGCTCTGATTTCATAAGCCCTGTACTTAGAGATTTTATTACCCTCGAGCAATCTTTTGATTTCTTTTTCGGATTCTTGGTCAAGAACGATCTTATACCTTGTTCTGGTCCCCCTATTCCTGAGATACTCAATAACATCCATTCTAACCCTTTCCCAGAATCTATTGCAGGTTTCCCATATTCTCCTTATTCTGGCAAAAGACGGGTTCTTTCTCATCAGAAAAAGAACAAGCAGTTCGGCTTTTTCTCTCGGTGCAGCATTGGTTACATCTATGCCGTACAACTCTTTTAAGATCTCCCCTTCTCTGTTCACCACTATAGCCTCAAAATATTCATTAGCAGGCTGATTGTGATAACTTTCTCCGCCAAGAGCTTTCAACAGTTCTTTAACTTTTATGCCGCTATTATCCGGTTTCTTAAACTTTGTCAGTTCAGCGTTTGGATTATTCAGCATAAGAGCTTCCTCAACAGCCGAAATAAGATCTTCCCATGAGTTTATGGAATTAAAAATATCCTTTTTTTCCTCTTTCAAATCTTCAAGCGTTTTGGTGAAACATGTGTTGAGCCACATGCCGTTTAACCAGAATCCCAGATCAAATACACCAGCTATTATCCCAATTCTGTTGTTTTTATCTCTTATTTCGTCGATCCATATTGTTGATGCGGTTTGCTCTTTTCTATTTTTGGCCCATTCCACTGCCCTGGACTTTCTCAGTTCTTTGCAATCTTCGCATATCTTTTCTTTCTGATCTGCTGGTTTCAATCCACAAACAGAGCAAACTACCTCGTCTTGACTATGTTCCCACTTTTTCTTTATCTCGTCCTCAAAAGGTCGATTGTATATGACTTTGTACTTCTCCAGGGAGTAGCCCAAGATAGCGGCGCCTCTGCTGCTTTCTTCGGTAATTTTGATAACAGGTTTTAGTTCTCCCTTTGTTTTATCATTGAATATCCCATAGATCTTCTCCTTTAAAGAATGTGTCCTTTTCTCCTTTAAAGGATATGTTCTTCCATCGTCCAGTGTGACATCGAGTGTAGTATCTTCTAAACTTCCTGGAACCAAAAACACCAAGCCGTTTTCGTCTCTGTAAATTTCATTGCCTAACGGAACTTCAACTTCCAATAGTTTTCTAACTTCTTTTGAAGCATCATTTATGGCTTCTTTCCTTCCTTCAATGTCTCCAATTTTCACGCCTCTGAATATGTAATCCAGCCCGTTGAATCTTATAAGGAGCAGTTTCCATTTGACCTGAGAAGGATCCTTCCATTCACCAGACAGTATTACGTTTGCCAGAGCTGTTTTGTAGAGCGACGCTGTAGAGTGGGAATGATCCCACAGTGTAACGTCGTTTGCGGATCTTCTAGTTTCACCTAAACCATAAGAAAAACATTCTTTTGCCTTTTTGTATAATTTGCTTCTCAATTCTATCCATTTGCTTTCAGGATTGTCTTCGGGAACTTTACCGGCGGACAGCAGATTATTTAAACTGGTTAGAACTTCCTCTAAAACTCTTACAAACTCTTCTCTTTTATTCCTGAGTTCTTCTTTTTCAACTTCTATCCTTTTGAATTCATATCCGAAGGATGTTGAAATATAGGTTTGATTGAAAGGTTGCTTACCTTTATCTAAAACGGCTCCTTTATCTATCCCCGAGTCGATACCATCTGCAGCTCTTGAAAATAAAGTCATTAAATATTTTTTAGCGTAATCAGAGTTTGTCATTTGTCTTTCGTCAAATTTTATATACTCTGTGTTGTGATGCTCTTTTATTAGTTTTATTAGAGATATTTCAGCATTTGTTGATTGTTTGCCTTCTTTTGTTGATACTTGAATACCCTTCACATGTATTTTAAAATTGTTCAAAAGTCTTTCTAGCTGGGAATGCCATTCAAATACCCATTGTGCATGTTTATCTTTTTCATGTTTATCTTTTTCATGTTTATCTTTTTCATTTGGCGGATTTTCTGGTGATTTGGTACGAATAAACTCCACACTCAACTTTCCAATATCATGAATCAATGCTCCAATCTCGGCAAGAAGGATGACATCCCTGTGTTTTACCAGTTCTTTTAGTCTACTTTCACCCATTCGGGATCACCTCAAACTTCTCCTTCTGAATTCCGAAATCATCGGCAATCTTTTTCTTTATTTCATTTATTTTATTTTTATCTTTATTTTATAAGGTTCTAACCCACTCCCCACTGTGATTGTTGCATTTTCGATTTCCGCAACACCAAAACCGCTTGTTTTCTTGGCGGAAAAGCCTGTCTCGGTGAACATCTTCTTTATGGTTTTTAATAGGAGTTCCAGATCCTCCTCCACTTCTTCTTCAATTGAATCAAAATCTCCTTTTGCAATTAAATCGAAGGGGTAGTAAAGCACCTTAAATACCCCCTTAGCATTTTTAGGAACGACTTCAAAGTATATGGGGCCGCGGGCAGGAGTTCTGGTTTCTCTGTCAAGTGGTGTGATGACATCCAATGAAATTCTATCGAAAAAGGTCGGGTAGAAGAATAATCGTCCTTGTCTAAAGTTTTCAGTTTCGCCTTTTTCATTACCAAAGAGTCTAATCTCTATCTTTTGATCTTTACAAATCTGTTTAAATGCAAACCTTAAAGCACCCTTCCACGTTGTCGACCTGACCATCGGAACTTTGAAGACCTTGTCTTTAACAATCGGGTTGTCTATGATGTAGAAGTTGTCATCGTCTTTGCTGAGATATGGTTTTTTGAGCTTGAAGGTGATTTGGATTTGAATAGCATACGCAGGTAAACTGTCAGAAAAGTTGGAACTCTCTATGAGCAGGGGTTCGTCTAATTTTATTTTCACTTCTGGTAGTATTAACTCTTTGTATACCTCCTTAGATGACGGTATTTCTGGCTTGTATGTTTTTCTTTTAATCTCTTTTTTAAGAGTTTCCGCAAAGTTTCTTAAGTCTTCTTCAAAGCCTTCATAGATTCTTAGTAACTTAGATTGCAGAAACAATGGATATCTATCTAAAATTGACTTAATATAATCCATAAACTCTCTTTCGAATTCCTTTTTTAATTCATTAGGCTTATTTTTATATTTTCTATAAACCTTTTCCCAGATTTCTCTTACTTTGTCTTCAAGATTTTCTTTGTTGAAATCTTCTAAGGATGCCTTTGCAAAGAAATCATACACCATTTTCATCACCTGACAAAATATCTTTTCCGCTTCTTTCTTCAATTAATTTACAATTTTCTAGGAGATTGCTATACTTTTTTTCCGAGAATAGATGCTCTTTTAATCTCTCCTCCAATTTTTTCTTTATTTTATTTTTGATGCTTTCCTCTACATCATATCCCCAAATTCTAACTTCCACCGTTTTTTCATTGTATCTATAACCGTGAGACACAAAAATTCTTGAGCCTTTTTTTGAATCGCCAAATATGTTATGTCGTTTACTCTTATCACCTTCTAGTCTTCTGATGGAATCCCTTACATGGAAAGCTATAGGAAGGAAGTGGTATCTTTCCCAGACTTCTTTCCATTTCTGAAAATCATCACTAAATGTCAGATCATCTTTTTGATGCGTCCAAAAAACGTTTTCCTCAATTAATTCTGATAGTGTTTTACTGAATTCAAGATGAAATTTGTAAAAAAAGAAATTGGCTAAGTTAGGTGTATCTGCTTTTTTCCCTCTGTTTAATAGTTCAAATTCGCATGGGTTTTTATCTGTGTAAGGTAAATTGTTTTCAGTAATTTTAATTACACCATTTCCTTGTGATGTTCTTGCCCCTAACCCTCCGTAATTTGCTATCACATCCAACGTTTTATTTAGCAAAGCCCATTTATTAGAACAAATTTTCCTTAATGGTATAAATTTTAGAATTATTTCCCCCATAAATCCTGCTACGTTTCGCGTCAGATATTTCGCATTTCTCTTTTCTCGTGTCCTTAGTTTAATTTCAGGGATGTACGCCAAATTAGACGATTCTATTTCCAATCTAAACTTTTTAGCCCATCCAGTACATCCAAACAATTCGCAAACCGCGCAATGCCTCCCATCTTCATCTGGACACCTGTTGTCAGAAGCCGGATCACACGCATTCCCACCAAACCCTCTAACAAGAGACTCGAACCACCATCTTAAGCTTCCGATTATGCCCGTTTCTCTGAGATTCGTGGATTTTCTCTCAACATCTCCTGTCCAGATTGGCGTTAGAGTTTTTATCCTAAGCTTCATTCTAAACTCCTCCATTCAACCATCGCTCCTTGAAATTATGTCAATGCGATAAAGTTACAAATATTACTAACAAAATAATACCAGAAATCTAGATTGTGTCAAGTAAATTGTGTCTCTTCACAAATGCTAACGTTTAGTCGGAAGAGTGCTTATTTTCGTGATATCATTCTGTCATTGCCTCAAAGCCTTTTAGCTTCCTTGACATGTACCTCTCGTTTAGCTCCCACAGAATTGCATATAGCACCTTCTCAGCCCTTTTCTCGCCTTGCAATACTTTGCTTACTTTCAAATACCTTTTCAACTCTTTGAATAGCTTCTTTATTGAATTCGCCGTGACATCATGCTTCGTATCTCTTCTTGGAAACGCCATGAAACCAAGCAGTTCCTCCAACTTCTGTTCCCACCACTTCACCACCTTCGGATATCTCTTACCCCATTTGGCTCTAAACTTTTCCATCTCTTTTATCGTGTAATGCACCCCGAAAAATTGGACAAAAATTCAAGCAATTTTGTATAATCTTACGGATTCTCTTATCCCCAGTATCACGTATATCGCTTCTTTGCTTACTGTCCCTCGCTTCATCGGAAAGTATGTCCCATCAACGAATATCACCGGATATCTATTCTCTGACCGTCTCTCCTTCCACTTCTGTATCTCTTCTGCCGCTATCTCTGTGAGTCTCGATGCCATCGCGTGTGAAATGTTCATCCCATAAAGCACTTCAAGTACCTTCCCTATCTTTAAGCATAAAACAACGCCCACACGAGTTGTTCAAATCCTGGCATGTAGCTCTTTCTGTATGGCAAAAGCTTGCTGCTGAATCTACCATCCCTTGTCCTTGCCGCTTTGAGATCTTCTACCTTACCTATAGCCGTGTTCAGATTTCGGAGGTAGTATCCATTAGCTTTCGTGTCCAGTGTTTTTTCGAGATACATTCCCCTTTCTTCTTTTATCATTTCTTCGAGAGTATCTTTCATGGCGGTTATAAAGTGTGATAGAATCTCTATTGATTTTACCTACTCTCACAAACGTGCACTACCATGAAGATTCAACATCCTGTTTCAGCCTCATGCTCGCCACATCCGTGTAGCTCGGTGCCCGTTTGTTTGAGTGCTCGCATCGGCGCTACGCAATACAAGCATTCTGCAATGTGAGATAAAAGATTGACTGGTAGGTATCTTCATATCCACCTGTGGTGTTTTTACAGCGTTTTATTGACACAGTCCTTTCTAGAGTGATATAATTAGATGACACAGTCCTTTCTAAAGTGATATAATTAAAATGGCTTCTTAGTAAACGAGCTTCCTGATTATCCAAAGTCGTAAGGGGGGATAGCATGAAAAAGGTAGTTTTTATATTGATAGTTTTAGTATTGGTATTGGTGTCATGTATGCCATCAACACCACAGTCACGA
>DOKY01000007.1:39191-39327 GCA_003510135.1 Pseudothermotoga sp.
TGATGGAGGAAATGGCTTGGTCATAGTAGATATAACACAAGTAGGTCATTTGGATACAGATGGTTTTGCATGGGATGTACAAGTTTCAGGAAATTAAGCATATATTGCTGATCGTGAAAATGGCTTAGTCATAGTA
>DOKY01000023.1 GCA_003510135.1 Pseudothermotoga sp.
CTTCTTGGAAGAACCTTTCCTTGGACAAATCTTTTTCCAGCTGAAGGTTCAAGGTAAAAGTTTTTCCATCAGGGCTCATCAAGATCTGCCCGACGAAACCAAGTTTTTCTAAGTCTTCAGCGTAGGAGCGCAGGCTCATATCGATCATGTTCACATCGAAAAACAGAAACAGATTTTCCAGGTTCGGAGCTATACCCTGAAGTGTGATGAGCCTTTCTCTGAACCAGTTATCCAGCTTGATTGCTTCCTTTTCAACCTTTTGCAGCATCTCTCCTTCGGCGTAAGCCAGAAGCCTTCCTCTGATCGCCAGCAGATTCGTTATCGTGACCGTCGAAACACCTACCACGAGGAACACGACTACGAGCAAAACTACCTTGAGTTTCAGTGACATTCGTCCACCCCCTCAAGCTCTGGCAATGCAGTAGGCGATCACCTTTTCTGCTCCGGCTTGAAGCAACAATTTTGAACACTCGTTGATGGTAGCACCAGTGGTGTACACATCATCGATAAGTGCGACGGTACCCCTCGGTTTTGCCTTCAGCACAAACATTCCACGCACGCTTTCTCTTCTCTGTTGCCTCGTTAAACCTCTCTTGGTGGAAGGTGCTGCCGATTCTATGAGGGAGACACATTTTGTGTGTATGTTTTTCGAAACAACCTTCGCGATCATTCCCATTGTGTCGAAACCTCTCTCTTCCAAGGCCTTGAAACTTGAGGGAACCCAAGTCAGAACGTCGAACGAAGTTGAGTATCTGCTCATCGTTTCGAAAATGGCCCTCGCCAGAATCTTTCTCAGTCTCCAGTGCCCACCGTTCTTGTATGCTAAGATCACATCTCTAAGCAGTGATTCGTATCTACCATAGAAATATACCTCACACCACTTCGTTTTTTCCACCAGCGGAATTGGCCCACGGAACAACTTGGCCTCGCATTCTTCGCACAGCAAAGAAAACGCTGAAATGGTTCTTCCGCACAAAACACAACTGTTCGGGAAGACAACTTTCAGAATTGTCTCGAAATATCTGTTCATTCCGACCCCCGTTTCAGCTCCGTTGCATCGATCGCGAACAGATCGCACAAGATTCTGAACACGCTCTCGTCGTATCTGTGGCAAAAAAGGAAGGCTTTCACGCACAGATATCTGCGTTTTTGAAGTTCCACATCACCACATCTGTCTATCGATTCAACGATCATGTTGTAATCCTCGGGGTCACACACGGGTACCACATTCCTGTAGTTTTTCGCAGCGGCTCTGAGCATTGCGATTCCGCCGATGTCCACGTTCTTCAGTATCTGTTCCTCGTCCAGATCATCGCCAAGCTGAAATGGCCTCGGGTTCACAACGACCAGATCGAAAGGCTCAACGCTGATTCGCTTAGGGCTTTCTTCAAAAAGATTCATTAAGATCGCGGCAAAGATCTTGGGATGAATCGACTTGATGTTGTATTCCGGCATCTCAGGGAAGTCTGTTATCTGGCTGATGTTTTCCACAACTATGCCATGCGAACGAAGATAGTCAGCCGTACCTGCGGTAGCGAAGATTTTCATGCCCCGTTCCTCCAAAGCCTTCGCGAACCAGATGATGTTTGTTTTGTCCCAAACACTTATCAACGCTCTCTTGATGTTCACTATGACATCGCCTCCAAGACCTTCTAATTTGAATTGTACAACAAAAAAGCGGGGTCAAAGCCCCGCTTCGCTGAAATCGATGCTTCATCCCTTCTTATCCGGTACCAGCAAGTTTGCAACGATCCCTATGATCGCAGCCAGGCTGAGACCCTTGAACTCAACATGATTGATCTTCAACACGGCACCACCTATGCCCACGGTGAGGATCAGAGAGGCAACCAGAAGATTCTTGGGCCTGGAGAAGTCCACTTGGGCGTTGACGAGGGTTCTTATTCCGACGGAAGCGATCATTCCAAACAGGATCAGGCTGATACCACCTATGACCGGTGTTGGGATCGTGCGAAGCACGGCCCCAAACTTAGACAGAAAAGCGACCAGCATCGCCAGAAAAGCTGCCCCTCTCAGCACCCTCGGATCGTAAACTCTCGTGAGTGCGAGTACACCCGTGTTCTCACTGTAAGTCGTGTTCGCAGGACCACCGAGCAAACCGGCGAGAGAAGTGGCAAGCCCGTCTCCGATCAAGGTTCGGTACAGACCGGGCTTTTCGAAGAAGTTCTTCCCGACCACAGCCCCGTTGGTCGTGATATCACCTATGTGCTCCATGACGGTCGCTATCGACACGGGGGCGATCGTGGCTATGGCCGTCCAGTTGAACTTCGGAAGGATGAAGTGTGGTACGCTCAGCCAACCGCTCTGCTGAACGGCCGAGACGTCGACCAGACCAAGGGGTAAGGACACAGCGTATCCAGCCAGAACGCCGAACAACACGGGAATCATGCTCCAGAAACCTTTGAGCAGAACAGACGTGAGTATGACGGTCACGACGACCACCATTGCCACCAGCCAATTCTGACTCGCCATCTGGATCGCGACCGGGCTCAACGTGAGTCCTATCACGACGATCATGGGTCCAGTGACCAGTGGTGGAAACAGCCTTTTGATCTTATCCGTGCCAACAAACCACACCAAGAGTGCGAAGATGAGATAGACAAGGCCAGCAACGAATATGCCTCCCGTCGCGTAAGCCAGATCACCGAGCTGTTCCTTCACCATGATGATGGGTGCTATGAAGGCGAAGCTCGAGCCGAGAAAGACCGGGACTATGCCGCCGGTGATCACATGGAACAACAAAGTTCCTGCACCTGCGGTGAAGAGAGCCACGAGCGGGTCCAACCCTGTCAGGAGCGGAACGAGCACCGTTGCGCCGAACATCGCAACAAAGTGCTGCAGTGAGAGAAGGAAAAACTTGAGGCCTCGGACCTGCTGGTGGGCCAAAGTGAGGGAACTGTCAACCATGTTCTGACCTCCTTCTTGCCCTCACTGGGGCAAATTAAAGGACCTTCGTCGAAAGTCTACCACTCGCAGACCAAAAGTGTCAAGTGCCTTTCGTGAAACTGTTAATAACTGCTCAGCGGCGTGGTAACTGGATACATGTTTCTTCGCCCGTCGTGAAACTCTTGTTGAAATTGGCAAGGTAAAAGATCACACCAAAACAAAAAAGCCCCATCTCTGGGGCATTGTTCTCTTCATATTGCACCATTTTCTCTGATCCTCGATCAGTTTCTTTCATCGCTGATCCATCTCAACATTCGGGATCGGGAGCGCGTTCATATCGTCCTTTGAACAGATCTTTTTCACCACTAACCAAAAACTTAGACCAACGCCCATGTACGAAGCCAACCGTTCAAACGGTCCATTTTCCTTGAGAGCGCTCCTATCATGATATATACGGAGCTGAACATTGAACAGAGGTAACAGAATTCAAAATGAAAGCTGAACTTGACTGAGAGCGAACGGGAGAAAGAATATCTTCAAGCGAGAGTCGGAGTCGTATTTTCAAGCCTTGATCGAGGGCCAGAAAAGCTTGATTCTTCCATTGAAACGCATAGAAAAGAACCTTTGCTCAGGTAGAATCAAACTTAGACTACATTCATTTTGGGAGGTGGCCCTCTTGCACAGGTTTTTTCTCTTGCTCGCATGCGTTTCGTGTTTAGTCGTCGTTTCATGTGTTCCCCTGTGTGATGAGACCGGTTCTCTCACTGTGAGTGTTGTGCTCAAAAAGGCGATACCGAGCGTCGAACCAACTCTGGGAGTTGTGACGTTGAAAAAGGGTGCGAGAATTCTTTCTCAAACCTTCAACTTCCCAGGGGAGAACAGCGTGGTCTTTCAATCGATCGAGAGAGGCAACTGGACTGTGTCGGTTGAACTGAAAGACGGTCAGAACTACACGATTTACGTTGGAGAAACGCAGGTGGAAGTTCTTGCGGGAAAGCACAGCACGGTCCACGTACCCGTGACTCTGAATTCAGCCGATTTGACTGTGGACGTGTCGGTCACTTCGAGCGAGGCGAGTACTGTCGAGTTACGCTTGGAACATTCGCAGGACGTCATCCTTGAGAGAAGGAATCTTGAGGATCGTGAGATAACCTTCGAATTTCATAACCTCGCCAGTGCGGTTTGGCAACTCAAGTTGACGCTGTACGATCAGTCCGGCAACGAAATGCTCGTTTGGCCCGAGACTGGGTCGGTCGGGTTGGAACTTCAACCGGGTAGAATGAATACATACTCTGTCAGAATAGACCAGTTCGGGAATGTTGAGATCGTGCTCGAAGTTGAAACGGTACAAACGGTCTCTTCAGCGACTCTGACGAACCTCGACGAAGGTATCCTCATCTCTTGGGATCCAGTCGAGAATGCCGCGTTTTATGAGATCTACAAAGCCGAACAGGGCTATTGGATAAAGATTCACGAGTGTACGTCGACTTCCTACCTCGATCAAGACGTCGTCGAGAACGTCGAGTACAGTTACGTGTTCAACGTTGTTGCTGAGAACGGCAGGCACAGTGGCTTTTCCAGACCGTTCACAGTGGTCAGGGACACACAGAGGATCTTCGTTGCGCTATCGGATCGAAGTGTTGTTCGGTTCAAAGTGAATCAATCACACCTCACGCCCGTAGCCTCCAATGTTGTTTCTGAGGCGAACGATGCGAAGTTACTTCGAGCGATAGGTGACGATCTGTACTTTCTGACTTCAGGATCTTTGGTGCGCTTGAACGCGAACGATTTGACAGTGTTATCCTCTCAAAATGTCTTGCTCTTCACGGGAACAAACTCTGCTTTCAACGATGAGTACTTCTTTCAGGTGGGTTCCAATACATTGAGAAGATACAGTCTCCCCAACTCTGCTACGTATGAAACTGCACCGATAGGTGGGACAGCAGTGGATGCCGATCGATACGTCGTGGTTCTGAACGGTCAAACTGTGTCTTTGGTCGATCCCGTCACGTTGCAGGTCCTCAGCACCAAAACCATTTCGAATGCTCAGAGAATCTTCACTCGGGGGGAATTCGTCTTCGTCTACGTTCAAGACGTTTCACATCGCCTCGAAGTGTACTCAGTCAGCGACAACAATCTCGAATTGGTAAAGACCTACGCCGTCGAAGGAGACGTCAGAAGGCTCGATGCCTCAGAACAGTTCTTCTGCTTGGGCGTCTCCGGCGAAGGAATCTACCTCGGTAGACTGACAGATGCGACCCTGACCAAGATCAACTCGAATTTTCCAGTCTCTATCAAGATCGTTGGAAACTTGTTGTACACTTTGTTCACAGACAGGTTGGAAGTGTACACGGTCGATGTCGCGTCTCTCTCGGTGAGTTTGACTGCCAGAAGCAATTTCACACAACAAGCCTTGGCGATGTTCGCTGACTGAAACGGTTGGGAGGTGAAACTGTGTGGTTGATAATCTCCGACACGCACGACAATCTGCACAGCATCGAGAAATTCGTCGAAGAAGCAAATCGCAGAAAAGTGACGCACGTTTTTCACTGCGGTGATGTGGTATCACCCTTCGCCTTGCTCAGATTGCTGAAACTTGAAGCAGAGTTCCACGGTGTGTTTGGCAACAACGACGGAGAATGGCTACTTTTGAGTCAAAGATCTTCCGGTCGACTCGTGAAAGGGCCGGTTGAACTCGTGGTGGACGGAAAGAAAGTGGCCATGATGCACGAACCCTTCGCGCTGGAAGCTCTTTTGGAATCGCAACACTACGACTTCATCTTCTACGGGCACACGCACAAACTCGACTTTAGAAGACAAGGCAAGACCCTTTTGGTGAATCCAGGAGATGGCAGTGGGTACATAGCTGAAAGACCGAGCGCCGTTTTCTTGGACCCTGAGACTGGGCAGATAGACGTGTATCAAATATGAAGAAAAAATGTAGAAACTGTAAACTCGCGGAGTCCGGCAGTCTTCACATCGTCTGCAACGTGCCATCTGAAGACTCCCCGGAAGACCCGAGAATTTATGGGCTCGGAAGCTTATATTACCTTGTGTCGTACATTTTTTCAGAGAGATACCATGCGTTTTATGTCATGGCGAAAGAAAGACTCTACCAGTATGGAGTTGTGTTAATGTAAGTAATATAGATTTTTTCTTTCTAAAAGGGCCGTTTTGACGGCCCTTTCTTTCACTTCATATAATCCACGTAGACTCGTTCGAGCTTGAGGGAGTGGTCGCATGAGGCGCGTGGTCGTCACGGGAATGGGTATCGTGAGTCCCATTGGGATTGGAAAAGAAGAAGTTCTTATGAATCTGGAGCGTTCGACCGTTGCAATCGATTACATAAGCAGTTTCGATGCCAGCAACCTTCCGGTGAGGATAGCTGCCGAAGTGAAGAACTTCGATGTTGAGAAGTACATCGATAGGAAACTGGCGCGTAGGACCGATAGGTTCGTTCATTTCGCTCTCGCCGCCTTCAAGGAAGCTCTGGATCAGGCGAAAATAGACCTTTCATCGTTTTCGGAGAGAACGGCGGTGCTCGTTGGCTCGGGCATGGGTGGATTCATCACGTTGGATACGGAAAACAACAAGTTTCTTGCGCAAGGAGCGTCAAAGGTCAGCCCGTTTCTCATACCGATGTTGCTGATAAACATGGCCTCGGGCATCATCTCGATAGAACACGGATTGAAGGGTGTGAACTTCGCGCCGGTGAGCGCCTGTGCTTCGTCAGGACACGCGATCGCCTTGGGAACTCTCTTGATAAGGCACAACTACGCTGATGTGGCCATCGTCGGTGGCGCAGAAGCAACGATAGCACCGCTACCAATAGCTGGCTTTGCAAGCATGCGTGCCCTCTCGACGAGGAACGATGAACCAAAGAGAGCATCGAGACCGTTCGACGTACAACGCGATGGTTTCGTGATGGGCGAAGGAGGCGCGATACTCATCCTCGAGGCCGAAGAGATCGCACTGAAAAGGAATGCAGAAATCATCGCTGAGATCAAAGGCTTCGGGATGAACGATGACGCTTACCACATGAGTGCTCCAGATCCCGAAGGTGCAGGTGCGGAAAAAGCCATGAGGCTCGCCCTCGAAGATGCAAACCTCTCACCACAGGATATTCAGTACGTGAGCTGCCATGCCACGAGCACACCTGCGGGAGACGAGGCAGAGGCCAAGGCGATAGAAAGGATATTTGGAAAAGAAATCTACGTGAACAGCAGTAAAGCGCTGATGGGTCATCTGCTCGGAGCGGCAGCCGCAGCTGAGTCCGTCGTTGCAATTCTGCAGATGCAGAAAGGTTTTCTGCATGCGATGCCAAATTTGGACGAAAAAGACCCGCAGGTGAACGTGAACGTCGTTGGTAAAGAACCTGTGAGAATCGAGATCGAGAACTTCGTTAAGAACTCCTTCGGTTTCGGCGGACACAACGTGTCGATCGTGATAGGGAGGTACGAGCCTTGAATGTAGAGGAAATAATGCAAATTCTGCCACACAGGTTTCCTATCTTGCTCGTTGACAGGGTGATAGAAAGAGATGAAAAAAGAATTGTGGCGATCAAGAATGTGACGATCTCTGAGATATTCTTCTTGGGCCACTTTCCAGATTATCCGATCTATCCCGGTGTGTTGATTATCGAGGGTATGGCACAGACGGCGGGGCTGTTGCTTTTGAAACCTGAACAGAAGCTTGTGCCACTGTTTCTGGGCATAGACAACGCGCGGTTCAAATCGCCCGTCAAGCCGGGAGACGTGCTCAAGTACGAGGTGGAGGTCATTGAAAGCAAATTGAACGTGGTGAAAGTGAAGGCGAAGGCGAGCGTGGATGAGAGAATCGTCGCAACCGCGGAGTTGGTGCTGGGAGTGAAAAAGCGTGAAGAACAGGGTC
>DOKY01000028.1:0-237 GCA_003510135.1 Pseudothermotoga sp.
TAACTGTTGTAGGTTTGCAGCTTGGCAACCTTCTTGCGGGTGCCGTCTTGACCGAGACTGTGTTCGCGTTGCCAGGACTCGGAAAACTCATGGTCGATGGGATATTCAGGCGTGACTACATGCTCGTTCAGGGAGAAGTTCTCTTCACTGCAATCTTGTACATCTTCGTCAATCTGGCCGTCGATATAGCCTATGCTTTCATAAATCCGAAGATCAGGCAGACCTACAGGGGTGTCT
>DOKY01000028.1:592-2566 GCA_003510135.1 Pseudothermotoga sp.
TCTTCTTCGCCATCTTCGCACCGCTCATCGCCACGCACGAAGTCGATGAGATGGACTTTTTCTACATCTTCGCCAAACCTGGCGAAGGTGGGCATATCCTCGGTACCGACGACTACGGTAGGGACATATTCTCAAGGCTGGTTTACGGTAGCCGTATCTCGCTCGTTGTTGGAGTCATCGCTGTTGGCATAGGCGCACTGATCGGGACTGTGCTCGGCATCGTTGCGGGTTATTTTGGTGGATTCTTCGACGCCCTGATCATGCGTTTCATGGATGCCTTGCTGTCCTTTCCGTACGTACTCTTGGCCATCGCCATGATGGCAGTGCTTGGAGCGGGTTTGTTCAACGCGATGTTGGCGATAGGAATAGTCATGGTACCGAGTTTTTCGAGGATCGTTAGGGGTGCTGTTCTGAACGTTAAAAACGAAGAATTCGTTTTGGCCGCTCGAACCTTGGGTGCCTCGCACCTCTGGATCATCTTTCATCATATTTTACCCAACATCGTGCCCGTGCTGATCATCTACAGCTCGCTGAACTTTGCTGGTGCGGTGATAAGTGAAGCGACTCTCAGTTTCCTGGGGTTGGGGATTCAACCACCTACGCCCTCTTGGGGTAGCATGTTAGCTGAGGCGAAGAACTATCTGCAAACTGCGCCACACATGGCGTTGTTCCCAGGACTCGCGATATTGTTCACATGTCTTGGTTTCAACATCCTTGGTGACGGGTTGAGGGACCTGCTCGATCCAAGATTGAAGAGCTGAGGGGGAAAGAAAATGAAGGAAAAGATCGCCCAAATGGTGGATTCGATGGAAGAACAGCTCATCGATCTGGCGAAAAAGATCTTCGATCTTGCCGAACTCTCCTACGAAGAGAAGGAGTCTTCCAGCTTGCTCGCGAACTTCTTAGAAGAAAACGATTTTTCGGTCAGAAGAAACGTCGCGGGGTTGAACACCGCGTTCTTGGCAGAAACAGGAAAAGGAAGGCCAAAGATCGCGTTGCTCGCAGAGTACGACGCGTTGCCCGAGATAGGCCATGCGTGCGGACACAACATGATAGGTGTCATGAGTTGTGGAGCCGCGGTGGCTCTCAAGAAGGCTTTGCAAGATTTACAGTTCACGCTGTTGGTCGTGGGTTGTCCCGCGGAGGAAAAAGGAGCGGGGAAAAAGGAGCTCATAAAGGCGGGAGTATTCGAAGACGTTGATGTCGCGATGATGATACATCCAGCTTCCATGAGTACAGGTTTCGACATATCTTATGCGATACGTCGCTACAAGGTGGAATTCTTTGGACGTTCAGCCCACGCCGCCGCAGATCCTGTAAGTGGTAAGAACGCTTTGGATGCGATGATTCTCTTGTTCAATGCAATAGGTCTTTGGAGACAGCAACTTCCGGAGAAAGTCAGGATCCACGGGATCATAACGAATGGAGGTCAGTCTTTCAACACCATACCGGAGTACACGAGTGCGGAGATCGGTATCAGAGCCTTGCGGGTTGAACAACTTGAAGGGCTCGAAGAGAGGTTCTTCACTCTCGTCAGAGCTGCGGGCGACATGGCCGACTGCAGATCGAACGTGGTTCGTCAGGAGCAGATGCTGGAAGTGTACGTCAACGTACCGCTCGCCAAGAAGCTGGAAGAGAACTACAGGCTCGTGGGTGAAGAAGTTGTACCGAGAACGTACGAACAGGGAGTTGGATCGACTGACATGGGAGAGGTGAGCCACGTTGTACCTTCCATCCATGCGTACATAAACATCACGAATGGCAAGCCCATACCGACGCACACGAGAGAATTCGCAAAAGCGGCAAACTCACCCGAGGGTTACCAGGCGATGCTGAGAGCGACAAAGGCACTCGCGTTCACCGTGTACGATCTCGCGACGGACGAGAAACTGTTGCAAGAGGTGAAGCAGTACTTTCAGGAAAGGAGGAGGGAGTTTTGAATCCCCTCCTGCTCGTGGAAGATCTCGCGGTTGA
>DOKY01000028.1:2888-5683 GCA_003510135.1 Pseudothermotoga sp.
TGGCGATCATGGGACTGCTGGCCAAGAATGCGAGAGTGGCGAGAGGCAGAATCCTCTTCGATGGTGTCGACATAACCTCGGGAAACGATCATCCCAGGGGAAAGAAGATGAGTATGGTCTTTCAGAATCCTCTCAATTCGCTGAATCCCAACATGAAGATAGGCCAACAACTTTGTGAAGTGCTGGAAGAGAACTTCAAGATGGGCAAAGAGGAGGCCAGAAAGAGGGTCATAGAAACGATGGCAAAACTTGGTATCCCTGAAGCGGAGAAAATGCTCGAGAGGTATCCTTTCGAATACAGTGGGGGCATGAGACAGAGGGCTATGATCGCTATGGCGATGCTGTGTGAGCCGAAACTGCTCATCGCCGATGAGCCCACCACTGCACTGGATGTGACAATACAGGCACAGATCATGCGTTTGTTCAAGCAGTTGAAATCCAGCTCGAGAACTTCGATACTGTTCATAAGCCATGATCTGAGTGTTGTATCACAGATAGCTGACAGGATCATCGTCATGTACGCAGGAAAGATCTGTGAAATATCGCCAGCGAAACAGCTCTTTGAAGATCCCCTGCACCCTTACACTCAGGGATTGATCGCTTCGGTGCCGAATCTGAAGAGGAAAGGTTCGAAGTTGCATTCGATCGAAGGAAACGTGCCGAGCTTGCTCGACCCACCGTCGGGTTGTCGGTTCCATCCGAGGTGCAACAAGAAGCTGGAAGTGTGCTCTCGGCAGGAACCGCCTGAAGTTCAAATGAAGGACAGGATCGTCAAGTGCTGGTTGTATGAGAAGGCTGGGATCTGAACGATGCTGAAAGTTGAAAATCTTTCGAAGGATTTTCCTGTCGAATTCGATGTGTTTGGAAGGCCTGTCAAGTTCTTGAGGGCTGTTCAGGATGTTTCGTTCACCGTCGAAGAGAACACCGTGTTCAGCATAGTGGGTGAGAGCGGTTCTGGAAAATCAACAATCGCACGTATCCTCTGTGGCATACACAAACCCACAACGGGCTCGATCCAATTCATGGGGACAGCTCTGAAGGGATCGGGCCATCGAGAGATACAGATGGTCTTTCAGGATCCAGACAGTTCGCTCGATCCAAGAAAGACAGTTCTGTTCAGCATAGAAGAAGGCCTGAGAATACAGAAAATGGGGAGCAAAGAAGAGAGACGAAAGCTGGTACTCGAAATCCTGAAGGCTGTGCGATTGACCGAGGACGTGCTGTCGAAATATCCTCACCAGCTCAGTGGTGGGCAGAAGCAGAGAGTGGCGATAGCAAGGTGTTTGGTTTTAAGGCCGAAACTTCTCATCCTTGATGAACCCACATCGGCGTTGGATGTCTCGGTCCAAGCGCAGATACTGAACCTTCTGATGGAACTCAAACGTGAGTTCGCTTTGACTTATATTTTGATCACGCACGACTTGAAGGTCGTTTACCATCTCTCGGATCACACGATGGTGATGTACCTCGGTCAGGTCATGGAGATGGGAGAGACGGAAAGGATAATTCAAGATCCCCTACATCCCTACACGAAAGCCCTCGTGGCGGCGATTCCGACCGCTGGAACTGATAATCTGAACGATTTCTCACTCAAAGGTGAGATACCAAGCCCCTTGAACCCACCAAAAGGGTGTCCCTTCAAAACGAGGTGCGATTTCGCTTTCAGCAAATGTGACGAAAAACCACCGCTGATAGACTTCAGAGGCCGAAAGGTGAGATGCCATCTTTATGCGGAGGTGTGAACATGTTGATGCAAGTTCTCACGGCAATGGAGATTCTCGACGATCCTGCTGTTGACGGTCGAAAGGTGTGTGATTTGTTCAAAGATTTTGAAGGCGTGCATGCAGAGTACGAGACTGTGAAAACACCGCGTGGCAAGACGGATATTGTGAGAATCACGATCTCTGGAAGCGATGCTTCGGCACCAGTTTTGGGCATAGTTGGTCAGTTGGGTGGAGTAGGCGCAAGGCCGGAGATGGTGGGACTGGTAAGCGATGCGGATGGAGCGATCGCCGCGCTGGCTTGCGCCCTGAAGCTCGCCCAGATGAAGCAAAAAGGTGAAGAGCTCGTGGGAACCGTCTTCGTCACCACGCACATCTGTCCGGATGCGCCAACTAAAGAGCACAAACCCGTACCGTTCATGGACTCACCGATTGGTGTCAGGGAAGCTTTGAAACTCATGCTCAGCAGGCGCGTCGATGCGATCCTATCGATCGATACGACGAAGGGAAACAGGATCGCCAAGAAAAAAGGTTTTGCAATTTCACCAACTGTGTTAAGAGGTTATATACTAAGAGTGTCGGAAGACTTGTTGGATATCTACGAAAGGGTATGTGGTACGGTACCTTTCGTGCTCCCAATCACGATGCAAGACATAACACCTTACGACAACGGCGTGTACCACATAAACAGCATCATGCAACCTTGTACCGTTGCGCCACATGCGCCAGTCGTAGGGGTGGCGATAACGACAGAGGTACCCGTGGCTGGTTGCGCTACCGGGGCTTCACACGAAGTCGATATAGAACTTGCGGCTCGTTTCTGCGTTGAGGTGGCGAAGTACTTCGGTCGAAGACAAATCAAGTTCTACGATGAGGCTGAGTTCGAGAGATTGCAGAAACTCTACGGTGACTTCACACGTTTGGTGATGGGGGAGTGAGTGGATGGGCGAAGAACTCGACAACATAGGTCAAAAGATAAGGGCGCTCAGGCAGGCCAAGCAGATGACGGTGAGAGAACTTGCAAGCCTTGCGGGAGTCACTCCCGGTTTGATCAGTCAGATCGAGCACGGGAGA
>DOKY01000028.1:5985-6540 GCA_003510135.1 Pseudothermotoga sp.
TCATAGTGCGACCGGGTTTAACCTACGAACTCATCTCGGCTAAGAACAAGGCTTATTCGATGTTCATATCCTACCTCGAACCGGGCTGTGACAGCCGCGATTCGTTCTATGCACACGAGGGCATCGAGTCTGGCATCGTGATCCAGGGCACAGTTGAGATAACCCTTGGGGACAAAAAGGTCGTGTTGAACGAAGGTGACAGCATAACCTATCCTTCTACGGTGCCGCACAGGTGGAAGAACGTGGGCAAAGTCACAGCGATCGGTGTGTGGGTCGTCAGCCCACCGAGTTATTGATTCACGAGGCTCGTTTGCCGCTGTCAGGCGGCTTTTTTTGTGCGTTCAACGCAGAACATTCGGGGGTGGTGAATTTGAAGATCTATTGTGAAGAGCTTTCGTTCATGCCGTGGGAGGAAAGACCATCAGGTTTTGAGGGTGTTCTTTGGAGATACAGCAAGAACCCGATAACCAAGAGGAATCCCATCAGGAAGGGCGCACGTGTTTTCAACTCCGCAGTATTGCGTTACGGCGGTAAGTTTGAGGGAATCGTCCGCAT
>DOKY01000041.1:0-298 GCA_003510135.1 Pseudothermotoga sp.
AAGAGTGTGAAAACAAAATTACCAACGGCGTTCACAGAGTCTATCAGCGAATAGAGAAATCCCTTCTTTCTCATTCTAACCAAGCTTTGATTGAAACGCTGAAGCACCACCAAGTACAGGGTGATCGCCATCAGCAAGTTTATGTTCGGATATACTTTTCCATACAGCAGCAAGCTGATTTGTTTTCCAAAGACGAACAGCATGAAAGAAACGCACGTGGTCACTACAAACGATGGGGAGAGACATGCCCAAAAAAGTCTTCTTCTCTCTTCTTCTCTGTATTCGTTGAAGAACCTCA
>DOKY01000041.1:651-18970 GCA_003510135.1 Pseudothermotoga sp.
ATCGTGAACATCGCGCTCTTTCCGAATTCTTCTGGTATGATCAAGTAAGATATGACAGGCACAGAGAGGAAAGAGATCCCCGCGCGAAACCACATGCCTAAGGAAAAAGAAACGTATGACTTAAGGTATTGCTTCAATTCTTGCTCACCTCGATGGGTGATGTTCCTCAACGCTCAGTTGATGGGCGTAACTTTTTGATAATCGCCAGATCATCACTTTTCATCCCTCAGCTTTTCTCTGATCAAGTTCAAAACAGTTCGTCTGTCATCATCGGGAAGCTGCCTCAGAATTGCGCACAGTTCATCGATCGAGCCCAACAATTGCTGAAACTTGGAACTGCTGATGTTCGCCGTCCTTGGAAGGAACTCCACACGGCACAATCTTTTCAACGGTTCATACTTCTCCCTCCACTCTTCGCTCGCGACGATCACGTCTGGTTTGTACCTTTCGATGTCTCTCACCTTCTCTTTCCAACTGTTTGCTGGGAAAACTTCATCGACGCACTTTATGTTTTCCACGATCTTGGCTCTTTCTTCGTAACTGAACAGGCTGATCTTTCCCTTTTGGAGGTTGAACTCCTCCGTGGCAACCCCAACAATCAAGTAATCTCCATAAGCCTTTGCCCTCTGCAGAAAATTCAAATGTCCAACGTGGAAAAGATCAAAACTGCCGTAGGTCAGAACTCTTCTCACACAACCTCTCCCCCCTGAGCGCCCTTTCGATCACTTGTACAACTCTTTTTGTAGAATTAGCGTCTCTGTATTGGTGAACCAACTTCAGCACCAGTTGTCTCTCTGGTCTATAACAGTTGGGATCTTCCAAACTTTTCTTCACTTCTCTCTGCAACGATTCTTGGTCCACGCACTTCGGTCCAGCCGCCCAGAAATCGTAGTCGAGCAACCATCCACCGCGAGTTTCTTTGTATTCTTTCAGATCAACCGGTGTGAAAACCACAGGTCTGTCGAGCAAGAGCCAGTCGAAGTAGATGGATGAATAATCAGTGATCAAAAGGTCTGCACCGTTCAGCAGTTTGTAGAAATCTGTTCTTTCACGTTTCAACATCGCCGATTCTATGATTCTTATGCGATCGCTTCCAAAACGTTTGAAATGATCCAAAAAGAGCCGTTCTTCGTTGGGATGCAGCTTCAAGAAGAACACGACGTTGTTTTCTTCGAGGAAGGACAAGAAGTCTCGCAAGTCAAATTCCTTGAATCCAAAAAAGTTGTCGTAAGATTTGTTCCCCTCGACAAAATCTTCATACCCAAACCTGAAGGTCGGAGCGAAGATGACGACTCTTTTTCCCTCAAGGCTCATACCAAAAAGTTTCTCGAGGTTCTTCTTGCCGTCCGCTGTCAACAGATAATCGTTCCTCGGCGCACCCGTGACAACGTATCGACCGATAGACAATCCCACACACGCGTTTCTCAAAACGGTGCCGAAATCCGAGTAAGAACAGAAGATGTCAGGCTTGCCATCGTATCTTTGAACTCTTTTGTCCATCAGTCCCCCTTTTTTGGTGGGAAAACCATGCCACAGCTCGATGTGAACCGTTTTTCTGCGCAACTTCTTACCACCGTGCGTCGTCACGATCACCTTGCTCTTGGCAGTCCACTTGATCACGTACCATCTGAAAAGTAATCCTTTCCACAGCGATTCAAAGGGTTTCTCCGGCAACTCTATGACTTTGAATTTGCAATCCTTTATCTCACCCTTTTCGTAGGCTTCTAAAAGTGGGTTCAAATTGCAACCTGAGTAGTTCAAGAAATACAGCGTCACCAAATTCTTATCCATCCTGCAGAACAATCTCGCAACGATTTCCAAAAACTTCACGACCAATAGTCTGAGCACCTTTCAGTCCCTCTTTCATCATTCCACAACATGTGTGACTCGGAACTCATCGCTCTTATCGCTCAAACATGGCAAAAGATATTCCGTCATTTCAACCATGCGTTGCGATCGAATTATACTCCTCGCTGTTTTTACTGATATTTCGAAGCGCGCAGTTTGTGAAGGGTAAAAGATGAATCAGTCTACGATGTGAATTTCCTTCGGAAGGATCCTGCCCACTCTTGACAAACTGTTTTCGATCTGACGGTGCATTAAGACATGAGACATCAAGACAGGCTGATGCACAAGTGTGTTTGTTCTTCCGTTGATATCCTCAATCACTTGTGCTTCTTAGCGACAAAATTCCACACTTCGAAAACGTCCCTCACCAATCGCTTGAACACGTCCTGATAGAGAAGGATCACCAAGATCAGACCGATCACACTGCTCAGCACACCAACGCTGACTTTTTCGATGAAAGAATTCAAAGCAGCCACGATCACAAAGATACCGATCGATACGTACGCCCTCTTGAACCTGTACTTGACTGGATAAAGCTTCACGGAAACAAAGCTTTCTATGGCGAAGACGATTACGTACGACAAGCCCGTGCTCAGCGCAGCACCTTTTGCTCCAAGGGAGGGTATCAACAACAAGTTACCAAACAAGTTGAACAGTGCTGCCACACCATCACTCACCATGAACCAGTAGGTTTTCTTCGCAAAGTCTATACCACGAGCAACCACTATGGCCATCATAATAGATACTGGATGCGCAAGCAAAAATGGCGCAATGTACGCAGATGACCTGTAAGTTTTTGCGAACAGCATGAAGATCAAATTCTTTCCGGATAGGATTATCAAGGCTAAAGCAAGCATCAAGAAAGACACGTAGTCGAACACCTTCGAAAACATCTCTCTGTTCTCAGGGTTCTTTTCGTACTGCTCATACGCGAAGGGATACCAGAAGGTCGAGAAACCGCTTGTGAACAAGTTCATCACCGCTATCAATTTGAATGCGGCAGAGTACAAACCAATCTCTTCAAAGCTCGTGTAAATTCTCAACACGATTCTGTCCGTCCAACCTAACAACCACCAGAGTAAGCCAGAAAACAGAAAAGGATATGAGTAAATCAATATCTCCCTTACCAAACTCTTGTCTATCTTAATCGGTAACCAGTGTTCACGCTGAAGATAAATGCCAAGACTCAACGTTGTAAGGTTGGAAAACAGCTGTGCATACAAGAGTGCGTAAAAATTCCTTTGAACAAACATGGCATATGCTATCAAAAACCCGACGTTGCTTACTGAATTCACTACTTGCAGCGCTGAATATATAAATCCCCTACCCTGCATTCTTATCACGGTTTGATTGAACGTCTGAAATATACCAAGAAAAACCGATAACACCAGTATCAGGTACGCATTCGATGATTCCTGCCCAACTATGAACACATTTAACCGCTGTTTAAGCATCATTGTAGAAAAGGTGAAAACTATACCAAGAACTAACGGTACAATCAAGCTGCTCCACAGTAATTGTTCTCGATCACTCCTTGAGTGATACAACCTCATTAATGCGCTGGGTGTACCAAGAAGCACTACCAAAAGGATCACAGAGTACACTACCGAGAACATGTTTCCTTTACCGTACTCGGACGGATTCATCAACCAACTAGTAACTGGAACAGCGAAAAATGAGACGACTGCGTTTATCCAGGCACCTATTGAAAATGAGAAATAACTTTTTAAGAAACTGTATTTAAGCGACGAAACTGTCAATCTGAACCCTCCGGTTGTACGCAAACACTAAAACATTTGTGCATCTATCTTTTTGAAAGCGGTAATTTGCTTGTGTAAAGTGAGCTCCTGCGTTTCAGAAATCAGCTAGTACTTTTTGCATCAGATTATCATCTTCTGGATACCATAGATACTCTCTTGCAGTCCTACGGTGCATCTTACTGATTGAATAATACTCTGCGTATTTCCTACACTCAAAAGGAGCGGGCTGCTCCGGGTAAAACACTAACAATCTCGCTCTGGAATAAGCGGCTATATCGAAAAACCCGCTTCTGAAGCCAATAACATAGCCTGCTAAATCACAGAAAGGTATGATCAAGTCCAAGCGTGGATGGACAGCTATGGTTCCTGGGATAGGCTCTGGATTACGAACATCAACATTTGTGCACACAAAATATCCCCGCTCCTTAAGTGCCAACGCTAATCTTGTAAAGAAATCGATGTTTTCGCTACTTCTGGACAGCTGGGCTTGAGAATTTGAAAATGGAGCGAGAATAACTGTTCTGCCAACTTCTAATCGAAGCCGAATGAATTGATGGACAACTTCGTTTCTTTGTTCATCATTAACTATCGGTACAGTATGGGAAACGTACTCATCCAAGCCCAAGCTCTTAGCTAGTGCTTCAAAGTGATTTTCCGGAGCGCGGCTTACTATCGTTGGGTGTATGCCCTTTGCGATCCAAACTCTCGAACCAGGTATGTAGATATCAAACAAACGCGGTGTTCGGAATACCAAGGTTTTCACTTGCCTCCAAATTGCGCTGTCAATCACGCAACCATGGCTTTTGATGCTTGGAAAACAATTCAATAGAGCCCTACAGTTCTCCCTTACTATCGGAATAGCTCTGACTCCATATCGCTTCTCAAACACGTCAAGTAAGAGTAGATAAAGAAAGGTATCACCAACAAGGTGATCAACGATCAACAACACGTCTTTGGATTTTGTTTTGGACAGCGAGTTCGCATACAGTTTCGCCAACCATCGTTCGATAATCTTTTCGCCTATCGAAGAGCCTATCGTCGTATTCAGTGCGGAACACACGACGTTTCCTATTATCTTTTTAACGAAATTGCCCATATGATACAACCTCTCGTCACAGCTTGTCACAAATCACAATATCTATGTCGAGAGGTTTGTCCCTCTCTTTGTTCACCGCATACGCGGTCAGCAAACCCGACGGTTTCATATCGTTGATTAGAATCCTCTCTCCGTGGCCAAGGCCGAACACGATCAGATCGTATCTGACACCATTCTCTTTTAGGAAACTCTCTGTGATTTCTCTGTATTCCTCGCTCCTCGAGGTTAGTATTATGACAAAGTCGTGTTTTCCTATCTTTTCGAAGAACTCTTTCACACCTTCTAAAAGCACGTCTTGGCCATCCAGATATCCATTGTGTTTGACCAACGTACCGTCCAGATCCAAGATCCAAACTTTGGATAATGACGAAAGAACCAGCTTCACCATTCACCACTCTCCAACAGCTTACCTATGTGTCCACCCGGGTGGTTCTGTTTGAACTCTTCGATACCCACATTCAACCTGTCTGACAGTTCCATCGCTAACGCTTGCAAAACGAACAGATACCCAATAGACGAGTTGTTCGGAACGAGGTTCCATCTGTCGCCTTCATGTTCGAGGTACAAAACGATTCTCTTTTCACACATCTTTGACAACGTACCTTGTTCGTTGTAAGTCATCAACCAAACATTGGCTTTTTTCTTCACCAAATGCTTGTAAAGATAGATCGATTCTTCGGTGTTACCACTCTTCGAAAGGATCAACACCAAATCTCCCTCTTTGACTATCCCAAGGTCCCCGTGAACAGCGCTGTTGCTATGCAGAAACGCACAGTTTATGCCTAGCGAAATCAACGTGCCTGTGAATTTCTCACATATGGGAACGTTCTTTCCAAGTGCCGTGGTTATTATCTTGTTCCCCCTGGCCACGGTTTCAACCATCTCGTTGAGCAAAGTTTCGAGTCTTTCTCTATCGAGGTTTTCGACGATCCCTTGGAGCGCTTTCAGCTGGATTTCAAGATGATTTATCATTCGATCACCTCCGCGAGTTTCAAAGCCCCGTTGTAGAATGCTCCACACATCATATCGTAATCGTCCCAAGCATAGGTGGTCAACGATAACCATATCACCGCATGCAAGAGCCTTATCTTTTCTTTTTTCTCGCTACCCACTAGCTCGAAGAACAACCCTTCGAATTGCTCATATCCACTCGACTCAATCGTCAGTTCGACATGGTTTTCTTCTATCCGAAGATCAAATCTTTTTCTGTTGAACTTATCGTAGTTGCCGACCAAGCTATAGTATAATTTGGCAAAATCGTAGTCGGGATCTCCAAATATCTTGCTGTATCCGAAGTATCCTCTCGGGTCTATGAAGTAAACCCTTCCCTCTGGATCGACCATCGTGTTGGAAAACGTCGGGTCTCCATGGATTATTGTGAAAGGATTGTCGTAATATTTTTCGAGTTCCTTTTGAATTTCATCTTCCAAAAAGAAAGGATTTGGAACGACCTTGTTGTTTATTGATATTTCTCGCTGGCACGTAAACGGAATGATGTTTTTCACCTGATAGAGTCTCTCGAAAGTCTTTTGGTAGTACTCTCTGTAATAGCTCTGCTTCAGCGCTGGTCTTCGCTGAAGGTCGTGCAGCTCTTTCAATGCAGTGACGATTTTTTCAATAACTTTTGCGTTCGGTTCCATTTCGAAGGGATGCTTGGCTTTCAAACGTTCGAGGATCAAAGGCTTCAGGCTGTAAACCCTTGGCACGCCTTTGTAGCCGTACTTCTGAACTTCTTCGTACCAGCTGAGTTCCAAGCTGGCCAGCTCTCTTCCTTTCTCGTCCATGGGTTCCTTCAGCACCCTATCAGAAAGAATCGTCACTCTATTGAACGGCCTTGCAACTCCCGACACAAAGAGTTTTTCATACTCGTCAGCGAGACCATACTCGCTCACATGCCTTAGGAATATTGGTTCAAAGTCTATGCTCCGCGAACTGAGGTACCTCACGAATTCTCCTTCGGTGGGAACATCATTTATCTGCGACTTATCGCGAAAAACGAAAAATCCAGCCACCCCGTACTCTGAAGATGGTTCTTCCACAAATTTACCATCTTTGAATGACCAGCGACATCTGAACGTGCCGGACAACCCGATGTAATTCTTGTCCGACTGCAACGATGGTAGCTCGAAATTCTCGCCAAAGTATAGATCACACCAAGTCAGTAAGAAAGGCTCCCCGTCTGGAACATAGTCGAGCGCCTCTCTCAATCCCGCGCACGTACCTACTCCAGTTGCTCTGATCAACACATATTTTTCTTTCGCAAAAGCACGAAGATAGTTTCTCAGAACGTCAAATTTGTAGTCACCTATGACTACAAAATTCGCACCTGGGAAAGTCTTCATGGTGTTCAATATCAAGGGTGAGCCGTTCACGGAGAGCAGTGCTTTGGGCTTGTTCAAAGTGTATTTACCTAACCTTGAACCCTTTCCACCCGCTTGAATAATCACATGCTTAATGTGCATGACTTCTCACCCCCCCTTGAACATCAAAAGTAGTCGAGCACCTTTAGGAAGTCCTCCGATTCACCGATCAATTCAATCGTGTCACTACGCTTGAAAATACTTGAGATTGAAAAATAGTCGTAAGAAGTGACACCAAATGAAAGCAGAAGGTTTGGATATAGGACGAACAACTTCGCGCGCGAGCCAGAAACGATGTCTGCAAATCCACTTCTAAACGTAATCACGTATCCAGCCAGATCAGGGAACGGTATGAGCAAGTCGAGTGATGGAGATACCGCAACAGTATCTCTGATGGGTCTTGGGTTCCTCTGATCAACATTTGTGCAAACTATGTATCCCTTTTCAGCAAGCTTGCTTGCTACTTTTTCGAATATATGAATGCTGCGATCTGAGTAAGATTTTGACGAATTGGAGTAAGGTGCCAATATTACTGTCCTGCCTTCAACCAAATTGTAACTGTCAAAAAGCTGTTTTGCTCGTTCTCTCTGTTCTTCAGATATGCAAGGTGAGGCAAGTGGAAAATCCTCAGGTACGTTCAGAATGAATCTGAAATAGTTGTCTATACGCAGCTTGTAAGGGGACTCCCAGAACTTGACTAAGTGTGCATACTTATACCCAACGAGAACGAGTTTCCTAGTGCGAACCTTCTCTTTGATTCCAAACGTTCCAAACTTCACAGAAGCCAATATTACCCCGTTGAATTTAACAAGGTCTCTGCTTTGAAATAAAAGAAATTTTCCATCCGCAAAAGTGACGTAATTGTCTGCAAGCTTTGGAAAATACTTCAAGAGAGATTCATATTCCTTAAATATACATACAACGAAGTTTGAATCCACTGTAGTCTTGAGAGCCTCTAGGAGACTGAGAGATATAAATGTATCCCCAGCATGGTCTGTCAAAAGGTAGACCAAACAAGAAGTATCTTTAGCAAGAAGTTTGCTCAGTTTGTTGATATACAATCTTTGAAACGGTGTCATTGCTAAAACTCTCAGTGCTCGTTTGGAAACCACAAAGAGTGATCGAAGTTTCATATGAATTTTCCTCCCTGCGGTTACCCAAGATCATAATATAATCACACGCAGACACGGGTAACTTCTCGACACATTTTCGATGTACGACAGTTCTGGACTGCATGCTGCCCCTGATTCCCTCCTCTTGCTGAGAAGCAGCATCTTTCAAAACAAACAACGATATTCCCGCCATTGAGTACCTGTTCTGAGAAAAATGCTTACACCATTGCATTCTTAATCCCGTAGAGCAAGAACTTGTTCGTATAGCTTAAGTATTTTGTGAGCGTGTTGAAGATACCCATGTTTTTCAAAAACATACTGTCTCGCCTTCTTTCTCAGATCTTCGAATTCATTAATGTTCCTTTTGATGAAGGAAAGTTTCGCAATTATCGCATCTTCGCTCTTTTGCTCGATCAGAAAGCCATTCTCTCCATCCTTGATGACTTCTTTCATTCCTCCGACCTTTGTGCAAACCACTACCTTTCCACACGCCATGCCTTCGAGCATCGTCAAAGATGTGGCTTCCTCGACACCTTCTTCCGTGGTTATGCTTGGGACCAAGATTACATCGCTTGCCTGATAATACCTATGAACATCGTCGTTTGCTATGGGTCCCATTACGATTGCATTCGTCTTTTCTTTCAGGATTTCTTCCAATAAACTCTTCAGTGGCCCGTCTCCCGCAAAGATGAAAAAGAAATCCTCATCGTTCATCTTGCTGAAGGCTCTCGCCGCATAGTGAACTCCGTTTTTGTCGACGTATCTACGTGGAACAAAAACGATCAGTTTTTCAGTTGGTAGTCCAAGGACTTTCCTGATGTTTCTTTTTTCTTCCTCTGTCACGGGAACGAATCTATCTGTATCCACAGCATTATAGATGACTGTAATCTTTTCTGGTGGATAACCTAATTCATTAGCAACGTAGTTCTTTATCCTTGTGTCCACTGTGATAATATGTTCAGCCTTCGCAACTCCATGTTTCTCTATATCCATCAGGTAGTCGTATATCTTTCTCTTTGCTTTCTCATCATTGATACTTGAGTAATTCAAGGCCTCTTTAGCCAAATACCCATGAATGGTTAACACCAATTTGTTCGCAACCACTGCGCTTGCTGCGATCACGTCGTGGGCGTGTACAATGTCAAAATTTGTGACGTTCAACCTTTCGAAGAATAGCCGACAGTATTGTATGACTGTCTTATACTTGAAAACGCGAAAGTTGGTGTCAAGCGTTTTGAACGGTGATGAAGCGACCGTTTTGATGACCGCTTTCAGCTTGTCCTTAGTGTTCAAGTGTCTAAACGGGATGGGATAGAAGGTCTCCACTTCGTGCCCGAGTTGTATGAGCCCTTTCTCCAGCAAGTTTTGATGCACATGCTTGCCACCGATTCTAATGAGTTTGGAATTGTCTGCTGAAACCAAAGCAATTTTCACTTTGTAACCCCCTGCATCTTACAAACGTCCTTTGTTCGCTATTTCGTTACTATTTCTCGTAAAGCTTTATATATATTCTCAACCACCACGTCCTCTCTGAATCTCTCCGCAGTCTTCACTATGTTCTCTGATGTGTCGAAGCTCAACTTTCCATCTATCACATCACTGACAATTCTAACGAATTCGTCCATATCACCTTCTCTGTATAGATATCCGTTCACACCAGGTATCACGATGTCCTTCGGACCAGATTCACAATCTGAAGATATCACAGGTATCCCCCTTTGGTTCGCCTCAACCAACACCATGGGGAATCCTTCATGCCTCGATGTCAACAACAATGCCGTGATCTCTCGAAAATCAGAGTAAGGATCTTTTCTAAATCCCAGCCAACTGACGCGATCTGCTATGTCAAGCTTACCAGCAAGCTTTTTCAACTTTTTCTCGTCCTGTCGCCGGTCTATGTGCTTGAGTTTGAACAAAACTCACCTTTCACACTTCCAAGCACTTGCTCGTAGATCTTCTTTTCCATCTGTACGATTCTTTCCCAAGTGAAATCTTTAGCCCTTTCTATAAACTTTTCTCTATCGTATCCCATCTCCAAAACCTGAACTATTTTTTGAGCCATCCTATCTTCGAAGTCCTCCCCCTCTTCGACCACATATTCGTCGAATCCTATCGCCTCTGGTATCCCACCGTTGCTACTTCCGATCACACATGTACCACATGCTTGGGCTTCTATAATAACCGCGCCAAACCCTTCGCGCCTGCTCGGCAAAATCATAACATCCATCGCGTTCATGTACTTTGCCACTTCCGCTTGATCCACTCTCCCTGTGAGCAAAACCTCCAAATCTTTTCGCTTTGCTTCCTTCTCAATTTCACCTCTTAGATGCCCATCTCCAACAACTATAAACCTCACTCCCTTGATTCGGTCCCTCACCTTTTCGAATATCTCAATGAGTTTGTCTGCACGTTTTATCTCTATCAGATTCCCAACGAACCCAACGTATTTGTAGCCTTCGCTGTGTATACCAAGCTGTCTTCTCACTTGTTCTTTGTCGAGTGGTCTGAAAGTCTGTGGATCGTACCCGTTCGGAATCACAAACGCGTTTTTACCCGAATAACCGAAAGATTTCGCTTTCTCAAGAAGTGCATTGCTAACAAAAATCACCGCTTGAGCCGACTCGAAAACGTCCAAGTAGATCTTCTTTCTTTTCTCCATGAGGATATTGACATCACTTCCATGTACTGTTAAGACGTATGGTTTTGAATACTTTCGAGACAGAATCTGCGCAACTAAACCTGCTGGCGGCGTGTACATACCATGGGCGTGGATCAGGTCGAATTTGGAAAGATCAAGGTGCTTCTCAACACATTCGGCAAAATGTTGAGAGTAGATTGAAATCATGCGTTCGTCAAAAGCTTTGTCTATTCTCCTCAAGACTTCCCACAGAAGCCAACTGGTCGTTCTTTTGCACCTCAAAGGTGAATAATCAGCATCACCCACGCTCGTGCTCGGAGTGATTGAGCTTTTTCTGAGGAAACGCCTTGCGAGTCGTACAAACACATCGTCTTGGAACCAAACTGGTACCGCAACGTACTCGATGCCAAGCTTTCTGTATTGCTCGAGCCTCTTGGTTATGAATATTCCACTTGACAAGTTGTTCTGGAAAGGAAAGAGGTTAGTCAAAATAATCGCTTTCATGTGAAATAGCGATCCTTTCTCTCATCTTTATTTGTTTAATGTTCGTTGGATTTCGGTTTCCTGAGGGCATTGCTCAAGACAATTCTTGAACTAATAAAAGCGAATAGAAGTAACCACGTGATTAGGTTTATCCGTAATACAAAAAAACCTAACAGCATTGTGTGCAAAACCGTTAGGTACAGCCCAGAGATGAAGGAGGCCAAAACCAATGGGTCAAGAATAATCCATTTTAACTCCCTTTGATTATAGTCATAATCCAAATGAGACTGTAACTCAAGAAAACGTAGTATTTTCCAACGATCTCGAGCTTGTAGGAAGGGCTCCCCTCTAGTTTATATCTTCCAGTGATCATATAAAAATCCAAGCCGGAGAAATTCTCGACAAATCTTGGTAAGAACTCGTCCCGTAGTAGCTGCAAGGAATTTGGGCTTACGCGTACTAAGAGACTTACGGAAAATATTATCAATATGAAAGATACGATCATCAGAGCATATTTTTTCTTGAAAAACATAGCGAAGGCAAAGAGGATAATTATTCCAACCATGTATGTCCTCAAACTTGCAAGCAGTATCGTAGACAAGACTGTCAGTACATAGTTTTTCTTGCGCAGTGACAAAATACCAGCAACAAGAAACACAAGAAGCCAAATATCTCTCAAACTACTAACAGAGATTTGAAACAGTCCAGGATTAAAAGTTATTATTGCGAAGATCCAAAATCTGTAGGTTGTACTTTTCATTAAGTCACTGAGCAAAGACAGCAGCAGCGCAATGAGAGTGAAATACCCCACAATATTGATCCACACAACTTGAAGCCAACCAAATCCCCTCTGACTTAAGAAAAATACAAAATTTCCCCAGAGGTTTATGTTTACAGGATTTTCCAGATAATTCAGTAACACCTCACGAAGAGATATGAATCTAACTAATCTACCGGATACGTAGCCAACCTCGTCCGGCATAAATGGGGAATACTGCTGTGGCTCAGTCCAGATCGGACTGTTTACGCTTGATGCAGCGTAATCTACTCTCCACATCAAGACGAGAAGTATGATCAAAAACTGTAATCCGACAAGGGTTAATTCGGCTGGTAGTCCTATGCGACGCTCGCGATGAATAAATATACACCTCACACTCGTCCGACACACTTTATACTCTGTTCCTTCCTTGAACCTACGACCACCAAACTGCAATCAATTTTAGTTTAACACATACTCGCGCCTGCTCGAGAATTCTGTGCAATGCATTGTTTAAGCTCAAAGTTTAGCCTCAACTTCGTTCCCCCGGTGCTTCAGACCTAGACGTGCTCATCGCCTTATTGTGGTCTTGTTTGACAAATCCGACAGGTCTATGATGCGCAGTCTTCTGTGACCCAAGGCGAAGTCTTTGCCAAAATAGAAACCCTCATGGTCCGGGCCTCGGTGGGCTATGAGCCTTGTCATGGCCTTGATTTCATCGTCTAAGGTGGGTGATCCGTTTTCGTTATGATACCCGCTATGCCACACATAAAGGGTTCATCCTTCTAGCCTTACATCTCACTAGTCAAATGTTTTATCTCTTCAACCAACGGTCTCAGTTTACTTTCCCACGAAAGATTTTGTTCGGCAAACTTACGCATTTCGTCAACGTAGTTTGTTTTGCAAACTCTCTCGTAGAAGTCCAATACCTGTCCGATATCAATTGGAGTATCGTTTTCTGGTACTCTCAACATGTAGGGAAAATCATTCGGGAAATCTGGATCCGAACCTGCAAGAACGAACGGAACGCCTCTTGCGCAGTACTCACGAACTTTCAACGCCGATGATACCGCGATCTTTTTTCTATGAATTCCCAAACACCCAATGGCAACGTGAGCTTGATCAAAAAGCGTGTCGAGTTCTGTACCTGTTTTGGGACCGTGAAAAACCACGTATTCACTCACTCCTAATTTGACGGACATCTTCTTGAGATCTTCCAATCCTTCTCCAGAACCAACGACATGGAAATAAACCTTCCGGGAGTATGTGCTCTTATAGTAGTTCGCCAGACCTCTCACTACTCGGTCGTATCCATGCCAGAAGTTCACATTTGCGACAGCTATCATATTGAAAACTTCTGTGCTCAAAGCGCTTGTTGACTTTTTGGGCATAAAGGACAAGTCTACGCCGTTTGGAATGTTGACAGCTTTAACTCCAAAAATGGATTCCACACCCTTTGCTGGTGTCACTACCAATTGAACATGGTATTTCAGAAAATTCCTGAAGCTTTTATCGATGAAAAGACCTATCAACTTCGCCCAATTTCCTTTGACTTCCTTATCGTATGGATAAGTGGGTACCTCCAGAACAACAATAACACCCTGCTTTGTCAGTTGCTTTAGAAAAAGCAAGGTTCCTATATGAGAGGGGAAGACGTACCTTATTAGAACAAAGTCAGTTTTAAACTCTCTTGCGATTTGAATAGAGGCTCGCCAGTAGTGCAATTTCTTATGTATCTTATTTCGATAAACAGCCACACGTTTCCCTTCAAAGAAAAGCTCTCTTGAGCGAAAGTATACATGACTTATATCGACACCGAGAGTCTTGAAAGCCCTAATTTGGCCCTCGATCTTTTTGTGTATTCCCAACGATGCTTGATGATCAATATCGATGTATGAAAAGTAAATACCACGCATGACACAAAACCCTCCGTTTCTTTTTGCTTCTTAGATGTTTCCGAATTGATCGTTCCGATAATTAATCAAAATCCTCTGACTGATGTTATAAACTCCTTTCTCCCTTGAGTGGTTCTTTATTTTCCTTTGAATCTCATGTCATCTCCAAATCATGAACAAGAGATTGTTGTACGGTATCCAGCTATCTCTGTGTACCGCATAGAAAAGCCACACAAACAAGACAGCAGAGTAAGCCGCTGTAAACAATATCAGATACAGCGCTCGAAGTGGTTTACCGGAAATCAATTTCGCAACCTTTGGGAATACTACTATTTGCAGAGGGTAGAAATACAAGAGCAATCTATCACCTAACGTCGTTGTCTTCGTCAGCAAGGTGGAGACAAACATCACGGTAGTTATATATGAGAACCACTCCCATATTACGAAGTCATCCCACCTTTTTTTCCATTGTCGAAAGAAAAGAAATAGCACTATGCTTGCCACCATGTTGATAGCAATTCTCACAACCCCACCAGATGAATGCATCCCCCCCTTGAAGTAGTATCTATACAATAGAGCATAACGATTTTCAAAAGCCTTAAACAAGATCGTAGCCACAGTTATAGCCCCAATGAGAGAAAAAATAAAACTCGTTGGTCTGAAACTTCTTGGCTTAATCAGATAGATTACTACAGCAATCAATGCACTCTTGTGAAATAAAACCGCAAGAACAAATGAGGTGACGGACCTGGAAAACTTTCCTTGTTTAAAGTAAGACAATGCAGACATCGTCAAGCCGAGAGCGGCACTTTGTCTTGTGTATCCGTTAGCGACCACCATAATTAAGTAAGGAAAAGCAACAAGGAGAGCTTCGCGCATTTTTATTTCAAAGGCGTTGATCAACCCTATCAGACCAAGGAAGAAGAGAAACGCACAAACGGTGTTTACACCGTAGATCCCAAGTCCAAGTACTTTCGCAATGTATTCAACTAAGACATATCCTGGATCCCAAATGAACATGGATTTGACGAATTCCCCAAAAGATAGTTTCAAATTCTGAAAGTGGTACAAATATGCTTCCCAATCGGCTCCGACGGAATGTCTGCAACCAACGAACCATAAAAAGTAGATCACTGAAAAAATTCGAAAGTATCTCCCAGCTTTAGTGTCCAACCTGGGATTCAGAAAAAAGAAGAAAACTATCACATAGAACGTAACTACGTAAATAAACACAATACACCACCCGACGTTTTGAATCAATTTGTAATATAGAGTGACCTATACGATTCAACGAAAGATGATAAGTCTCCACCACACATATTTACCTTTAAACCTATACAAAAGGCCATCGTTAAAATCCTCGCCAACTCTTCAGGTGAATTTCCCACGAAGTGTTTCTCGATCATCTCTCCCACACACCCCACATCCGTGCTCACGACCGGTACACCTTGACTGAGCGCTTCCAGCACCACCAAGGGCATACCTTCCGCATCGGAAGTCAAGAGCAAAACATCGAAATCCGCCATCAACTTGACCGCGTCCTTTCTGAATGGTAGAAAGTAGACTTTTTCTTTCACCTGTGGGTTCTGTGCGAGCCACCGTTGTACCTCCTTGCCGTAGACATCGTCGACCACACTCGCACCTATCCAAACGAACACAACATCGCTTCTCTCTTGAAGCACCAGCTTCGCAACTTCCAAAAATCTGATGGGATTCTTCTGTGGATCGATCCTTGCAACGTTACCAACGATCTTCACATTTTCAGGTATACCGAGTTCTTTTCTCAAAGCACCTTTTTCAGCCGGTGGTTCTGGAATTATCGCGTTGGGGATGACAACGTATTGGTGGTCTTTTCCTATTTTCCATCCTTTGGCCTTCTGAAGATCTCTTTGACAAAGAAACACTATCTTGTCGGAGTGCTTGGCAGCGAACCTTTCCAGAAGAATGAAGAATCTGCGCTTCAGACCTTTGTATTGTTCTATTGGCCACCAACCGTGCACCGTGTAGACAATCATTGGAACTTTGCATCTTTTCGCTGCTATCCTTCCAAGAAAACCGGCTTTGGAGGAATGCAAGTGAACCACGTCGTATTTTCCTTGTCTTATCAATTGCTTCAGCTGAAAATATGCTTTCAGATCCTTCCATGGGTCTATCTCGCGAACCAAGTCTTTCACGACGTGCACTTTCACGTTCAACTTCTCAAGCTCTTGTATCAACATCCCGTTGTGTGGACCGCAGGCAACCTCAACTTCGAATTCGTCGGGATAGAATTGTTTTAACCCGTACACCAAGCCGTACAAAACCTTTTGCGCCCCAGTCCAATCGGAACGGGTTATGATTTGAAGAACTCTCTTCTTGTTCATTCAAATCACCGCTGATTCACAAGTTCTTCTTGGATTTTTCCCTCACAAGAATGAACTTTGGGTTCTTCAAGTTCTTCATAGCGTACAGAAGGTCAGATCTCTTCGAGTCGTTGGCTTTCAAAACCAATACAGTTTGATTCGCATCGTAGGAGAGTACTTTTGTTTCCGCGCTCGTGAAAGTTGGGGCCGACAGGATCACCACGGTGTTTTCGTGAGAGACATCTTTCAAGATCTTTTTGAGACCTTCATCAGAGAATGAAAGGGGTTCACCATCGAAGGACAAAACTTTGGCTTCTTTCGGAATAGGTGGAAGGCTCGAGTTGCCGTCCAGATTGACGAGCACAGTTTTTTTGCCACTCTTCGATAAAAGTTCTATCATTCCTTCGATTATCGGGATCTTCCAAGAACTGTTCGTCGAGGAAACCAATAGGTGTACGTGTGAGGGTTCGGCTCCGGTTGAATTCAGAGTTTGAACGACGATGTGTTTCAACGCTTCCAAATCTTTCTTCCCATCTTTCGAAGGTTGATACAGGATTGGCTCTTCACCAATTGTTTTCAGAACGTCGTATTCGTCTCTAATCTTTTGATCAAAAGCTTCCCTGAGAAAGGCGATCAACACACCGAGGAAAACGCCGAGCACGAAAGCGACGGCCAAGATGAGTCTCCTGTTGGGTTTGGCGGGTCTTTCAGGTAAATAAGGTTCGTCCAGCACGATCGGCACGTTGAACGACATACCTGCGGTTGAGAGTCTGAGCTCTTCTCTCCTTGATCTGAGAAGAGTGTAGGTTTGCTGCTTGAGGTTGTAGTCTCTCAAGAGTGTGGCGTACTCTCTCTGTAGATCTGGAAATTTTTGCAGTTCTTTCTCCAACTGGATTCTCACTTGTTCCAGAGACGAGATATGGGATTTAGACACCTCCAAGTTGGTTTGGAGGTTTATCAGTTGCAGATAGTAACCTCTGAGGATGGGATCTTCCGTTTCGAACTGAGACGATAGGATACGTGATATTTCTTCGTTGATCATCTGCTGAACGACGCTGATTTGCTGTTCGATTTGTCTCATCTCGGGTGAATTCTCCGTGTATTGAAGTTCGAGCGTGTTGTAGCGTATTTGTAAATCGAGCAAACGCTTTCGAAGTTCTTGCAACTTCGCGCTGTCAGGAACGTACTCCAAGATCTTGATCATGCCCTTCAGTTGAGAGATGTTTTGTTTGAGTACGCTCAGCTGCGACTGCAGATTTTGATAATTCAGTTGTGCTTCGACTATCTTGCCGTCCACGTCGTAGAATTTTCGAATCAAAGCGTTGAGTTCTTCCGAGGGCAAGATGGATTTCGTCTTTTGGAAGTTCAACAGCTTGTTCTCGATCTCTGTGAGTTCTCTCTCAACAGTTGGGAGCTGTCTTTCCACAAATTCAAGGAGGTAAGTATTTTCGTCTTTGTTAAGCTCCCTCGCCACCCTTATGTAGTTGTCGATGATGGATCGAGCGATCTTGTAGGCCATTTCCCTATCATCCAAAGAAACGGTCAGCTTGATGAGCGATGTATCTTTGACCGAAGACACGTTCACGACGTTTTTCAGAAGGGCCGAAACAACGCTCTCTTGGGAAACTTCGTCTTTGCTCTTCTTTGAAAAATACTCGGTAAGTTTAAGATCGTTGACCACGCTTATCAAAACCCTTCTGCTCTTCATGATCTCCATTTGTTCTGTTAATGCGGGAGATTGGCTCACGCCAAGGAAACTAAGTTGAGGAGACAGAGCGATCTGCGATGATGCACCTCTTGGCAATTTAATAACTGCCGTTATTTCATAAACAGGTTTTGCGAAGTAAAGGAGATAGACGAATGTCACACAGATGGTGAGAAAAGTTATTCCAATGATCCAGTTTTTTCTGCGTTTGAGGATTCGAAGAATATCACTCAAGGTTATTTCTTCGTCGTGATACTTCTCCACACGAACTTCCTCCCCTAAAGATCACTTGAACAGCTCAGAGATGTTGTTGTAGAAGACGA
>DOKY01000041.1:19299-23892 GCA_003510135.1 Pseudothermotoga sp.
TCTCCACTTTCAAGGACCGGGTCGTATTCTATTTTACCGCCACCGATCGCACCTGTCAAGTTGACGCGGATGGGTTTACCACCAACACCGCCCTTGTAGAGCCACACGCTCGAAGCCGCGGCCTTGTTGGTGAAATAGCCAGACTGAATGATCGCCTGCAGCACGGTCGTTCCTTCGGTCAATTTGATAATTCCTGGCCTGTTCACCTCTCCCAGCACGTAGGCGAAGTTCTGTGGAACATCCAGTATCTTCACCACGTCTCCGGGTTTTACAGCGTAGGATCTGGCCTGGGCGAGGTCTTTCAGTTCGAGCAAGTGTTTCTCTGTTCCCCTGGTTATCTCGATCCTTCTGTAATTTTTATCGACGCCTGCTTTCATCAAAATTTCGTAGAGTGTGGTGTTTTCATCGATGTAGGCCATGTCCGGCGTTCCGTCGGCCTTGATCAGATACACGTAGTTCTCCCTGTCGACATCGAACAGGATTATGCTCTTGTTGACCAGACGCCTGTTGGCATACTCGTCCCAGACCAAAGTTTCAACGTCTCTGTCCGTCACGATCGTTATCTTTCTGCTGATACCTTCCTTTATTCCCCTCAGCTTTCCTATCAGTGTTCGCAGATCGAATTCCTCGGCCTGCGTGAACTTAATCAGGCCGTTCTCTACACCTTTTCCGAACACGTACACCTGGTTCGGTTCTTTAACCGTGACGTACACAAAGTCACCGTCCTGAAGTGTCGCGTTCTCTACGCCCATGAAAATGTTTTGAGCGTCGTACTGGGCAACGATTTTGTTTTCACGCATGATGAAGACCTTATCGGATACGTAGTACAGCTCGGGCCCGACGATCAGGCCTCCCAGTTTGGCAAAGAGCGTTTTCAAATCCGCCGTCTCGTGATGGTCGAACTCAACCCTTCCGGTATTTCTCAAATAACCCATCGCGGTAACGCGGATCGGCTCTTTGAGCTCAACTTTCAGTATCGCTCCTCTTTCGATCGGCACGTCTTTGGTGTAGTCGAGCGGTTTTTCGTTCAGTGTGATCTTTTCTATTTTCTTGAGATCGTTCAGTCCCACCTTGGCGATGATTCTCTGAAGCGTTATGGGCTCGTTGAGCTCGAATGTGACGTAGGAAGATACGTCTCCCACCAGATACACCGCGTTTGCGCCGATTTGCTTTATCAAAACGGTGTCGAATCGTTGCAGTGGCACTTCGATACGCCCTTCTATCAACTCGCGAGGATCGTAAACGAATGTGGTTTTTTCTCTGATCAACACCACACTTTCAACCGATTCAGGTTGAAGCGATAACTTCTTCGCCACATAGTTGAGCGTTTTGGGTTCGTAGTAGTTCAGCTCAAGGATTCCTCCATCTGGCGCGCCGACGACGTTGACGATGAAAGGTTCATAGCTTATCAGGATCGAATCTCCGAGCGACAGTGGGATGTCTCTGTCTGCGTGTACGATGTCCTTCAAGTCCACAACGACGGTGTTGTTGATCTGCGCCTTTCCCTCCCATTCCACGTTGGGATTTTCGAGTCCGACTTTGTTTATGAGCGTCTTCAAGGTCCTTTTTTCGTTGGGCTCAAAGTCTATCCTGCCCTTCGTCTTAACTGCGCCCTGGACGTAGACATAGAACTCAGGATATCTGACGACCTCGACGATGGAACGATTCGGCACCTCGATTTCATGCGCTCTGGCGAGCACGGAAGGCGAAAGTTCCTGGACTGATCCGTCTGGCATCTTCACCACGATCTTTTCGAGCCACTTTTCATCGCCCTTCGAGATGCCGCCGGCTTTGGCAAGGGCGAGAGCGAGGGTTAGTTTTTCCTGCGAGCTGAAAGTTTGCAAGCCCGGTGAAGGAACGAAACCGACCACGTAGACGTAGCGTTCTTCTCTCTTAGGTATGTAGAGGAATGCGCCGGGCCTCAGGGGAACGTCGAGAGAGCCGTCGAGAACCTTTCTCAGATCGATCGTTTTCGTTTCCCCGTCGATAGAAAGTTGCGCGCTCTCAACCACGGCCTTTTCTTCGTCGAGCTCGCCCAGCTTTAAAAGCAGAGTTCTCAGAGTCAATCCGGGAACGTAGTTCTCGATCAGACTGTAGGCACCGCCAACCTGGACGGTCTTTTCGTACTTGAGCGGTGGAAGATGTATTCTGTCGCCTTCCTGTAGGGGCACATCGTTTTCAATCTTTCCCTCGAAAAAGAACGGAAGAACGTTGAGATTTTGCACCCTCCCGTCTCTCACCAGCTGAACGTTTTCGTAGTCTATCCCCGAGTCGATGGCCAAATTCAGTATGGAAAAGAGTTTTGTGAGGGTGAGATCAGGATAGCTGGAGATATCGATCGCATGGTTCAGTGCGCCTTGAAGATAGACGTACATCGGGGCGTACTCGACGACGTAGACTGTCACTTCAGGTTCTCTTATGAACTTTCGAACCACGTGTTCGACCATCTCTTTTATCTGCTCGACCGTCATGCCGGCGACCTTCACGTTGCCCAAGTAAGGATAGGGAATGGTGCCATCGAAAGCGACCTTGACGGTGCGGGTGAAATCAGGCTGCTGGAACACCTCTATGGCAATCGTATCCCCAACCCGCACGGTGTACGCGAAAGATAGAACCCAGATCGAAAACATCAGCAGAAGCATCAGACGCCTCACCATTCATACACCTCCATTCGCGGTGCGCCTTAGAAACGAACAGATCTCATGATTCAACCCGGTTTTCTCCACAGCGCGACTATGAAACCTCCACTGTGGATCTTTGAAAGCCTTTTTTCTTCCTCCCAGTTGAATTGTTCTTCGGGCGCGTCTGGTGGAATGAAGACGCACTGAGCTATTTTCACCAGGTTTTCTGGATCGAGTTCTTCGAGATCTTTCTGGGTCTTGAACCGTGCGTGTCTGAACACGGAGTCTGGGCTCTGCCTGGCGTGTTCTTCGTAATGTTTCCCCCAAAGACTGTCTCTGTTTATGGTGCCGATCAAAAGATGAGCTGAGGGCTTCAGCACCCTCATCATTTCATCGAAGGCTTTTTTAGGTTCGTGGACGAATTCGAAAGCTGCCATGGAGAAAACACCGTCGAAGTGGTTGGAAGGAAATTTCAGAGAATAGACATTCATTTTTTCGAATTCTATCTCGAAATTCAACCTTCTGGCTTTTTCTCTCGCGATCTTCAACATCTCTTCAGAGGTGTCTATTCCCACGACTCTCACGCCGAGCTTCGCAAGCTTGATGCTGAAATTCCCCGTGCCGCAGCCCACGTCGAGTACGTACATGCCGGGCCGCGGCTGGAAAAGATCGAACGCGAGCTTAGTTTCGACTTCGTCGATGAACTTTCCAATCGGCGTTTCGTACCAGAGATCGTAAGTCTGCGCAATAGGATCGAAGAAGCTCAGATCGATCAGCCTCCATACCAACGATGATTATACAATCTTTCGACGCGGAGAAAGATTCAATTCTCAGCGGCAGGGTTCACATCGCTGCTGAGTTGGGAATTGGTCAGCTGTTTCTTGGATCGAGAACATCTCTCAGTCCGTCACCGAGGACGTTCAGAGCGAAAACCACGAGGGCTATCACGAAGCCTGGAAAAAGGGCGATCCACGGTGCGCTGGTGAGGAAGGCCGTGCCCTGGCTCACCAGACCTCCAAGTGTCGGTTCTGGTGGTGGAACGCTCAGTCCCAGAAAGCCCAGGGACGCTTCGGTCAAAAAGGCTGTCGAAAGGGATGCGATATGGATACTGAACAAAACGGTCTTCGAGAACGTTGAAGAGAAGAGAATATCGAAAGAACACATCGTCAGAACCATAAAAAAGCTGGTTGTCGAGTATATGCCACACCAGCTCACCCTGACAGAGAATCAAAGGAAGGCGATAAAGCTGTTGAGAGATTTCAGAGGCTCGAAGGAACAGCTGGTGTCGGAGCTTCAAAGGAAGGGTATCAAACGCACGACGGCATATTCCATAATCGAACAGCTGATGCAAAAGAAGATCTTGCTGGTCAGGAATGGGCTTTATCAAATGTCTGGCAAGTTCAGGCACGTGGGCATCGATTCGCTTTTTTAGATTATATGCGTTGTCGAGTTTGTCCTGCGAGTGTCGAGTCTGTCGACGGTGTCGAATGTTAAATTCGTGCTGTTCAGGTACCGTGTCTCGCGAGCAAGCATTGTAGAAGACGTGGTCTCAAAGAACTCTTGGCTTTTCGATTGGTCCTGAACCAGAGGCAGTTTATCTTTTTGCTTTCGTATCGTTACCTTTCTTCAATCTGCAGGTTCGTATATATCATAATGGGAGCGCTCCAAAGCTAACGAACCGTCCAGACGGTGGCTGTGCGCATTGGTGTTGGTCTAAAAAGTTGGGTTCGTCGTGACCAAAAGATACTGAAAAGGATAAAAGCGCTCCCGATGAGAAAGATTTTGTTGAAGATCAAGCTCGATCAGCAAGCTCACTGATGCTCACAAGAAAAGAATGAAAAGTCGATAATGAAAACCAAAGCCCCAGAAATGGGGCTTTTTGTTTTGGTACAATCCACTGATCAAAGAAGCTTTGTTTTGCGCAAGAGCTATTATAATATTCAAAGAAAAGCGAGTACTGAGGCACAAGTCG
>DOKY01000022.1 GCA_003510135.1 Pseudothermotoga sp.
GTCGTGACCAAAAGATACTGAAAAGGATAAAAGCGCTCCCGATGAGAAAGATTTTGTTGAAGATCAAGCTCGATCAGCAAGCTCACTGATGCTCACAAGAAAAGAATGAAAAGTCGATAATGAAAACCAAAGCCCCAGAAATGGGGCTTTTTGTTTTGGTACAATCCACTGATCAAAGAAGCTTTGTTTTGCGCAAGAGCTATTATAATATTCAAAGAAAAGCGAGTACTGAGGCACAAGTCGCTGTGGGGAGATGCTATGAGTCAAAAGGCGTTTTCATTCCAGAAAAAGATCTTCGTCTCTTCCTTTCTGATACTCCTTTCTTTAGTTCTTCTGAGCGGCATTCTCACACGCGTTCTTCCCATGGGCAGGTTCGAAAGGTGCGTCGTGGATGGTAGAGTGGTGGCGGACTTCGAATCTTTCAAACCGATCGAAGGAAAGAGACTACCGATCTACAGATGGTTCACCGCTCCAATCGAAGTGCTCTTTAGCCCGGACGGACCGAGAATCCTCGCCCTTCTCGTCTTGCTTCTGATAGTCGGTGGGAGCTTCTCACTTCTGCACGAAAGTGGTGCACTGAAGTACGCGATAGATCTTCTCGTTTTGAGGCACGCGAGCAGAAAGAAATCGTTGCTCTTGCTCACGACTTTTTCCTTCATGGTACTTGGATCGGCACTTGGACTCTTCGAAGAAGTGGTGCCGTTCGTTCCGATAGTTGTTCAGCTGGCTTTGCAACTGGGCTGGGACGAGTTCACGGGTCTGGGTATGAGCATCCTCGCGGCGGGGTTTGGCTTTGCCAGTGCGACCTTCAACCCTTTCACGGTGTTGCTGGCGCAAAGTCTCGCGGGTTTACCGATCTTTTCAGGCCTCTGGCTGAGACTGATCGTCTTTACAGTTGTTTATGTGATACTTTCGTTTTTCTTGCTGTCGCACGCGAAAAGAGTTGAAAGGAAGGAAATATCACTTCAGATCAGCTCGGACGATATGTATGAAAGTTCAAAAAAGCCGTACAGAGTGTTCCTGATCTCTCTCATCTTTATGTTTTCTCTCATCGTGGTGTCTTTGTTCGTCAGGGCGATGCAGGATTATCTGGTGGTTCTGATCGCCCTGCTCTATTTTTTGATGGGCATTCTGTGCGGCCTTTCAGCAAGATCTGGTTTCTCTAAGACCTTCAAGGTCTTTTCCGTTGGTCTTTTGAACATCCTGCCCTCGACGATTCTCATACTTCTGGCCGCGAGCGTCAAGCACATCGTTGAGCGAGGGATGGTTCTGGACACGATTCTGAAACAGGCGTTTCAGTTTCTACAGGGACGCGGTCAGCTCGTTGTCGCACTGACGATCTATCTGTTCGTCCTGGCACTCAATTTCTTCATACCGTCAGCCTCCGCGAAGGCGTTTCTGTTGATCCCGCTCTTGACACCACTTGCCCAGTTGTCTGGTCTGTCTCGACAGACAATGGTTCTGGCCTGGGCCTTTGGAGATGGTTTTTCGAACATGATCTTTCCCACCAACCCGGTTCTGCTCATTTCGCTCTCTCTGGCGGGATACAGCTACGGACGCTGGTTCAAAAAGACGATCTTGCTTCAGCTTGCCCCGTTTTTCATCAGCTGTGTTTTCATTTTGGTAGCGATCTGGACCAACTATGGTCCGTTCTGAAGGGGGAACGGATATGGACGAGATCGAAAGGCTTTCTGAGGCGATCAGGTTTCGGACCGTGGCGGGGAACTGGGAAGAGTTTTCAAAGCTCAAAGACTTTCTTGAACGCTGCTTTCCCATGGTCCACTCGAAGCTGAAGGTGAGCAAAATCAACGAATATGCACTTCTCTACGAATGGGATGTTGGCTCACAGGAGGCCGTACTCCTTCTCGCGCACACGGACGTGGTACCGGCGAGCGAAGAAGGCTGGGTTCATCACCCTTTCTCTGGGGATGTTGCGGACGGATTCGTTTGGGGCCGCGGCACTCTCGATGACAAATCCAGTGTGATGGGCCTTCTGGAAGCGGTGGAAAGGTTGCTCTCGGAAGGTTTCGAGCCCAGGCACAATCTGTTGCTCGCCTTCGGTTTTGACGAGGAAACGAAAGGATATCTCGGCGCGAAGAAGATCGCGGAGCATTTGCAGAACAGAAAGATCAGGATAAGAGCGATTCTGGACGAAGGTTCCGCCATTGTGAAAGGTGTGATTTCAAAAATAGGCAAACCGATCGCGCTGATCGGTATCGCGGAGAAAGGCTATGCGAGCTTCGATCTAGTCGCAAAAGGTAAAGGGGGACATTCTTCAACTCCAGAGAGAAACACGCCGCTGGAAAGAATGGCGAACGCGATCCAGCGCATCTTTCGATACAGATCCAGGACCGTTCTGACCAGATCCACAGAGGAGTTTTTGAAGACTCTCTCGCGCCTCTGGGGCTTTCCTTTGAACGTTCTTCTGAAGAATCCGAAATTGACTCTGCCGTTGCTGGAGCCTGCGTTTTCGAAGATTCCCAGTTTGAACGCGATGCTGAGAACCACCATGTGCGTCACGATGATCAACGCGGGTGTCGCCGACAACGTCGTACCGGAAAAGGTCGTCGCCACGGTGAACTGCAGGATCATTCCGGGTGAAACAGCCGAACAGGTGTTTGAGAGATTGAAACAAATCGTCGAGGACCTCCAGATAGAGGTCGTGAAGAACGAAAACTGGCAGGTATCCGATCCCGTGCCGGATACAGATCCAAACGATGAATTCTACAGAATCCTGAGCGAAACGATCCAGCAGACCTTCCTCGACGTGGTGGTCTCACCCTATCTCACCGTGGGCGCGACAGACTCGAGGCATTACAAGAGCCTGTGCCAGAACATCTACAGGTTCTCACCTTTGATCATGGACAGAGAACTGCTCGAGACGGTGCATGGGAAAAACGAAAGGGTATCGGTAGAATCGTACAAGAAGATGTGTGATTTCTACACGGCGCTGATGAAAAAGCTGTGATCGACTTTTTAAGCCTTTCCGGCGCTGTTCAACAGCTTTATTTTGTGCATCACAATTTCCGTGATGGCCCTGGATGCTTCTTCGAGCAGTTTGATCTGGTCTTTGAGCTGGGGTTGTTCCTGCAGGATCTTTCTAATTCTCTCGACATAAACGGTTTTCAGCACTGTGCCGATGTTTGTCTTTCCAAAATGCATCTTGCTGATCTTCGTCAGATCTTCATCTGGCACCCCGCTGGAACCGTGCAAGACCAGCGGAACATCCACGGCGCTTTGTATCTGCTGAACCCTCTCGAAATCGATCCGCGCTTCCTGTTTTTGCATACCGTGGGCTGTACCAACGGCAACGGCTAAGGCATCGACCTGAGTGAGTTCAAAGAACTGTCTCGCTGCCTCTGGCTCTGTCAAAATCTGCGTGACTTGCTCTCCCTCTTCGGACCTTCCGACTCTGCCTATCTCCGCTTCGACAGAAATTCCAAGCGCCCTCGCCACTGCGACAACAAGCTTCGTTTTTTCAACGTTCTCGTCGAAGGGCAAGTTCGAACCATCAAACATCACCGAGGTGAAACCTGCCTTCATGGCCTTGAAGATGATGTTCAGGTCCGTCGCGTGGTCTAGGTGTGAAACGACTGGAACCTTCGCGTTCTCGGCAAGTTCGTTCATGATGCACGCCGCAACTTTAACGCCCAGATGTCTGACTGCACTGGGGGAAGCCATCAGTATCACCGGTGAGCGCATCGTCTCTGCACCTTTCACGATCGCTACGGCGTCTTCGTAGGTGTGGATGTTGAAAGCAGGGATCGCGTAATCAGACTTGTACGCGGCCTGAACCAGTTCTTTCAGCGTCACGAGCATCTCACTGACCTCCTCGTCTTTGCAAGAGCTTCTCGTACTGCGCGTTCATTCTCTGATAAAGTTCGTTCATTTTCAGAACGTCTTCAGGGTGTGGCTCGATCTTCTGAAAACTGACCTTATCTCTGAGCGACTGAAACGTTTCTTCATCTTTGGCACCTTTGATGGCCGCGATCGCTGCGCCGAGCGCTGTCAACTCTGCTGTGTTCAAATAATACAGCGTTTCGTTGAGCATCGAGGCCTTGTACCTCATGAAGATCTTGTTCTCCACCAGACTGCCACCAAGGACTATGGGCAATCTTCCAAGCATTCGTCGAAGCGTTTCGACGGTGATCCTGCTCGTGTAGCACAGATAAAGATAGACACTCTGAAGCACCTGTTCTTGAGAACAATCGGGCGGAATTTGCACGAAGTTGATGCCGTCAACATCTTCTCCCACGATGTTGTCACCGTTCGCGTATATGCAGAAGGCACAGTCCGTGGGTACTTCCGAGATGGACTGGTTCAGTTTCTCGAACCTTTTCGAAGAAACCTTCAGGTTGAAGAATCTCAAAACCAGCTCGATCAGCTTGCCGTGAAATCTTAATCCCGAGGCCAGATAGTACTGTCTGTCCTGAAAGGCTATACCTATGTTACCACCTGTCTTCATAAACGGGCGTTCTAAGTGGAGTTCGTCGCCTTTTTCAGTCGCAACACCCACCGTGTACGACGCGGTGCCCATCGAGTCGAAGATCAGCTCGCTGCCGAAAAGAGATATCAAACCGTAAGTTCCCGTCAGATGATCGTGGCCAGCGAGAAAAACTGGTATACCAGCATGATAACCAACAAAAGAAGAAGTGTAGGCAAGTTTTCCAAGGCGTTCGACTGGTATGTTGAAAGCCCGGAGCAGTTCTTCGTTCCAGCACCTTCTGTGAATATCGACCATGTGACTGCGATAAGCCTGGGTCATGTCCCAGACGGCGTTCCCCGTCAGTCTGTAAGCGATGTAGGAAGATACAGGGAGCCAGTACTCCACTTCACCCGGATCCACCAGACCTTTTCTCTGCATGTACAGAATCTTGTAGAGCGAATAATAATAGATGTCTCGAGAACCAGAGACGCTATAAGGTGCGAGTTGATCCACCAGATTTCTGTACTCTTCGTACAGAGTCTTTGTGCAGGTGTCGTACCAGACGATGGGATCGTGGAGTTTTTTCCCCGAGGTTACCGGCACCACCGACTCACCGACGCTGGTGCACGCGATCCCTGAAATCTGGTAAGTTTCTCGGAGCGAATTGAGCATCTTTCTCAGGCCTTTCTCGATCCTGTCCATATCGAAGAACTCAACGTTGTGGATGGTTTTTCTGGCAGTCTGGAGCCTGTGAATCTTCTCTATGCCATTCTTCGTGACAACGAGAATCTTGGTGTTCGTAGTTCCAACGTCTATGCCAACGTATGCCCTCATAATCTTTCCTCCACGAGCTCCACGAGCGGTAACTGCTCGTACAGGTCATTCAAATCGAAAATCGCGGCACCGTACTTCAACGTGTTTGCCATACCGCATGCCGTGGCAAAGATCAGTCTTTCTTCCATGGATTTGCCCATGGCTTCTTCGTAAAGATAACCCGCAAAGAAGGAATCGCCAGACCCGACGGAAAAATCTGAGTGAACCAGTTTCGGTCTGGCGTGAAACACTCTGTTCTCAGTGAGTGTTATGGATCCTTCTTTGCCGAAAGTCACGCACAGAACGTTGATCATGTAACGTTGCTTGATCTCGAAAAGCTTTGTCACGCTCAGATCATAGAGATCTAAGGCCGTCTTCAACTCATCCCCATTCACTTTGACCATCTCCGGAGCAAAATCCACCAGCTTTCTCAACCATTCGCCTGAGATGTCGATCATGAGCCTGCAACCCTTTTTCATCGCCATCTGCGCGATCTTTGCCATGTCTTCAGCAGTGAATCCTCTCGGTGCACTTCCAGAGATCACCAGAGTGCTCCTTTCTTCAACGATGGATTCGAGATACTGGATCAATCTTTCGATCTCATCTTCCGTTATGATCGGACCGGGCTCGTTGACCATGAGCATCCTTTTTTCGTATTCGTACACGATCGCCGTGTTGATCCTGTTTTCATCGTTGATCCAGAACTCCGCCGTCCTGATGCCTTCCTCGCGACATTTCGATGAGATGATCTTTCCCACATCGCCACCGAGTACGTTGATGCACAGATAATCTTGAAAGCCAAGACGATTGAAGACTCTGGCGATGTTCAGCCCCTTTCCGTCCACGAGCTTCACAACGTAGTCACCTCTGAGAACGTTTGGGGTCTTCGGAACGTTCGAAATGATGACCCAGTGATCGTAACAGGGATTGAGGTTGAGTATCTGGATGCCCAAGCCCATCACTACCTCCAATCTCTCTCCGAGACGAACTCTATAACGTTACGCGCCGTGTTTGTGTCCGTTATCAACACGTCTGCCAGCTTCCCTCTCAAAAGCCCCACGATGCTTTCTATCTTGTGGAAACCTCCCGCGACGATTATTCTTTTCTTCGCCTTCATGTACTGTTCCATCGTTATGTTGTTTACCCTCTGCACGAATTCTAAGTCATGAACCTTACCTTCAATATCAAAATAGTGTGTCAGGACGTCACCGACGATCCCCAGCCTTTCGAGCCTGTCGAGAATGGAACCATCGAAGACGTTCTGTCGAAAAAGCGGTGATCTGGATATCGAATATCCCACGCTGCATATGATGACATCCAGTTTGTTCCACAGCGAATTTATGTACGCGAATTCCTCACTGCTCTGGATTTGCTGTTTCTGCTCAACGCTATCCATCAAGAACGGGAAATACACCGGGACCATTCTGGCACGCAGGCGGTCCGCAAAATTCTGGGCAATGAAATTCGAGTCGAAATGTTTGTCCGAAAGTCTAAAAGTTCCGCCAGAAAGTGGCACCACTCTCCAATTTGGGCGATCCAGTGTGAAGTCGTACGTTGCCACTGTGAACATCGTGGTACCCCAACCTATTCCGATGTTTAACTCATCTGCCGGAAGTTCCGAAAGGAACTCCCACGTCCTTCGTGCTAAGGATTGGAGCAAGAGTTGATTGTTGCTGTGACCAGTGGTCAGGACGAGCTTGTCAAATCCGAATTTTTCCTGGAACAACTTTCTGTACTGTTGCTCCAGTTGCTCCGATATCCTAGGCGGCACTATCTCGATTCGGACTATCTTTCTTTCTTCTGCCATCTTCAAGTACTTGCTGACCTGAACCCTTGAAACACCAAGTTTTTTAGCTATGTCCTTCTGAAGCATTTTCTTTACATAGTAATCGAAGGCAACCTCGAACAACAGATCGTCACTTATCGTCATTCCTTCACCGCCCCGCTCACCAGACCAGAAATGAAGTATCTCTGGAGCAATATGAACACAACCAGAGGAGGTAAAGTTGCGAAAACCGAACCCGCGAACAAAGGTCCCCAACGAGTCTGGTACTGCCCGACAAAGACTGAGAGGAACGTCGGTATGGTCTGCAATCTTTTGCTTATGAGCAGAGACATCGAGTACAACAGTTCACTCCATGCGAAAAGAAATGCATACACACCCACAGCAGCGATACCAGGTAACGTCACTGGGAAGATTATCCTGAAAAAGGCCTTTGTTCTGGTGCAACCATCAATGAGCGCAGCTTCCTCGAGAGACTTTGGAACGGATAGAAAGAAGCTTCTCAGAAAGACGATCGTGATCGGTGTGGTGAAGGGAATGTAAGCGAGAATCAATCCAAGGTGCGTGTCAAGAAGGCCCACTTTATCCAGAAACTTGAACATCGGGACGAGGAAGACTATCATTGGAAACATCTGAAAGATCAACACGCTCACGAGCAGGGGCGCCTTACCCCTGAAGGAGTAGCGAGAAAAAGCGTAGGCAGGGAAAATACCTATGAGCAAAGACAGAAACATTGTACCGGTACCAACTATTACACTGTTCAAGAAGTATCTATGAAAATCGAGGCTCGATATCTTCTGATAATGTTCAAGCGTCCAGCTTTTTGGCAGGTATATTATCGGATAGCTGTATATCTCTTCATATGTTTTGAAAGAAGTCAGAACAAGCCAGATGAATGGAAACGCCACAACGACCGCTATGAAAGAGAGAAGCACGTACGAAATAATCTTGACCGTTTTTCGTTTCGTACTTCGCCTCATTAAGCAGCCACTTCCCTTGCCATTTTTCTCGTGAAGAGGTATGCTATGGTAAAGACGACCAAGAAAAGTACGTTGGACAGTGCGGCCGCTTTATTGTATTCAAGGAATCTGAAGCTGAGTCTGTATATATACGTGACTACAGTTTCTGTGCCGTAGTTTGGCCCTCCTCCTGTCATGATGTAGATGAGCGGGAAGTAATTTATAGTCCATATTATTGTGAACATCAACGTGGTAGTCAAAACTGGTCTGAGCTGAGGCACTGTAATATTCCAGAATCTCCCAAAAGCATTCGCGCCATCTATCTCTGCTGCTTCATAGAGCTCCTGAGGAATAGTCTGGATACCAGCGAGGAAGAACATTCCACTCAGACAGAAGCCTTTCCATATATTCGCTATTATGACTGCGAACATCGCCATTCTTGGGGTTGCTAACCAGGGAATATAGTTCTTACTCAAACCGATCTTGACAAGGATGTCGTTCAACACACCGTACATATCGTTGTACATCCATCTCCACATCACACCTGCGACTATGTCAAGCGTTGCCCACGGCAATATGAGAATCACACTCCTGAAGAACACCTGTCCACGTCTGATTTGCGTTAACAGAAGGGCAACTACGAGCCCAAGCGTGATTTGCCCTGCAACACTGCCGACAACCCACACGCAAGTGTTCAAAACAGATTTGTAGAAAACACTATCCTTGAAGACAGAAACGTAGTTTTGAAAGGTGAACTTACCACGATCGTCCAAAAAACTCATGACAATGTTTGACAACAACATGAAGCCTACAAGTCCCATTATGATAAGAACGTATGGCATGATCATTCTCAGTGCAACCTTTTCCTCTCTCAATCCACTCACTCCCAAGGAGGGCGGGATGCGCGTGCCCGCCCTCTTTACACAGTAGTTAGTTTACTTTACTCCGAGTATTTTGTTCACGTTATCAGCCGCAATTGCTATTGCCTCTTCAGGTGTAAGCTCATTCAGCAAAACTTTTTGTACCATGATCTGTATCTGCTCGGATATCTGTGGATATTGCGGGATGGGTGGTCTTGCAACGGCATGTGGGAATGTTTCGAAGATCACTTGCCACCTCGGATCCTTCGCAAGCTTAGAAGCTTTACAAACATCCATCCTCGTTGGCATTGGTCCTCCTTTTTCTTCAATCCATTTCATCCACACATCAAAGCTCGTTAGATAGCTGGCAAGTTTCCAAGCATCCTCCTTGTTTGGACTGGATTTTGGTATAACGAGCGCCCATCCTCCAAGTACGCTCGCCGGCTGTACATCGTACGGATGCAATGCGACTGAGTATTTTCCAACTATGTTTGGGTTAGCGGCTTCGATGAGGGGGAAGGACCAGGGGCCTCCGATCGCCATCGCGATTCTGTTCTGGGCCATCATGTTCCTGTAGTCATCTTCATGATACTGGATTGGATTCGGACTCACGCCGTATTTCTTGGCAAGATCAGTGTAGAATTTCAATGCTTTCAACCCCTCAGGTGTGTTGAATGCCGCTCTTGAGTAGTCGTCAGTCAGGAGTTTTCCACCTGCTGCGTAGAGGAACATCATGTAACCAAGCGTGGTGTGCTCAGTTTTCGTGCCGCTAACACCGTAGCCATAAATTCTCTTCTTCGCATCAGTGATTTTCTGCGCGTACTCTAAGAGCTCATCCCACGTCCTCGGTGGCTTGTCCGGATCGAGGCCGGCTTGCTCAAACATTGTCTTGTTGTAGAGCAAGAGTCTGCAATCAGTGTACCATGGAAGGCCGTAGCGAACATTGTTGTAAGTCACAGTCGGCCATAGGTTGGGCCATATCTGTGGCGTACCTTCCCAGTTCTTGATCTGTTCCTCCAGAGGTTCCAGCCACCCCTTCTCCGCAAATGTGGGAACCCAACCACCTAAGTCTGCAAATGCAAGATCGGGACCTTTTCCTGCCTGAAGAGCCGTAACTAGCTTGTCGTAATAGGTGTCAAACCCGAACAGCTGTACCTCAACGTTGATGCCGTACTGCTGCTCGAACCCCTTGATGATTTTGTTCCATGTCTCGTCCAGCTCCGCAACTTGCCCGCCAATCCAGATCGTCAGAGTTTTGCCAAAGCTCAGAATCACAAAAGCTACCAGCACTACGCCCAGCAGTAGCTTCCTCATGCCTTCACCTCCCCTTTGTGGTTACATAAGTAAGTTACTTATGTAACCGTACAAAGAACAGTATACCAGCTTCTGAAAAGAGAGGCAAACCACATTTGGGAGAGCTAACCGAAGAAAACGAGAGTAAGATGGTGATTTACAAAGAGTATCAAGATTTTTGCCATTTTTCGACTGGTTTTTATGAGTTTTGCGCTCGTTCTCATTTGCCTGGCTCCAGCCCTCTCTTTGGCAAGGGCGATGTACAGTACACGTATCGGGTATTCCTATCAGCTCTGGGCAGATGTGGTGATCGAATGGAATAATATTTGCGGTGATCCACTGAAATCGAAACTTTTCATAGCACTCGCACTGGGCTATGTCCTCAGCCCGATCGATCTAATACCTGATTCCATACCGTTGCTGGGACAGCTGGATGATCTTCTGATAGTCCCGGCGCTCATCGCTCTGGCGTTGAAGCCAATCCCAAACGAGGTTCTCGACGAGTCACAACAATTACGGATGAAAAAGAGATTTGGTGCGGTGACCGCTCTCATACCGTTATTCTGGTTCATTCTGGTCATATGGCTCATCCGGATCTTGCTCAAACTCTCTTAGAATAAAAGAAGATCTTTAATCGTTTTCTAATCCGGATAAGAGAGAATTTTTTCAAACGTCCAAGGGGGGATGAGCTGTGCTCAGGAAACTCGTGATATTGTTCATAGTACTTCTTGCCACGCTGTTCTTCGCAACCCAGTACAACCGAACAATTACGGAAAAGATCGAAGTGTATCATGACGGTCTTGCGATCATCACGAGGCAGGAGAAGATATCTGGAGAAGATCTGCCCAAGTTCTATTCGGAATACTACAAGCAACTGCTCCAGGATCAAAAGTCGTTTGACGCCTTCCTCTACGAAGCCACAAAGGAGTATTATTTCCTCTATGGAACAGCGCCACTTTTTTCAAACCGAGACATCAAGATAGCATCCGAAAAGACTTTCACGGCAACGATTGTCATGAAGGCCCCTGGTTTTGTCAGGTATGACAAGGGCAAAAACAGGTTTGTGATAGCGAGAAAAGAGTTCGAGAACGATGGAAAGCTCGCAGACTTGCTCCTGCCGAAGTACTTCGAGAGCCAACTGGAGGAAAACATTTTCATTTCATCTTTCCTGAAATCCGAGAAGAATTCACTCTTGACAGAGAGAACCGTTGAGGTGATCCTTCCTGAAGGTTCGAAGATTGAAGAGATCTCACCAGCTTTCATTTCGAGGACCGAACCGGGTTCCTGGTATGTAGACTTCGGCGGTGGTAACACCTACAAAGCTGTGCTAAAGAAAACGGACAACGGCTTCATACTCAAGGAAACGATGGTGATCAACGGTGGGACTCCGAAGAACCTGCTTGACGAAAAGGCGAGCGAAAGCGTTCTTCAGAGTTTGAGAGACTACACGGCCTTTCAGATCGGCTTTTCGAACGAGAAGATGAAGCCAGAGGCGCTTACAAAACCAGTGGAGCACAAAGTGAAGAGCGATTATTCTGGGAGCTGGAGCTTTTCAGCCTCGCAATCTGGACAGAAGACTTTGACCTTCACCACCTCAACAGCACCATCTGTACAGGTGACCGCAACGCCGAGGATCGATACGAGTCTGACCATGCAAGTTTCGCTCTTGATAGAACACGGATGGGTCAAAACTGGAACGTTCAGGTGGAGCTGGCGACTCAGGAAATTCCAAGCGTCCGTTGCTCCGACGATAACGATCAAACCGTCGCTGAACATCAGCGTGACGGGTAGCCTCGAAAGGACCCTGTCTGCAAACCTGTTCACTTACAGTCCTTCACCAATATACTTTTCGATCAGTTTCGTACCAGTATGGCTCCAGTTCGAGCTGACTGTGAATGCCGAGGTATACGTGAAGTTCAGCGCGGGTGTTTCCTTCAACGTGTCCAGCAATTACAGTCACTACGCATCGTTGAACTTCACGTATGACGGAAGCAGATGGAACTACTCAGCCTCCCGGAATGCCTCCTACAGTGGACCGAGCTTTTCCAAACCAACTGCGAGGGCTGGTGTGACCGAAAAACTCAGCTTACCGTTCACGCTTTCGGCATACGTCTACGGCGTTGCGGGACCTTTCGTGAGACTGTCACCCTGGTTGCAAGCGGAGACGACTGTTTCCACATCGAACAAGCTAAATGCCAAATTAACCGGTGGTTTGACGCTGTCTGGAGGAGTTCAGATGGCAGGCTGGCTGAAGGCGTTCTGTGACAACCTTCCATCTGTCGAGTACAACATTTGGACGTGGAATACGACTCTGTATCAGGGCAGCTTCACTTACTGAACTGAAGGGGCGGGGGAACCCGCCCTTTTTGAAAAAAGAGTTTCGTCGAATTGGTAGACAAACCGATCTTTTCTAAGAAAAACTTAAAAGACCCTGTTTGTATTCTCAGCGTCACATCAAGCGTACATTTCGTTCTCTATGTAGCCTATCTTTTCGATCTCTATCCTCACCACATCCCCCGGTTTGAGTAATTTTGGGGGATTGAATCCCATTCCGACCCCTGATGGTGTGCCGGTGGCCAGTATGTCTCCGGGTTCAAGCGTCATTCCCTGTGAGAGGATGCTTATTAACTTCGCAATGTCGAAAATCATGTATTTGGTGTTCGAATGCTGTCTGAGTTCTCCGTTAACCCACGTTCGAATCTCGAGTTCAACTGGATAAGCTATTTCATCTTTTGTGACAATCCAAGGGCCCATCGGGCAGAAACCATCCAGGCTCTTTCCTTTGAACCACTGAACGTGGTTTTTCTGAAGATCTCTTGCAGTCAGGTCGTTCAGGATCGTGTAGCCAAAGACATAGTCGATGACTTTTTCCTCAGGTATGTTGATGCCCCTTTTTCCGATTATCACGGCCAGCTCTCCTTCATAATCCACCTGAGAAGTGATTTCTGGATGCAAATAAACCTTTGCGTAAGGACCGATCACAGTGTTGGTCGCCTTGGTGAAAAAGTGTGGATGCGAGATCTCTGTCTGTGTGGAGTGTCCAACCTTCGCCATTTCGGAGACGTGATCTCGATAGTTTTTCCCGACGCAGAACACGTTCCTAGCAGGCTTCGGTATGGGTGCCAAAATAGACACGTGCTCGAGCCTCAACCAGTGATCACCTGGCTCTGGCTCAACCAGACTCGAGATCCTATCGTGGTACAGCTCGATGAACTCCAGCAGTGACTTTGGAGCGTCTTCACCCAGCCAGAGTCTGGATGGGCAAACCAGATTGAGTTCAGGTCTGACAATACCCCAGTCTCTCTGCCCGCTGAGCTCGAAACTCACCAGCTTCATTGAGAACCACTCCTTCAAAAGCGCTCGTCTGAGATTATACCAGCGTTCGGATTGCCATAAAGATCACAGATCTTCCACTTGTAAGGTTTCTGTGGTTACATACCTATGTGACCTCCTTCCACTATTGAAGTAGTGGGCTTTCCCGTTCAACATTAACATCCCTATCGCAGTTCCAACCACATTCACACTTAATAACTCTATCTGCAAGAAATCGGCTTTGCTCACAATTTACTTTCCCTTCTGTTGTACACTACCATCATTAGAAAAACTGCAATACATCTAACGAAAAAGCTGCCTTTCATTCCACCCTTGAAAGAGTACACTTTCACGGCGGGCGCTCGTAAAGTTCTTGTGCTCGTGATCCGCGACGCTATGTGGGATTCCTGTCTCAAAATTGTTGTTCACTGTGAAGCTTGTTCAAAGAGAAATCCCCATCACTTAACGGATAAGCCCGAGATTTGTGAGTGAAAGTCGTCACTTTTGCGCAAGGTGATGTACTGTTATGCAAACTGCTTGTATTACGTTTTGCGCTTACCCACCCAGAGGTCTGGAATTTCACCGTGCCGCAGAAGAACCTTTGCTGAATCTCCTGGAATGTTAACACACAGAGAGATTAGGAAAAAACAAAAGCAAGGCAAAGGATAGTTGAGAATTTCGCGTATAGTTAAAGTTGGCTGCTATTTCTCGGGTAGATCGCCATTTATCTGGCCTTGACATGTGCTGGAGTTCCGGGCAAGATATCAGTAGCCGGTTGCAAACGTTTTCAAGAACGTTTTCAAAAACGTTTTCACAACAGATCGTGAGGGGGGTTTCATGGCAAGACAAAGGAATAACTCCATCAACATCAGAAGTGTGGCCCAACTTGCCGGTGTCTCGATTGCCACTGTATCAAGGGTTATAAATTCTCCGGAAAGCGTCAGCGAAGAACTTCGAGAGCGTGTCAAAGAAGCTATTGAGAAATTAGGGTATCGTCCAAATCAAATTGCCAGAAGTTTACGGACTGGTTCAACCAAAATCGTGGGTTTCATAATACCGGACATAACGAACCCGGCATTCCTGCTGATGGTCAAAGGCGCGGAGGATTACCTGAAGCGGAAAGGTTACATGTTCATGGTCTGTGGAACAGACCACAACATCGAAGAAGAAACGAAGCTTCTGAAGACACTGCTTTCACAGAGTGTAGAAGGGATCATCGTTACATGTTCTGGCGGTCGCAACTCCAGTTTTGCGAAGGTAGTACAAAATTCCGGGGTCAAGATGGTGTTCATGGACCGACGCTACGAGGATATCGACCTTCCTTATGTGGGCGTTGATAACACTGCCGGCGTGGAAAAAATAACCGATTTCCTGGTGAAAACCGGCCACAAATCGTTTGTTTATCTCAGCGGTGAAAGGAACACGTCGAGTGCCAAAGAGCGCTTGCGAGGCTTCATGAAAAGCATGAAAAAACACGGTGTGGAAGATTACCAGGTTCTCTACGGAAGGTTCACATTTGAGAGTGGTTACGAACTCACGAAGAAGCTCAAGAAGATTCCAGATGCGGTAGTTGGTGGAAACGATTTGGTCGCCCTCGGTGCCATCGAGGCTCTAAACGAAATGGGCTACCACGTTCCGGACGATGTGAGTGTTGTTGGCTTCGATGACATGTTTTATAGCAAATATTCAAAGCCTGCGCTCACAACTGTGAGACAGCCGATATACGAAATGGGGTACACGGCCGGTAAGGTCCTTTGGCAGCTGCTTTCGGGGAAGAATGTCAAAAAGCGTGTCACGATACTTCAGACGGACATCGTTGTGAGAGAAACCGTGAAGGAAAGAGAAACCCCCGACAGGGGGTTCACTGAGAAGGTGGAGGTGGTTTCATGAGAAGGTTGATCGTTCTGGTGGTCGTCGCGGCTCTCCTCCTCGTAGGAGTCACCGCTGTCTACGCTGAAACCAAGGGGAAAGTCGCAGTCGTCATCTCTACGTTAAACAACCCGTGGTTTGTTGTGCTTGCTGATGCAGCAAAACAGAGGGCCGAAGAACTTGGTTACGAAGTGACGGTCTTTGACTCTCAAAACGATACGGCAAAGGAGTCTGCTCACTTCGACACGATCATCGCGGCTGGTTTCGACGCGATCCTTTTCAATCCAACAGACGCAGATGGTTCGATCGCAAATGTCCGACGAGCAAAAGAAGCAGGTATCCCGGTGTTCTGCATCGACAGGGGTATCAACGCAAGAGGCCTCGCGGTAGCCCAGATTTATTCTGACAACTACTACGGCGGTGTGCTGATGGGTGAATACTTCGTCAAATTCATGAAGGAAAAGTTCAAGGACATGAAGACAATACCGTACGCGGAACTGTTGGGAATCCTCAGCGCTCAACCAACGTGGGACAGATCGAATGGTTTCCACTCTGTTGTTGACAACTACAAAGAATTTGTGATGGTAGCTCAGCAGTGCGCGGAATTCGACCGGGACACAGGATTCAAGGTGACCGAGCAAATACTTCAGGCACATCCGGAGATAAAGGCAATCTGGTGCGGTAACGACGCCATGGCTCTCGGTGCTCTGAAAGCTGTTGAGGCAGCTGGAAGGAAAGACATCTACATCTTTGGATTCGACGGTGCAGAAGATGTGATTTACGCGATTCAGGAAGGCAAACAAATCGTTGCGACGATCATGCAGTTCCCGAAGCTGATGTCGAGACTTGCAGCTGAGTGGGCAGACCAGTACCTCAGGGGCGAAAGGCAGTTCCCAGAGATTGTTCCGGTCACTGTCGAACTCGTCACAAGTGAGAACATCGAGAAGTACGCACCTTACGGACGCAAGTGAATTTGACACCCCGGACCTTTCCGGTCCGGGGTGCTTGGGGGAGCACTCATGAGAAAAAGAATCATTCTGACGTCATTGGTGGTGCTGGCAGCATTCTTGATTTACAGATCCTGTAAGGTGGTGCCATTGAGTTCAATCAAAGCGAGCTTTGATCCAAAAGCCTATGCACAGACTGTTGTTTGGCCTAAACTGCAGAGTCAGCTGGCAGATCTTAAGAAAGCCGACGCTTACGAGGTGCTTGAAATCTTTGATATCAATCCTGAAGAAGCGCACGAAAAGTTCGCTAAGACCGTTGGCGTATCGAACTACAGGTATTACATAGTGGAGGGTTCAGGCCAGATCGTTTCCGTCGATGAAGACGGCATTCTGGTACAAGTGCGACCTGACTCCGAAAGACCTGAATTTTACATCACATCCCGTGTGTTTGGCAACACGATCGTTATGGCAACGGGGATCATCAAGATGGAGGATTTTGACAGAATTATGGACTTCAATCTGGTCTCTACGGCGCTGAATCAAATCGTTCGCGATGAAGTGGCTCTACCACTTATCAGTTCGCTGAAAGGAGCAAACGTTCAGGGGATGGTCATCAAATTCTTGGGTCTTTTCAACGTTCTCAAAGACGATCCGATTAAGTACCCGATCAACCTGATACCCTTGAGACTCGAGTTGAGCCAAGGAGGTTACTGATCCGCATGGATGACACGATGGGTGAAGCCAAAATCATCCTCGAGGCAAAGAATATAACAAAAACCTTTCCCGGTGTCGTGGCAGTGAACGATGTCTCGTTCGCTGTGAAGGAAGGTACCGTGACAGCCATAGTGGGGGAAAACGGTGCAGGTAAATCCACCCTGATGAAAATTCTCGCCGGAGTGTATCCCGATTATGTTGGAAAGATCTTTCTCAAAGGGAAAGAGGTTCACTTTAAGAATCCTCGAGAAGCGATCAACGCTGGCATCGTGTTGATACCACAGGAGCTCGATCTTGTACCGAATTTGACTGTGATGGAGAACATCCACCTGGGCAGGGAACCACTTGATTTTTGGGGATTCGTGAATTACAGAAAAATGTACACAGAGACTAAAGATCTGTTATCGAGGGTACGCCTCAGGATTGATCCTAAGAAAAAGGTCCAGGATCTCAGCACGGGCCAGCAACAGCTGGTCGCGATCGCCAAGGCTCTGGCGATCCAGGCGATGATAATCATCATGGATGAGCCAACTTCAGCTATAAGTGAGAAAGAAATCGAAAATCTTTTTGAGATAGTACGAAACCTAAGGCAGCAAGGCAAAGCCATTTTGTACATATCACACAAGTTGGATGAGATTTTTGCGATAGCCGACGAAATCATGATAATGAGAGACGGTAAGCTCGTTGCTCGTGGTGACATCAAAGATTTCTCGTACGATGACGTCGTGCGATTCATGGTTGGTAGAAGCATCGAACAGTTCTACGTGAAGGGACAGAGCGAGATAAGAGATGAAGTACTGCGAGTCGAAAACATGTCGGTGCTGGATCCTGACAAGGAAGATCTGATAGTGGATAACGTCTCCTTCTCTGTCCGGAAGGGTGAAGTTCTTGGTGTATACGGATTGATTGGAGCGGGAAGGACAGAACTCATGGAAGCCATATTCGGTTTCCACCATCCAAGCAGAGTTCGTGGAGATGTCCTCATCGAAGGAAAAAGGGTTTCGATCAGGACTCCCGCGGATGCGATAAAAGCTGGAATTGGCTATGTTCCAGAAGACAGGAAACTGTCGGGTCTGATTCTGCAACTGACGGTTCTTCTCAATTTCTCACTCCCAAATTTGAAGAATCTCTCCAGATTCGGGTTCATCCGCATGAACCAGGAAAAGGATCTCGCGCACGAATACGTCAAGAAACTTGGTATAAAAACAACATCACTGAACCAACTTGTTGAGAACCTGAGTGGTGGCAATCAGCAGAAGGTTGTACTTGCGAAGTGGCTGGCTTTGAGACCAAAGGTGCTGCTGCTCGACGAACCCACAAGAGGCATCGATGTGAATGCAAAATCAGAGCTGTATTCTCTGATCAGTGAACTTGCAAAGACCGGGCTCGGTATAGTGCTGGTGTCCTCAGAACTACCGGAGGTCCTGGCCATGTCTGACAGGATCATGGTCATGTCGGAAGGAAAGAAAACAGCGGAATTCACAAGAGAAGAGGCCAGCGAAGAGAAACTTTTGAAGGCGGCGATCCCAAGAAGCTTCAGACTGGTGTCAGCATCGTCCTAACCTCCCGGGAAGGAGCGTGCCATGAGAATGCTCAAGAACAACCAAAAGGTTGACAATCAAACACAAATGGCGTCTCCTGCTGAAGCACGGAAAAAAGCCTTTGACCTCAGGTCGATTTCCAGATACCAGTCACTGATCATTCTGGGCGGTCTTTTTGTAGTCTTCGCGACACTCAGCAATCGTTTTGTCACACCTGGAAACCTGTGGACCATACTGAGGCAGAGTTCAGTCAATTTGTGTCTGGCGATCGGAATGACGTACGTGATACTCACCGGCGGTATCGACCTTTCCGTCGGATCGATCCTCGGTTTTTCCGGCGCTGTAGCAGCGAAGCTGCTCAAGTACGGCCTATCTCTCACTGCCTTTGGCGTGGTTCTCCAGTTTGGCGTCATGGGTGCGTCCATCATAGCGCTGATCGTTGGTCTTGCCACAGGACTTCTCAATGGGTTGATCATAACGGTGTTCAGCGTACCACCTTTCGTCGCGACCCTTGGTACCATGACGGCCGTACGGGGCTTCATAATGCTCTGGACCAAGGGCTATCCCATAACCAAGCTTGGTGAAACCTTCGATTTCATAGGTTCGGGCTGGATTCTCGGCGTGCCTACGCCCGTTTGGATTGCCGGTGTCATAACGGTTGTCGCATCCGTTTTTCTAAGATTCACCAGATTTGGAAGATACGTCTATGCGGTTGGTGGTAACGAAAGAGCTGCAGTCCTTTCAGGGGTGAATGCGAAGAGAACGAAGCTCATAACGTACATGATATCGGGTTTCCTCGCCGCAGTTGCGGGGTTGATCGTTACGGCAAGGCTTGATTCAGCTCAACCCAACGCAGGATTGATGTATGAACTGGATGCCATAGCGGCCGCCGTCATAGGTGGTGCTTCTCTGTCGGGAGGCAAAGGAACGATAGAAGGAACAATCATAGGAACACTGATAATAGGCGTACTCAACAACGGTCTTGTCCTGACGGGCGTCTCTCCTTTCTGGCAGCAGGTTGCGAAGGGTTTCATAATAATAGCCGCGGTGATCGCTGAGAGGATTGGAAAAGGACGTGAATGAGTGATGGAACAAACCAAGATACTGAAAAAGAAAGCAGTACAGATTAGAAAGATGGTCCTGGAAATGATCTACAGGGCGAAGAGTGGCCATACCGGTGGATCGCTTTCGTGTGTCGAGATCCTCGTCAGCCTCTTTTATGGGGTCATGCGAATAGATCCTAAGGACCCCAAATTACCCGATAGAGACAGGTTTGTCATGAGCAAAGGCCACAGTGTTGAAAGCTACTACGCCGTTCTCGCCGATCTCGGTTTCTTTCCGGTCAGTGACCTCGAGAGTTACTGTCAATTTGGATCCTATCTAACAGGGCATCCCACAACAAAGGTACCTGGAGTTGAAGTGAACACTGGCGCTCTCGGACATGGTCTGGCAATCGGGGTCGGTATGGCTATCGCTTCCAAGATTGATTCTGCTTGTTACAAGGTCTACGTGTTAATGGGTGATGGTGAACTCGACGAAGGTTCTGTGTGGGAAGCCGCTCAAATAGCTGCTCATTACGGCTTGGATAATCTCATCGGGATTGTGGATAGAAACAGACTTCAAATAAGCGGTGACACAGAACAGGTCCTGAGACTCGAGAACCTTGAGCAGAAATGGACAGCGTTTGGCTGGCACGTAATCCACGTTGATGGCCACGATATAGAACAGTTGATCAACACGTTCAAAGGTTTACCAGTTGAGAGGGGAAAACCACACCTTATCATTGCACATACGATAAAGGGCAAAGGCGTTTCCTTCATCGAGAACAACAAGGACTGGCACCACAAGGTTCCAAACGATGAGGAGTTGCGAATGGCGATGATGGAGCTGGACGAAAAACTGAAGGAGCTCGATGCCGATGAATGAGAAATCAAAAATGGCGTCAAGACATATGGTTGCTCAAGCTCTGATGGACCTGGCAGGAGAAGATGAAGCGATCGTTGTTGTGACCTCCGATGCGCGTGGGTCAGCAGCGATTACGAAATTCTTCGATACCTTCCCAGAAAGAGCGATAGAAGTTGGGATAGCTGAGCAGTCGGCAGTTGGTATCGCAGCTGGGCTCGCTCTCTGTGGCAAGAAACCGTTTGTTCTTGGACCTGCATGCTTTTATTCAGCGAGGGCGTTTGAACAGGTCAAAAATGATGTGGCGTATACTGGGGCGAACGTGAAGATCATAGGTGTCAGTGGTGGGGTGAGCTATGGTCCTCTCGGCAGCACCCACCATGCACTGCACGACGTGGCGGCTTTTCGAGCCATCCCGAACATCGACGTGATATTACCGTCCGATGCAAATCAGGCCTACGCCGTTGTGAAACACCTCGTCAATAGAGAAAGGCCCGCTTACGTAAGGATCGGTAGGAACCCGATACCGTTCGTTTATGATGAGCCGTTCTTTGAGATCGCGAAAGGTTATGTCCTGAGAAGCGGGGCTGACGTAACTATCATTGCCTGTGGTGAAGTCGTCTGGCATGCGCTGAAAGCCTGCGAAATCCTGTCCAAAGAAGGGATCGAGGCTACGCTGATAGACATGCCAAGTATAAAACCGATCGATGAGGAGACAATAATAAAATCCGCTCGGAACGCTGGCAGGGTCGTCACAATTGAAGAACACAGCGTTCACGGGGGTTTAGGTGAAGCGGTCTCGGCCATCCTTGGAAAGAACTTTCCTGTACCCATTGAGATCTTAGGCATACCCGACGAATTTCCCGTAACCGGAAAGCAGGAGGAAGTCCTCTCGCACTACGATCTCGACGCGGTAGGTATTGCGAAAAGGGTTCAGAAGTTCCTGAGGAGGTTTTCTCATGGAAGATAAAGGGTTCATTCTCGCAATCGATCAGAGTACTGCGACAACGAAGGTGTTCCTCTTCGATTCAAAATTAAACATAGTAGCCAGGGCAGCGAGGAGTCACAAACAGTACTACCCTTCGCCTGGCTGGGTTGAACACGATCCAAGAGAGATAGTGAAAAAAACGTATGAGGCCTGTCGCGAGGTTCTTCATAACGTTCCGAAAGACAATGTACTGGCTGTCTCGATAACCAATCAGCGCGAGACTGTCGTGGTTTGGGATGGTAGCGGTCAGCCCATTTACAACGCGGTCGTTTGGCAGTGTCAAAGAGGAAAGGAAATTTGCGAATCGCTTAAAAGCAGAGGCTATGCCGACGTCGTGAGGGATAAGACGGGGTTGTTGATCGACCCATACTTCTCAGCGAGCAAAATAACATGGCTCGTGAAGAACGTGAAGGAAGTAAAAGAAAAACTGCTCGAAGGCGATTTGCACGTCGGCACGATGGACAGCTGGCTGGTATGGAACTTAACAAAGGACAAGGTGTATGCCAGTGATTATTCAAACGCGAGCAGAACGCTTCTTCTAAACATAAACACTCTGAGCTGGGATGAAGAACTCATTGAGATGTTCGAAATTTCCGGAGTGAAGTTGCCCTCTCTGGTGGATTCCGATTCGGCAGTTGGTTATACAGACCTTGATGGAATTCTACCTCATGGAGTTCCAATACTCGGTGTAATGGGAGATTCGAGTGCTGCTCTCTATGGGCAGCTTGGATTCGAGTTAGGAGACACGAAAGCGACCTACGGCACGGGCACGTCGATCATGATAAACGTCAAAAATTTCAAGCCCAGGCTTAAATCCGGGGTCCTTTCAATCGGTTGGTCCCAAGGAGGCAAAGTCGACTTCGTTGTCGAAGGTAACATACACAGTTCCGGTGACACGGTCAAGTGGCTCGTTGAGCAAATGGAGTTGGCAGGTTCGATCGAAGAAGTTGAAAAACTCGCAGCATCAGTCGAGAACAACGATGGTGTCTACTTTGTGCCAGCTTTCGTTGGTTTGGGCGCACCATATTGGGAAAACGATGCACGCGCACTGATATGTGGCATGAGTCGTCGAACAAACAAATCTCACATTGCGAGGGCCGCCATTGAATCAATTGCCTATCAGGTTTATGACCTGTTCACCGCGTTGTGCGAGGAGGCAGGTGTTACACCGCGAGAACTGAGAGCTGACGGTGGAGCCACAAAGAACGCGTTCTTGATGCAGTTTCAAGCCAACGTTTTGAACGTGCCCGTCACTGTGAGCAAATTTGAGGACTGTTCCGCTTTGGGAGTCGCACTGTTGGCAGCGAGAAGGCTGGGGCTCATGGATCCAAGTGAATTTCAACTTGAGCGCGTGTATTATTATCCCAGTATGGATGAGGCAGAAAGGCGAGAATTGATAAGGGGTTGGAGAGAGGCTGTGCAGAGGACCGTCCTAAGAGTGCGAGGTGAACAACATGGGTAAGCTATGTTTTGGTCTGATCGTGGGAAACAGGGATTTCTTTCCGGATTCCTTGGTCGCCTCGGGTAGAGAAAGAATCATGAACAAGCTTGAAGAAATGGGTTTCGAAGTCATTTGCCTCTCACCGGCGGACACAAAACTGGGCGCAGTGGAAACCTTTGCGGACGCGAGAAAATGTGCAAAGTTGTTTGCTGAAAACGCAGATAAGATCGACGGGATCATAGTGACATTACCAAATTTCGGTGATGAGAAGTCGATCGCGCACGCAATAAGAATGAGTGGTCTGAATGTTCCGGTGCTGGTTCATGCTTTCAACGACGACCCTGAAAAGCTCGATCTGGCCCACAGACGCGATAGTTTCTGTGGAAAGATATCTGTCTGTAACAATCTCAAACAGTTTGGTATTCCATTCTCTCTGACTTCAAAACACACCGAGGACGTAGATTCGGCGTTTTTTGAACAGGATATAAAATGGTTTGCCGGCGTCTGCAACATTGTGAAATCTTTGAGAAGAGTGAGAATCGGCGCTGTTGGTGCTCGTCCGAATGCGTTCAACACGGTCAGGTTCTCAGAGAAGCTGCTTGAATCTATCGGTGTGAGCGTTGAAACTGTAGATCTCTCGGAGATACTGTTCAAAGTTCAGCAGATCAGCCATGAGAAAGCGATCGATCGATGGATTGAGGATGTCAAGAAGAGATATGCCGTCCGCGTGGTTCCAAGAGAGGCTCTGGTGACGATGGCAAAATTCTCTATGGTTATTGAGGAGTGGATAGAGGAAAACCAAATAGACGCTGTTGCGATCCAGTGCTGGACAATCTTGGAAAAACAGTTGCACATCACTCCGTGCACGGTCATGAGTTTGTTGAGCGAAAAGTTAAAACCGAGCGCTTGTGAAGTCGATGTGATGGGAGCTCTTTCTATGTACATCTTGCAAGCAGCTTCCGGAAAGCCGTCGGCAATCGTCGATTGGAACAACAATTACACATCAGACGATGAAGCGATTCTGTTCCACTGTGGAAATTTCCCAGTCTCGATGTACGAGACGGCCGAAATAAGATTTGCGGATGTGATAGGTACAACTGTTGGCAGCCAGAATGCGTATGGAGCTTGTGCAGGAAAAATCAAGTCTGGACCGTTCACGTTCTTCAGATTGTCCAGTAACGATCTTGAAGGTAAGCTCATAGGATACGTTGGGGAAGGTGAAATACTTCCTGAGGATCCTAAGACTTTTGGCTCAAGGGGTATCGCTCGTGTTGAGAATTTGCAGCAGCTCATGAGTTACATATGTTCAAACGGTTTTGAACATCACGTGGCGATCAATCTCTCGCAAACTGCTAAGGCTGTAAAAGAGGCTCTCGAGAAGTACAAAGGTCTCGGAATTCACTGGCACAGAGGTTAAATTGCCGTGTAAGAAAGCGCTGCGTCATCAGCGCAAAAAACCATATTCGGGGGTAGGCTTTGCACGGGCTCGAAAAATTGTGGAAGCTTTTAGGAGCCTATTTCTTTGTTTTCTTGTCATCGGTCGCTGATGATCTTCGAGTAACCCTGTCTGAAAACTTCGTCCGTGGCAGACACAATTTTTCTGTCCTCAACCTGGTGCTTATCTTTTACCCGCGTCGTCTATGCAGGGTTAGACGGATTAGGGTGCGGGCTCAAGGGGTGTGGTGAGCCTTCAGTGGTGCAATATAAGGTACATTATATTGCACGCGTAAGCAATGTGCCTGGTGCGGTGGAATCGCTTGCGTAGGGGGTCTCATCCCTCAAGAAAGAACTAGCAGGCCTTCTGTGATTGAGTCGGCTCGACACATTGAGACACAATTTGGGGTGGGAAAGGTGTGGATGATAGGACTAAATTGTCATTAGGTACGTATTATCAGTTCTATTGATTGTTGCGGCAGAACAGGACATATTATCCTGACAATAGAGATAGGAAATCCATCGCGTTGCAATATGCTTTTAAGTAATGATTATAGATCGTAGTGGGTTCATCGAGATTATTTGTTGCTTTGGTTCTTCCTTAAAGACTTATATGTATTCTACTCAGCCTCTCATTCCATAGTATGCTCTGGTCCCTGCGCGCCGTCTGCGTTGGTGAATGCGTTTGAGACTCACTGAAGTTGAGTTGACAGCACATTGAGCGGTCCTGTAAAATCAAAGATGTAGCACCTCTTCGAGTATATTTGCGGCGTCTTTGACGTATCTGGGACAGAGGGTTTTGAACCTGTTTTCTTCCCTTGCCTTCTTCAGCTCTCTTCTTTGCTTATGTCACATCCGAGCAACTCGCTGCACAGTGTCGATCCACAGCGCTGTTTGAAATGCTCCACAAACTGTTTTGATATCTCATAGAGTTGCTCTCTTGTCCTTGTCCACGCAGTTCATGGACAGACCGAGGACCATGAGACCACTAGAGACAGCTCCACACACGCTATTGCATCGCGCCATACCACCACCGAAAGCTGCGGCAACTCTCAGGGCAATCGATTCGTCCAGACCCGATCTGGGCGCGAAGGCTGCGAAAACGGACTGGGCACAGTTGAAACCACATTTGAAAAGCTCCAGCGCTCTATCCGTCATGGATCACACCTGCTTTCTTGAAATTCTGGATACTTGGCCAGTGGATCATTCCTCAACCCCAACGAGTTCTAAATACACTGTCGTTCCAGCGTTCAGTTGCGAGTGTATCGCCCAGGTGATGTTCAACCTCCTGAGAATGTGCTTCACTATAGCAAGTCCGAGTCCAGAACCCGAGATACTTCTGACGTTCTTTGCCCTGTAGAATCGGGCTGTGACGTTCTTCAGTTCCTGCTCGGGTATACCAAGACCCTCGTCACGGATGCAGAGCAGATCGCCTGTCCTTTTTATCTCCACGTGACCCGCTCGCTTTGAATACTTGAGCGCGTTGGAGATCAGGTTTCTGAGAACTATTTTGAGAGCTTCTTCATCAGCCTTGATCATCACGTTGACCTTATCAAGTGCGAGTGAGATCGCCTTCTGGGCCAGCCTTTGCTCGTACTCATGCACAACATCCCCAAGAACCTGTTCAAGATTAACTTTACGAACAAACGGCTGGTAGTTGTCCTGCTCTATCTTTGAAAGGAGTATGAGCTGCTCCAAGATTCGCTGCATTCGGTTCAGATGTCGCTCCATTTTCAATAGATTTTCCTGAACACGGTCTCCTTCCTTAGCGAGTTCCAGAAGACCCATCACCGCGCTCAGTGGGGAGAACAGCTCGTGGGCGACCGCGTTCACAAAAAAGGTTTTTGAGTCCGACAGGATTTGTTTCTCCGTCGACGGATCACCGGCGGTTGGATAGAACACCAGCACGTCCGGTTTGAGGAGAAGAATGGGCCTGTGCTCTTGAACGATTTCATCCCAATCTGTAGCCGACACCCCGCACCGTCACCAGCCTTTGCTTGCCGATCTTCTTTCTCAGCGTGCTCATGTACACGTCCACGATTCGATCGCTCCTCTCAGATCCGCGCCACACATGCTCAAGTATCTCCGATCGGCTGAAAACTCTCCTGGGATTTTGAAACAGCAACAACAGTATGTCGAACTCTTTGGCAGAAAGGTTTACTAACTCATCGCCTATCTGAAGGACCCTTTCGTGCACAATCAGTTTCATGTCCTTGTGGATCAAAACTTTCTCGAGACTGCCCTTTCGTCTCATCACCGCCCTCACTCTGGCAACGAGTTCTCTCGGGTTGAAAGGCTTGGTCACGTAATCGTCCGCTCCAAGTTCGAGGCCTAAGATCCTGTTCCTGTCCTCTCGCAACGCGGTAAGAACTATGATGAACGTTTCTGGGCACATGACCTTGATCGAAGAGATTTCATCCATGGCGTCACCATCTGGCAGTAACAGATCGAGTACTATCAGTTCGACACAACCTTTTTCAAGCACGCTGTACATCTCTTCCAGACTTCTGGCCGTGAAGACTTCGTGTGAGTCGAGCTTCAGATACCTACTGACCACTTCAAGAATGTCCTCTTCATCCTCTACAACCAACACGCGCGCCACCTTTTTGATGCCCTCCCGTTCAGATCATGCCATGACTATGTTAAAAAGTTTTGATACTATCACACACTCACTAAAAGTTGCTCCTGTTCAATGGGGTTGGACGAATTCGAAGGAGGTGTAGTTATGAAGAAGTGGTTGTTTGTCTTCTTGGTTGGTATCATGGCTCTCGTGGTACAGGCTCAAACTCTCGTGATCAAAGGTTCGAACACTGTCTATCCGATCGCACAGCTCTGGGTCGAGGAATTTCAAAAGATCCATCCAGATCTGATCGTCACTCTGGAGGGAGCAGGCTCGACTACGGGAATCAAGGCGCTGTTCAACGAAACAACGGACGTAGCCAATTCCAGCAGGTTCCTCAAGCCGAGTGAGATCGAAGAGATGCAGAAAGCGGGCCGCTACTTTGCACCCATTCTGGTCGCTTACGATGCGATCGCCGTGATAGTTCACCCGAGCGTGCCATTGGAAGACATATCGATAGAGACTTTGAAGAAGATCTACACCGGTGAGATCACAGAATGGAACCAGATTGATCCGAAGCTTCCGAAAAGACCAATAGTTGTTTACTCGAGAAACACCGCGAGTGGGACGTTTGAAACCTGGGTGGAAAAGGTTCTCCAGGGCGCCAAGCTCAGCCCGAGGGTACAGATGCTTGAATCGAGCCAGGCCGAGATAGAAAGCGTTGCGAAGAATCCCAACGCGATAGCTTACACCGGCATGGGGTACGTCACACCGCAGGTGAAGGCACTCAAGGTCAACGGTGTTGCACCCAGCGTGGAGAACGTGATCAACGGAAGATACCCAATAAGCAGGCCACTGTTCGTCTTCATCGATCTGAAGCGTTTCAACAACACTTGGCCGATGGAAGGTGTCGTGGCCGATTACATCAGGTTCATTCTTTCGCCGAAGGGACAGAAAATAGTGAGAGAAGCAGGTTACGTTCCGGCCTACGGAACGGGTGAATGATGAAAAAAACGATCTCTTTTCTGTTCGTTCTACTCACGAGTCTCGCTGCCGTCGCTGTTGCGGCAGCACTTTTTGCGATCGTGTTTTTCATTTTCAGTGAATCCATCAGAGCGATCAGAGAGGTTGGTTTCGGACTGTTTTCTCCAAACTGGTATCCGGTGTGGGAAACAGAACCAGAGTTTGGGATCGGCACGATGCTTTTGAATTCTCTGATTCTCGCGGTCTGGACCAGCGTTTGGGTCTGGATCCTGGGTCTCGGTGTGGCGATCTATTTGCACAGGTACGCGTCGAACAGGGAACGCGAACTGATGCTGAGAATCCTGGAGTATGCGAGCGGTATCCCATCGGTTGTTCTTGGACTGTTTGGAGTCCTGATTCTTGGAAACTTGTTCCTGCGTCTCGGTGCGTGGTCGGCACAGAACTTCCTGAATGCGTCCATCGTGCTCAGCATATTGACGTTGCCCTTCATGGTGAGCTTGACGTTCCAGTCCCTGGAGAAGGTGCCAAGACAGCTCGTTGAGGGGGCCATCAGCCTTGGGGCAAAAGATTTCGCGGTGATACAAGTTGAACTGAAACATGCGGCACCGGGCATAGTCAACGCGATGCTGAGCGTCTTCAACAGAATCTTTGGAGAGACGATGATAGTGCTCATGGTTGCTGGTGGAGCCAACATGCTGGTCGGCTCCTTTCTGGACCCCGTAAGGCCTCTAACTGCGACTCTGGGCAGTGAGATAGGTGAAGTCGCTGCGGGAAGTTTGCACTACAGCGTTTTGTTCTTCATAGCCTTCCTCGTACTTTCCGGTTGCCTGATCCTGAACGTGCTCACAAACAGAATCACCAGAAGGCTCGAACGATGGATCAAGGGGTGATGGTATGAGATGGACTCTGAGAATCCTGAGCTATGGAGTTTTTCTCGCGATGCTGTTCGTTCTTGTGAGCATCGTTGTTTCGGGTCTGCCGTACCTTTTCAGGCCAGGCTTTTTCACAGCATGGCCCAAACGCGCGATGAGCGAGGGAGGAATATTCCCGATGCTCGTCGGCTCGCTTATGCTTATGGGTTTAGTCTTTGCCATCTCGATTCCTGTGGGTCTGGTCGGAACCATATTCCTGAGTGAGCTGGCACCCAGGAGACTGTCGATGCTTCTTCAATCTCTCGCCGCAACGATGAACAGCGTTCCGTCGATTGTGTACGGTGTTTTCGGTCTCGCTCTCTTCTGTGTCAAACTCGGTTTTGGAACCTCTCTGCTCTCGGCTTCGCTGGCACTCTCTACCATGTCTATACCGTTTTTCATGAACAGTGCCGTGGAGTTCTTGAGGGCCGTACCGAAAGAGTTGAGAGAAGGCGTGATATCTCTTGGTGCCAGCAAATTCCAATCGACCTTGATGGTTTTGAGGGCGAGCAGGAACGGGATCCTGACGAGCCTGATGCTCACGCTCGGCAGAGCCTTCAGCGAGACTGCCCCGATCCTGGTGACGGGTGCCGTGTTCTATTCGACGAAACTCCCAGACAAACTGACAGATCCAGTCATGACCCTTCCCACGAGCATCTACGCGATCGTGATGAATCTGGGAGAGAGATCGCAATGGATGGCGAGGGGCATGGCCAGTCTCATGGTGCTGATCATGATCTTTATCTATTCTGTCGTACAGTTGACAAGGAGGAATAAACGTGAGTGAAGTTGTGTTTGAGATAAAAGACCTCTACGCCTTCTATGACGATCACTGTGCGTTGCAAAATGTGAACTTGAAGATAAGAGAGAAACGTGTGACCGCAATCATGGGGCCTTCGGGGTGTGGAAAAAGTACGCTGCTCAGATGTTTGAACAGACTCAACGATCTGATCCCGGGCTTTTCTCTGAAGGGACAGATACTTTTCAGAGGGCAGGACATATACCGGATAAGAGATCTGACAGAGTACAGAAGAAGAGTCACCATGGTCTTTCAAAAGCCAAATCCTTTTCCGATGTCGATCTTCGACAACGTTGCCTACGGCTTGAGAATACACGGCATTACGAAAAAAAGCATCCTGAGGGAGAAGGTTGAGCACGCGTTGCGCATGGCGGCTCTGTGGGACGAGGTGAAAGAGAAGCTGAAAAAGCCCGCGGTCCAGCTTTCGGGTGGTCAGCAGCAAAGGTTGTGCATCGCCAGGGCGTTGGCTCTGGAACCCGATGTCTTGCTGCTGGATGAACCCACCAGCGCGCTCGATCCGATAGCCACAATGAAGATCGAAAGGTTGCTGGAAGAGCTCGCCCAGCAGTACACTGTGGTCATAGTCACGCACAGCATGGGACAGGCGCTCAGGATAAGCGATGAGGTGGTGTTCCTCTATGAGGGTCGGCTCATAGAGTATGGAGAAACGTCCTCCATCGCGAAGACGCCAAGGCATGAAGTGACAAAGCAATTTCTGACAGGTAAAATAGGCTGAGGAGGAGAAAGATGTGACGGAAAGAACCCTGCATTACGAGAAAGAAATGCTCTTTCTGAACGACAAACTGATGGAATTCGTTGATGGCGTGGAAGACCTCTTTGAAAAAACTCTCTACGCCGTTCAATCGGGCGACGAAAAGATCATAACTGAAATAGAACAGATGGACGATTACTTTGACGAACTCGATCTGCAGATTCAGTCCACAGCCTTTGACGTGATCGCGAAGTATCAGCCGCTCGCGGAGGATCTGAGATTCGTCGTCGCAATGATAGGTCTGTCAATAGATCTGGAAAGAATCGCAGACGAATGTGTCAACATCGCACAGTTGAGCAGACAGGTTCAAAGGAGCCTGGAAAGCTTCTCGAGCTGGGAGACGCTGAATCAGATGATGAGGATCATCAGCGTCATGCTTCAGCAAACTGCCGATGCCGTGAAGCACAAAGATCTCAAACTCGCCGTCAAGGTCTGGAAGAGGGACGATGAGGTCGACAAACTGCACAACGAAGGACACGAAAACCTCATCGAGCTGGCGTGCCGTGAAACCAATCCAAGAATGATGAGGGTCTATTTGGAAGAAGCCTTCCTGATAAGACACCTCGAACGTATCGCCGATCACCTCACCAACATTTGTGAAAAGCTCTACTTCATGGAGACGGGAGAGCAGCTCAAGAAAATCATGAGATCCGAACAGTGAATGAACTTTACTCCCAAGTCTGGCAGATTTTCAGGCTTCTTGCTCGCTGTGCTTATTGGATCCAGATGCGTCGTTAAAGCAGTTCAGTAGTTCTGGCCTGTCCGTATCGATGCGATTCAACTCGATTTGAGAAAGCTCAATATCTCGCCAAGATCGGGAAGCTGTTTGATGGGATACACTTTCATCCAGATGATCTTGCCCTGCTCGTCTATCAACAAGTTCGCCCTCTCGGAGAAACCATCCTTGTCCCGAAATATGCCGAAAGCTCTGGCAACTTCTCCGTGTGGCCAGAAGTCTGAAAGTATGCGCAGCTTTTCCAATCCTAAAGATTCAGCCCAGGCTTTCTTGCTCGGGACGGGATCCACGCTGATGCCAAGCGGTACGACGTTCAAACTCTCAAATTCTCCGTACGCGCCCTCCAGAGATTTCATCTGATCCGCGCACACGGATGTCCAAGCCAAAGGATGAAAAGACAGAAGCACCTTCCTGCCTTTCAAACTCGAGAGCTGGATTGGCTTGCCATCCTGATCTTTCAGAGTGAAGTCTGGTGCTGTCGAACCAACCGTCAACATGGTTTCACCTCCATAGTGTGAGTGAGAACACGATCACATGTTCGGTGAAGATTTCTCAACATGGGCCACATGAATTGCATTCACAATTACAGTGTAACACATTTTGTGATTTGATGAAATTAGAAACACATTTATCCTGGTTTTAAGCTGAAAGGTTTTGACGCTGGTCCTCGTGCGACGGTAAAAAGAGCGTCGCAGGTGTTAGAATAGTTTCGTTAACGAACGAGCGCGTATGATCCGGAGGTGTACTTGATGGAAACAACGCACAAGAGTGTTGCGACTCTGCTCGGAGATCCAAAGAAGGCCATACTAAGAATGTCAGGTCCCATGATGCTTGCCATGCTCATGCAGACTCTTTACAACCTCGTTGATGCGATCTGGGTTGCGGGGCTTGGACCAAACGCGCTCGCGGCAGTCGGAGGCTTCTTTCCAATCTTCATGATCATCATCTCTCTGGCAGCCGGTCTGGGGATAGGTACGAACGCCGTGGTGGCCCAGAGGATCGGCGCCAGGGATAAGTCCGGAGCAGAGAGCGCGGCGAAGACAGCCGTGGTGCTCGTGATCTTGCTTGGAGCAGTCATGACATTGCTTTCCCTGATGTTCATAAAGCCTGCTCTGATTCTGATGGGTCAATCGGACGATGTGCTTCAGCTCTGTCTAAGGTATTCCTACATAATTCTGCCCTTCACAATTGTGTTCATGCTGACCAACGTGGCCAACGCGATCCTCCGAGCCGAGGGTGACGCCAAGCGTGCCATGGTTGTGATCGTCGTCGGATCCATCCTGAACATAGTGCTCGATCCAATACTCATCTACTCTTTCAGACTGCACGTTGCCGGTGCGGCGTACGCCACAGTGATCTCCGCTTCGGTGGGGCTTTTCATAAGCTTCTACTGGTTTCTCGTTCGGAAAAGCACGTATCTGAAGCTCAGTTTTGTCAAAGATCAATTCGATTTCTCCTTCTTGTGGAAGATTCTCTCAATCGGAATTCCTGCATCGCTCGCTCAACTGTCTATGTCCGTAGCGATCTTCATACTCAACAGGTTCGCGTCCATCGCCGCCGGAGCGAAAGGCCTCGCCGTTTTCACAAGTGCCTGGAGGATCATCAACTTCGGTACCATTCCAATGCTGGGTATAGCTGCTGCCGTGACATCCGTGGTTGGAGCGGCTTACGGGGCAAGAGATATCGACAAACTTGAAAAGGCGCACATGTATGCGATCAGGCTTGGCTTGATAATAGGAATCTGCGTCATGGCGATAGTGCAGATTTTTTCCAAACAGATAGCCTTCCTGTTCAGCTATTCAAAGGAAGGGGGTGTCATATTCGACGACATTGTCAGTGCACTGAGGGCGCTCAGTCTTTTCTTACCCGGCACACCTTTCGGTATGTTCACCTCGGCGATGTTTCAAGGTATTGGTCACGGTGTTAAGAGTCTGGTCGTTACGATCTTCAGAACCATCATAATGCAGGTGTTCTTCTGCTGGCTCTTCGTCAACGTCATGAAAATTGGACTGGATGGCGTCTGGTGGGGCATCGTGATTGGAAATCTCACGAACGCTGTGGTCGCCTTTAGCTGGGGCAAGAGCGTTATTCGGAATCTCAAGCAGAACAAATCGCTATAATAAACTGGGTGAAGGCGTTGACGAAGCAAAGTAGATACCCTCTCCTTCTTTACGTGTTGATCAATGTGAAGCTCTTTCTGTTCTACCTTTTTACGGTGGGCATCACGCGTACGCAGAGTTACATCATGAGCTTTCTGTGGTGTTCTATGCTGTGGGTGATCTTCAGCACCTTCATCGAAAAGAAGCAATTCGTGCTTTACTCGATTCTGTCAGGAATGTTCATTGTGGATTATCTATACTTTCAGAATTTCGGAACTCTGCCTTCCATCAAACAGTTGCTTTTGCTCCCGCAGCTTCCAAAGGTTGGCTCCAGCATAAAATACTTCCTGAACCCGGTTTCCTTATCCTTCGTTGGGGATATACCTTTCTTGATCTTGCTGGACAGAAAGTTTCTGAAGAGCCTTTCAGAGCGGGAAAAACCGTCACAGAAAATCGTGGTCCTGCTTGTGACACTCTGCTTAGCCTTCGCTTTCTTTCCGGCCTTTCTGCAAAATTTGAAGCCCATGCAGTTTTTCAACCGATACGGTCTGGTTGCTTACCACGCTTACGATCCTGTGTATCTGCTGGTTTTCGAAAAACGCGCTTCTTCCACGCCGCCTGGACCAACACAGTCCAGATCCGAGTCGGGCGAGAAAAGTTTTTCGGCTATCGCAAAGGACAGGAACGTGATCGTTGTCCAGTTCGAATCGCTACAGAATGTCTTCCTAAGAAGAACGTACGGCAATCAAGCCATAACACCAAATTTGAACACGCTGCTCGAAAAGGATTCCATCTACTTCAGCAACTACTTTCAACAAACCGGAACGGGGAACACCGCAGATGCGGAGTTCATAAGTCTGACATCACTGCATGTGCCGGGTGATCATCCTGCGTACGAAACCTACAGCGACACCGAGCTGGATGGGCTGGTTCGGGTGCTCAAAAGAGCTGGCTACTATACGGTTGCATTTCATGGAAACACTGAAAGTTTTTGGAACAGGGCAAGGGCGTACGCGTGTTTGGGATTCGACGATTTTGTTAGCCTGGAGGACCTGGATCAGGATGAGATCGTGGGCATGGGATTGAGCGATTTTTCCCTTTACAGACAGACTGTCGAAATTCTGAAACGGTTGCCTCAGCCGTTCTTCGCTTTCGTTGTAACTCTGTCGAGCCACACACCGTTCATACTGCCGCAAGAGCTGAAGACACTCACGCTGGAGCCAAGACATGTGGATACACTTTTCGGAAACTACCTTCAGGCGATCAACTACGCGGATCGCGCGTTCGGATATTTTCTACAGCTGTTGAAAGAGTCGGGACTGTACGAAAAATCAATCATCGTGGTGTATGGTGATCACGCTGGATTGTACCCGTTCCACAAGGAAACGAAGACGCTGGTGAGTGAGTGGTTGAACGAGGAATACGATTTTCTCAAGGCTTTGAACGTGCCCCTGATCGTCCACGTACCGGGGCTGGGCAAAAGTTACGAAGTGAAAAACGTCGGCGGACAGGTGGATTTCACTCCCACCATTCTCAACATGCTCGGGCTGAACTGTGACTTGGAGCTGTACGTCGGCAAAGACCTGTGCAACGACGGGAGCTTTGTCGCGTTCAGACACCACCTTCCAGATGGTTCCTTTTTCGACGGGGAAAGGCTCTTTGTGGTGTCCGAGGAAGGCACGATAAGAAGGAGCGTTGGCATCGACGTCAAAAGGAACGAACCGATGCCCTACTATGAGTTTCTAGACGGATACCAGCGGGCTATCAAACAGATTGAAGTTTCCAGGCACTTCCTGGAAAGACTGAAATCTAAGGGGTCCGGTAACCTTGAGACTCGATAAGTACCTTGCGAACTCTGCCGTCGGGACAAGGAGTCAGGTGAAAAGGCTCATAAGGGATGGATACGTTTCGGTGAACGGCAACATCGTGCGAGATCCATCGTTCAGAGTGAAGGAAAACGACGTTGTGGAGTGTCTGAATCAGCGCGTAGAGCCCCCAGGGCATACCTATCTGGCGCTGTACAAACCGGCCGGCTATGTTTGCGACAAAGTGGACGACGCCAACATTTTCGATTTGATTGATCATCCCAGATCCCGAGAGCTCCATGCTGCCGGGAGACTGGATAGAAACGTTGAAGGTCTGGTTATCCTGACCACAGACGGCTGGTTCACTCACCTGTTGATCGATCCGAAGTCGCGTTTAGAGCGAGAGTATTTAGTATGGGTCGAGGGAAAGATCGACGCTGAAATGAAGTACAGGGTGGAGCTCGGGTTTGAATTGAACCAAGAACGCTTCGCGCCTGCGGAGATCGAAGAGGTGGAAGAAGGTCTCGTCAAACTTGTCCTGACCGAGGGTAAATACCATGAGGTGAAAAGAATCATCAAAGCGATCGGTTTGAAGTACAAAAGGATCGTACGGACCAGGTTCGAAAACATCACCTTACAGGGTCTCGTCCCCGGTGGATACAGAGAACTGAGGGAAGAGGAAGTCAGAGCAATTGTAGAAATCGCAACGAAGAACAGGCTTAAATCACGGTCGAAAGGGCTATGAAAAGCTGGCCAAGAAAGTATGTGAAAAGCACGAGAAAGTTTCTCATCGGAAGCTTCCTCACGAACCTGTCCCACGCCAGATAAGAATCGGAGAACGCGAACAGAACTGCGCCCGCTGGAATCAATGTCCGCGCATAGTAGATTTCATGCCTGAGCACCGCAAAACTCAAAGCAAGCATCGTGGCTATCATGAGAGTGTACAAAAGAACTGCAATCTTCATTGGTCCAAGATACTTTCTGAGAGGAATGTACTGAAGCAGAACCACAGTGTAGACCAGGACGAAGATCCACCAGGGGCTCACTCCGAAAAGTTTAACGAAGGCGATCGAATAGAGCAGGTGTGTCGTGAAGAACGCGAGCATGCCTTGAAGAAAAAGTCGATCAAACTCTAAAAAAACGTCTCCGATCAAACTGAAAGCTAAACCTGCGAAGATCAGCCATTCGATACCCTGCGAGTTGAGCATTGCAACGGTTGCAATGAAAGCTGTCGTGAGGCCTTTGAAAACGACACATGATCTGGAGCGAGTCTTCAACAAGATCGTTATCACCATCGAGATCAAAGAGGCGAAAAACAACCCCACAGTGATCTTGAGCGTTAAGTTGTATCGCCAGCTGTAATTTCTTTCAGCATCAGCCCTTGTCCCTGAGACAGAATCTTCAACTTTATAGCTGAGATAGCCCACGCCACTCAACGGTTTGTTTGAAAACATGTGGTTCCACGTGCTCACATAGACGACAGGTTCGCCATCTAAGTGTTCGAAAAGATCCAGTGTGAGTTCAGCGGGGTTGTGCAGATCTTCAAGCTAAAAGAAGCTTTCACTCTCACAGAAATCGTCGGGAAAATAGATTCGATCTGGATATACAAAAAAGGTCTCTATGTCGTAGAACCTGCCCCATCTGTAGAACCTGTAAAGGTCGTACAGCAAATCCGTCAGGGCACGGGGATGATCCTCGTCCCAGAAGACGATCGTGTATTCGATCCTGTCACCGTGATCGTGGATGAAAACTTCTTTGATACCGTTCTTTCTGTCGAATTCGGGCAAGCGCAGTACCAGAGCCAGTCCGCAGATCGACAGCAAGCACAGCATAACGACCAATTTTCTCAAAACCATGAGTTCACCCCCCAGCTCAAAAGGTAAGAGAAGATCCCAGCAACCAAAGGTGTTGCGATCCAGGCCAGCACAATGTTCACAACTGTTCGGCGACTGGACAATTTCGCACCCTTTGCGTATCCCAGACCTATCACCGCTCCCACGATCGCCTGCGAGGAAGAAACAGGAATGCCAACGAGACTGTAGATCCAGACAGTGATCGCCTGCGCCAGAATAGCAATCATGCCAGAGAAGTGATCCAGCGCGACGATGTTCTTGCCGACAGTCATAATGACACCTTTGCTGAAAGTGATCATACCCAGACCAATGCACAAGCCCCCAATCAGAGCAGCTTGAGAAACATTCAGAAGGCTGCCGACTAAGGCACCGGTAACGTTTGCCACGTTGTTCGCGCCCAGAGCGTAACAACCGTAGAAACCGACGAGCCAGGAACCGATCGTTATGAACCTGTCCTGGAGCTGGACCGACCTGATACGACGAAACACGATGGCCAGAAGCTTGTACAGGAAAAAGCTTATTACAGCTGCACCGGTTGGTGTGAGCACCCACACAACAACGAACTTCAGCATGGGCATCCAGTTGACGTTCTCAAAAGCGAACCTGAATATGTTGGTTCCCACGATACCTCCAAACACGGCTTGAGAGGTTGACACAGGGAGCTTCAACAACGTCATGATCGTCACCGTGAGGGCAGCCGAAAAAATCGCAAGACCACTGTCGAGTGCCATTCCCGTAGTGATACTCGAGACGTTCATGAGGCATCTCGATCCACCCACGACTGCTCCAAGGACAACAAAGATGGAACCGAAAATCATGGCGGGCTTATAGGGAATCAACCCGGAAGCGACTGTAGGACCGAATACGTTTGCTGCATCGTTCGCCCCGAGCGACCAACCCAGGAAGATCGATGGGAGAAGGTACCACACGTGCCAACACTCCCGCACGATTTTTGCGATACTGTGATAGATTGTACAGAAAAACGCTGTTGATTGCAACATGTGAGCTTCTCCTATAATAGTTTTGAGGGGAACGAAAATGGTCTATGCGATCATTCTCGCTGGGGGAAATTCACAGAGATTCAAGAGACGCGTTCCGAAACAGTTCATCGACCTGGCAGGGAAACCTCTCTTGCTCTGGAGCCTTTTGACGTTCTCGAGAATCAAGGATTTCAAAGAACTGATCGTCGTGTTGCCCAAAGGGTGGTTTGAATTCGGAAAAGATACCGTGCTCTCACATCTTGAGGATGAGAGACTGCAGTTTGTTGCGGGTGGTTCCACCAGGACTGACTCATTGCTGAAAGCACTCGCTTTCGTGAGAGAAAAATACGGTGTGAAAGATGAAGACATAGCGGTGACACACGATGCGGCAAGACCATTCGTGAGGAGCGAACACATTGTGTCGAGTATCAAAACGTGTGAGAACTGCTCGGCCGTAACGCTCGCTTTACCGGTGATCGACACCATTGCGATTTGCGAAAAAGACAGAATAGTCAGCCTCACCGATCGCAGGCGTACCTTTGTTGTTCAGACACCTCAGACGTTCAAAATAAAAACCTTTCTTGAACTTTTTGAACGACTCACAGAAGAACAGAGATCAGCTTTGACCGATGCAACGGGGGTCTTTGTCATGAACAACGTGCCCGTATCGATCTTGGAAGGTGATCCACGGAACATCAAGGTCACGACACAGCTCGATCTGGTGATGGCAGAAGCGATTGCCAGATCGCTTTCAGAGTGAAGCGTGGACGAAGCCTCCGTCCACTTTCAGCGTCGTACCGGTTATGTAGGAAGCTCGTTCGCTTGCAAGGAAAACGACGGCGGCTGCAATTTCTTCAGGTTTTGCAAAACGTTTCACATCGTTCTCTTCGGCCATTTGCTTTAAGATTTCCTCCTCGCTCTTCTGCATTCTGACGGCCGCTTCTCTGATCAGGTGCTCCAGCCTTTGAGTCATGGTGTGGCCCGGCGCAACGCAGTTAAAGGTAATGTTGTGTCTCGCGTACTCTCTGGACAGAGATTTCATCAAGCCTGCAATCGCCATTCTGAGAGAGTTTGAAAGCAGCAGTCTCGGCAACGGTTCAAAAACCGAGACCGACGTTATGGCGATGACTCTGCCCCACTTTTTTTCGATCATGTCAGGTAAGAAGGCGTTGATCAGCCTCACGGCACTCATGATCAAAAGATCGAAGGCAAGGTACCAGTCTTCATCATGTAAATCAAAGAAGTCACCGACCTTCGGACCACCAGAATTGATGATCAGCACATCCACCTGACCTACGGCCTTCTTCACCTGTTGTATGTCCTCAGTTTTCGAAAGATCCGCATCGAAACCGAAAACCTTTGCAGAGTACTGGGCCTCGATTTGTTTGGCTATCTCTTTCGACTGATGACGTGCAACGATGAAGACTGTTGAGCCCTCCTTTGAAAATTCCTCCGCAATGGCTCTACCAATGCCCCGTGTTCCTCCGCACACCAGTACTCTTTTGCCCGACAGCTTGAGATCCATTCGATTCACCCCAAGATTATTCTCTCACATTCCAGACAGACTTCCCGAGAGTAAACCTCTCATGAAAAGTTTTCCAAGAAAGATGTAGACGATGAGCGTCGGAAGAGCTGTTATGAGGGCTCCAGCCATCTGAACGTTCCATTCGACGAAATAGCTGCCGGCCAAATTGTTGAGTGCCACAGTTATCGGCTGGACGGACGGGTTGGGTGTGACGACAAGGCCAAAAAGGAAGTCGTTCCAGATCGATGTGAACTGCCAGATCGCTGTCACTGCGAATGCCGGACCGGAGAGTGGAAGAATGACTTTGGCGAATATCTTCACAAAACCAGCCCCATCGATCTTCGCCGCTTCAACGATGTCTGTTGGAATAGTGGAGTAATAATTCCTGAAAATCAAAGTTGTGATGGGTATTCCATAAACGCAGTGGACGAGAATCAAACCAGGTATGCTGCCATAGAGTTTCGTCTTCTGCAGAACTTGCACGAGCGGTATCAGCACGCTTTGATATGGGATGAACATGCCGAAGAGTATGAGTGCAAACACGAGGTTGGCCCTTCTGAACCTCCATTTTGTGAGAACGTAACCGTTCATGGAACCGAGCACGGAAGAAATCAGCGTGGCCGGAACTGTCAGATAGATGCTGTTCATGAAGTTTCCCGAAAGGCCCCTCAAACCTATCGATCTGTCGCCGTACCACGCCTTTGAGAAACTCCTGAAGCTCAGTTCTTTCGGCGGAATCCACATCGTGCTCAAACTTATTTCCCTGAAGCTCTTCAAGCTCGTCATGAGAAGGACGTATATGGGCGTAAGGTAGAAAGCGACAAAAATGATCAACACCAGATACAGTAATACCCTGCTCGCCTTCATCTTCTGACCTCCGATCTGATGCTGTACACCAGATAGGGGATTATCAGGGCAGCAACGCACAGAAGAAGTATCATCGCTATTGCAGCTCCTTGGGAGAAATAGTTGCCTCTGAAGGTCGTGTCGTACATGAACAGTGCAGGAACATCGCACGAGAAACCGATTCCACTTCCCGTCATGGCAAACACCAGATCGAAGATTTTCAAAGAAATGTGCCCGAGTATGATGACAGCACTCAGCGTGACGGGCCTGAGGAGCGGCAGAACGATGTATCGGTACAGCTGAAAGACGTTTGCCCCGTCCAGCTGGGCTGCCTCGTAGAGTTCAGTGGGGATCGATCTTATACCTGAAAGATAAAGGGCCATCACGTAGCCCGACATCTGCCAGACGGCAGCGATCACCACAGCCTTGATACCTATGTTCGGATCGGTGTACCACCCACTCTTCAGGAAGCCAAGCCCAATCTTTTCCAGCAACCAGTTAAGCCCAACGCTCTCTCCACCCGTGCCGGGGTTCAGTATCCATCGCCATACGACACCGGTGACGACGAACGACACAGCCATCGGGAACAAGTAGACCGTTCTGAAAAAACCTTCGAAACGAACCTTCCTATCCAGCAGAATGGCGAGCAAGAGGCCTATGCCTATACTTGCAAGCAGAAAGAGAATGGTGAAAATGAGAGTGTTCTTCATAGAAATTGCGAACCGAAAGTGCTCGAAAAGTCTGCTGTAATTGCGAAGACCGACGAAGGTGAAATCCGGGAACACGTCTCGCCAGTTCACCATGGAGACCCAGCCTGTCCAGCCGATGAACCCGTAGATGAAGATTCCAACCAGGATCAAAGAAGGAAGAATAAAAAGAAGTGCGACGATTCTGTCTGCTTTCACCGTTCACCAGCCCTCCAGAAAAGAAGGGTGGGGAGCGAGTCCCCACCCCCACAAATCATCACTGAGGAACACCCTGGGCTTTGGCTATATTGACGAGAGCTTTCTGGGTTGTCTTCACATCCGGGCGAGCAACGAAAAGCGAGATGACATCTTTGAAATCGGTGACCCAGCTTTCGGATGCAGCCGCTCCGTGCATGACGCTCGGCACGATCTCGTGCTTGAGCCAGTCTTCCATCGCGGACCTCTGATACTCCGGAAACAGGTTCTTGTCGATGTCCGTCCTGGCAGGGATGGAGCCCTTCTTGATGTTGAACGCGAGCTGGCCTTCTTTGGAGCCCAGGACTTTCAGGAAGTTGATCACGTTCTCCCTGTTCTTTGCACCTTTCGGTAGACCGAAACTGTCAGACAGCGCGTCGAATATTCCCTCGTTGCCAGGTGCGAGGACCCAACCAAAGTCGTAGAAGTTCTTCGCGTAGAAGTAACCGACCGCCCAGTCACCCATGATGTTCATCGCTGCTTTGCCTTCAACGATCAGGGCACAGGCCTCGTCCCAGGTTCGAGCAGCGTGGTCAGAGTTCACGTACTGGAGCATCCTGGCAAAGGTTTCAAGCGCGTCCGTAACCCTTGGATCCGACCACTTGGTCTTCCCGGTCCAGAGTCCCTTGTAGCCCTCCGCTCCAAGTTTTCCAATCAGAACTGTTTCGAAAACGTGCGCTGCTTCCCATCCATCTTTGGTACCAAGTGCGAGAGGGATGATGCCGTGAGATTTGAGAACCTCGGCGACCTGGAAGAACTCCTCGAACGTCTTTGGTGGTTTCAGGCCGTACTTTTCAAAAATCTTCTTGTTGTACCAGAGCACGTTGGCTCTGTGAATGTTGACCGGCACAGACCAGTATTCTCCGTTGTAAGACACGATGTCTAAGATACCTTTGGGCATCACCTTGTCCCATCCTTCTTCCCTGTACAGGAAGGTGATCGGTTCCATGAATCCCGTCTTGACCCACGTATCAATGAGCTCGTGTCCCGCGTGAACCTGGAACGTGTCGGGTGGATCTCCTCCAAGCATTCTGGTTTTTAGCACCGCTTTTGCCTGCGCGCCTGCGCCACCGGCCACCGCTGCATTGATGATTTCCACACCGGGATAAAGCCTGCTGTAAATGTTAAAGAGTTCCTGGAGTCCTTCCGCCTCTCCACCTGCGGTCCACCAGCTGAAGATCTCGATCTTGGCTGCGAACACTGCTACGACAAGGCACATTACCACGAGAAGAACCAACTTACGCCACATAACCACACCTCCCCTTGAGAGTTGTGCATTTCACCCCACCACATATTCGGTGAGCTTGTTTATCGCCATCACATTGCAGGCGAATGGTACCTTCAATGAAGCTATATTCATCAAGCCACGCCGCTGCTCGATCGATGTTTTTCACCTGATCGTTCCTTGCGCGAGAAATGTGAGTAAATCTTTCTGAAAAAGATAATCCTTTATATAGTGAAGCAGATTTAACCAAATCAAGCAACCCTTTTCATACCCAATTCTGGAACGGCAGGGGTGAATTTTGCTCTTCTGACTTCGTTGTCTGAGCTTTTTCGCTCTGTTACTTCTGTTTTCTCACGTTTACTAAATTTTGTGAGATGTTTTCGATAATCAGTCGAAAGAGAGAATTAGTAGCATGATAGAATGAACTTGAGAATCTTTCGTTGGAGGTTTTCTGCATGGACAAAATCGCCTTCGTGGTGGATAGCACTGCGGATTTTCCGATGGATTGGAAGCCCCCGCTGGACCTGTACAGGCTGCCGTTGCGTGTAATCGTCGATGGAAGAGAATACCGTGACGGCGTAGACATTGATCCAGACACGCTGTGCTCACTCATGAGAGAACATCACAACGTTTCAACCTCCCTGCCGAGTACGGAGGACATAATCAAGTTGTTTGAAGAGATCAAAGACAAATACAGACAGATCTTCGTTCTCACCCTTTCACAGAAACTCAGCGGAACGTTCAACGCCGTGAGGATGGTTATTCAGAATTTCAATCTGAGAAACTTCATCCTTCTCGACTCAAAAGCGGTCAGCGGTAAGATCTTCTACATTGTAGCAAGACTCATGAAAGACGTTTTGAATGGCAAGAGAATCTCTCAGCAAAGCGTTATTGAGTATGGGCGAGACTGTGAGATGTTTTTCTTGCTCGAATCTCTCGAACATTTGAAAAAAGGTGGAAGGATCGGCAAACTCTCACTTCTTCTTGGAAAATTGCTGAACCTCAAGCCTGTTTTGAAGATCAACAGAGAAGGAGAAGTGTCCAAGGCAGCTGTTGGGATGAGTCAACAGGACGCTGTCGCAAAGCTTGTCAGGATGGTGTCGGCCTTCATTCAGAAAGTTCCCAACTATCTTTTGTACGGCGGATACGGTTCGATTCAGATGAAAGAAAGGCTCGAGGAGATTCTATCGAAACTCAGCAGGTGTGACGGCGTAGCAAGGGTTGGTGCAACGGTGCTGGCACACACGGGCCCGGAAGTCCTTGGTGTGCTCGTGGGCAAAGCGTTTTGAGGCTGAAGAGCGTGATCAGGCTTCTGAGAAACGCGTAGATTTCCACGTATCAAGACAGTTGAGATCGTGGCGTTTGTTTCTAAGATGACCGAAAAAACGGCCGCCACAGGCACCGTTCTCCAAAGCTGAGGAACACAAAAATAAGTCCTTGTCCGAGCGCCGGCATGTGTTTCTGCGGGGCAAGATTCTATCATCTTTAGCTGTCGGGAGGCTAAATATTCATTCAAGAGAATCTTCTCAGGATGTACTCTTCAAATATGGGATCTATGATTTCGTAGTTTCCGCGGGAAAGTTTTTCCACAAATCCAAGCTCAATGAGTTTTTTCACAGTCTTGTTCGCGACGCTCGGATTTGGAATCTCAAACTCTCGGAGTGCCTCAATGCTGAAGATATCTTTGTTGGAAGCAATCATGATCAAGACCTTGCGTACGTATTTCTGCCCAAGCACATCGAGTGCCATATCGTAGGTGTGCCTTTCACGAGATATGAGTTGGTTCAGCGCCTCGCGCAAATCCTCTTCCGTCGCTTCCTTCGAGCACGTGTTCCAAAGTTCATAACCCATAACCTGAACGTAGTATGGATGACCTTTGGTGATTTCGTAGAGTCTTTCGGCAATGCTGGATGAAATGTGCTTGCCGGAACCTTCGAACTTCCTCACCAGGTAATTGATCACCTCTTCTTTTGGCAGGAAGGAGCTCAGATCAAGTTTGATTCCAGAATGATACATGAGACCTTTTGACTGGAAAAAGAGCTCCTCTATCATATGCTGCATCGAACCAGAGAACACAAAGATCACATTTGGTGTGGTCTGAAAAAATCCCCTGATCGAGCCTGGGAGTTTTTCAGAGACCATCCTGTAGGCTTGAAATTCATCGATACAGACGATCAAAGGCGCCAGGAAGTCCGCGAGTTTTTCGAGTAATCTATAACTCTCTGACAAGATCGATTCTTCATCAATGTCTTTTCCGAGAGTGAAGTTCACGCCGTCTGTACCGATCGAGAAGCTCACATACCTTGAGAGATTCTTCAGATACTCTTTAATGAACTTAACAGGGTCGTTCAACTTGAGCAACTCGAAAGATCTCGAAATCATTTTTGCGCAAAGATCTCTCAGCGAAATCACGCTCAGAAGATCGAGATAGATGCACTGAAAACCACTTTCAGCAAGGAATTTTTGAAGCAGCCATGTCTTGCCGAATCTCCGCGGTGCAACCACAACAACATTGTTTCCACTTTGAACAGCGTTCAAGAGCTGTGAGTACTCTCTTTCTCTGTCTATGAAGCAATCTGGATCGTAGTGCCTTCCGAATCTGAAAGGGTTCACACCAGCACCTCCCGGAAACATTATACCTCATAGGTGCAATAATTTTTGAACCATTTGGTTAGTAACTTCTTGGTGCAAAAATTGTTAGATGAGAACTTCTTTCACCGCGAGAGACCAAACACATAACTTGATGATCATCCTGCGCTTAAGGAAATCTGGATAGCAAACAGATCTTTGTCCGAGCACTGGTATATGCTTCTGGGTGAGGTGTCAGTATCTCTGCAGTTTTAGTTGTGGAAGGCTCAGTTGCTCGTCAGGCTTCAATATTTGACGAGATTCACACAGCGCATCTCTTAGCTTGACATTTGTTGACATGTGTGTTAGAATAAATGCAGTTAGTCTATCCTGAAAGGGGGTATGCCCGATGAAAAGGTTACTAGTTGGTGCAATCGTGCTTCTGGTCATCGTAGCACAAGCTACCACGTTCTTGACCATTGCCACCGGCGGCACAGCGGGAACTTACTATCCTCTCGGCGCAGGCATGGCAGACATCTGGAACAAAAACATCAAAGGTATGAACGCGATGGTGCAGTCCACTGGAGCATCCGTCGCAAACATCAACCTGCTCAAGAACAAGGAAGTAGACCTCATTTTCGTCCAAAACGACGTAGCCTTTTACGCTTACAAGGGAGTAGAGCTTTTCAAAGAACCGTTCCCACAGTTGAGGGGTCTGGCAACTCTCTATCCTGAAACGGTACAGATCGTTGCGCTCGCTGACAGAGGGATAAACAGCGTCTACGATTTGAAGGGCAAGAGGGTTGCCGTGGGTGCCGCGGGCAGTGGTACTGAGGTCAACGCAAGGCAGATTTTGGCCGCAGCTGGAATCACATACGACGACATCAAGGTTCAGTACCTGAGCTTCGCAGAAGCGGCGAACAACCTGAAAGATGGAAATATCGATGCTGCGTTTGTCACCGCGGGACATCCGACGGCAGCCATCGTGGATCTTGCGGCGGTCAGAAAGATCGTGCTTGTTCCTTTGACAGATGAGATCATCGCGTCTTTGCAAAAGGATTATCCGTTCTACGTCAAGATCGTCGTCCCAGCTTCTACTTACAAGGGAGTCGATGTAGATGTCGTCACAGTTGCTGTCAAGGCCATGCTCGCAGTGAGGGCAGAAATGCCGGAAGATCTCGCTTATCAGTTGCTCAAGACCATGTACGCAAACCAGAAGAGATTGATCGAAGCCCACGCAAAAGGTGAACTCATAATACCGGAAACCGGTAAGGAAGGTATGTCCATACCGCTGCATCCAGGAGCGGAAAGGTTCTTCAAGGAGATGGGGCTCTAAACGGTGAGAGCGTTCTTGCTCTGTGCCTTGCTGAGTCTTCTATCGTTTCGACACGTTCTGGTCGTTGAGAAGCAAGGTCAGGTGATCTTTCAGAAGGTTCTGAGTGATGATTGGTTTGCCGTTGTATTCGTTCATTCGGTGGAAAGGACTTTGGTCGAAGAACGTTTCAAGGTTGAACCCGATGGTTCCTTGCTTTTGTTCGAGACCCGGTACAGTTCGTACGGGGCAGGTTTACCTTCTGACGCGGAGGAAGGATTCGCTGTCGAGAACGGAAAATTCGTTTTGAAACTTCACAGAAGATTCGAGCGGATCGTCCTCCGCGTTTCTCATGTTGAAGGCCACGGTCTACTGTTCAACGATGGTGTGGTCTGGTTCAAAGACCTGGCGGACGACAACGATGCACTGACGATTTATGTCAGGGTTCGGCCTTCTCTTGTATTGAAAATGCACTGAGGAGGAATCATCGTGAGCAACGAGAAGAACACAACCGATCAAGCGAAGAAGATACTAGAGAAGTACGACAGAGAGGCACGTTACAGAAGTTTTAGAGGTTTCATGGCCAAGGTTGTGGCAGCCATAGCAATAACCTTTTCGGTGTTCCAGATCTACACGGCCGCCTTTGGTGTGTTGGACGCAATGATACAGCGCTCGATTCACCTGGCGTTCGGTTTCTGCTTGATCTTCCTGCTCTATCCGACGAGCAAGAAGTGGCCGAGGGATAGGTTGCACTGGTTCGATCTACTGTTAGCGATAGTTGCACCTTTGACAACCATATACATCGTTGCGAACTACAAGGAACTGGTTCTGAGGGCTGGCACGGTTACCAGGCTGGACTTCGTGGTTGGACTTCTGGGAATCGTGCTCGTTCTTGAGGCGACACGCAGAATCGTAGGTTTACCGATAGTGATTGTCGCGCTGTGTTTCATCCTGTACGCACTTTATGGAAGATACATTCCCGGCATAATGGCTCACAGGGGTATTTCACTCCAGAGGCTTGTCGGACATCTGTTTTACACAACGGAAGGCATCTTTGGAATCCCACTGGGCGTTTCTTCCACCTTTGTCTTTCTGTTCATCTTGCTCGGCGCGTTCCTCGAGAGAACAGGACTCGGACAGCTCTTCATAGACATTGCGAACGCGCTTTCAGGATGGGCAGCAGGCGGTCCGGCGAAAGTCGCGGTCTTTTCAAGTGGCATGATGGGCATGATAAGCGGCAGCAGTGTTGCAAACGTCGTTGGAACCGGTACCTTCACCATACCCATGATGAAAAAACTCGGTTACAAACCGGAGTTCGCCGGTGCAGTGGAAGCAACCGCATCGACAGGTGGACAGCTGATGCCACCCATCATGGGTGCCGCAGCCTTTTTGATGGCAGAATTCACAGGTATCGCCTATTCGAAGATAATAATCTCTGCCGCCATACCGGCAGCTCTCTATTACTTCGGTGTCTGGATGGGAGTACACTGGGAGGCAAAGAAACTGGGCCTCAGAGGCCTTTCGAAAGAAGAGCTTCCGAAGATGAAGAAGGTTCTGCTTGAGAGGGGCCATCTTCTGTTCCCGCTGGTTGCGATCATCTACCTGCTAGTGACGGGTTTCACCCCCATGAAGGCAGCGCTGTATGCGATCGTTTTTTCGGTGGCGTCGTCACTCATCAGAAAGGGCACGAGGATAAAGCTGTCAGATGTTCCCGCGGCACTCGAAGCGGGAGCGAGAGGTGCGCTGAGTGTCGTTGCGGCAACCGCTTGCGCTGGGATAATCATCGGTGTCGTGACACTCACGGGTATAGGCTTGAAACTTGGTACTGCGTTGGTCGATCTGGCGGGGGGGAATCTCCCGATAACACTCTTCTTCACCATGCTCACCTCGCTCGTGCTTGGAATGGGAGTGCCCAAGATCGGAAGA
>DOKY01000004.1 GCA_003510135.1 Pseudothermotoga sp.
TGGAGTTAAGCCGTGTGCTCTTCCGATCCCGATCATTTTCCCAGGTTTTGCAGCAGTCCCGCCGCGATGATGATCAAACCTTTAACCATGCCCTGCAAGTAAACCGCCACATTCAGCATCACCAGCATGTTGTTGACAACACCAAGTATCAGGGCACCGAAGAAAGTTCCAAAGATGGTACCTTTACCACCGCTCAGACTGGTTCCACCGATCACGGCTGCCGCGATCGCGTCCAGTTCGAAACCGGAACCCGTCGACGAAGAGCTGATAGAAGCCATCATCGAGGACAGCAGGACGGCCGATGTGGCCACGGAAACACCGCTGATGATGTACGTTATCGTTCTGATCAAATCCACCTTTATCGCTGAATAGACAGCGGCGGTTTCGTTTGCCCCAACGGCATAGACGTACCTGCCAAACCTGGTTTTGTCCAGAACGATGTACGCCAGCATCGCATAGGCTATGAAGACGATCATCGGAAGAGGCAAGCCCGCAACGAATTTCATTCCAAAGCTTGAGAAGGTGCGAGAAAAACTCATGTACACTCCACCGTTAGCGAAGTTGAGCACCAACGATCTGTAGATTGCCATGCCACCGAGCGTCGTGATGAACGCAGGAATCTTTCCTTTGGTGGTAAGAAGTCCCATGCCCAGACCAAGCAGCGATCCAAGAGCGTAGGTGAGCAATACCGAAACCAGTGTTGGCCCAACGCCGTCGCCAAGCCTGTTGCTCGTGGTGATGGCGAACGCACCCAGAAGTGCGAGCATGGAGCCAACCGAAAGGTCTATCCCGCCAGCGATCATAACGAAAGTGATGCCTATCGCGATGATCCCGACGTAGGACGTCTGCCAGAAAATGTTCAGAATGTTCCTTGGCTTCAAGAACGCCGGTGTCATGATTCCAGAAAAGATCATCAAACCGATCAGAACGAGAACGATCATGTACTTTCCGAGAAAGTTCCTAAGCCTGATACGCACCAACCTCCTTTACGCCTGTCGCGTGGTAAATGAGTTCCTTCTCGTTCAGATCTTCTCCTCTAACCTCAGCCACGATCCGGCCGTTGCGCATAACGAACACCCTGTTACAGAGACCTATCACCTCCGGCAGGTCCGAAGAAACAACGACGAAACTGCATCCGAGTTCTCCTATCATCTGGTGCATGATCTGGTAGATCTGATGTCTCGCGTTCACATCGACTCCGCGCGTTGGTTCATCGAAGAGGAAGATCTTCGCTCCTGTTTCCACCAGCTTGGATATGACGACTTTCTGCTGGTTTCCTCCGCTGAGCGTTCCCACCGTTTGCCACGGAGTTCTCACCTTGATCTCGAAGCTTTTTTCGTAATTCTTGAACACATCGATCTCTCTTCTGACGCGCACCAAAAGTTTTGAGAACCTCTCTAAGGACATCAGCGTGGTGTTCTTGAACGCTTCCATGATGGGGACGATACCTGCGTTCTTTCTGTCTTCCGGCAGATAAACGAGTCCCAGCTTTTTCGCATCCTGAGGTCTTTCTATCTGTATTTTCTTTCCGAACAGATACACCTCGCCGGACTTTATCTTCCTGATACCAGCGAGCGCTTCCATGAGCTCGGTCCTGCCAGAACCAACCAGCCCGTAGAAACCGAGTATCTCTCCCCTGTAGAGTTCAAAACTGGCCTCTTTGACTCTTCCATCAACAGTTGAAAGATTTCTCACCTGGAGAACAATTTCCGTTCCCGGTACGGGCTTTTCGGGAAACATCTCATCGAGCTTTCGACCGACCATGAGCTCGGCTATCTGCTTCTCGCTCAGACTCTGCACTTCTCCCTGGTAGACCTTTCTTCCGTCTCTCAAAACGATCAGTTCCTCAGCGATCTGCCTTACTTCTTTGAGTCTGTGCGATATGAAGATAACCGTTATTCCCTTCTGCTTCATGTTTCTCACTATTTGAAACAGCTTGAGCACTTCTTCATCGGTGAGCGAGGAGGTTGGCTCGTCCATGATCAACACTTTCACTTTCTTGGATATGGCCTTGATGATCTCCACCATCTGCTTCTGTGCCGGGGAAAGTTGTGAAACGTAAACTGCTGGATCTATGGAAAGCTCCAGTTGTGCCATGAGTCGTTTGGTTTCTTCGATCATCTGTCCCTTCGATAGGAAGAAACCCCGTGTCATTTCGTCCCCGAGGAAGATGTTTTCGTACACTCTCAAGCTCTCGACCAGGTTCAGCTCCTGTGGAATCAGAATGATGCCCAGCGCCTTGGCCTTGAGCGGGTTCAGCACGACCCTGCTACCTTCGAAATAGATCTCACCTTCCACGGGTTGCAGAAAGCCGGAAAGAATCCTCATGAGTGTGGATTTTCCTGCTCCGTTTTCACCGACCACACCGTAGATCTTCGCCGGTTCGAAATCGACATCGACGTTGTGCAGGACCCTGACGTTGGAAAAGTCCATGCAGACATTTCTCGCCGAAAGAATCGCTTTCATACGATTTTCACTGCCTGTCCCTTCTTCGCAGATTCGAATATCTTTTCGACCACCTTCACGGCGATGTATCCATCTTCAGCTTTAACTATGGGTTCCTCCAGTCCCAGACAAACCTTCGCAAAATGATCCACCACGGGCATCCTCCAGTAGGGATCTTCGTTGGTGAACAGAGGTTTCAGGACGATCTCGCCGTGCATCCTTACGGGTTTTTCAAGATAGACATCGATCCTCGTTGGATCGGTCTGTCCCACCTTCATGGTTCCTTTCTCTCCGTACACGACGATGTAATTCTCTTCCAGGCCTTTCGTGATCCAGTTGGAATCGAGCGTGGCCAAAGCAAAGTTGGAAAGCTTCAGAACTGCGCTCGCCACATCTTCCACCGTGGCACGCTTCTCCAGTGTGGCGATGAAAGCTGAACATTCAACTATGTCGAGGTTCGTGATGTACCTTATCAGATCGACCTTGTGAACCCCAAGATCCCCCAGGGCTCCAAACATCGCCACGTCCCTGTCGAAGAACCATGCCGCGTTCGGAGACCAATTCTCCGGCCCCGCATGTCCGAACATGGTCTTGACCAGCCTTATCTCGCCGAGTAAACCAGATTGAACAATCTCTCTCGCCTTGATGTGGTGCGGGAAGAACCTTTGAGAGTGATTGACCATTAAGACCTTGTTATTTTTCTTGGCCGTTTCTATCATTTTCAAAGCTTCTTCCGAGTTTGTGGCCATGGGTTTTTCAACCAGAACGTTCTTTCCCCTTTCGAGGGCCGCAATGGAAACCTTCGCATGCAGAGCGTTCGGAACTGCAACGATGACGGAATCTATTTCTTCCTTCTCAAGCATCTGCTCATAGTCCTCATAAAATCTCACCTTCTGGCCTTCGAGTTTTTTCTTGAAGTACTCCAGCCTCTGCACGCTCGGATCTGCTATCGCCACAAGCTCCGTGTACTCGGAAAGAATGGTGTTCGGGATGTGCAGAACTTCCGAAATCTTTCCCGCTCCAACGATACCGACCTTCATCTTCCTCATGCGTCCACCTCCTCAGAGTTTTTCCAGCTCAATGAGCCATTTGTTGTAAGGTGATAGAGGAAACCTGCTTCCTAAATGTTTGAACACCTCGGCGTACGCACAGCCAACCTGAATGCCCCTGAAGCCTGAGGGAAAAACGATCGACGGCATGATTTCCTTTTCGAAGACTTCTTTTTCGAAGGCATTCCGCATGAGTTCGATCGCCTTCTTTTTGAACTCGTACGAACCAGACACGTCGATCGCCACATCGAATCGAAAGTCCAGACTCGAAGCAGGAATTTCGAAAAGATATATCTGCTTTTCAAGCTTCCTCGCGAGCATCACCGCGTGCTTCGAAACAACCTCGTGATCGTAAAGAATCTCACTCTGCCAGTGGGTGAACACGACGTCGGGATTGAAACTCTTCATGAACTTCTCAAGCTCTTCAGAGAAACGCTCCTCATCTATCTGCCCGTAAGAGAATTCGAAGTGTTCCGCCCGAGATCCCAGCAACTTCATCGCTTCAGAATAGCCATCGATTCTGTCGCCACAAACGCTCAAAGCGCAAACTTCATGACCGAGCTTTGAAAGCTCTCTGATAGTCCCACCGGCTCCTATGATCGGATCATCACTGTGCGCGGCGACGATCAAGATCCTCTTCACGATTTCACCTTCTTCAGGCTCGATCGCCTGACCACCAGCCTCGGTGTGAACACGTAACGCTTTATCTTGGAATTGCCTTTGATCAACTCGAACAGAAGTTTCGCCGCCACCTCACCCATCTCTTCGACCGGCTGGTGGACCGAACTCAACGGTGGTTCGATGATCTCGCACAGTTCTTCATCGTCGTCGAAACCCACCACGGCAACATCATCCGGTATTCTCAGACTCTTCTCTTTCAGTGCTCTGATGGCACCGATCGCGACCAGATCGTTCATGCAGAATACACCATCGATTTGAAAACCCGAATCGAGCAGCCTTTTCATGGCTTCATACCCTGCAGATTCGTTGTAACCGACAGGCTCAACGACGGGCTTCAAATTCACCTCGTTCATGGCGGCCTCGTAGCCTCTGGCCCTCTCCAGAGAGACGTAGAGTTCGTGCGTCCCGCCAAGATGTACGATGTTCCTGCAACCGTTTTCGATGAGGTGCCTGGTGGCCATGTAAGCACCGTAGCGGTTGTCCAGAACGATCGAAACCACGTTGTCCAGCTCGTAAAATTTGTCGAACACCACCACAGGGATGTAACCAGAAATCTCTTCCACCAGATCGTCGCTCACACGAGAATTTCCTATGATGATTCCGTCTATGCCGAAAAACCTCGCATTTTTTATGAGCTTTTCTTCTCTTTCCAGATTCCTGAAAGAGTCCATCAGGATGACCAGGGCATCCTCGCCGCACGCCTTCTGAACTCCACGCGTGAGACTCGCGAAGAACGGGTTTATGATTTCCGGCACAATGAGGCCCACGGTCAGTATCTTGGTCTTACGCGCCATACTCCTCGCGTGGTAGTTCGGGGTATAACCCAGCTGCCTCGCCACTCTCAAAATTTCCTTACGCTTTTTCTCACTCACTCTTCCTTTACCGTTCAGAACCTTCGAGACAGTCGAGACCGATACTTTAGTTAACTGCGCGATATCCTTGAGCTTGCTCACCGCTCAGTCTCCCCCGTAAGTCCAGGTTCAACTCTCTCTGACGTGCTCCGCAGATTCTTTCACCAGCCTGATTCATGCCACTGAATCTTGGAGGTTTGGGAAAAAATGAGGATCGTTTTGTCAACAAAGTCCATAACAATGCGACAAAATTGCTCTTGTCTACTGTAGATCAAACGTTTTCCCAAGCTTCCCTAAAAAATTATACGAAACCTTACAGTGAACGTCAAAGAGTAAGAATCTCGATCTCCGCCAGAAAAGAAGCGTTTTCAGACTTGACAGAATTTACTGAGTCAGATTCTGATTCTTTCTCAAGTTTTCTTTTTGTTTCTGCTTGTTGAGTGAAGATCCATCGAGAGGGGTGACAGCACTGTCTGATGGCAAACGCTTTTCCAACCCGAAAGATGAAGGGCGGTTAAGAAGAACTGAACAGGGTTCGAAGTTCAGAACACGCGTAGAGGTCTTTGGAACAGTTCAAAGTTTCTCAGGAATATTTCCAGAATCTGTGGATCGAAGTGTCCTTCATCGGCGGTCATGATCGAGATGGCTTCGGAAGGTGTGTAAGCTTCCCGGTAGGACCTTGAAGAGGTCAGAGCGTCAAAAACATCTGCCACACTGACGATTCTTGCTTCCACTGGTATTTGATCACCTTGAAGAGCTTCGGGATAACCTTTGCCATCGAATCTCTCGTGGTGATACTTTATCACTCGATGCAGAGTGATCAGCAAGCGATTTTCTTTGTTCGTTCTGATGATCTTCTCGAACAATTTTGTACCAAGCACCGTGTGCAGTTTCATCGATTCAAACTCTTGCGGCGTCAATTTGGAGGGCTTGTGCAAAATCTCATCAGAGATCAAAAGCTTTCCGATATCGTGGAAAAATGAAGCGAAGCTAACCATCTCGGCCGTCGTTTCGTCGATGATCCCGTTTTTCACACACAGCTTTGCTAATTCAGAACTGTAGACCTTCACGTTGAGAAAATGTTCGAAAAGATTCCCATCCCTCAGTCTGATCAGGTCCGTGATCAGCTGAACAAATCCGATCGACGGTATCTCTAACAGATTTCTCAGTGTGCACTCGTACCATTTTGAATTCCTTTCCTCGAAACGATCGTCCAGTTCAACTATCCTTGGAAAGAGAGGAGATGCTATCTTCCAAACTTGCGAAGCGAAGCGTTCAAGTTCATCTTCTTCAAAACCGGCGCGGTCTATCAAGATCATGCTGTAGGCACAGGGTTCTCTTTCGATCAACCTGAGAGCCGATTCTGTGTTCGGTACGATATCGTGAGAAAAGGGGACAGTTTCAAAACTTTGTTCTCTGAGCAAAAACCAGCCCGACAACTCACCTGCCTGTTTTGAGAGAATCAAAACCTTCATTTTCCAAGGCTTGATTTGATGGTACATAATTTAACTTCACACCCACCACAGCAAGGGTTTTTAGACATTCTATACACAATTCTGACTCCTCTTAGTTAAAACGCTGTTTCGAAGTGCTAAAAACAGCGGATGACTGCGCAGGAGGGTTTCATAGTAATTAACAAACTAAAAGGAGTATAGCCGAACGCTCGCTCGGCACACGAATCGTTCAGCAGGAGATCGCTTTGTGCTCGTTTTGGTCATGATGTTACCGACAGGCAGGAAGTTTTCGTGGCCAGACGTGATGTTTTTGAAGGTTCAAACGCTTGAATCCATACCCTGAGACTATCTCAGGAACGATCAAAGATTGGCACGCATCAATCAGTTATCTCGCCGACCCAGATGGTTGTACGGCTTTCGTTCACGATGATTTTCTGATCAGAATCGGCGAAATCGTAAGAACCTGACTCTCGCCGTTCATAGGATCCTGACGAGCTCGAGTGCGCCCTTCTCCTGTGGACGAGTGATGAAGGTTCTAACGGCAACGCCTCTTTTCCTGAACGCTTCTTCCATAGCCCGTGCGACTGGCTGCGGAGATTCTGTGAAAGCTATCATCGCTGGACCGCTGCCGCTCAGAGCGACACCCAGTGCCCCGGCTCGCTTGGCACATTCCAGAATTTCGTAAAAACCCGGCACAAGCGTGCTTCGATACGGTTGATGAAGTCTATCCTGCATTCCGAACTCCAGAAGCTCGTATCGTTTAGTGTAAAGAGCCGTTATGAGAAAGGCAACGCTGGTGACGTTCATCTTCGCATCTTCGAACAGAACTTCTTTCGGCAAAATCTTTCGAGCATCCGCAGTCTTTATCTCGAAATCTGGAACGGCAAGCACCACGTTGAGTTCGAAAACCGGTAGCTTCACACAGAGAAGCTCTGGATTTTGACTGCACACGACCACACCACCGAGCAGAGCAGGCGCGACGTTGTCTGGATGACCTTCGATTTCGACCGCCAGCCGCAGGAGTTCTTCGACTCGTAAAGGAAAACCGAGATAGGCGTTCGCCGCAACCAGACCAGCCACGATCGCCGCAGAACTGCTACCGAGCCCTCTCGCGAGTGGAATCTCGTTCTTCAGAATGAGTTTGACGCTGTCCGGTTTTCTCCCCAGTTCCTGAAAAACCCTGAAGAACGCTCTGTAGACCAGGTTGTCTTCGCCTCTGGATATCCTGTCAGTGCCCTCACCGAAGACTTCTATCTTTAGTCTCTGCGACTTTTCAACGCACAATTCGTTGAAGATGGAGAGCGCCATGCCAACGGTGTCGAATCCCGGTCCGAGATTTGCAGACGTGGCCGGCACACGCACCCTTATCATTGAATCACCCTTAAAACCTCTTCGTACAGCGGTTCGACCTCGATCGGCTCGTTCAGGTTGAACTTCATCGCGTTGTCTGGATCTTTCAAGCCATGGCCCGTTAAGACTGCGACGATCACGTCCGTCGATTTAAAACCTTTCGATCGATGATACTTCAACAAACCTGCCACACTCGCGGCCGACGCCGGTTCAGCCATGATGCCTTCTTTCTGGGCTATCAAACGGTAGGCTTCCACGATCTCATCGTCCCTCACGCATGAGATCTCACCGCTGGATTCCTCCGCGGCTGCCACCGCTTGCTTCCAGCTCGCGGGATTACCGATTCTTATGGCCGTGGCGATCGTTTCAGGATTTGCTATCGGTTCACCTTTGACTATAGCGGCCGCACCTTCGGCCTCGAACCCCATCATTCTTGGAAGTTTATCGATCTTGCCCAGCGCGAAGTACTCTTTGAACCCTTTCCAGTACGCCGTGATGTTGCCGGCGTTTCCCACCGGTATGAAGAGATAATCTGGAGCTCTTTCAAGGGCATCACAAACTTCGAAGGCCGCTGTCTTTTGACCCTCTATCCTGTACGGGTTGATCGAATTCACTATGGCTACAGGAAAATTTTTTCCTATCTCTCTGACGAGCTTCAAAGCTTCGTCGAAGTTGCCTTTGATGGCCACAACTTTCGCTCCGTAGAATAGAGCCTGTGCGAGTTTTCCAAGCGCGATCTTACCTTGAGGAATCAGAACAATGCATTTTAGACCCGCCCGTGCCGCGTAGGCAGCGGCGGACGCCGAGGTGTTACCGGTCGACGCGCATATGACGGCCTTTGTTCCTTCTTCCAGTGCCTTCGCCACGGCGAGCACCATCCCACGGTCCTTGAAGGACCCAGTAGGATTTGCACCCTCGAATTTCAGATAAACCGTTGCACCGACGAGTTGGGAGATGTACTTCGCATGGATCAGCGGAGTGTTACCCTCGTTGAGCGTCAGCATGGGAGTTTTCTCATTGATCGGTAGATAATCTTTGTACGCCTTCAAGACACCTTCCCAGCGCATCACAATTCCCCCTCGACCCTTATCACGTTACCGATTTGTCTAACCACTGGAAGTGTTTCAAGCAAAGAGACGGTCTTTCGGAGATCTTTTTCCTTCGCGCGGTGGGTCACGATCACCACCTCCGCGATCTCACCCATCGAACGCTTCTGTATCACCGATTCGATACTAACAGAGTTTTTTCCAAAAGCTCCCGCAACCAGTGCCAGAACACCCGGTTTGTCGTCCACCAGTAATCTCACGTAATATTTAGTCACGATCTCACCCATGGGTATCAAAGGTTCTTGTTTGTAGCACGTACAAACGATTCTTCCTCTATCTCCGAGAAGAAGGTTGTTGACCGCCTCAACGATGTTTCCAACCCCGACACTCGCAGTCGGTAGCCCGCCCGCACCTCGACCGTAGAACATGAGCTCGTCCGCCGCGTTCGATCTGACGAAGACAGCGTTGAAGACATCGTTCACGGCCGCCAGTGGATGGGAAGATGGAATGATGTTTGGATGCACGCGAACCTCTATTCCTTCAACAGTCCTTTTGCCAATCGCGAGAAGCTTTATCACACCACCAAATTCGCGCGCATATCGTATATCTATCTTCGTGATCTTACTTATTCCCTCGACGTGTAGTTCGTCGTGCCATTGATGATGGCAACAATTTCCTTTATTTCATCACCGCTAAGGCTCTCCTTCAGAGCCTTCACTATGGGTATGGCTCCAGCTACGCTCGCTTCGAAGAAGAGATCCACGCCACAGTTTTCCTGAGCCTCAAAGAGCTTCTCGCCACACTCTGCGATCATATATTTGTTTGCCGTGACGATGCTCTTACCATTCTTCATCGCGTCGATCACATAATCAAACGCTGGTTTCACGCCACCCATCACTTCGACGACGATCTCTATCTCAGGATCGTCGATGATCTCGCGTGGATCGTCGGTGAATAGCGCAGAGATATCTGGAAAATCGTTTCGATACCTTTCCACGTTTCTCACCAGAATCTTCTTGATGTGAACGTTTCCATGACAGGTTCTGAAAATCTTTTCTTTGTGGCTCTCAAGAACCCTGTAGACTCCCCTGCCAACGGTGCCGAAACCGAGAAGCCCTATATTCACACTCTTCATGTGACACCCCACCGACGACAGATTTTTAAACATTATATCACCGACAATCTTGCTCTCAATCGTTGACAGATCTAACGTTTCTGTATAGAATCTGAGCAAATAACGTTTCAATGCGGAGGTGCTGAAATGTCTCTGTTTGTGTACGTTGACGGACAGTTTCTCAAAAAAGAGGAAGCTCGCGTTTCAGTCTTTGACAGGGGTCTTCTCTACGGTGATGGAGTTTTTGAGGGAATAAGAGCCTACAACAACCGCGTGTTCAAACTGAAGGAGCACATCGACAGACTCTATGAATCTGCGAAGGCGATACTGCTGAACATTCCCATTGACAAAGAAGAGATGATGAACGTTGTTCTTGAAACCTTGAGACGAAACAATCTGAGAGAAGCCTACATCCGTCTGGTTGTGACGAGGGGCGAGGGAACCGATTTGAGTTTGGATCCAAGAAAATGCCCAAAACCCACGATTTTCTGTATCGCTGCTCCTCTGTCTCTCTTTCCTCAATCCTTCTACGAAGAAGGTATCGAAGCGGTGACTGCATCAACGAGGCGTAACTTCAACGAGGCAACCAGCCCGAGGATAAAGTCTTTGAACTATCTCAACAACATACTGGCAAAAATAGAGGCGAATCTCTGCAACGTTCCGGAGGCGATCATCCTGAATCAGGATGGGTACGTGACCGAGGGCACAGGAGAAAACATTTTCATAGCCAAGAAAGGCAAACTGATCACCCCACCGGCTCACGTCGGCATCTTGGAAGGCATCACGCGCAACACTGTGATGGAGCTGGCAAGGCAAGAAGGGCTCATTGTTGAGGAAAGTTTGTTCACACGGTTCGATCTGTACAACGCCGACGAGTGCTTTTTGACCGGCACTGCAGCCGAGATAATGCCCGTTGTGAAAGTAGATGGAAGGACCATAAACGACGGTGAACCGGGTCCGATCACAAAGATGCTGATGAAGAAATTCAAACAGTACGTGCTCACAGACGGACCGTTCATATTCGAATGACCCGATGCGCTTAAAAAACGCGGGGCCCTCGAAGGCCCCGGTGGTCATATCTTCGTTTCCTTTCGAGAACAACCGCAAACTCACGCCCGCCTCTTCCTGTCATGATTGCGACCTCAGGACTGATTGCGTCAAAATGTGGCATCATTGTGTGAGGCTGTCCAGGATTGTTTACACGTTATGCCCGCAGCAGCATGACCTTTTTCTTTCGGATAGGGTTATAAAATGTGAATGTGGATGGAGCTGGATCTGTGTTCGTGTAAGCTTTCGATGAAGGGATAAGCCCATCGTTTCAACGATGGGAACGGTACAGCATGAAAGGTGCAGAGGTGATCGATTTGCAAAAGGAAGATTTCGTCGATAGAGTTTTCATCTATGTGAAAGCTGGAGACGGTGGAAACGGAGCGGTGAGCTTCAGAAGGGAAAAGTACGTTCCAAAAGGTGGTCCAGACGGCGGAGACGGAGGCGATGGCGGCTTCGTTATCCTGCGCGCCAGCGCCAATCTTTCGACTTTGCTCAAGTTCAAGCACCAGAAGAAGTTCGTTGCGGAGAACGGTCAGCACGGTCGGGGCAAGAAGCAATCTGGAAAAAGTGGTGAAGATCTCATCATAGATGTTCCGGTCGGGACCGTCGTGAAAGATGCCAGAAGCGGTGAGATAATCGCCGATCTCAACAGACACGGCATGATGGTCTGCGTCGCGCGGGGTGGCAAAGGTGGCAGGGGCAACGCACACTTTGCCACCAGCACCCTTAGGGCACCGAGGATTGCCGAATCGGGTGAGAAAGGTGAAGAGAGATGGCTGGAACTGGAACTGAAGTTGCTCGCGGATGCCGCACTGATAGGTTTTCCGAACGTTGGAAAATCTTCTCTGATCGCCGCCATGAGCAACGCCAGACCAAAGATCGCCGATTATCCCTTCACGACGCTTGTCCCCAATCTCGGTGTTGTGAAGCTGGACAGAGACGTTGAGTATGTTGTTGCAGACATTCCTGGTTTGATCGAAGGCGCGCACAGGGGAAGCGGACTTGGAAATCTGTTCTTGAGACACATAGAAAGGTGTAGCGTGCTGGTGCACGTGATCGACATAGCCAGCGTCGAAGGTAGAGACTTTCTGAAAGACTACGACACGATACTGGAGGAACTTTCGAAGTACAACCCTGAGCTTCTGAAAAAGCCACAGCTCCTCGTTGCGAACAAGATCGACCTGCTCGATGAGGACGAACTGAACGGGAGGCTTGAAAAGCTAAAACGGCATGCGAACAGAGAAATCATTCCCGTCTCTGCCCTGACGAGACAGAACATAGACACGCTGAAGGAAAAGATCGCACAGTTCGTCGGTGAGAGCAAGTTGAAATTGAGCATGCTTCCTGCACCACCCTTCGAAAAACCGAAGCCTATCAAGACCAGACTGGAACTCAAGTTCGATTTTGAGATCGTCAGGACAAAAGAAGGTTTCGTCGTCGAGGGGGAACAGGTGAAAGCGTGGTTGAATCGCTACTCACTCGAGCACAGAGACGCCTTAGTTCGCTTTCTGGAAGTGCTCGAGAAGAACGGTTTGAGCGAGAAACTCAAGCAGGCAGGTGCGAAGGATGGAGACACGGTCTGGATCGGGGATTACGACTTCGAATACCGCGAGTAAGATAGGCATCTTCGGCGGAACGTTCAGTCCACCGCACGTGGGACATTTGATTGTCGCGCAATACGCGCTGGAACTTTTACAGCTCGAAAGGCTCTACATCGTGCCTGCATACAGACCACCACACAGATCGAACGAGATTGCACCCTTCGAGTTGCGGTTCGAATGGTGCGTCAGGACCTTTGAGCTGAAGAACGTGGTCGTGAGCGATTACGAAAGGACGCGTGGTGACATTTCTTATTCTCTCTACACCGTACATCACTTTGCAGAACAACACGGCTGTACACCGTACTTCATAGTCGGTGAAGACGCTCTGAGATACATTGAAACCTGGCACAGATACAGAGAGTTGCTGAATGCTTGTCACTTCGTGGTCTATCCACGCTACTGCGGTAAGCCATACCACAACAGGGCGAAAGAGATGCTTGGAGAGCTCTTCGACAGGATCCTTTTTCTCGAAGCCCCCCTGATCGAGGTCTCGGCCAGCGAGATAAGAGCACGCATAAAACAGGGTAAGAGCGTCAGAGGCATGGTCGTTTCCCAGATCGAAGAATCCGTGGTGAATTACTATGGAAAGGTTTAATTATCCGGGGACCATTGGTCTTGCCCCCATGGCGGGTATCAGCGACAGATGCTTCAGAATCATCTGCCGACTTTGGGGCGCACAGTTCGCCTTCAGCGAAATGATCAGTGCAGAAAGTGTGATTTTGAACGTCGGCGTGGTCGATAAGATGCTTCCCTTCGAAGAAGAAAACACCGCCGTTCAACTCTACGGTTCTGAGCCAAAGAAGCTCGCCCTCGCTGCCAGGAAGGTTCAGCACAGAGCAAGCTGGATCGATCTGAACGCGGCCTGTCCCGTGAAGAAGGTGGTCAGGAAGAACGCTGGAGCAGCGCTGTTGAAAGACCTTGAAAGACTCAGAGACATCGTCATGGCCATGAAGGACGCGTGCGAAAAACCGATCACCGTGAAGATAAGGCTCGGTTTTGAAAAGAACGAACTTGAAAAGATCATGGACGTACTCGTTCCGGCAGGGGTCGACGGCGTCGAAGTGCACGGAAGAACCGCAGTTCAAATGTACTCCGAAAAGGCACAATGGGATCTGGATCTCGAAAGATGGAACGTTCCAACGGCGATTTCCGGAGATCTCTACACGGTCTACGATATTCGAAAGGCGCTCGAAGTCTCCAAAGCGAGCGCCGCACTGGTCGCGAGGGGCGCACTCAGAAAGCCCTGGATCTTTCACGAATTTTTCCACGCCAAAGCGCCGGCGATCGAACAGATCAGAGATATGTTCCTGCTTCACGTAAAGTTGTTGAAAGAGCACGAAGGAGAAAAGTCTTTTTACAAGTTGAGGCAGTTCGTTGCGGGATACACCCACGGCCTCTTCGGCGCCCGGGAATTCAGAGAAAAATTCATGAAACTGGAAGGTTTCGATGCCATGGAATCTGCCATCCGTGACTTTTTTAATCAATTTCTAATGAACGTGGGTGAGAATATCTTTGTCAAAGAAGATGGAGCCAAAGCCTGAGCCGAGGAGGTGTTATGTGTGAGGAAAGCTTTAGTGGTGTTGGGCGTGCTCGTGCTGCTGGTTTCAACCTTTGCACTGGTCAATCCAGATTACGAGAGTCCCATTGTTGCGGTGGTGGAAGCCTGTGCGCCGGCCGTCGTGAAAGTGGAGGCCGTCAAGACCGTTACTTCTCCGTACTTCGATCCATTCATCGAAGAGTTCTTCAAACGCTGGTTCGGCTATTCGCCGTTCGGTGGGACACAGAGAGCAACGAGCATAGGTTCTGGCTTCATCTTCGACGGGCGAGGTTACATACTGACCAACGAACACGTTGTGAGTGGAGCTTCCGAAATCACCGTAACACTCCTGGACGGTTCTTCCTACAGTGCCGAGTACGTTGGTGGAGATGCGGAACTGGACATAGCAGTGCTGAAGATCAGCGCTCAAAAGGACTTTCCAACCCTGGAATTCGGAGATTCCGACAGCATAAAGATAGGTGAGTGGGCCATAGCCATTGGGAATCCTCTCGGATTCCAGCACACCGTGACCATAGGTGTGGTCAGCGCGACGGGTAGAAGGATTCCAAAGCCAGATGGATCTGGTTACTACACCAACCTGATTCAAACCGATGCGGCGATCAACCCGGGCAACAGCGGTGGACCGCTTCTGAACATACACGGTCAGGTGATAGGAATCAACACCGCGATCATCAACCCGCAGGAAGCAGTGAACCTCGGTTTTGCCATACCCATCAACACCGTGAAGAGGTTCATCAACCAGCTCGTCGAGACCGGCAAGGCTCAAAAGGCCTATCTCGGCGTCAGGGTCACCACCGTGACGAACGAGCTCGCCAAGGCACTCGGGTTGAAGGTCAACAAAGGCGCTCTGATCGTACAGGTGCTGGAAGGTTCGCCCGCCGACAAGGCCGGTTTGAAGGACAACGACGTGGTCGTCAAGTTCGATGGCGTTGACGTCAGCTCCGACGCAGAACTTGTCTCGCTCATACACAGCCACGTGCCGGGAGACACCGTTGAGATCATCGTGAACAGAAATGGAAAAGAGATCAAATTCATCGTGACGCTGGGTGCCGCTTCAGATGAGCAAGCCCAAACGTCCGTTACTGCGAAAGAATTCGCAGGTTTGATCGTCGACGAAATAACTCCTGCCGACAGAGAGACCTACTCGATACCTGCCAGCGTGAACGGCGTGATCGTGAGACAGAACAAAGGTTCGCTCGGCCTACAGGTCGGCGACGTGATCGATCGAATCGCTGTGAGTGGACAGCGCTACACGATAAGATCTGTGAGCGATTGGAACCAGGTCGTGGAAAGGATCAAGAAGGGAGATTTCGTAGCGGTCTTCGCTGTCAGAAAGAACGCAAGACTCGTCTTCAGTTTCACATACTGAAGAGGGGCAGCACGCCCTTCTTCATCTTCAAAAACTTGGGGGTGGTGTGATGAAAAGGTTGAAATGGTTTTTGATTGCGACATCTGCGATCGTCGCCCTGATACTGGTTTCGTGTGCTCCTTTACCTTTGATCATACCCAGCATCACGCAGAACATCGTCGAAGTCACAGCCAACAGTGCAGACCCCTATCTGTCAGACCTTGCCGATTGGTGCGACCAAAATGATATTCTGATGCTCTGGTACGAACTCGATCAACCACCAGATGGCTTTGACGGAAGAAATACCGCCTTTTCTGGTAGCCCTGCAGCCGAAGAGAACGTATATTTGAACAACGAGTTTGTGGGAAACTACGGTACCACCGATCTGAATACGATTAAAAGCACAATCAATGCAAGCAAAACAACTTTCAGCGGAACACTGATTCTGTATCTCAAGGCTGATGATCTACTTGGAACAAGCTGGGATTTGATCGTAGGTGAGGCTGGCCAAACAAAAATAGCCGTTACGAACTACGTGCTCGTCGAGTTTCAAACGGAAGGCAGCATCTACAAAGTGACCAAAGTACAGGTAGTTAGTGACTGGCAAAATTTCAATGTTCCTAAAGACATGTCGAGCATCACGAACAAAGGTTTCGCTTTCTTCAGGATCGATGATGACAGAGTCGTCGATGCACGAGTCATATATCCACAGTGATAAGGGGGGATACAGATGAAAAGATCTTTGATCATCGTACTGGCGCTATTAGTCACTGTCACGGCCCTTGCAGACATGCAGCTTAAAAACATAATAATTGTTCCACAGCCGAGCGAGCTTGAGGTCAAGGTGTGGTTGAACAAGCCAGAAGGTGCCGTGTATCAGGTTGGTGAATCGCTGAACATCTACTTTAAGGCGAACAAGAGTTGCTACGTGCTTATCTACGACATTCGCACCGATGGCAAGATCACGCTCCTGTTTCCAAACAAATACGATTCCAACAACTACATCGCGCCGAACGTAACTTACAAACTTCCCATATCCAATCTGTACTCCTTCAAGGTCAGCCCACCCGAAGGAAAAGAGTTCATTCAGATCATAGCCAGCACGAGTTTCATACCCATCATCCAGCAGCTTAAGGACCTTGGTACGAAACAGATGTTCCCTTTGCTCAGTGACGATGCAGAAAATTACGTGCAGAAACAGATTCTTCCATACCTCACCGGTGAATGGGCGAGCGATATAACTTACTTCTACGTCGGAAAAGCTCCGAGAACCGGTATCGCACAGCTTGAGTCCAATCCAACCGGCGCACACGTCTACGTCGATGGAAAGTACATTGGAAGAACCCCCGCAAGGGTTCAACTCGACGAAGGTCAGCATTTTGCAACGTTCTACTGGCAGGACCAAGTACGAACGGAGACCTTCGTTGTCATGGCGGGAACAACGGTGGTCGTGACCGCCAACTTCATTCAAAAGACGATTCTGAACATAAACACGACGCCATCTGGAGCTCAGATATTCCTCGACGGCTCCTTTGTGGGTGTGAGTCCACTCCAGATCGAGGTGCAACCAGGTCAGCACACCGTTTTGGCAACGATGCCGGGTTATTCGGCCGCCCAGCAGAGCTTCAGCATCTCACCGGGTGAGACAAAGACGATCAATCTGGTGTTGAGTCCGGAAGAAGCGACCTTGAAGGTCTACTCGATCCCGGCGGGTGCCTCGATCTACGTGAACGGCCAGTACAGAGGTGTCGCGCCTTCATCCGGCTTGACTTTGAAGTTGCCACCCGGTAGCTACAGTGTTGAAGCGAGGATGTCCGGCTATCATAGTTCTTCGACGACCGTGACGCTCAATCCGGGTGAAACTCGAACCATAACGCTCACGCTCGTTCCAATCGTGAGAAAAGGAACGCTCAACATATTCACCAATCCCGTCGGCGCATCGATCTACGTGGATGGAAACTACGTAGGAACCACGAGGAGCACGGGCCTCTCTGTTCAAGTCGATCCAGGTACGCACACGATCATTGCGACGCTGGATGGTTATCAAGATACCTCTGTTACTGTGAACGTTGGGTCGGGCGAGACCAAACGTGTCGATATAACCCTGCCACCGATCATTAGAACAGGTTTCCTGTTGATCTACACAACCCCCGCGAACGCTTCCATATACGTTGATGGAAGATACGTTGGAGTCGCTGGTTCTTCAGGACTGAGAGTGGAAGTCGATGCGAACGTGGTGCACAGAGTGGTTGCGAGTTTGCAAGATTATGAGGACGCATCCGTGGAACTTCAGGTGGCACCGAACGAAACAAGAACTATCAGGCTCACGCTCGAACCGATCGTTAAGGTTGGCACGGTGAGCATCAACAGTTCGCCTTCCAACGCGCTCGTGTACATAAACGGCTATCTCAAGGGCATCACGCCTCTGAAACTGGACCTCGAATACGGCACGTACCAGCTCGTCGTTCTCAAAGGTGGATACTACGTGGAAGTGCTGACTCTCAACGTGGACAGAAAGTCGGTGAACGTTAGTGTCACGCTCAGGCCAATACAATGATCGATGGTACAACTTCATTGAATTGAAGGGGGCGAAAGCCCCCTTCAATCTTGTCTCACGTCGATGATGGAAACGTTCGAAACACCTTCTAAGAGTTTTTTCTCGAAGTTTTCTCTGTCCAGCGACGGTTTGACCTTGATCACGACGTTGTACTCTTCTTTGGACTTTTCGTACGTGCTCACCGCTATGACGTCCCCACCACATTGATTCATCAAGTTCAGAATCCTTGCCAGGATGCCCGGCACGTTCCGAACCCTGAACACGTACCTGAATCCTTTTTCACGTGCGCCCAGCATGTTGATGAACACTTTGAATATGTCAGTCTCGGTGACGATACCCACCAGCTTTTCTTCTTCCAACACCAGGAGTGAACCGATCTTTCTGTCCGCCATGATCCTCGCGGCTTCCTCTACGGGTGTGTTGGGATGCACGTGCACAACATCCTTTTTCATGATCTGTTTGACCGTGAGTTTGCCGAGCAAGGTGGTGAGTTCCCATACGTCCAGTGTGGTCGCCTGTGAAGGTGAAGCCCTCAGCAAGTCTTTCTCGGCGACGATACCGACGACTCTATCGTTCTTCACCACAGGTAGTCTTCTGATACCCTTCGTCCTGATGATCTCCATCGCTTCGTGAAACGTTGTTTCAGGTGAGATCGTGACGACGCTGCTGGTCATGATATCCTTCACGAACATCTTAAAACCCCCTTCCAAAAAGCGGTCTTGAAAAGTACTAGCGAATGAGCTCATCTTTTCATTTATGATACACCAGATCTCAACGCTTTGTCACAACAAAAAAGGACCCCTCACCGGGGTCCTTCAAATTGTTTCTCACAGTCACATTATGGGCTTTGGCCGCCAGCCATCAGCATGCCGATCAGTCCTATCACCGCGCCCGCTGCACCTACGATGACGCCTATCAGACCCATGTTGTAAGCGTCGCTGATCTTCTTCGCTTGCTCGACCGTTGCCGCCTCTATATCGCTCATCCAGGGCTTGGAATCGATCTTCTTAGAGAGGCTGGCGATGTTCTGCTCGTTTTGAGCGACCTTCTGGCTCAGGGAGGTCAACTGACCTGCCAGCGCTCCAACGTTCCCTTCGAGCACGCTGACCTTCTTCGCCGCGCTGGAAGCGTCGGTAACATCTTTCTTGAGTTTTTCAACGTCGGTCACGAGCGATGCGACCTGACCTTCGAGCAGGGACAATCTCGCATCGAGCTGGCGTGACGTTGTTTCGAGCGCCTTCCTGAGACCGTCGACGTCTGAAGCGAGCTTCGTTTCGAGCATGGCAACCCGACCTTCAAGATCGCTGAAGCTCTTCTTCAACGTCGAAAGGACCTGCAGGCTGGATTCCAGGCTGTCTATCCTCTTGGACAGTGCGGTCAGATCGGCCTTCGTACCATCGACGGATTTGGACAGCGCATCGACTCTTGAAGAAAGATTGTCGAATTTCGTGTCGAGATCGCTCACTCTCGCGTTCACCGAATCGATAGAGCCTTTCAGCTGGGACACGACCTGAGCGGAGATCTGCGCCTGTAGATCCGAAACACTCTTCTCAATTGCGGAGACTTTGGCGGAAAGCTGGTTGTACATCGTCATCATTTTGTTTTCGGAAGCGGCGATCATGGTGGGCAAATCTCTTCTCACCTGTGAAATCTCCACAATCGTGGACTTCAAGCTGGAAATCTCGGCAAGAACAGTCTGAAGCGTTTGATCAGTCGCCGCCAGTTGCTCCCCTTGTCTCTGCGTTCTGTTGATCGCCGTGCTGACCAGATCTTCGAGTGCGGATATCCTTTTGAGCGCGGTCTGCAGATCGGCTGGGCCAGCAGCCAGCTGCTTGGTGAGA